>JANPKW010000054.1:0-180714 GCA_031426255.1 Gemmatimonadaceae bacterium | reverse complement strand
ATCGTGGGAACCTTGAAGTTCCTGATCCACGGCTGCACAGCGTAGAGCTCCTTGTAGAAGAACAGGTAGATCATCGGTGCATCATTGAAAGCTAGAACGTCAGCCTGCTTGTACAGTGCGGTTCGCTTGGCCTCGTCCTGCTCGCGATGAGATGCGTCCACGAGCTGGTCGAACTGAGGATTCGAGTAGAACGAAACGTTTCCGCCGACTCCCTTATTAGCAGTGTGGAGCAATGGGAACAGGAAGTTTTCTGCGTCCGGGTAGTCGGCAAACCAGTCCTTGAGAGCCATATCGGTCTGGCCGGCGCGGGAAGCTTCGCGCATCGATGAAGCATCGCGCTGCACAAGGGTGACGCGGATGCCCGCCTCTCTAAGATTCGCCTGAATTGCCTGAGCAATGCGCGGGAAGGGCGGAGTCTGCGATGACCACAACTCGATATCGATGCCATTTGCAAAGCCTGCTTCGCCAAGGAGCTGTTTCGCCTTCGCGACATCACGCTTGTAACCTGCTCGTGTAGTATCCGCGCCCGCGAGTGACGGTGGAATGACGCCGGCTGCGAGACTGCCGCGGCCACTGACTATCCCGTCCAGAATCGCTTTCGAGTCCGTCGCGTAGTTCAGTGCCTGTCTTACTTTCACGTTTGCGAGCGGACCGCGTGTGGTGTTGATCGCGACGTAAAAGACGCGTAGCGCAGGGGCGGACTCGAGCATCGCCTTTTTCTCGTCAGTCTGCTCCCAGTTGCGTGTTTCGCCTTCCGGTACGTAGAGCACGTCCACGTTGCCGCTTTCGAATTCGGCAACCGCGGTGCTTGGCTCGGGTACGATGCGAGCCATCAGGCTGTCGGCCTTTGGCGGTGTGTCGAAGTATGCATCGTTGCGCGCGAATTTCAGGAAGTCATCGTGACGCCATTCCACGAATTTCCACGGTCCCGTACCAATTGGGTTCTCGCCGAAGTTGGCAGGCACAGAATCGGGAACGATGTGCGCAACCGGCATTGCAAGCAGTTTCGGGAAGATTGCGAGGGGCTCTTTCAACCTAATTACGACAGTGCTGTCGTTAGGGGCGCTGAGACCGGAAATGCGATTTCCGCCACGTCCCGCGGCATAGTCCTGCGCGCCCGCGATCGGAAAGAGCGGCCATCCGCGCCCGCCTTTTGTCGCTGGATCGAGTACGCGCTGAAAGGAGCTGATTACGTTGCGCGACGTGAAGGGTCGGCCATCGTGGAACTTTACGCCGTTCCGAAGGTGAAACGTGTAGGTCATTCCGTCGGCAGAAATGTCCCAGGTGTGAGCTAGTCCGGGGACTACCTGGGCGTCCGGAGTGAATCGGACGAGGCCGTCGAATATGTAGCCGACCGCCCTTCCAGTAGGGACGTCGGTCGAGAGAGCCGGATCGAGCGAGCGCGGGTCGTATGTATCGCGCGAGTCGATCAGTGTCTGACGGGCGGGAGACGACTCGCCGCCTGTGCATGCCGTTGCGGCAAAAAGAGTTAGAAGAAGCTTACAGGGGATGTTCATGAGTCTTACCGTTGACATTGTATGGGCGGACGCGAGAACTTATCGGGCCCTCGAGAGGGCGTCAAACAATGAATGAAGACTACTATTATAGGCGCCGGCTTGGCGCCTCTGACCTGGTTCCCGCAATCGGCGTTGGCATCGCTGCCGGTTTGGCCGGATTTTACCTGGTGCAACTCTTAATCCAGCGCACACCGCTGGTACCATCTCCTGCAACCGTCCGCGAGCCTCCACTGCCCGACAGAAAAAGCGGGCCGGCAGGTCCGTGGGATCGAAAGCGCGGAAGCTGATGCAACGCGGGTTCGCGCGTGCCATTCTGATCTCCGGCTGCGCGGCACTCTTCACCATCTTCGCGAGGCAGGCTGCAGGACAGGAAGTAAACTGTGACCCAGGTGATCAGGAGGTGACTGGCCTCCGCTTCACGGGCAATACTGCGTTTACCGACGCAGAGCTGTCGCAGATCATTGTGACCACGCCATCCCCCTTTGCCCGCACGGTGCTGCGGCTGCCACTTACCGCGCGCCGCTGCCTCGACAGGCTCGAACTGCCCAAAGATCGCGCACGCCTGGTGATCTTTTACAGGCGGAGTGGATTCGCCGATGCAGTCGTCGATACGCTGCTCCGCGCGGAACGTGGCGGGGTTGAAGTGAACTTCATCGTCACCGAGGGTGCGCCAACGCTGCTCGGCTCACTGGTGATCGCGGGACTCGACTCCGTCGCGAACCGCGCCGATATCGTGCGTGGCCTGCCAATCCGAGCCGGCAACCGCTTCGATCGCATTGCCATCGAGGCGGCGCGCGACAGCATGGCGAGGAGACTTCGGAACAGCGGATACCCACGCGTCGAAGTCGACAACACATTCAGCATCGACGACTCGATGCGAGTGGCTCACGATACGATCACGGTGAGGACAGGCGCTTTTACCCGGATCGGCACTGTCGGGCTCGAGGTTGTTCCCTTTGCCAACAAGGGAAAGCAGGTGCCGGACAGGGTGGTGCGCAGCATCATCGGGCTCGAGCCAGGCGACGTCTACCGCGAAGATGACATTCTCGAGGCGCAACGGAGCCTGTATCGCACCGAGGCATATCAACACGTCTCACTGGTTCACGACAGTGCGAGTCCCGGCGATTCGATTCTCAACATCCGCGCGCTGCTGGCGGAAAATACGACGCGGTCTGCCCGACTCGGGGCAGGGTATGGCACGCTCGACTGCCTTCGTCTCACGGCCGAGATGTCGAACTACAACTTCCTGCGTACACTGAGGCGACTGGACCTGACGACGCGCATCTCGAAGATAGGTGCGGGCGATCAGGTCTCCGGACTCAGCGCGTTATGTCCACAGGCAAGGCGAGATCCTTTCAGCAGCAAGCTCAACTACTATGTCGGCGCAACGCTGAGGCAGCCTGCGTTTTCCGGGCTTCGCGCAATCCCGACTATCACATTGTTCAGCGAGCGGGTATCGGAGTACAACGCATACCTGCGCACTACTGTCATTGGTGGTGTCGCATCGCTGGAATACCGGCGGTGGCCGAGGACGCCAATCACTTTTGCGTACTCAGTCGATCTCGGCCGGACTGAGGCGCAGCCGGCGCTCTTCTGCGCGGTTTTCAATCTTTGCGATCGTGAAGACAGGCGGCGCGTTCAGCAGACGCAGCGTCTTGCTGTCGCAAGCGCCGCAATCTCGCGCGATCGGACCAACAATCTCGTCTCGCCCTCGCGCGGTTATCAATTCCGCGTCGAGGCTCGTCACGCATCGTCATACATACTTTCTGACACAGCGCTTCAGTTCAACAAGGTGATAGCAGAGCGCTCGCAATATTGGGGACAGCCGGGTGGTACTGTACTCGCATTCAGGCTGCGCGGCGGTGCAGTTGTCGGGAGGACCTTCGGGAACGTCACCGGATTCATTCCGCCTCAGGAACGACTCTACGCCGGCGGGCCGAACTCGATGCGCGGGTTTTCGCAGAATGAGCTCGGGTCACTCGTATACATCGCCCGCAATTACGAATTGCGTGTGTTGCCGGGCACCGCTGACAGCATCTTTGCGATTCCCGACTCCGCCCAGGACATACGTCGTGCCGTTCCAACCGGAGGTAACTCGCTCGTCCTTGGTAATCTCGAGCTGAGGATGCCGAGCCCGTTCCTGTCGGATCTTCTTCAGTGGACCGTGTTTGCGGACGCGGGTGACGTATGGACTCGTGGCCGACGCGACCGGTTCCAGAATTTCTCGATAAAGGTGACGCCGGGTATTCAGCTGACTGCTTTTTCTCCTGTCGGTCCGGTTCGTCTCGTCGTCGGTTACAACCCGTACAGTCGTCCCGCAGGCCCGCTCTACTATGAAGTTCCCGGCGGGTCGCCAACGGATGAGCTTGGTTCGCCCGCGGGTGCTTTGCCGTGCCTCAGCCTGAGCTCGGATCCCGAGCGTCAGCTTCGCGTTCATCTTGCCGACGATGGCACGCTGAGGCAGGACGAAGGGGTGTGCCCGAGTACGTTCCGGCCGCGAACGAGCACCAGCTTCGGCAGTCGCCTCACCTTCAGCCTGGCCATCGGCCAGGCGTTCTGAAGCGATAGTGTCGCGCCGCAAGCTCATCGTCGCATGGAGCGCGGTCGCACTGGTCGTCGTGCTGATCGTGCTCGCGGCGGGAGTTTTCTCGCTGACGCAAACAGGCTTCGGCCAGAACCAGGTCAGGAAATACGTACAATCGTGGCTCGACGGAAAAGTTCGCGGGTCGTTCTATGTTGGACGGATCAGCGGCGGGCTGTTCAGCGGTGTGACTATCGATTCAATCGAGATTCGCGACGAGAAAGATTCACTGTTCATTAGAACTGGTCCGGTGCGCGTGAAGTATGACATGCGCGACATCTTCGACCGCAGGATTCTTCTCAGCCACGTCGACGTAACGCGCCCGGTCGTTCGATTGCACGAACATCTCGACGGCAAGTGGAACTACCAGCGCATTTTTCCGTCGGGGCCGAAGCGCCCGCCCGGCACTCCTCGGGGATTCGGCGATTTTATCGTGGTGGATTCCGCCGACGTACACGATGCAAACATCCGCGTTGGCTTGAAGTGGCGGCCTTCCGACACTCTCAGTGGCCGCAAGCGGGACAGCGTGATCGCATTTGCGCTGGGCTCGCTCACGCGTCCGATGAAGGGCAATGAGTGGCGCAACGAAATTCGCCGGACCGAAGAGGGCTTCACGAAGATCTATCGGTTCACCGAGATGAATGCGGCGCTCTCCTACGCGCGAATCGCGGACCCTGATACCGTTGGCAGGTTTTTCAGGATCGCGAATGTGAGTGTCAACTCGTCGGATCCGCCGCTGCAGATAAAACGCGCCGCGCTCGACGTGAAGCACGTTGGGGATTCAGTCTGGCTTCAATCGCCCGGATTCACGCTGGCGCGGTCCCGCGGAACTGTGCCGTCAGGAAAGCTGGTGTGGGGAGGCGGCATCCCCATGCGCTATGACATAAGAATCGTTGGAGACAGCGTTTCGTTGAGCGATGTGGCGTGGGTGTATCCGACGCTTCCGACAACAGGCGGTGGCAAACTCGACTTGCACATCAACAACGTGCGACACCCGCGCGTGATCGATTACGCGATCAGCAACATGGATGTTCGTACAACCCAGTCGCGACTGACAGGTAGCATGACATACGGGGTCGGTGGCCCGCTTCTGGTGCTGAAGGACGTGAACATCAGAGCCGCGCCGCTCGACTTCGCTCTGATTCGAGTGTTCAATGGAGAACCGCTGCCGCTACCCTGGAAAGGCCAGCTGAACGGAACCATACGCGCGTCTGGTGGGCCGGTAAACCGCTTCAGGGTCGACGAGTCACGATTTGCGTTTAACGATGGCAACGTTCCGGGCGCGGTCTCGCGCGTGTCAGGGCGCGGCGTTCTCGACATTTTCACGCCCGCACTTACCGTGTTTCACGGATTCGACGTCAGTATCGAAACGCTCGACCTGCGAACTCTTCGCTACCTGAGTCCGGCGTTCCTCGAGCTGCAGGGGACGGTCTCCGGTACCACGAGACTCGATTCCCTCTGGCTCGACGTGAGGTTCTCGAACGCCGACATCGTGCATCACGACGGTGCTCTCCCGACATCACGCTTTACGGGAAGTGGCCGGATGACCGACCACGACACATACATGTCGTACGACATGGAGCTCGATGCGGCTCCGGTCAACATGACGACCCTGGCCAGGTCGTATCCGGACATTCCGCTGCGCGGGAATTTCACCGGGCCCGTAAAGATTCGCGGCCAGCCCAAGGATCTTGACGTCGAGGCTTCGCTCACCAGCGCCGGCGGGACGATCACATATGCCGGAAAGGTCGACGCTAACCTGCCGGAACTTGGTGCCAACGGCGCAGGCACGTTCCAGAATATCAATCTTCGGACGCTGCTCGAAAATCCGAAGGCTCCTGCGACGCTTGTTGCGGGCGACTATACGATTGGCTTTGCCGGTGACTCTCTGGTGGTAGGGCGGGGAACGATCACAGCCAACATGAGTGGCCGGGTTGACCGCCTCGCGATTGCCTCGTCGCGCACGAGCTTCCGCCTCGACAACGGCATCGCAAGGATAGACACACTGATTGTGCAGAGTGACGTCGCGTATGCGAGTGCCTCCGGAAGTGTCGGACTCATCGAAGGTATGGAAGGAAACCTTCGCTTCAATGTCTCTATCGATTCTCTCGCTGATGTCGAGCGCTACATAGGACAACGAACAGCCTTGGGGACCGACTCGCTTCGCGGTGCAGTTCGCGTGACAGGGGAGCTCAAGGGCACCAAAGATCTGCTCTCACTGGAAGGCACCCTCGCCGGAAGGGAACTGGTACTCGAGGGTCGCTCAGTCGAAGGCATCAGCGGGCGTTTTGCACTCACCGGGTTACCGGATTCACCAGCCGGGGAAATAACTCTCGAGGCCGACACGATCAGGGCTGGGCCTGTCGGATTCACGTCACTGAATGCCGCGGCAAACGTGACATCCTTGACGAGCGCGACGTTTACCGCGCGCCTCGCAAGCGAAGGTGGAATCATCTCTAAGCTTGGCGGATCTGCGCGGCGGACCGGTGATACGACGATGGTGACACTCGATTCTGGCGCGGTTACAGTCTCCGAGAGCAGCAGTTACCGCCTCGAGTCACCTGCACACGTAACTCTCATTCCCGGCGGCGGATCACTCGATTCACTTCTCCTCAGGCATTCCAGCAATGCGCGGCTGGCGATTCGCGGCGTCAGCCTCGATGGCGATTCCGTCAGGGGCAACGTGCGCACGGACAGCGTCGACATTGCTGTACTCGAAGCGTTCATTCCCGGATTTCAGCAGGCGCGCGGCTCGCTCGTCGCCAACGTCGACGTGCGTGGAACGACGAAGCAGCCGATAATCGACGGACAGTTCCGGCTCAAGGACGCTTCCGCGACGCTAACGAATCTCGGCCTCACTCTCGCCAGGCTCAACGCCGACATCCTGCTCGAGCGTGATACCGTATTCATTCAGCGCATGGTCGCTGAAACGAACCGCGACCGGCGCGGCACGCTGGGAGTGACGGGCTACGTGAGCCTCGAGGAGTACACGAACCCCGTGTTCGCGCTTCGGGCTCAGGCGAGGAATTTCCATATCATTGAACGGCCAGGTCTGGCGTCGCTGGACATATCGACGGACCAGGATCTCACACTCAGTGGACGCTATAGTGCTGCGCGCGTCGGCGGCGCCGTTCGGGTAGACCGCGGGACGATTTATATCCCTGAGCTCATAACCAAGGACATCGTCGACCTCAGCGATCCCGAGTTCGCTGGAATTGTCGACACGCTGCTCTCCCGCGACAGGAAGCTGCTCCCCGAAACGCCAAGCGCTTTTGCCAGGAACCTGACATTGGAGAACGTTGCCGTTAACATCGGCGACGCTGTCTGGCTGCGCTCATCGGAAGCCAACGTGAAGCTTGGCGGATCCCTGAACGTCACGCTCGGCCGCAGCGCGCAGACCGGTGACAGGTCGCAGCTTGCCCTCGAGGGATCGCTGAACGCCGTGAGGGGAACGTACCGGCTGACGCTGGTCGATCCATTCGTGCAGCCGACCTTCGATGTGGAGAGTGGAAGTCTTCGATTTTTTGGGACGCCGGACCTGAATCCCACACTCGACATCCGCGCGATTCACACGATTCGCCAGCCGAATACGAGGAGCGCGAATCTGCGCGACATAAGGGTAAGGGTGAACATCGGCGGTACACTCGCGCAGCCGACTCTTGCTCTCGATAACCCCGACAATCTTCCGCTCTCCCAGTCAGATCTGCTGAGCTACCTCATCACAGGTGAGCCCGCGATCGCGCTCGACAACGCGAACAGCGCGTATCAGTCTCAGCTCGCGTCGTTCGCGCTCAGGTACGGCAGCTCGCTCCTTACGAGCGCAATCCCGCGAAACCTCGTCGACTTCTTCGATATTCAAACCGGTCGAGTCAGCGATGCGCAGACTCAGCAGGCGACTGACCCCTACCTCTACAGCCTGCTCAATTCACGCGCAGTGGTAGGCAAGCAGATCGGCAGCAACTGGTTCCTTGGCCTGAGCACGGGACTCTGTTTTGTAAACGCCAACAATTTCCGCGACAACTTTGGATTGAAGCTGGAGTATCGATTCAACTCGATCTATACTGCGCAGGCTGGAATCGAGCCGGGATCGAGCGACATTACATGCGCCCGGAACGCGCCGCAGATTCAGCAGCAGACGCCGAGGCAGCTGGGTTTTGATTTCTTCCGGACGTGGAGGTTCTAGTGGCCGAGCTCCGCGAGAAGGACGCGATGGAGTGCCGCGCATGCGGTAAAGAGGAAAGAGCCTCGGAAGGTTATCCGTGTGTGGATTGCGGTACGTTTATCTGCGTGATGTGCAGCTTCAAGGGAATACTCAAGTGCAATTCCTGCTCTGAGATCGAGAAGCCCTCAACCCCCGCTCGTGAAATACCATTGATGGACTGGCCCGAGCATTGAGTCCGCGTCACGTGCGCGCCCGCACCCCGATTGCGCCTGTGTTACGCGAGGCGCGAGCCGCGGCGACGCAGGAGAACCAGCTGCTTTTCGGACACTGTGCCGAAGTGATCGGCACCGAACGGACATGGCTTCGTATTCGCGGCGGCGAAGGCTACGAGGGCTGGGTGCACGAGGGGTACTGTGAAGCGGCGGAGGGGCCCGAGTGCGATGAATGGGGTTGGAACGCCGATGTGGAGATTGCGCTCGGATGCGGCGTTCGTGATTCGCGTGGCGTGACGATCGACCTCCCGCTCGGCGCAATCGTTCGTGATGGCAAATGTATCAACGGGCGAACGGTCAATCTTGCGCGTAGACGGGAGCTTTTTCCGTCAGATGCTGACGCGATGGTTGCGTCTGCTACCGGTCTCTTTCAGGGGACGTATTACCAGTGGGGCGGCATCACGCCGTGGGGTGCAGACTGTTCGGGTATGGTGCAGACGGTTTACGCTCTTCACGGCGTGAAGCTGTTGCGCGACGCGTGGCAGCAGGCGACTCAGGGCGTTCATCTCGAGGGAGGAATGGAGGCTCTACTGCCCGCTGATCTGCTCTTTTTTTCAGAGAAGCCGGACGGAGCTATTACTCACGTGGCGATGGCGATTTCCGCGAAAAGCCTGGTTCATCTCGCGATCGGGCGAGGTGGGCATTGTATCGAGTCGCTCGATCGGCCCGATGATTACACGCGGGGTTTAATCGGCCGTTTCAGGTTTGCGCGCCGGATTCTGGCGACATGAGCAGAAAAGCAGAAAAGCGGAAAAGCTAAAAACCTCAAACGCGAAGAACGCGGAAGGTGCACGAAGTGACGCGAAGCGTACGGGTAGCGCCACTCGAGACAATCGAGTCACTATCGGCAACAGAGTTTTGTCGTGTGGGGTTAACCCCAGAAAAGCAACGCTGGCTGTCGGACTCCAGTTTCTATCACCGGAGACGTCTCTCCGCTGAGCCGCCCTTTTCGCGATTTTCGCGAAAACTTCGCGTTCTTCGCGTTAAGGTCGTTACGCTTTTCTGAAGTTACGCTTTTCAGCCGCTACGCGTTCATAGCTAGCTGACCATTCCCTTCGGAGCCGGCATCACCACCTGAGCAGTATTGCTCACGTGCAGCGGAACTTCCGCGGTAAGATCACCATCGAGTGAGACCTGCATCGTGTAGATGCCCGCAAGATTGAGCGGAAGATCAATCACGGCGATGATCGGCAGGTCCATGTCCATCGCCGGGTTAGCACCAGGCGCCACGTTCAACTCACCATCGGACGACCAAAGCACCTCACCCTCAGGATTCACCCAATTGAAGGTGAGCGTGTGCGCGCCGGTGTCCTCGACGGTGCCCTTCAGGCGCACGACAAAATGCGTGCGCGGATGCAGCGAAGGAAATCCACCGACAGCGAGTGCGTCGAACACTCCGAGAACGTTGAGCTTTCCCTCCTGCGACAGGTTTGCTCCGTCGGCGAACACGGCGAATGAGATATGCATTGCAGAAAGTAGCAGGAGACAACACGTACCAGCTAGTTTATGCACCGATGACACAGAGCCAGGCACCAGCGGGATTCGGCAAGACTGACGCGCTGCTGCTCCTGATGGCTCTCATCTGGGGCATCAACTTCAGCGTCGTGAAGTTCGGCACCCAGGTGTTCACGCCGATGGCCTTCACCGGCCTCCGCGTCGGACTCGCAGCAGTCGTCCTGCTCTCCGTAGCAGCGATGCGAAAGAACCGCCGGCCCAACAGGCAGGAAGTCCTTGCCCTCATCGCCCTCGGCGTGCTCGGCAACGGACTCTACCAGATACTGTTCGTCGAAGGCATCGCACGCACTCGCGTCGGGAACGCCGCGCTGATCGTCGCGGCAACACCCGCATTCATAGCAATTGCAGGCAGATGGCGCGGCACCGAACGCGTCAACAAGAATGTCATCGGCGGCATCGTGCTCTCGCTCTGTGGAGTAGCACTCGTTGTCCTCGGAAGCGCCACCCGCTCCTCAGGCGACGCAACCCTTCTCGGAACACTGCTGGTGTTCTGCGGAACGCTCTGCTGGACGGCATTTACGGTCATGCTCCAACCCTACGCCCGCCGAATCGACCCAATTCACCTCTCGGCATTCACAATGCTGGGAGGCACTATCCCAATGCTCGTCGCGACACCGCGAGCGCTCATGGCAACCGACTGGTCACAAGTCGGCCCCGCGGCATGGGCGGCAATCTTCTACGCCAGCGTTCTATCGATGGGCCTGGCATACATTTTCTGGTACCGCGGATTACGCGTGCTCGGCCCCACCCGGACTGCGATGTACGGCAACCTCCAACCAGTGATCGCTATCCTGGTCGCATGGATCTTTCTGAGCGAGGCACCGACGGTCTGGCAGGGGGTAGGCACGGCTACAATCATGAGCGGACTTTTTCTGACACGAAGATGAGAGTTGTCCTTTTCGACATAGACGGCACGATCCTGCGAAGCGGCGGGGTCGGGCGAATCGCGATGGAACGGGCGCTAACGCAGGTTTTCGGTACGCCCGGAAGCAGCGAATACCATTACGATGGCAAGACTGACAGACAGATCGTACGAGAGACGATGCGTCTCGAAGGACGCGAAGATCATGAGATCGACGCTGAGATGCCACGCCTCCTCGACGAATATCTCACCGGCCTCCGAAGCGAGCTCGACTCAGGCGAACGAGTCGTCCACGTGTTTCCGGGAGTTGGCGAGCTACTGGACGCGCTCGAGCAGGAAGAAACAATCCTGCTCGGGTTACTGACCGGAAATATCGAGCATGGCGCGCGCGCCAAACTTGCCGCCGCAGGAATCGATATCACGCGATTCAAGGTGAACGCGTTCGGCTCCGACCATGAACACCGCCCGGAGCTGCCCGCAGTTGCGCAACGCCGGGCGCAGGATCTTTTGGGCGCAGTCGTCGAAGGGAATCGCGTGATAGTCATCGGCGACACACCCGCTGATATCAGGTGCGGCGAGTCAATCGGCGCACGCGCAATCGGAGTTGCCACAGGCAGATACTCGGTCGAAGAGCTCGCCAAATACGATCCTTATGCGGTCTTCGAAACGCTCGCCGATACGGCGCTCGTGATGGAGCGAATCATGAATGCGTGAAGTCGAGCTGAAAAGCGTAGTTCCAGACCCTGCAGCCACCCGGAAAAAGGTCGAAGCCGCGGGAGGACTCATCGCCTACGAAGGACGCCTGATCGACCTCCGTTATGGCGACAAGCTCGGCGCGCTCGTTCAAGCCGACCAGGTAATACGGTTGCGTGTGTACGCACGCGAAGGAACAAGTGAGGGATTCCTCGACTGGAAAGGACCCACGCGCTACCACGACGGATACAAGGTCAGGGAAGAAGTCTCGACCCGCGTCGATGACCCGGTTGCACTCGCTCGCATCCTGGCCAACATGGGACTAATTGTCGTTCGAGAGATCGAACGCAGGATCGCGCAATACACACTCGCCGGTGCAATCGTGAGATTCGAGGAATACCCGCGAATGGACCACCTCGTTGAAATCGAGGGCCAGCCCGACTCGATCGAGCGCGCAATCGAGTTGACGGGGCTACCCCGGGACGGATTCACCCCCGAACGGCTCCCAGAGTTCGTCGCCCGTTTCGAGGCCAGAACAGGCCAGAAAGGAGCACTATCAGCCCGGGAGCTGTCCGGCGATTACGCTTTCCGCGACGAGGACGCCTGACCGGGACAGGCTCGTAAACCGTGCTGCAGCACGAAGATGCACCCCTCCTCTGCCGTAACCACGCTATCCTGATAGATTTACTCGGCAATGGATTCCGGGATTCGAACAGGCCTGCTGACCGTGATGCTTCTCACGGTCTTTTCTTCGGCCGCACAGTCGCAGGAGAACTCCGCTAAGCGGCTATCGAGCATAGTCAGCGTAGCCGTCGAGGAATATGGCAAGGCCGTCGATCCTGCGGGGAAACTTGTTTCCCAGGAGGAATACATCGAGGCAACGAGCTTCCTAGGGGATGCGAGGAACGTCGCTCAGCGCCTGACGGGATACAACGCTCTGGCGACGCAGGCGGTTCTCGATACGCTTTCAAGCGCGGTCAATGCTCGCCGTACCCCGGATGAAATCAGAGCTATCCACGCGAGATTCAACGGGACGCTCGGGTCTGCCGGGGCTCTCGACCTGCCGACTGAACCGCTCGACCTGGTGCGCGGGAAGATCCTTTACACCCAAAGCTGCGCGTCCTGTCATGGCGATAGTGGACTTGGCGACGGACCTGGAGCAGGGAGCTCTCCGATTCCGATACCCCCGATCGGGTCAGCTCAACTGCTGCCTGACCTGACACCGACCCTCGCATACAACGTCGTTACCGTTGGCGTTCGCGGGACGCCGATGCCGGCCTTTGGAAATACGATGACGCCGCAGGATCGCTGGAACGTCATCAACTATATCTATCGATTGCGCGGCGTGGCTATGGAGCTGCCACCCGCACCGGCCGACGCAACAGCCGCTCCGGGCGAGCTCGCTGCGAATTCCGTGATGGCTCTCCTCGATAGTGCGCTCGAGTTTGCACGCGCCGGAAGCACTGAAGCAGCGGGCGACCGCGCGCTAGACGCGTATATCGCTTTCGAATCGCTCGAGACACGCGCCCGCGCCAGACAGCCAGGGCTCGTCGCGACGATGGAGCGGCACTTTGCCGACTTCAAGGGAGGCCTCCGTGGCCGGGATATCGAGGTCGCGCAGCGGGCCCGCGATGCGATCGCTCTGAATCTTCCAAGGATCGTCGAGCTGACCAGACCGACGGGTAGCGGATGGACGGCTTTCCTCCAGTCGTTCCTCATTATTCTGAGAGAAGGCTTTGAGGCGATCCTCGTAATCGGAGCGATCGTCGCATTTCTGATCAAGACAGGCAATCGTCAGCGTCTGCGCTCGATCTGGGCGGGAGTCGGGATGGGCCTGGCCGCGAGCGCAGTGATGGCAGTGATTCTACAGACCGTTTTCCGCACACTGCCGACAAGCCGCGAGATCATCGAAGGAGCGACGATGCTGCTCGCAGTCGCTGTCCTGTTCTCTGTCAGCTACTGGCTCATCTCGAAAGTAGAAGCGGCGAAGTGGCAGAAGTTCATTCAGGATAGAGTCGGCAATGCACTGGAGCACGGTGGCGGAAAAGCATTAACCCTCGTCGCATTCCTGGCAGTGTTTCGGGAGGGTGCTGAAACCGCGCTCTTCTATCAGGCGCTTTTTCATGATGGCGCGAACGTAATGGTGCCACTGATTCTGGGCATGATCGCAGGCGGTATTGCACTCGCGGTGATCTTCACGATGTTCTACCGCTTCGGCGTACGTATCCCGATGCGACCATTCTTCACTGTGACAAGCGTATTGCTCTATTACATGGCGTTCGTGTTCCTTGGCAAGGGAATACGCGAGCTCCAGGAGGGCGACGCCGTGGGGATCACGCTCATGAACGGTATGCCGAGCGTGCCGGCGTTGGGGATTTTCCCGAGCGTTGAGACCGTCGTGCCGCAGGCAATCCTGCTGGTCCTCTTTCTGTTCATGATCGGGAAGACATTCATTCCGCGAACTCCCAATCTGAAGGGCGCTGCTGCGGCTGATTCTCAGGCTTAACTACGGAAACAAAAGGGGGAGTTGAAAGCGAGAACTACCGAGTTACAAGAGTTTTCGCCCGCCGTAAGGACATCGTCCTGCATTTCAGCGTCACTCATTAGGGGTAACTACGGAAGGACTCGCGCGATGCCGTGCCGTCCATTTCCTGGGTAGCTACGCAACTTCGCCTGTGTCGTTCCGCCGTTACCCCAAAAAATAGAGAATCGCCTGGCGGAAACCTGCCAATATCACGATTGAAAACTCAAGTAACTCGCAGTTTTCCCTCACCCCACTTCCCCCCTTTAGTTCTGGTTTTCCTGCAGCCTCATGCAAGAAGCAACGCGCCGATGCGGGCCCATCGGTTATCCCAGGAATGCTCGCTGGTGACTGCCGCATGGTTCTTTTCAATCAGTGGCTGGTAGGAATCGTAGTTGTCCAGCAGATCGAGAATCTGACCAGCGGCATTGGCGTTATCGATTTCGATCACCGGGTTGTATCCAAAGAGGTCAACCATTTCTTCAGGTGCGTGACCCAGGACGAGGCACTTCGATGCCATTGACTGCAGGTAGCGGATCGTCATTGTTTCGATGTCGCCTGCACGCTCAGGGTGCGTGACGCTCGATGGAACGCAGATCGAAATTCGTGACCGCGCGAGCCCGTCGATGAATTGTTCCCGTTCGGGAAAGATGATCTTCCCCTTCTCTCGCTCGTATACATAAGTCTTGCCTGCACGCTCTAACGCGGGCTCGATCAGAACGTGATGCGCGTCAAATTTTCGTCCGAGCTGCAGCACGTCGATGTCGCGCTCGAGTGATGACCTGCGCTGGTACCGATCGGGGTCGACTCCCTCCGGCACCCAGATGAACGTGCAATGCTCAGATAACTTCGCCAATCGCTCGGCAGCCTGTCTCGACGAGACGAAAGCGAATTGCACGCCCCAGTCGGCGACGAATTTCAGGATTGCTGCGTGTCGCGCCGGCCAAGCGTCGAACATGTAGACGCTCTTTCGCGCCGATCGCGAAAACCATGGAGCAACGCGCGCCGCATCGAGCTCCATCATTACTGCGAAGTAGTCGCGCTCACGATCAGGGGATTGTGCTCGACCACGTGCTCCAAGGAATCGGCCAGCGTCCAGGCCCGCCCGCGGCAACAGGCGTGTCGCGAAGCTGAATCCATCTGCGATCAGCGGATTGGCTGTCGCCGCTGCGACTCGCATGTCCCGGAGAATTGCGGCTTCGAGCTCCTCTGACGTGTCGTACGACACGTGATAGTTCCGGGGCGGGCGAACTATCAGCTCCATTGACCGCTCCCAATCCTGCCGTTATGCCGCGCGCGCGGCAGGGCGAGTGGTTGTGCCGCTCTTTTCGTACCACCTCATGTACATCCATATCGCGCCGAACAGCGCGAAGGCAATCGCGATGAGCTGCGCAGCAGTCAATCCGGCGGCAAAAAACCTGTCGTCCTTTGCGCGGAAGAACTCGACGATGAAGCGCTCAACTCCGGCGAGCAGGCAGTAGACCCCGAACAGCCATCCCGCGCCGTGCACGCGGTGCCGCAGCTTCCACACAATGAAAAACATGACAACGCCCATCGCGACTTCGTAGAGCTGCGTCGGATGCACTGCCACGACTTCCGACGGTGACATTCCCGGGGGAAACTTCACGCCGAACATGTTTGACATGTTCGCCACAGTCGATGGTGGAGCGCCATCAGGGAAGACTGTTGCAAGAGGACCATTCCACGGCCTTCCATAGTCGTCACCGACTGCCCAGCACCCAGTCCGGCCGACCGCATACGCCGCTGGCAGAGAAACAGCGACTGCATCGCTGGTCCTTGCGATGCCAAGTTTCTTGCGGTGCACGACAAACGTCACCGCCGCAATTCCACCAATCAGGCCGCCCCAGAACACGAACCCTGCGCGGCTCGTGAGCGACGACGCATCCCCCATCAGGATCGCATAATAGATCTTAGCGCCGAGCAGGCCGCCAATCACTGCCGCAAAGACCATGTCGCCGGCGGCTTCGCCGTCCTGACCGCGCCTGTCCATCTCGTTCTGCGTGATGATCTGGCCGATGACAAAACAGAGCAGCATCGCAAACCCGAAGCCTGTGAACTGGAGTGGGCCGAGTCCGTATGAAACCGGGTGATGGACTATTTGCGCGAAGATGTGTGGCATGTCCTGGGTCGTGGAGGTCAGGCTGCGTTTAAGCCGGGAATCGGCTGACTTGCGAATGCATTGAGGTCGAGCCCGGCTCTCTCGCCTCGCTCGTAATGAAATAGTCCTGCACGCGCGATCATCGCCGCGTTGTCAGTCGCGAGCCTTGGTGCCGGCGCAAACACAGACAAACCAGGATCGCGTTCCTGCATGGCTTTTGCCAGGGTGCGATTGCAGGCCACGCCACCGCCCAGAACGATCCTGCTTCTACCGTGCGCTTCCGCGGCGCGATGAGTTTTCTCGACCAGTGAGCCGATCAACGCATCCTGAAATCCCCGGGCGATGTCAGACTTGTCCCGCTCGAGATCCTCGCTGGCTCGAACTGCATTGAGCACGCCGGTTTTGAGTCCGCTGAATGAGAACTCATAATAATCGGGATCGCCCGGCTTGTCGTTCTTACGCACCATCGGGCGTGTGAATCGAAAGCGTGCCGGATCGCCAGCCGCGGCAAGAGCCTCTACGTGCCGTCCGCCAGGGTAGGGAAGGCCGATGAGTTTCGCGACCTTGTCGAAGGCTTCACCGGCTGCGTCATCGCGCGTTGCGCCAAGCAGGCGGTAGCGGCCCCATTCCTCGACGTCGAGGAGCATCGTGTGTCCGCCTGAAACCAGGAGTGCGGTAAAAGGCGGGACCGCATCGGGATGGTCAAGCGATGTTGCGAAGAGATGCCCTTCCATATGATGAACGCCGATGACGGGAATCCCCCGTGCAAACGCAAGTGATTTCGCGTAGCAGACTCCGACAAGAAGCGCGCCGATGAGGCCCGGCGCCGCGGTTACGGCAATCGCGTCAATTTCCTCGAGCTCCATCGACGCATCGGTGAGGGCGCGCCCTACTACGGGAACGATGCTCGTGAGGTGAGCGCGCGACGCAATTTCGGGCACTACGCCGCCGAACACCTTGTGCACGTCCTGTGAGAGAATCACCAGCGAGCGCATGTCGACATCATCACCGCTCCCCGTTAGAACAGAGGCTGACGTCTCGTCACACGATGTCTCGATCCCAAGTATGGCAGGCACGCTATCCCGTCCTGTCTTTGAGGAGGCGCTCGACGAGCGCGCGATTCTCAGCGGAATTCCAATCATGTGCGCCAAGGAGTCTGCGTCGAATGATTCCATCGCGGCCGATGATGACGGTCTCAGGATATCCGCTGATCTGATAGTTGCGGCTCAGGTTTCCCTGCTGCCCGCCCGGATCATGAAGAATCTCGAATGTGAGACCATACTCCCTGGCGAAACTCCGGATCTGCGGCGCCATGCCTGCATCGTCGACGCTCACGGCAACGACTTTCAACCCCTGCGGCCCGTAGGCCCTGTGCAGTTTCTCGATGCTCGGCATCTCGACGCGGCACGGTCCGCACCACGTTGCCCAGACGTTGAGCAGCACAACGTTTCCGCGATAGCTGGCAAGCGTCACTTCCTTCGAAGGCTCACTCAGCGTGACTGCACTAAAATCAGGCGCGTCAGCACCGACGCCTACCGGGCTGATTTCATTGCCAAGGAATGTCCTGAGTCCGCCGTACACAACGAGAAGGCCCGCGAGGAGCAACGCAACTACAGCAACAAGTTTTCGCGTGCTCATGCGAGCTCGAGGCACTGCTGCCGCAGTGCTGCAATCTCCGCACGCGGGTCTGGCGCGCTGAATACGGCGTTGCCGGCAACGAATGTGTCTGCACCGGCGCGCCATGCCTGCTTGATCGTGTCACGCGCGATTCCACCGTCGACTTCGAGTGCCGCCCCACTGCGCAGCTCTCCGAGCATCTGCCGAGCTCTGGCGACTTTGTCGATGGACGCAGGTATGAACTCCTGTCCGCCAAATCCGGGATTTACGGTCATGACCAGCAGGAGATCGAGGTCAGCCAGTGCCTCGCGTACCGCGATCAGCGGTGTGGATGGATTAACAGCGGCTCCAGCGACGCATCCAAGCTCGCGGATTCGCGAGAGGTGCCGCTGGAGATGTGCGGTGGCTTCGACGTGAATTGTGAGAACGTTCGCCCCGGCGGCCGCAAAACTCTCGAGGAATCGCTCGGGAGCCTCGACCATCAAATGCACGTCGAGTGGTAATGACGTCGCCTTGCGCGCGGTGCGAATGACCTTTTCGCCGAAAGTGATATTGGGAACGAAGCGGCCGTCCATCACGTCGAGATGGACCATGTCGGCGCCGCCTTCCTCGCACATTGCGATTTCCTCGGCAAGCTTTCCGAAGTCCGCGCTCAGGATTGACGGAGCGATCCTCGCTTTCATCTGAAGACTGTTTTTGAAGTGTCAGGTGGTGCTGCTGTCGGAGGTACGAGCGATGGAGGCGCAGGGAATCGCGAGACGCGCAGGCTTACGCTCGCTCCCGCGGACACGGTTGCTCCAGCTGCTGGTGCCTGGCCAATGATGGTATTCTCGGGAAGGAATGAGCTGGTGTCTGTGCTGGTGCCGCCGAGGCGCAGGCCAAGCTGCTCGAGTGTAGATCGCGCGTCGGCGAGAGTGCGCCCGCTCAAGTCCGGGATCTGAATCGTTGCGGGGCCCTGACTGAGGGTAATACTTACAGTCGCCGGAAGCTCGACCGTCGTGCCCGCGGGCGGATCACTGGAGATAACAGCCCCGCGCGGCTCAGTACTCATTTGCTGCGAAAGGCTCCCGAAGGTGAATCCCGCGGTTTCGATCGCAATCCTTGCTTGCTGCTGCGAAGTTCCCTTCAGCTCCGGAACCGTCGCCGTTCGTTGCCCCCCGCTCACCGCCAGCGTGACTTCGGCGCCGCGCTTCTGAAGGCTCCCGGCTGCGGGGTCCTGCTCGAGAACGATGTCGGCAGGAGTCGTCTTGTGGAATCTCGTGTCGCCTTTCAACGCGCTGAAACCGGCTTCTTCCAGCAGAGTCACTGCTTCGCTCCAGGTCTTGCCTACAACGCGCGGCACCCGGCCGTCATCAGGCAGCACGTCGGCCGGAAATGCAAAGAAGAAAAGAAGCAGGTAGGCGATGAGAAATCCGCCTACCGCTACGAGGAAATATGGAAACGCGCGCCGCGAGAGCGCGCGGGCTTTCACCTACTGGCTCCTGCGCAGGCGGGCAGCGAACGCCCCGTCGCTGCCGTGAATCTGGGGGAGCACGCGAAGAAAGCCGCGGTCCATCGTTTCAGCCGGGACAGTACCCTGAGGCGGCGGCTCGAGTTTCCATTCAGGATTTCGCGCGAGGAAGTCTTCGACTTGCGCGTCATTCTCTTCGAGCTCGAGCGAACATGTGCTGTAGATCAACAGCCCGCCCGGCTTTACGGTCTTCGCGGCCTCGCGGAGAATCGTTGCCTGAAGTGCGGCCATCACCGAAAGGTCGGAGATCCGCAAGCGCCATCGCGCATCGGGATGTCTCCGGAATGTTCCGGTGCCGGTGCATGGCACATCGATCAATACTGCGTCGACTTCGCGCACTGCAGGATTGCGTGCATCAGCAACGGCGATGAAGAGGTTGCTCGCCTCGAGCCGGGCGCGGTTCTCCAGCAGTCGCACCAGTCGCTGTGGCGATCTGTCAGAGGCGAATACCGCGCGCGCGTTCCGGGTCAGCTCGAGCGCCTTGCCGCCTGGCGCAGCGCACAGGTCCGCAACGATACCGCCAGATGGAATCGCGGCGTATTGAGTAACGAGGGTCGATCCCGGATCCTGAACGAAAAACAGTCCCTGCTTGAACGCACCGAGCTCGGTGAGAGAAATTCCGCCTGATATCTGGATACTTTCGCGCGCGAGCGGAGCGTCCTCGACATCGACGCCTGACCCTTCGAGCATTGCCTCGAGCTGCTCGCGCACGATTCCGTATGGTCGGATCACAACCGGCGCTTCCGCATTGTTCTTCATCAGGAGGATTGCTGTATCCTCCTCGCCCCATCGCGACAGCCAACGACCAACCAGCCATCGCGGGTGCGAATACTTTTGCGCCAGCGCATCGACTTTGTCTTCGGGTGGGCGCACGGTGAGATCCGCGCTTTCGCGGTCGATGCGCCGAAGCACAGCGTTGACGAGTTTGCTCGCCCCGATGCCATGCCTCACCTTCGCAAGCTCGACTGTCTGCGCAATCGCGGCATATGCGGGCACGCTGCCCATGTGCATCAACTGATATACGCCAAGGCGCATCAGGTCGACGAGATCCGGATCGACCCTGCTCAGTCCGCCGCGAACGCGCTCCTCCAGAATTGCGTCAACAGCACCGCGCTGTCTGAGCATTCCGTAAACGAGCTCGCGTAGCCAGCGGCGATCTCGTGCATCGAGACCCGCGGTGCGTCGATCGAACGAGCTGTCCAGCATCTCGCCGTCGCGCAGGTCGGCGCAGATGCCGGCAGCAGCAACGCGTGCCATCGTCACTCCGCCAACCGCAACCTGAACTCCGCCCTCACTCGATGCCATTAGTCGAGCATCCCGGACTCAGGCGATGATGGGACCGCCACTTCGCGCCGCGGCATTCTACCCGCGAGGTACGCAAGGCGCCCTGCATCGACCGCGAAACGCATCGCGCTGGCCATGCGGACCGGATCACTGGCAGCGGCGATTCCCGTATTCATGAGGATCCCGTCGACGCCCTGTTCCATCACGATGCATGCATCTGACGCCGTGCCGACACCAGCATCCACAATGACTGGAACGGAAAGGCGCTTCTTGATCGTTCTGATAGCGTAAGGGTTGAGCATGCCGAGACCTGAGCCGATCGGCGATGCAAGTGGCATCACTGCGACAGCCCCGGCATCCTCGAGGCGAAGTGCGGTAATCAGGTCATCGTTCGTGTAGGCCATGACCTTGAAACCTTCCGCCGCGAGCGTACGAGTTGCCTCGAGCAAACCAGCAGTGTCGGGAAGCAAAGTTTCCTGATCCCCGATCACTTCGAGCTTCACCCATTCATTGAAGCCGGCAGCACGCGCGAGCCGCGCGTACCTGATAGCCTCGTCCGCTGTGTAGCAGCCCGCAGTATTCGACAGCAGGAAGTACTGCAACGGATCGAGATGATGCAGAATGCTCTCATCCTTCTCACGATCGAGATCGACGCGACGTACTGCAACGGTCACGACCTCGGCCCCGGAGGCCTCGATCGCGCGCATCATGTCGGAGTTCGAAGCGTATTTGCCCGTTCCAACCATCAGGCGTGACTTGAACTCGCGGTCGCCGATGACGAGCGGGGAAAGTTCGACTGCCGATTCCACGATGGCGCCCATCAGCCGCCGCCCACGAAATGCACGATTTCCACGACGTCCCCATTCTGGAGGCCGAGACTGGGATAGCCGTCGCGATCGCGAAGGATCGATCGATTGTGCTCTATTACCACGAGGCGCGGGTCGATCTTCAGCGACCCCAGCAGGCTTGCGATGGTGCTATTCCGCGCCAGCTCCCGTTGAGCGCCGTTGACCGTCAGCGTGATCATGCCGCTCGCTTCCGGACTCTGAATCATAGGCTGAAATATAGCGCGTGACAGGCTCCGGAAACGCCGTTGCGACAGCGGGCGAAAGCTGTGTTTCCATCGGGTCGCCGGCATCGTCAGAGGATAGGTTGGCCCGGTCCCACCCGGCGCCACGAATGGTTGCTACGCCGTAGGCCCCGGCGCGACGCAGTGACACTACGTCTTCGGGTTTTACTCCGCCGATCGCGATAACGGGAATACTGACGGCGCTCGTGACGTCCTTTATGAAGTCGGTCCTTGCGGGTGGTCGCCCGACATGGCTTGGCGTCTCGAACACCGTCCCCGCAACGCACCAGGATGCCCCGGCCGTCGCCGCCTCCACTGCTTCCTCGACGCTATGCACGCTTGCGCCGAGGGGCAACTTGCCTGCAGCGAGTAGTGCGTCAGGTATTGAAAGAGAGTGCGAAGCGAGCTGGGCGCCGCGTGCTCCCACCGCGAGAGCAACGTCGATCCTGTCGTTCACAATGAGCCAGCAGCCGGTCCGCTCCTGGACGAGGGCAAGCTCCGCAGCAATATCGTAAAACTCACGCGGCGCAATCCGTGACGATCTCAGATGGATTGCTCCTCTTGGACCAAGAGCATGCATGATCGCTGCGGCTCTCGTGAGAAAATCGACCTGATGCACCGCGGCTGAATCAGTGACTGCGTGAACGACGGGAAAGTCGAGCATCGCGCCGCCTGGTTTCATCCTCCGAAGATGTCTCCCACCGAGATACCGCGCCCGCGTGCCCAATCGGCTGAACGCATTCGGCTCTTACCCGACGGCTGGACATCACGCACGCACAGGAGCCCACCGCCACAGGCAACCACGATGCCTTCGCGTACGTCGACGATCCTGCCCGGCGTGTCACCGTGTTTGTTTCCGTCGACAATTCGTGCGCCGAAGAGTTTTACGTCGAGGCCTGCAAGTGTCGTGAAGGCACCCGGTCGCGGATCATACGCCCTGATGATCTGCGACACTTCATCGGCGTTCAGTCTCCAGTCGACGCGCGCATCTTCGCGCGCGACTTTTGGTGAATACGTCGCGAGCGAATCATCCTGCGGCGTTTCGGTAGCCTTTCCGAGTGAAAACAGGGTCAGGGCCTCGACAAGGGCGAGAGCACCAAGCTCCGACAGGCGCATCTGAAGCTCGCCGTAAGTTTCGTCGTCAAGTATTGGCGAGCCTGCCGTGAGGATGATCGGCCCCGCATCGAGGGCCGGAATCATTCGCATTATGGTTACGCCGGTTTGCGCGAACCCCTGTCGAATTGCGGCCTGAATCGGAGCCGCGCCGCGCAGGAGGGGAAGCAGCGATGCGTGGATGTTCAAGGTGCCGAGGCGGGGAAGGTCGATCACCCGCTTCGGAAGGATGTGGCCGTACGCAACCACGATCGAGATATCCGGTTGCATTACCTCGACCATTCCGATGAACTCTTCGTCCTTCGGCGATGCCGGCTGAAAGCAGGGGATATGTTCGTCCAAAGCGATCTGCTTGATCGGCGGTGCGGTGACCGCGCGCGACCGTCCCCGCGGCTTATCCGGTTGCGTTACGACCCCAACGACTTCGAATCCTTCACCAATCATCGCTCTCAGCGGAGCAGTGGCAAACTCCGGCGTCCCCCAGAAGAGGACGCGCACTTACAGCTCGCCTTCGCTGTGGCTTGGACCCTTCTTCTCGTTGGCCACTTTTCTGATGAACGACGGGTAGTCGGCTTTGCGCTTTTCCCAGTCAGCCATCACAGACCGGCGCTTGAGCACGCTCAGGTAGTCGATAAAAAGTTTGCCATGCAGGTGATCGATCTCGTGCTGGATGCAGCGACCAAGAAGCTCGGTTGCCTGCACCTCGAAGGTGTTACCGAGCTCGTCCATCGCACGCACGACAATGTGCTCCGGGCGAACGACATCACCATATACATCCGGAATTGAGAGACACCCTTCCTCAGCGCGAGCCGAGCCGCCGTGCTCAACGATCTCGGGATTGATGAGCGTGTAGCGAGCGCCATCGACATCGACTACCGCGATGCGCTCCGTACGCCCGACCTGCGGCGCAGCAAGGCCGATTCCTTCGGCTGCGTACATCGTGTCATACATCTCCGAGATGAGCTGTTTCAGCTCATCAGTGATCTCGGTGACGGGAGTGGTATCCTTTCGCAGCACCGGGTCGCCAAGGACCCGGATGTCGAGAATCTTCACCCTTCCGCTGCGGGCGCGCCCGCCACGCGGCTCACTCTCGCAATCCGACCGCGCTCAACGACAACGCGCGATTCACCGCTCTTGATCGTAAGCCGGTCCTCGTTCGGAAGGCGCGTGTCAGTTTTCTCTGTCGTCGCTTCCTTGATGTGAATCACTTCGCCAACGAGACCGCCTGCAGTGACGATCTCATCGCCGCGCTTCACCTGCTTGATCATCGCGTCCTGTGCCTTGCGCTGTTTCTGCCCGGGGCGGATGAGGATGAAATAGAAGATGGCGAAGATGGCGCCGTACATGAAAATCGGGCCAAACAGCGTGCTGGGCACGCCCTGAAGCAGCAGTAATGCCGGGAATATCGGTGTCATGTCTTATGCGTTGCGGGAGTGGTATCGGGTCAGCCAGTCACTGCTCCAGACTGCGAGCGTTCCAGCCATGATTGCCTCGCGCGCCGAGTGTGCCAGCGCGAGAAGGAAATGTACATTGTGCAGCGACAGCAGGCGCAGGCCGAGGATCTCGTCGGAGGTGAACAGGTGTCGGATATAGGCACGTGAAAAGCGCGTACATGCCGAGCAGCCGCACGTTTCGTCCAGCGGGCGCGGGTCATTCCTGAACTCGGACCGCTTGATGTTGAGGCGTCCGTCTGCCGTAAATACCGACCCGTTTCTGCCCATTCTCGTCGGCGCGACGCAGTCGAACAGGTCGACCCCGCGCAGGATTCCCTGGACGATGTCCTCAGGGAAACCCACCCCCATGAGGTAGCGCGGGCGGTCGTTGTCGAGCGCATCATCGACGACGTCGAGCATCTCGTACATGGCCGGCTTTTCTTCGCCGACTGAAAGACCGCCGATCCCGAAGCCCGCCCAGTGGTGCATCGAGGCGATCGATGCTGCCGCTTCGCGCCTCAGGTGAGGGTGGATACCCCCCTGAACGATCGGAAAAAGGGCCTGATCCGAGTCGAAGGTCGAGAATTCGTCGAGGCATCGCTTCAGCCATCTGAGGCTTCGTTCACTGGCATCGCGCGCCTGGGCCTCATCTGATTGCCCGGGTATGACGTGGTCGAATTGCATGATCACATCGGCGCCCAGGTTTCGCTCGATCTGCATCACACTTTCAGGCGTGAAAAAACGTCGCGAGCCATCGATGTGGCTTTGGAATTCGACGCCGTCTTCGCTGATCTTGCGAAGCGTAGCGAGCGAAAAGACCTGGAATCCTCCTGAATCTGTGAGGATCGGGCCATTCCACCCCATAAACTTGTGGAGGCCACCCATCTCACGGACGAGCTCGTCGCCCGGGCGAAGGTGAAGGTGATAGGCGTTCGACAGGATCATCGACGCGCCCATTGCCGTCAGGTCTTCGGGGTCGAGCGCTTTCACGGTCGCGAGGGTTCCTACGGGCATGAAGGCTGGGGTCGCCACCGGGCCGTGCGGCGTAGTGAACGTTCCTGCGCGGGCTTTTCCGGACTCAGATTCTATTGAGAATGCGAATGACATCGGGCTAGTGACAGCGGAAACCCATGGTGACGGATTTGACGGAAACTGACGTTCAAACAATCACCATCGCATCGCCATAGGAATAAAACCGGTACCCTTCAGCAATTGCAGTACGGTATGCCTCCATCATCAGGTCATAGCCTGCAAACGCCGCGACCAGCATCAGCAACGTAGACCGCGGTAAATGGAAGTTCGTGATGAGATGATCGACTGCCTGAAACTCATATGGCGGACGAATGAAGATCCGCGTATCCCCGGATCGCTCAGCAAATGATCCATCGGAGCGCACGGCACTTTCGAGCGTGCGTACCGACGTCGTTCCCACTGCCCAGACTTTGCCGCCCCTGCCACGCACTTCGTTGATCGCCGATGCGGCCGCGCCGGGCAACGTGTACGACTCCTCGTGCATCACATGCTGATCTGGATTCTCAACCTCGACAGGCTTGAAAGTACCTGCGCCTACATGCAGGACGACGTCAGCACGAGCAACGCCCCTGGCGGCGAGTGAGTCGAGAAGCTCCGGCGTGAAGTGAAGACCAGCAGTCGGTGCAGCAACGGAACCGGCTTCGTTGGCATACACTGTCTGGTATCGCTCGATGTCCGACGACTCGTCCACACGCGTTATGTACGGCGGAAGCGGCACGTGCCCAAACCGCTCGATCGCCTCGGCTATGGGCAACGACGTCATTAAACGCACTACCCGCGTCCGTCGTTCGGTCGTCTCGAGAATCTCAACCACGAGATCCGGGCTCACAGTTACCCGGCGTCCAGGCTTGAGCTTTCCGCCCGGATGCACCATTGCCTCGTAGCGATCGTCACCAAGCGCCTTGAGCAACAACAATTCAGCGGGCGCGCCTGAATCACGAATACCGAGCAGGCGCGCGCGAAAGACGCGCGTCGTGTTGACCACGACCACGTCTCCCGATGGAATCAGCGAGACGATGTCGCGAAAAGTTCTATGCTCGATCTCGTGGGAATTACGATGCACTACCATCAGCCGGCTTTCGTCACGCCGCTGTGATGGGGTCTGCGCGATCAGCTGGGGTGGAAGTTCGAACTCGTAGTCGCTCGTAAGTGACCCGCGCTCCATCATGTCGTGGCCGCGCAGGATGTCAGAAAAGCGAAGGCTGCGACCCGCTCGAAGGCATCGTAAAACCGAAGTGCCTGTAAGCCTGCGCCGTCGCCATTCGACCCCGCGGCGTTCGCTGAAGAAAACCGTTCTGAACGAGAAACGGCTCGTAGACTTCCTCGATCGTGCCAGCATCTTCGCCGACGGCTGCTGCAATCGTCGAAACCCCGACCGGACCTCCATCAAATTTCTCGATTATCGTCTTCAGGATGCGGCTGTCCATGTCATCGAGGCCGAACTGGTCGACATCGAGGAGCTGAAGAGCATCCTTCGCGATGTCCCGTGTAATCTTCCCGCCCGACTTCACCTGAGCATAGTCGCGAATCCGGCGCAGGAGGCGATTCGCAACACGCGGGGTTCCCCGTGATCGGCACGCGATCTCCTCCGCGCCACCATCATCGATATCGACCTTGATCACTTCAGCCGTCCGGCGAACGATGGTCTCGAGATCGCTGGCGGGATAAAAATTGAGACGCTGCTCGATACCGAATCGCGCCCGCATCGGGGGCGTCAGCATTCCCAGGCGAGTCGTCGCTCCTACAAGGGTAAACTTCTCGATGGGCATGGTAATCGTCTGCGCCTTAGGACCCTCCGACAGCCTGATGTCGATGCGGTAATCTTCCATCGCCGGATAGAGAAATTCCTCGATTATCGGCCGCAGCCTGTGAATCTCGTCGATGAAAAGGATGTCACCCTCTCGGAGATTCGTCAGAGTGCCAACGAGGTCGCCGGGTTTTTCCAGTGCAGGTCCTGATGTCGTACGGATGTTGACCCCCATCTCACGCGCGATCAGCTCGGCAAGAGTCGTTTTGCCGAGACCTGCAGGGCCAAAAAACAGAGTATGATCGAGTGGCTCACGCCGGGAGATCGCAGCGTCGATGTAGATACGCATGCTCTCCTTCACTTTTGGCTGGCCGATGAACTCGGCGAGTCGCTGAGGCCTCAGCGAAAGTTCTACAACTGATTCCTCGGGAAGAATCTCAGGAGTCGTGATTTCGGCGCGGGTCATGCCCAAATGTATCCCGAACCTTCCGTGCAAGGAGAGGTATTTTGTCCGCAGTACGCAATGGAAAAAACCACAGCGGCCGGCCCCCGGCCACAAACTGCGCTATCGGCCGCCGGCTGAATCAGATTACGCAAGAGGGTGGCAGATGTTGCCGCGCTCGAGCCGGGGGCCGATCGCGCAGTGTGTGGCCGGGGGCCGGCCGCTGTGGTTCTGGTTCCGCCCCAGGCACTACGCGCTTGCGCCATCCTCATCTGAATTTGATCTTGTCGCAGTGAAGACATCTGCGCCGCAACCGGCACGCGGCACCCTCCGCCCGAGCCTGCCCGCGACCCTCGGCGACAACCCTCAGCTCCGCGACAGCCTCTCCGTCGGCTTCGACGTAGAGCCGAGTCCTGCTGCGGCAGCGATGGCTGCCGAGCTGGCGGCAGCCCTTGGTGAATCGGCGATCGCAGTCATACACTACGGCTCGCGCGCGCGCGGCGTGGATGCACGCGCCGACAGCGCCTACGACTTCTTCGTCATTGTCGATGCGTATCGACCGGCGTACGAATCGCTCACCGCGGCGATGCACACCGGCGTGAGCGTCAGGACAGCGACGACTCTCGCCCACGTGCTTGCCCCGAACGTGCACGCGATTCCTCCCGTACCTGAGGGAGGAAAGCGGAACAAGTGCGGCGTGCTCACGCTTCGAGAGCTGCATCTGGCTGCAAAGCTCAAAGCGCCCGATCACTTCGTAATCGGCAGGCTCTTCCAGCACGTTCAGCTTCTGTGGACGAAAGACGCGGCAAGCGCGGCGACAGTTGGCAAGGCCCTCGCCGAGATAAGGCTCAGGACGTTCGACTGGGCCCGCGCATTCCTGCCACCGACCTTTACGGCCGCAGACTATTGCCGCTCCCTCCTCGAGACGTCATTCGCAGGCGAGGTAAGGCCCGAGGCCGGTGAACGCCCCGCGCAGCTGTTTGAGGCACAGCGAGACGTGCTCCTTCCTGTGTACACGGCTCTGCTCGATTCGCTGACGGCAGACGGAGTGCTGATTCGCGATGGCGATGAGTATCGCCAGGCGCAGGAGCCCAGCGCCGCGTTGCGTCGTCGCTGGGAGTGGTATTTCCGCAGGTCAAAAGCCCGCGGAACTCTCAGGTGGGGAAAAGCCGTCGTTCAATACGACGGGTGGCTCGAATACATCGTTCAGAAGATCACGCGGCACAACAACGTCCAGGTAGAGCTCACAGAACGCGAGCGCCGCTGGCCGTTCATTTTCCTCTGGCCGAAGATTTTCGTTTTTTTTCGTGACCGTTCGCGATGGGAATCGCGCAGATGAGCCGGACTGAAACCGGCGCACTCATTCTCGTCGCCGCACTGCTTCTCACGATGCCGGTGTTTGCGCTCGTTTCACGTGGCAAAGCTATCGATGCCGATGTTGCACGCAGGCCAACGACAATCCTCCTTGGCTTCTGGGTGCGAGACTGGCTCATGTGGATCATCAGGCCACTCGAGAACGGGATGGTGCGAGCGGGAGTGTCACCGGATCTCCTCAATCTCGCAGGTGCCGCGTTCGGAGCCGGTGCAGGGTTCGCCTTTGCGTCAGGAGAGCTCGCACTTGGCGGCTGGCTAGTCCTCCTCGGCGGAGCCGCGGACATATTCGATGGTCGCATTGCTCGCGCGCGTGGAATTGCATCGGCCCGCGGCGCATTTCTCGACTCGACTCTCGATCGATTTGCCGAGACATTCGCGTTTGTGGGTCTTGTTGCGTTTTTTGCGGGCACGCCCTGGGCCGCGGCCACAGTGGCGCTTGCGCTCGGCGCATCGATGCTCGTGTCGTACGCGCGCGCGAGAGGTGAAGCACTCTCGATTGACTGTCGCGGTGGGATAATGCAGCGTGCCGAGCGCCTGGTGCTGCTCGGGCTTGCCGGTATCCTGGATGCGCCAATCGCAGCGTCGGTGGGATTGTTTCCCGGCTCGCTGATGGCGTATGCATGCGTAGTAATAGCGGTTGGAGCACTTGGCACCGCGGTGTACCGCACTCTGTTCATTGCCAAACGCCTGGCCGAACGCGGCGACTGATGACGTTCGCGGGACGGCGAGTGCTGGTTACAGGAGCGACTGGCTTCGTGGGGCGGGCGCTGACGGCGCGGCTCGCGGCCGAGGGTGCGGAGGTGTGTGGCATCAGCCGCCATGCATCGACGCAGGCTGAAAATGTGAAGTGTATCCCATGCGACATCGAGGACCGCGACAAACTCATCGATGTCACGCGCGGATTCGACACGGTGTTTCATGCCGGCGGCATGGTTGGGCATTACGGGCTACGCGATGCGTATCTCCGCGCAAACGTAGGCGGCACCCGCAACATCATTGACGCGTGTGTAAGGAACGGTATCGGGACGATCGTATTCACGAGCACACCCTCCGTTATCGCGGATGGGACGGGGCACTACGATGTCGACGAGACGCATCCCTATTCGACGCGGTTCGAGTCGCCTTATCCCGAGTCCAAGGCGCTCGCCGAGCAGGAGATCAGAGCGGCGAATGGCAGCGGCCTGCGGACTGTTTGTGTACGGCCGCACATGATATGGGGACCTGGTCCAAGTCACTGGGTTGGCGGATTGCGCAAACTTTCGCGGAAGAAGACGCTGTATCGAGTGGGGTCGGGAACGAACCGCGTTGGTATGACGTACATGGATGACTGTGTCGAAGCTCATCTCGCTGCGTGGCGTGCCGTCGAGTCGGATGCGGCGGTCGGGGGCCAGGCTTTTTTCATTCACGGTGGAAGCCCGGTGCTTCTATGGGAGTGGGTAGACCTCCTCGCGCGCGCGCTTGGCCTATCGGCTGTGCGGGGGACAATCTCGAAACCTGTGGCGATGGCTGGTGCTACCGTATGTGATGCGCTGGTGAACCTGAGCGGGGGCTCGATGCATTTTCCGGTATCCCGTTACCTCATCAGTGAGCTGACCACCGATCATTACAGCTGCATCGATCGCGCGCGGTCAATGCTCGGCTACTCGCCCAGGGTCACTGTTGCAGAAGGAATCGCGAGAATGGCGGAAGCCGAGTACGCGCCTGCTGATTCCTATTCGCGTTCGGAGCCGTCGCTGATTGCCTGAGTGCGTGTTGCTTCAAGCGAGCGGCGGATCTCCCGCTCTTCTACAGACAACGCAACAATTGCTTCCATGAGGCGACGCCCGATTTCGCGATAAAGGTCGGGCGATGCGGGCATTGCGCGCTCCGCGGAAAAATCAATTGGCTCCCCCATTACGGCATGCACCAGCGGTCTCGCCCCTCGTTGGTGGTTCGCGCGAAACATTGCTTTGGGTGATCGCGGGAAACCCTGAAGAAAGACAGGGAAGACGTCTGCTTTAGTCTGGTGGATGATTTTGCCAAGCCCGGGTTTGGCAGGCAGGAGATCGTAGGGATCGTTGCCTTTGTTTCGACCGCCTTCAGGATGAATGAAGACCGTCGCGCGGCCTCGGTTGAGCAGGTCGATGAGGATCTCGATGACGCGTTTCCCCCACATGGCACCGCGCGAGTTGCGAACGACGGGCGGGTACATGCTCATGAAGGTCCCGAACAGGTTCAGGAAAATTCCCCACGGCTTGTCGAAGAGGCCTTCGGTTCGCGCAGGCGCGAGGAGTCGCACATCGTACGGAATGTGCTTCATCGACCTGATCGCGAGCGCGATGTTGTCCACGTAATTGCGATGATTTGCGCAAACGAGGACGCCGTTGTCGTAGTTGCCCTTCTGCAGTCGCTCGAAGTGGTGATCCTGAAGGATGTTGCTGAGGAACAGCTCGAACTCCCGATTTGCAACATGACGCGAGAGCCAGTTGCTGAGCTTCGAGAGGGCGCGTACCGAGTGCCACGCTTCGACCAGGCGGACATTCAGGTCTTCGGTGCGCGAGAGCCCGGGTCGGGTGGAAGAGCTCTCGCGCTGTTTGGGGATCTCGGACGGCGATGTCAAATCAGGTGACGATGAACGGAATTGGGTGGCGCCTCAGACTCGCGCGGAAATGCCGGCAAGTCGCTCAGCCGCTCTGTCGAGAGTTTCGGATTTCTTGCAGAACGCGAACCTGGTGACTGTCTCGCCATTCTTCGGCGTGTGATAGAAGCTGGTCCCTGGCACCGTCGCCACACCGATTTCCTTCGCCAGCCACATCGCGAACTCCACGCCGCGCAGATCACTGATCCCTGTGAAGTCGGCGAGTATGTAGTACGCGCCTTCAGGCGCTGAAAATCTGAACCCTGCCTCAGTGAGTGCGCTCACCATTACATCGCGACGCTCGCGGTACTCGAGCGCCATCTGGTTGTAATAGTCGGGGCCGAACGCCATTCCGATTGCGCCAGCCGCCTGGAGCGGTGCCGGTGCTCCGACTGTCAGGAAGTCATGAACTTTCCTGATAGGTGAGGTCATCTCGGCCGGCGCGACCGCATAACCGAGCCGCCATCCAGTGCAGCTGAACGTCTTCGACAATCCGGAGATCGTCACCGTTCGCTCGCGCATGCCGGGCCACGTCGCGAGAACGTGGTGCCCGCCCGCATAGCGGATGTGCTCGTAAATCTCATCGGTGATCGCGATTACGTCGTGCTCCTGGCATAGCTCGGCGATCAGCGAAATCTCATCACGCGTGAAGACCCTGCCAGTCGGATTGTGCGGGGTGTTGACCACGATTGCGCGCGTCTTATCGCTGAATGCAGCGCGAAGCTTGTCGGGATCGAGCTTCCAGTCGATGCCCTCGAGCGGAACGAATACCGGTTTCGCGCCGGCCAGGATTGCATCGGGCCCGTAATTCTCATAGAACGGCTCGAACACGATGACTTCGTCACCCGGATCGATCAGGGCGAGGAAGACAGCCGCCATCGCTTCTGTCGCACCGCAGGTGACAGTGATGTCGCGCTCGGGATCCACCTCCATATCGTACCAGCGCCGGTACTTCTCGGCGATTGCCAACCGCAGCGCGGGAGTTCCCCAGGTAATCGCATACTGATTTATGTCGCCGTGAATCGCGGCGCATGCTGCGTCCTTCATCGGATCGGGCATCGGGAAATCGGGGAATCCCTGGGCCAGGTTGATCGCGCCATGCTGATTTGCGACGCGTGTCATCTCGCGGATGACTGATTCGTTGAAGGTCGAAGCTCTGTGAGCGGTTTTGATCATTCTGGGGGTGGATGGGTGAGGCTAAACCTACAGGCCAGTTTCAGTTTGCGTGAACAAACCAAGGGGGGACTTGAACAATGGCAGCTGCGAGCATATATTATGATATATATCACGCTTCCGAGGTCGGTTTGGAGCAGGAATTCAAGAAGGCGAGCCTGTTCATGAATGGTCGTAGCCAGGCCGTTCGTCTTCCAAAAGAATTTCGATTCGAGGGTACTCACGTGTATGCAAGAAAAGAGGGAAACCGTGTGATTCTCAGCCCAATTGACGACAGGTGGGAGCGTTTCCTCGCAGCGTTCGGTTCGGCGCCAGACTTCCCCGATCGTGATGAGCCTGCGATGCAAGAGCGACCGGAGGTCGACGGCTGGGCCGATGTACCTGATTGACACGTGCATCTGCGTCTCAATCCTCAGGGGCACATCCGCTGAGATACCGAAGCGCTTTCGAGCGGCAATGTCAAAGGGTGTCGCAGTTTCAGCAATCACTGTGGCCGAGCTGCAGTATGGTCTTGCGAGAAGCAACGGGCGCGAGACCAACCGGCGCGGTATCGAGGATTTATTTGCCTCAGTTCAGATTATTCCGTTCGGTGCTCACGCAGCAGAAGCGTATGGCATCGTTCGGAATTATCTCGAGCGGCGCGGCACTGTCATCGGGCCTTACGATCTCATGATTGCTTCACATGCAATCGCTGAAAACGCTGTCCTCGTAACCAACAAACTGCGTGAGTTCCGTCGTGTGCCCACGCTCGAGCTGGAGGATTGGACCTGAAGTTCGACGCGCTCAGCGTCCACCGAGTTTCGCCAGCGCCACCCTGATCAACTCGGCAGCCGAGAGTCCACTGCCACCCGAATCAAGTGCGGCTCGCACGCCTTTCTCGGCATCAGCATTGGTGTAGCCGAGGGACACGAGCGCTCGCAAGGCGTCCTCGGACGCGCCGCCGGTTGTGCGAGGCGTTCCTGGTTCCTCTCCGCCAATCGAATCGAGCTTGTCGGCAAGATCGAGGATGAGCCGCTCTGCTTTCTTACGACCAACGCGGGGTACTCCCTGCAGAGTTGGAATATCCTTTTCCTGAATTGCGCGCACGAGACGCTGCGCCGACAGCGCTGACATCAGACCTAGCGCGAGAGCGGGTCCAACGCCGTTTGCCGTGAGGAGCTTCTGGAAGAGCCGGCGCTCGAAAACGCTCGCGAAACCAAACAGCTGCCAGCCGTCCTCTTTCACGACGAGGTGTGTGTGCAGGGAAATTTTGTCTCCCTGCTTCGGAAGCGTTTCGAAAACACCGAGCGGGATCTGGAGCTCGTAGCCGACGCCGCCCGGTGTCATGATCTCGACCCGGTCGATGTCTTTTGTAGTGAGGATGCCGCTTATATTGGAGATCAAGGACGATTCCGGACTGCGGAAGTATTGCGGACTGCGGACTGCGGACTAACGACGGCGTCAACGCGGACTGCGGACAGTGAGGGTCGTGCGCTAAGGCAGTGCGCGAGTGCGGCGGCAACTCCATCAGATGCATCGGCCGGTTGCGGCGGAGTCTTCAATCTCAGCAATCGCATCACCATGAATTGCACCTGTTCCTTTGTTGCCGCCCCAGTTCCCACCACCGCCTTTTTTATTTCGGCCGGCGGATACTCCGCGATTTCAATTCCGGCGTTTGCGGCTGCAAGCAGAATGACGCCTCGCGCGTGACCGAGCACGATGGTAGTTCTGACATTTCTTGCATAGAAAACATCTTCGACAGACATGGCGTCGGGTTTGTGCCGCTGGATCAGCTCGACCACGCCCGCATGAATTTCCTGAAGGCGCTGCGCGAGGGTATCACGCGGTTTCGTCCTGATGATTCCGCATTCGAGAAGCTGCGGCTGCGCCATCCGCTCGCTCCGCACCACTCCATAACCTGTAACCGCAGTACCGGGATCGATCCCGAGAACAATCAATGTGCCTCTGTATGCTCTGTGTCAGCGTACTCTGCTCTACTCTGCGACCTCTATTTCGCAGTTGGCGGCCACCTTCTGCACATCGTCGAGATCTTCAAGCTCCTCGAGCAGTTTCACCAGCGACTCGGCAGCCGATCCTTCGATCGTTACGAGATTCTTTGGTATGTGCGCGATTTCCGCCTCGCGGATCTCATAGTTCTTCGCTTCGAGTGCGCTGCGGACTGCGTGCATCTCGAGGGCGTCGGTAGTGATCTCGTAAGTCTCATCCTCGAGCTTGAAGTCTTCGGCGCCGGCATCGAGTGCCGCCTCGAGTGCTTCATCCTCGGGATATTTCGATGCGTCGAGATAGAGCAGGCCCTTTCGCTCGAACATCCACGACACCGAGTTTGCGGCGCCGAGGTTGCCGCCGCCACGCGACAGTTTGTGTCGGACTTCGGCAACAGTGCGGTTCCCGTTGTCGGTCATTGCAAAAATCAGGATCGCCACGCCGCCGGGGCCATATCCCTCGTATGTGATCTCCTGGTATTCGACGCCCTCGAGCTCTCCGGTTCCTTTTTTTACAGCCCGCTCGATGTTTTCCTTCGGCATCGAAGCCGCTTTTGCCGCTTCGATCGCTGTCCTGAGACGCGGGTTTCCGCCGGGGTCGCCGCCGCCGAGCTTGGCAGCCATCGTGATCTCACGAATGAGCTTCGTGAAGTGTGCACCACGTTTGGCATCAGTAGCTGCCTTGTAGTGCTTGATCTGCTTCCACTTGCTATGACCGGCCATGTCGAGTCGTAGAGTTGTTGGAAAAAACGAGGGGCGGTGTCGCCGCCGGAGCCGCCGGCACGATCACCTGGTTCCCAGGCTCTGAATCTCGTCAGCGAGCTCCGCGATTTCCAAGGCAGATGCCGAGTCGAGTTGAGATCCGACAGTTGCACGAAGAACTCGCAGGGCGTCGGCGGACGAGCGTCGGTTGCCGCTTGCTATTGCCTCGATTGCTGCGAGGGCCGCGGTCCGTCCGGCGGCAGGCACTGCGAGAGAAGCCAGCCAATGGCGCGTAGCAGTTGCTCGCGCTGTTGCATCGCCCGGCGCCAGCATGACAGGAGGGAGCATTCCCGCCCCCAGCCTGGCCACTGCAAAACACGCCAACGCGATCTCGCGGTCCCCACCCAGCGAGGCACGTCCGGCGTGCGATGCGAGAGCGCGAAAGCGGAAAGCCGGCGTTGCCAGCGCAAAAGGAGGAAGTTGCCCGATCACGATGTCAATCTAGGCATGGTCCGGACACCCGGCTACATTCACGAAACCAATGGCACAGACCCCCAAATCCATCCTCTGGGTCGACGACGAAGGCGAGCTTCTCGAGTCGCACCGAATCTTCCTGCGCTCCAAGGGCTATGAAGTAGAGTGGGCGAGCAACGCTGACGATGCAGTCGAGATGCTTCGCCGAAGGCAGTTCGACATCATGCTTCTCGACGAGCAGATGCCCGGCAAGCGCGGGCTCGAGACGTATCGCGATGTTCGCGAGATAGCCCCGAACCTCCCGGTCGTGATGGTCACGAAGAGTGAGGAGGATGCGACTCTCAAGGAAGCCATCGGCGCTAACATCCGGGATTACCTCGTAAAGCCGATAAATCCGCGGCAGGTCTTGAGCATCATAACGCAGATTCTCGAGGGGCCGCGCATCAGGCAACAGGCAATCGCGCGGCGTTTCGTCGAACGTTTTCGGGCCATCGAGTTGGAGCGCGACCTCAACCTCGACTGGCGCGGATGGATCGATCGCTTCGACGAGCTCATGCGCTGGGATGTAGACCTCGCAGCCGCCGGTGAGATGGGCCTCTACGATTCACTTCGGGGGCTCTATCCGCCGATGCATCGCGAGTTCGCCGCGTACATGAAAACCGAGTATCCGGCGTGGCTCAAGAATCTCGAGGGCAACAGGCCACCGCTTTCGATCGACGTGGTAAGCGAGTTTCTCCTGCCGATTCTGCAGCGCGATCGGGCCGCGGTGTTCGTGGTGGTCGATTGCCTGCGACTCGATCAATGGAGAGTGCTCGAGCCGTTGCTCGCACCCTTCTTCGATGTCGAGACGACCCATTACTTCGCGGTGCTTCCTACCGCGACTCCGTATTCACGCAACTCGCTTTTCAGCGGACTCTTCCCGGGTGAAATCGCGGCGCGGCTCCCTGACTGGTGGGGTAACGCGGACCGCGAGGATGAGTCTCTGAACGCGCACGAGAAAGAGCTCCTCGAGTCACATCTCAACGAGCTCAATGGCCCGACGCCGGTGCGCTACCAGAAAATCTCAACTGCCGCAAACTCCGACGAGCTTCAGCGCCACCTCGGCACCGCAATTGGACAGGAAGGCGTCAGCGCGTTCGTCTTCAACTTCGTTGATCTGCTGACTCATGGACGAAGCGAATCGCAAATCCTTTATGAAGTCGCCCGCGATGAGATCGCGTTGCGTCAGATCACGCGTCAGTGGTTCCAGCGATCTGCGCTCCTGTCGGTTCTGAAAGAAGCGTCGCGCCGAAAAATCTCGGTCCTTCTGACGACGGACCACGGCTCTATTCACTGCAACACGCCTGCAACGGTTTTCGCGAAACGAGACGCATCTGCAAACCTGCGCTACAAGTTCGGCGAAGACCTGCGCGCTGAACGTCCGGAACAGGCTCTGCTCTTTACGAATGAAGACGATCTGCGGCTCCCTCGCCGCGGATCGGGCGCAAACACGCTTCTCGCGACGAACGACTGTTTCTTCGTCTACCCGACGAAGCTGCGCGAGTATCAGAGCCGTTATCGCGGGTCGTTCCTCCACGGTGGGGTGACGCCGGAGGAAGTTATTCTCCCACTCGCTCTGCTGACTCCAAGAGGGTAGATGTCCGTCTACGGGCGGCTCTATCCATATCTCCGGCCGCACCGGGGAAAGATGGCGGGCGCGATAAGCGCGAACATGCTGTCAGCAGTTCTCGACGGTTTCACGCTCGCGCTGCTCATTCCTTTCCTCAACACGCTGTTCGACCAGGCTCCGCTCCCCCTCGGCGGCAGCGGGCTTTCGAATCTCCTGCGCAGTACCGTAGGTCTCCTGCTCGACCCGAACGACAAGATGGGATCGTTACGCAACGTGATCCTGATCGTGATCGCGCTGCTCCTGGTGAAAAACTTCCTGTCGTGGTTCGCCGCGCAACTCGGCGCGACACTGCAGGAATACGTAACTCGCGATCTGAGGCAGGCCGTCTACACCCACATCGCGCATCTGCCCCTCAGTTATTTCCAGAGGACGAAGACAGGGCAGATCCTTTCGCGCGTGATCGTGGACACGGCAGAGACGCGGTTGGTCATCACGCAGATCGTCACATCGTCGCTGCAGAACCTCACGCTGCTCATCAGCTACTTCGTTTTCCTCTTCCTGATTTCGTGGAAGATGACGCTGATGGCGTTCGTCATCGTTCCCGTGCTTGGTCTTGCGCTGTCGCCTCTCCTGCGAAAGCTCCGAAAGGGCAATCGGCGAAAGGGAACGCAGCAGGGCGAGATGACGAGCGTCGTTCAGGAGACCGTCAGCGGCATTCGGCTAGTCAAATCGTTTGGCGCTGAGGGAGTTGAGGTTGCGAGATTTGCCGAGGCGAGCAATCGGTACGCTAAGCTGTCGGTTCGGTTGACGCGGATGGCACAGCTTGCGGCCCCTGTCACCGAAGTAATCGGGACCACCGTTGCAACTCTGTTGTTGTGGCTTGGCGCGCGGCAGGTGCTCGTCGAGCGGCAGATGACCGGGGCTGATCTCATTGCCTTCCTGCTCTACGCGCTCAGAATGCTCCAACCGATCAAGCAGCTGTCTCAACTGCCCACGAACGCGCAGTCTTCCCTAGCGGCAGCTGAGCGACTGTTCGAGGTGCTCGACGCGCCGTCGGAATCACAGACCGATACCGGGACCATCACCACGGCCTCGTTCAACAAACAGATTCGGTTCGAGGATGTTTCGTTTTCCTATGAAACAACGCCCGTTCTCGAGAACATTTCGTTCAATGCCTCGAAGGGTGAGATAATCGCGCTGGTTGGGCCTAGCGGCGCGGGGAAGTCGACGCTCGTGGACCTGATCCCGCGATTCTATGAGGTGCAATCGGGGCGGATCACTATCGATGGCGTTGACACGCGGCAGCTCACGCTCCCGGCGCTTCGGAGCCTGACGGGAATTGTCAGTCAGGATACTGTTCTGTTCAACGATACTGTACGCGCCAACATTGCGTATGGGTCTGACCGCACGTACAGCGACGCCGAGGTAGAGGCCGCGGCGAAGGACGCGAACGCCCACAGGTTCATTGCTGAGCTGCCTGATGGATACGCGACCATTCTAGGTGAAAGAGGGACCCGGCTGTCGGGGGGGCAGCGGCAGCGGCTGGCGATTGCACGAGCCTTGCTTAGAGATCCACCAATACTGATCCTGGACGAAGCTACGTCAGCGCTCGATACAGAGTCTGAGCGGCTCGTTCAGGAGGCGGTGGACAGGTTGCTCGAGGGAAGGACCGTGTTCGTCATCGCTCACCGTCTTTCCACTGTGGTTCATGCCAACCAGATCCTGGTTCTGGATGGTGGCTCTATTATCGAGCGCGGCACTCATGGTGAGCTTCTGGCGGCGGGTGGGGCGTATAACCGACTTTATTCATTGCAATTCGGCCCAAAGGCAAATGCGAGTGACTCAATGATTTCATCGGCGGTATAGTTGCGGATTCTATTCCTGCATTGCGCAAGGGAGTGGTCAGGGACGGCGAGAGCATTCGCCGTCGCCGCCCGCGGCCTGGCAGCGCGTGGCCACAATGTCACGTTCCTCGCAGAGCCGCACAGCAACGTCGAGCAGTCGGCAACGCGCATGGCGAGTGTGGCATCGAAGCTCGGAGGCGACTCTCCCGCCGCTCGCGAGGTCGCGCCGTTCGAGGTAATTCCATTCACTTGCGATGGATGGTGGTTTGCATGCGCATGGCGATTGCGACACCTGTTCCGGCGGTGGGATGCGGACGTTGTGTTCGTGCATACGGAGCGTGAGCACCTTGTCGCGGCGATGGCTTGCTGGCTTGGCCGAACCGGAAAGATCGTGCGCAGAACTCAATCGAGCTGCACACTGACCCCGGGGGCGAGCGGCAAATTTGCCAACTGGCTCACGCGTACCACGTATCTGTTTTCCAGCGACGCCGACCACCGTATGGCGAGACTGCCGGGAAAAGGGTCGCGCACTGCGATCGCGCGGCTGGGTGTTGACGTTACACGCTATCCTGACCGTGCTGCGACCAATGAGCCAAAGCCTGACGATATTCGCTACATCATCTGCGTCTATGACCCCACGTCGCGCGGACGTGCGGCGACGGCAATCAGAACTGTGGCAATGCTCGCACCCCGGCACCCATACCTCAGACTGATCATCTTCGGCCCGGGGTCGGACAGTGAAGACCTCCGAATGCAGGCTGCAGCGCTCGACGTAATGCATCTGGTGAGCTTCCTTGGCGAACGCGACGATCACCTTGCGCTGATGCGCGACTCCGAGCTTGGATGGGTCGTGGCCGAGGCCGATACGGCGGCATACGGAATTCTCGACCTGATGGCGCTTGGGGTGCCTGTCATCGCCGCCGACGGTAGTGTTGCGAACACCTATGTCGCGAACCTCATCAGCGGCTCGTTGATTCCCCCGGAAGATGCGGCAACCACTGCCGCTATTGTTGTGACCTTGCTCTCGAGTGAGGAACAACGGCAGGCGATGGGCGCCGCGGCGAGGGCTCGTGTGGCGCGGGAGTTCCCGGAGCAGGCGATGATCGAGGGATTCGAGGCAGCCATAGGCCGGGCATGACGGGAAGTGTTCCGGTCACGGTGGTGATCGCGGCTCGAAACGAAGCGGCGAACATCACAGCGTGTATCGAAAGCGTCAATTGGGCGCGCGAGATCATCGTCGTCGAGAATGATTCGGTCGACGATACGGCTGACCTTGCAATGAGAGCGGGAGCGCGCGTGTTGCAGCACCCGTTCGCGACTATCGGGTTGCAGCGAAACGCGGCGATCGAGCAGGCGTCGGCTGAATGGATACTCGTAGTCGATGCTGACGAGCGTGCGACACCCGAGCTTGGCATTGAGATCGCCGCGATCGTAAAGCGCCCGGGAGAGGAAGCCTATCGAATCGGCCGGCGCAACTTCTTTCTGGAAAAAGAGATGCGGCACGGCGGCTGGGATCGCGACAGGCCCGTGCGCTTCTTCAGGTCAACGCTTCGGTACAGCTCCAATCGGGTACACGAGCACGTTGAGACATCAGCCTCAACCGGTCAGCTCGAGTCAACGCTCCTCCATGCGCCTTATGCGTCGATCGACCAGTACTTCGAGAAACTGGACAGATACAGCACGTGGTGGGCGGAGGATCGCTTCGAAAGGGGGCGCCGCGTCAGCGCGCTGACGGTAGTTGCGCGGCCGCCGTTCCGGTTTCTGACCATGTATGTCCTGAAGGCCGGATTTCTCGACGGGGGTGCGGGTGCCGTCCTGGCTTGTATGGCCGCAACGAGCGTCATGGCGAAATACGCGCGTCTCTGGGCGATGGGCTTAGGCATCCGGTAGCAATGCGCATTCTGCTCATCGGAAGCGATAATCCATGGAGGATGGAAGCAGCGGTTGAGCGAGCGATGCGACGCCTCGGACACGTCACGCTGCTGATCGACGATCGTCGGATGAAGCGGCTTATCGGCCGCAAGCTGACACAACGCTGGGCGATGTATCACGCGTCACGATTTCGCGCGAACTTTGTTTTTCTCTCCAAGTGCCTGGCGCTCGATCCTGAAACAGTTTCCCAGATAGTTGCCGGCACGCCGAACGCGATGTGGTATCACGATCCTCAGTGGTATCGCGATCTCGACAGGCCCGACATCGGGCACATCGCGACAATCGGCAGGATTGCGAGGACCTTCTTCGTTACGGGATTTGACGAGGAGTGGCGGGCCAATGGTCTCAACGCCCTCTTTCTTCCGGCCGCAGGGGACGCCGGGATCACGCCAGTCGATACGGATCCGGCGTTCGCCTCCGATGTGGCGTTCATCGGCACCGGGTACGATCCGGAGCGCGCGCGGCTGTTGGTGAGAGTCGCGGAAAGGTTCGACGTGCGGGTATGGGGACCCGGTTGGGACCAATGGAAGAGTGAGCTGAAGTGGAACGGACGATCGGTGGAAGGGAGAGAGTTTGCCGCCGTCTGCTCGAGTTCGAAGATCACGCTTGGCATCAATCCAGTGAGAGCATCAGGCGGTGTGTCGTACACATCAGACCGCACATGGATGGTAATGCTCGCCGGAGGATTTCACCTGCTCCAGCGGACACCTGGAATTGCAGCAATGCTGCGAGAGGGGGAGCACTGCGCCTTCCACGACGGCATCGACTCATCTATCGAACAATGCGGGCGATACGTTGCTGCGCCGGACGAACGCGATCACATACGGACTGAAGGGGAAAAGTTCGTGCGGGCGTTTCACACTTACGATCAACGCGTGCCTCACATTCTTGCGAACACGGCTTTCGTGAACCCGCTCACCCCGTGAAGCATCTGTTCGTGACGCAGGACTACGGACCGGATCGCGGCGGAATGGCGCGCCGGCACGTTGAGCTTTGTCGCCGGTTCGTCGACGGTTCAAATCCAATTGCCGTCTCCACAGTTCAGATCGAAGGTGCCGCCAGGTTTGACAGTGGCGAGGATTATCAGATCTCCCGGCAGCCGTTCCATTTTGACCACGCGAACCGATTTGTTAATCAGGTCCGCTGGGCCCGCTGGCTAACTGCGATTGGTCGCGCTCGACTGGACGTGCTTCACTGTGGCAATATCAGGCCGGTCGGTTATGCAGTCACCTGGGCAGCGGCGAGACTTGGCATTCCGTATCTCCTGTATGTGAACGGCGGCGATCTCCTGCGCGAACGAAGAAAAGCTTCGTCGAGCCGCATAAAGCGCGCGACCGCTCGACGCATCCTTGGCGGAGCGGCTGGGGTCGTCGCAACATCGCGATGGGTAACGGAGCTCACTGTTGAGCTGATGCGTGAGCTCGGAATCAGGAACCCTCCGCCCGTAGGTGAATTCGACCTCGGCACTGATCCCGACACTTTCAATCCGGGCGCCGACTCCGGAGTTCTGCGCGCGCGTTGGGGCCTCACCGGTGAGCCCCTGATGCTGACAGTTGCAAGGCTCGTCCCTCATAAGGGGCAGGATACCGGAATCCGAGTTCTTGCAGCGCTGACTCGTGAATTTCCTGAACTTCGCTACGTTCTCGTAGGAGAAGGACACTACGAGCGCGCGCTGAGACAACTTGCCTCAGAGCTTGGCGTCAGCGATCGCGTGGTCTTCGCTGGCGCGATCTCCGACAACGAACTCCCTGAAGCTTACGCCACCTCGACCATTTACCTCGGCGCATCACGAGTGGACAACGAAATCAACGTCGAAGGGTTTGGGATTTCTTTCCTCGAGGCATCGGCTTCGGGCTTGCCTGTCGTGGCGGGCGATTCCGGCGGTGTCAGGTCCGCCGTGCGTGATGGAGAGACTGGCGTTGTCGTTAAGCCGCTGGACGTGACGGCAATGTCAGCTGCAGTTGCGCGTTATCTCCGCGATGACGACTCGAGACGTAGCACAGGGGCCGCCGGCCGGCTTGCTGTGGAGACGTATTACAACTGGGACCGCGTGGCTCAGGACACGAGGAGTTTCACGCTGGAAGTGACAGGTAGAACGCAATGACCGAGGCGCGGAAGCCAACAATCTCGCATCGGGCCGAGTATTACTCCCTGCGCGCGATGATGAAGGTGCTGGGGAAATTGCCGTGGAGCACGGCATGCGCTGTAGGCGAGCGGATGGGACGGCTCGGACACTGGCCTCTTGGTATCCGCAAGGATGTGGTGGAGAAACAGATTGCTGCAGCGTTCCCTGAATGGCCCCGCTCACGCGTGCGCGCGACTGCGCGTGCATCGTATGCACATCTGGGCCGAACGTCGGTCGAGGCGGCTTTGTTGCCGGCGCTTGGTGAAGGGGCGGTGCTTGGTCTCGTAGAGCAGGTTGATGGCTGGCAACATCTCGAGCGGGCGCTGGCCGATGGCAAGGGTGCGTTGGGGGCAGCCGCACATCACGGAAACTGGGAGTTGCTTGGTGCGTACCTGGCTGCTCGCGGTGTGAAGGTTGAGGTCGCGGTTCGCGGGATGGGCAACAAGCTCTTCGGCGAATACCTGAACGAGAACCGCAGGCAACTTGGCATGATCGTGATGCGTGACAAGGAGGCTGTGCGGCGGACGGCGAAAGCGATCCGTGATGGAAGGTTTGTCGCGTTCCTCTCCGATCAGGGAGTTCTTGGGCTCGCATCCTCGTTTGTGCCGTTTTTCCGGCGCCCGGCGAAGACGCCCCGCGGATTCGCGGTATTCGCCTTGCGATTGAATGCGGCGGTCTGCTTCATAGACGCGGTAAGGCTGCCGAACGGAAAGTTCAGGGTGATCATCGAGCCTGTGCACGCTGAGCGCACGGGTGACAGGGAAAAAGACGTGGATGCACTAGTCGTTCGATACAGCCAGATACTCGAGAAGTGGGTGCGCCAGTATCCCGAGCAGTATTTCTGGCAGCATCGGCGCTGGAGGCGGCAACCGGCAGACACGCCGGTTGCGTTGCGTGACCCATCGCTTGCAGATCCGTCGAAGTGGTCTCCGTCACGATGAGGCGTTAATGCTGGATCCCGCACAGCGTAAGCGACTATTCGGGGACACCCGCGCGCGGTTTGGAATCGCCGTCGTGGTGCTGATGACTTTTGCCGCGCTCGCAGCGCCGCTGATTGCGACTCACGATCCGCTCGTGATCAATCTCACGAACTATCTCGAGAAGCCATCAGGCGCCCACTGGCTTGGTACCGACGTTCAGGGCAGGGATATCTGGAGCCGCCTCGTCTTTGGCGCGCGCGTTTCGCTGACGGTTGGTCTGGTATCGCAGGGAATTGCACTGCTGCTTGGCGTGACGCTCGGATTGCTCGCCGGTTACTATGGCCGCTGGGTCGATGAAGTCGTGATGCGCCTGGCCGACGTCACGCTTGCGTTTCCGACGCTGCTTCTCCTGATCGCGATGGTTGCAGCGTTTCAGCCGTCGATGTTCGTCGTGTTCATTACGATCGGTGTCGTCGGCTGGGCCGGCATGGCCCGGCTGGTGCGCGGGCAGGTGCTGGTTGTGCGGCAGCTCGAATATGTCCAGGCGATCAGAGCGCTTGGCGCGCGGGATGCCCGCGTCATGCTGCAGCACGTGCTGCCGAACGTGATCGCCCCTGTCGTCATTGCCGCGACGCTCGGCGTCGCAGGCGCGATCATGGCGGAAGCAGCATTGTCGTTCCTTGGGCTTGGTGTTCCGGCGCCGACACCAAGCTGGGGCTCGATGATCGCTGACGGCCGCGATCTGGATCAGCTTCGCCGTGCGCCATGGACATCGGTAATTCCCGGAATCGCGATTGGCGCTGCAGTACTGGGGTTCAATCTGCTTGGCGATGCACTACGCGATGCGCTCGATCCCAAGCAACACTTCAAAGCCCTGAAAAAGATTACCTGATCAGCTGGTGATTCTGATCAACCCATAGTCGCGGGCGCCTTTCTTCAACAGGAAGTATTTCGACTGGAGGGGGTCGCCCGGCGCATCCCCAGCGCTGGTAACCCGACGGCCGTTGACGGACGCACCACCTTGTTCGACCAGCCGCCGTGCGGCGCCCTTTGATGCAACGAGACCAAGCGCAACGAGTCCATCCACCGCCGTGTCGAGCTTATCCATCTCGATGAACGGTACCTCGCGACTGAGTGCGCCAAGCGCGTCCGATGAGAGGGAGGCCGGGTCGCCTTTGGCGAAGAGCAGTTTCGACATGTCTTCAGCGATCCGCGCTGCATCGTCACCGTGAACCCGTGATGTGACCTCCCGCGCGAGCGCATGTTGAGCCGCGCGCTCCTGCGGTCGCTCGGCAACAGCCGCCTCGAGCTCCTCGATTGCCTGTCGCGACAGCAAAGTAAAGAGCCGTAGGTAACGCCCAACGTCCCGGTCGTCGAGGTTGATCCAGAACTGGTAGAACCTGTACGGCGATGTCCGCTCCGGATCGAGCCAGATGTTACCTGCCTCAGTCTTTCCGAATTTTTTCCCGGCGGCATTCGTTACGAGCGGGAACGTCAGGGCATGTGCTTCGCCGCCTTCCGTGCGTCGAATCAGCTCGAGGCCCGCCGTGATGTTGCCCCACTGATCGCTCCCGCCGACCTGCAGCGTAACGCCGTCACGCCTGAAGAGCTCGCGGTAGTCGTAGGCCTGCAGCAGCATGTACGAGAACTCGGTGTACGAAATTCCCGCTTCCATTCGCTGCTGCACCGACTCCTTCTGCAGCATGTAGTTCACAGTGAAGTGCTTGCCGATGTCGCGCATGAACTCGATGGCGCCAAGCGGGCGAAGCCATTCGGCATTGTCGCGCATTTCGGCGGCGTGCGGCCCGGTGAAGTCCAGGAAACGCTCGAGCTGCTTGCGCAGACAGCGGGAATTTTGCTCCACTATCTCCGGCGTATTCAGTTGACGCTCGGCAGTCTTTCCGCTTGGATCGCCGATGAGACCCGTGCCCCCGCCAACCACCGCGTATGGCTTGTGACCTGCTCGCTGCAGATGCATCAGGCCCATGACGGGAACGAGGTTGCCGACATGCATGCTCGAGGCTGTCGGATCGAAGCCGCAGTAAGCGGAAACCGAGCCGGTCTCGAGTGCGGGCTTCAGGCCATCAGTGTGCTGATGAAGGAGGCCACGCCACGCGAGTTCATCGAGGAGAGATTCAGGCATCGAGGAAAGATAGGTTTGAGGCGCGAAGCATGGGAGGCTGAAGCACTGCTGACCGCGGACGTACTGCGGATTGCGGGTTGCGGACTGAGTTGATTGCTGACTGCGGACGTATTGCGGATTGCGGGTTGCGGACTGAGTTGATTGCTGACTGCGGACGCATTTCGGAATGCGCGTTGCGGACTGAACCGCACCGGTCCGTATTCGCCTTCCGCAATAGGCCGCAGTCCGCTATCAGCTCAGTCCGTATTCCGCGTTCCGTAGTACGTCCGCAGTCCGCTATCAGCTCAGTCCTCATTCCGCAACCGCAATCTGATGACTGGCATTACCTTATGATCTGAATGGCTAAACGCACCGGATCTTTCCGCCGCCGGCATCCAACGCTCGTGCGCGCGACTCTCCTTCTACTGACTTTCTGCTTCGCGCTGGGCGGGGGGCTGGCATATGGTGCCTGGTCGCTGGTTTGCCGCGGCGGGCAGTGCCCTCCGGTCGAATCGCTCAACGACTACACGCCCCGACAGACATCTAAGCTCTATGCAGTAGACGGGCGGTTCATCGCCGAACTGGGCCTCGAACGCCGTACGCTGATTACCCTCGACGAGATTCCCGAGACGGTTCGCCAGGCATTCGTCATTACCGAAGACAAGCGCTTCTACCGCCACGCGGGAATCGACTGGTATCGCGTCGCTGGCGCGCTCGTTCGCGACATCATCGCGCGAAGTTTCGACGAAGGCTTTTCTACGATCACGATGCAGCTGGCGAGAAACGTGTTTCCGGAGCGTATCAGCCGGGAAAAGACTCTCGTCCGCAAGATCAAGGAAGGCAAGGTCGCGCGCGAAATTGAGGACAAGTTCGATAAGAACAAGATCCTCGAACTCTATCTGAACCAGATCAATCTTGGTAACGGCGCGTACGGCGTAGAGACCGCGTCGCAGCGGTATTTCGGCAAATCAGTTCGTGATCTGAATCTCGCGGAGGCGGCGACGCTTGCGGCGCTGCCGAAGGCACCCGAGCGATATAACCCAAAGCGTCATCCCGAGCGTGCAATTCAGAGGCGCAACACCGTCATCGAGCTGATGCGCCGCAACGGTGCCATCAGCGATGCAGACGCGAGTACGGCCCGGGCATACCCGCTCCAGCTTGCGAACAAGACCGACGCCGGCGACACGGCTCCGTATTTCGTCGAATGGATTCGGCAGCAGCTCGACGATCAATTCGGGCGCCAGCTATACGAGCAGGGACTGCGGGTCTACACGACCCTCGATCTCGACATGCAGCTTGCTGCGGAGCGGGCGCTCGAGAGCCAGCTTCAGCGTATCGAGGCGGGTCGGTTCGGACGATACACGAGTGAGAGTTACGAGCGTTACATAGCGCGCAGCGTTGCAGGTGCGGCGCCGGCAGGAAATTCCCCGTACCTGCAGGGTGCGTTCATCGCAATTGATCCACGCAACGGCGCGATCCGCGCGATGGTCGGCGGGCGCGATTTCTACGACTCGAAATTCAATCGCGCCACGCAAGCTCTTCGCCAGCCCGGCTCGACATTCAAGCCGATTGTCTATGCCGCCGCGGTGCAGAACGGGCGGTCGCCGGCTTACATCCTTCAAGACACAGCGATCGCGCTCGAGCAGGGAACAGGGGAGCCCTGGCGACCCCGCAATTACGATGGCCGGTTCGAGGGCCCGATGTCCATGCGCCGCGGGCTCTATCAGTCCCGAAACATGATTGCCATCAATACGGGCCTCGAGCTTGGCGTTAACACCATCATCGGTCAGGCTCGCAACTTTGGCATTACGACGCCGATTCCGCCGTATCCGTCGATCTTCATCGGCTCTGCGGACGTGTATCCCCTGGAAATGGTCGCATCGTATGCGCCTTTTGCAAATCAGGGAATTCGCGCGAACACGAATGCAATTCTGAGAGTCGAGAACGCGCGGCAGGAAGTGTTGTGGCAGCAGACACCTTCGCGAACAACTGTGCTCTCGCCTGAAGAGGCGTGGATCATGGTTGACATGATGAAGGATGTGGTACGCCGCGGAACGGCTGCAGGAATATGGAGCTCCGGTTTCCAGCGTCCGGCCGGGGGCAAAACGGGCACGACCAACGATGGAACGAACGTGTGGTTTGTCGGCTACACCGCGGACCTGCTGGCGGGTGTCTGGATGGGATTCGACAGGCCGAAGAAGATAATGGCCGACGCACAGGGTGGACGACTTGCAGCGCCCGCGTGGACCGCGTTCATGACCGAGGTCTATCGCCGAAAGCCAGCGCCACCCGACTGGCCTCGGCCAATGTCCGTTATCACTCGTGAAGTCGACATCACCACGGGTTTGCTCCAGACACCCTACTGCCCACGCGAATCAGTGCGAAGTGAGTTCTTCATTCCAGGTACCGAGCCGACTCTACCGTGTGATCGCCACATCGGATTCGCTCCTGCACCTGTGGACACTCTAGGGTACGCCGCACCGGCCGACAGCATTCGCCGGTAACAAGGACATTGCGGACTGCGGACGTACTGCGGACTGCGGATTGAGGACTCACGGCATTGCGGACTGCGGACGTACTGCGGACTGCGCATTGCGACCTAACCGCACTTCAGTCCGTTTTCCGTATTCCGCAGGCCGCCATCGGCTCAGACCGCCTTCCGTGGTCCGCAATCACAGAGCCCACTCCCGATGGATTCGCGGCGGGAATACCTTTCGGGCATCACCTTCGAACGGGACCTGGCTTGCTGAGAGCGGATAATCATCATCGTATCTGGCGTGACGGAAAGTTCGTGGACTGGGATGACGCCACGATTCATGTGATGAGTCACGTGGTGCATTACGGGTCGAGCGTTTTCGAAGGCGTCCGCTGCTATGCAACTCCCGAAGGCCCAGCCATTTTCCGACTCGGCGATCACATGCGCCGCCTCGCCGATTCCTGCCGCATCTACAGGATGCCACTTAAGCATTCGCATGAAACGCTGATCCAGGCTTGCATCGATACAGTCGCGGAAAATGAGCTGCCGCACTGCTACATCCGGCCGATAGCGATGCGCACGGGCGAGCAGATGGGAGTAAATCCGACTGACACTCCGCTCGAAGTGTTCATCATCCCATGGACCTGGGGACGGTACCTCGGCCACGATTCACTCGCGGAAGGCGTTGACGTTCGCGTATCGAGCTGGAGACGCCCGGCGCCTGATACGCTTCCGACAATGGCAAAGGCCGGCGGCAACTACCTCATCTCGCAGCTGTCCAAGATGGAGGCAAAGCTCGATTCGTATGCCGAAGGAATCATGCTCGACTCGTTCGGTCTCGTATCTGAAGGCAGCGGTGAGAACCTGTTCGTCATCCGCGATGGCAAGTTGATGACGTCGCCACTTTCGTCGGGGATCCTCAACGGAATCACCCGGGATTGCGTCATGAAAATCGCACGCGACCTCGGTTACGAAGTCGTCGAGCAGGTGATGCCTCGCGAGATGTTGTACATCGCCGACGAGATGTTCTTCACGGGGACCGCTGCTGAGATTACGCCGATTCGGTCGGTCGATCGAATCGCCGTTGGGGCGGGGCGACCCGGTCCGATGACGTTGGCGATACAGGAGCAGTATATGGGAATCGCCGAGGGTCGCCTGCCCGATCCGTATGGGTGGAGAACGCTGGTGCCGGTCGCGGCAAAGGTAGGATAGTCGGACCGCAAGAGGCCTACATATGCCCCGGGCCCGCGCGTAGAGGCGGAACTACTGCGGATTTGTAGTGCCACGGTTGTATATTGGGGCTTCGCCAAGGACGACGGAGGTAGTGCTTGATCGTTGGGTGTCTCGCACTCAACGCCTCTTTTGAGCCGCTTACGATGGTGCCGCTCAGACGAGCGTTGCGACTAGTCATTGACGGCAAGGCCGAGATTGTCGAGGCCGATGCCGACCGCGTGGTTCGCTCCGAGCGGCTGACCATGCCGCGTCCGGTGGTCATCCGGCTCATGCGATTTATCCACGTACCGAGACGCTTTCGCCGCCAGGTCACCAACACGTTTCTATTCGCGCGTGACCGCTATCGCTGCCAGTATTGCGGGCGCCTGCAAATCGAGCTGAAGCCGCGCGAATCGCTCACCCGCGATCACCTGATTCCGATCTCGCGTGGTGGAACCAACGAATGGACGAACGTCGTCACGGCATGCAGCCCGTGCAACACTCGCAAGTCCAACAGCTTGCCGAGCGAGATCGGTATGCACCCCATGCATCTGCCGGTCGAGCCGCATTTCGTGCACCTGTCGTGGGCAGTGCGGCGGCTTACACCGCAGCAGGCGCACTACATTCGCTTGTTCTATGGTGAGGAGACGTTGCACCATCTCGAAGATCTTTCAGTGCGACATCCTGCCGCTTCCTGAGAACGGGCTTGCCGCGATGTGCCGCAAAATGAGCTATCGGAAGGGGGCTCTGGTACGTATGAAGCTCTATGCCCGCCTCGTGTTTGTCGGCGCCCTGTTTCCCTTTTCGCACTCCCTGGCCCAGACAGTGTCCGGTACCATTACGGAGAAGGCGAGCGGGCTGCCAGTGCGCGGTGTTGGAGTGCTGCTAGCCGATTTCAGTGGGCGGCCCCGCATGGCGACAATGTCCGATTCGCTTGGGAGTTATCGAATGACCGCCCCCGTCGGCGGTCTGCATCGATTGACGTTCCGGCGCGTGGGCCTGACTCCCCTCGAGGGAGTCGCAGTCGAACTTGTCGCTGGAGTGAATAGAACGGTGGATGCAGCGATGACGCAGGGCCTTGCGACGCTCGCAACCGTGGACGTAATCGGCAAAAGCATCGTAGATATCCCACCCGGAAATCGTCGGAAGTACGATGAATTCCTTCGCCGAAAGGCAATCGGACTCGGGACGTTTCTCACGCGGGAAGATCTGGAAGCTCGACCCCGCAGTCAGGTACAGGATATCTTCAATGGTATAGCTGGGATCAAGGTGCGTCACAATGGAGCCCAGTGGTTCCTGAGGTCTCAGCGGTGCTCAGGCAACACGATTCCCGGAATTGACCCGTCGGTTGGAGGAGTCAAAAGAAAACTTGATCCGATGCTCTTTATTGATGGCGTCAGGGTTCTCGATATTTCAGCGTTGGCGAATATCTCGCCGAGCCAAATCGAAGCGGTGGAAGTTTATCAGGGTGGTGCACAGCTGCCCGCTGAAGCGAGAGGAGATGCGTGCTTCGCAGTTTTCGTCTGGCTCAACAACGGCTAGGGCTGCCTTTGGTTGACAGGCTCTAGCAACAAGCCCGTAGCTGTTCGCGAGCAGCTGCCGTTAAGGTCTGAACGTTGGTGATCGCGCTTCATAGCGCCGTTTCTCGCCACCTAGCAGGCGCACCATAACGGTCTTAACGCCGCGGCCGACAGCGGTTCCTGCATTTTTCTTCCCGCGTACAGCCGGTTTCATTTCACCGCGCAGCCATTGTTCGACTTCGTCGAGTTCGGTCAGCGACAACGCTTCGATATCGACAACGAGACCGTAGTATCCTCCCTGCCCGCGGCGCGGCAGACGGATCGGAATGGCGAACGCAGCGCCAATCGCAGCATCGGCGTCGCCAATAGTCGCAAAACTCCCGAGCCAAGCCGTGCGGCCTCCGATAACTCTGTAAACCTGAAACATCTTCCCAAGCGCGTCATACCTCACGACAACGTCCCACTCAAAGCGCGCCGCAATATCGTCGAACCACCCGGCGGTGCTCCACCGCTCGAGCGAATAGTGAAGCCGCGCCGGGAATCCGTTGCGAAGCAGATCGAGCGTCGCGCCATCACTTATCAGCGACGATGACCGCACAACAGGCGGCTCCGCGACGAGCAGCGAACGTTCAGGCAATACGATCTGGACTTCGGGCTTCTGAGCCGGAAGCCGGGTCGCGACTAACACGGTCATCGCGCATGCGGTCACCAGCAATCGCTTCACGTCCTAGAACCGGCTGCGAATCCGAACGAAAAAATTCGCCGGCTCCTTCGACTCCGACACCGCTTTTGCGACATACAACCCGAGGATGCCGAGGTCGATGCCCACGCCGACATCAGTGCGGAACGTGCTGAACGCGGGCAGGACTCCCCCGCCGTAACTCAGGTCGCCGTCACGCTGACCCACGAGCCAGCCGCGCCCAGCATCTGCAAACGCGACCAGGTCAGGTTTTACGCGGAATGCGGCTCCGCGAACCCTGATGCCGTTGCGATTGAACATGTCGATGAGCTCGGACACGAGCTCCTGCCGATACTCGACCTGCGCGAGAGCGACACGCTCACACTCCGCAGGGCGCGCGGACGATAACGCGACTTCACCCGAGCACTGGCCAACATCGGTACCAATTCCGATGCGGCGGAAGTCGAACCCCGGTAAAGTGCCGATCCCACCCACAGAAAATCTCCGCTGATACGGAAGGTCGTCGCCATGAAGCCATCCACCCGCAACCAGGCGAGCGTTCAGACGCCTTCTTGGCGATATCCGGTTGTAACTCCGGGCGTCGACGAATAGCCTGCCATAATCGAGATCCACAGTTCCATTCTGTCGAGTTGGAATAACCCGTGTTCCTGAAGTCTCGAACACGCCACGCCCGCGCTCGTACTGCGCGGAGAGGTACAGCCCGGCCAGCGGATCGGTCGCGTTGTTGCGCGTGTCGAGATGGAAGCCAAGGTCGACTACGTGCGCACGGCCATCATTGATCAGCGGATTCTCTCGCCATGAATCGCTTCCGCGGAATAGCGTGTAGACGTCGCGTGAACCACGCGAGCTCCACCGCTCATCGCTAAGGCCAAGCGTGAGTGTTCCGTTTCCGCGAAAAGCGGAGACGTAACCACGCGTCCCGTGTCTGCCGAAGAAGTCGAAGTAGTCGCGCTTGAGAAAAAATGTGGCGAGACCCCCATCTGGCTCGCGCAGCTGCCACGGCTCGATCTTCGAAACGATGTCGAATGACTCAATACCAGTCGCGAGCCCACGGTGCGTGCCGACCTTGAAAGCGGCACTGACGTGGTGGCCGAGATTTCCTGCATCCCAATGAAAGTCGTTCGCGGTTCTGATGATGCCGAGTGCGCCTACGGACAAGACACCGGGTCCAATCGTATTCCGATATGTAGGACCGACAAGAATTGGCAGACCCTCGACTCTGTTATAGGTCTTGCCCGAAGTCACTCTGATCCCCCCACTCGCGTCGTCGCCAAGCATCATGCCGATGTCGACGGTCGTGTCACGCTCGACTTCTGCCCCCTCCTGCGCAGAAAGTCCATTTGCCGTGAGCAGAGCGGCGGCTGCAATGATGGAGGAAACTTTCATTACTGTTGCGTCTGGGTTGGGCGGTCGGCGTCTCTTACACCATCGAGTCCAAGGCGCTTCATTCGACGGTACAGGTTCGGCCTGTCGGTGTGCAGGCGCCGCGCGGCTTCGGCTACATTGCCGTCAGAGTCTACCAGCGCGCGCTCGATGAGGCGTCGCTCGTAGTCGTCGAGCATGTCGTTGAGTGCGCCGCTCGTGCCGGACACGCCACCCTCCGGCAGCTCTGTCGACATCGGCGTCGCTTGAATCAACTCGGGACTCAGAATGGAGCTGATATCAGCAGCCGTTATCTCGCTGCCGGGGTGAATTATCGCGATGCGCTCAACAATGTTGGCGAGCTCGCGGACATTGCCGGGCCAGCCATACCGCGTCAGAACGTCCATCGCGCCTGGCGTCCAGGCTGGCGGGATCTGGCCGGTGCGCTTGAAATGAAGCAGCGAAAAGTGCCGCACCAGCTCTGGTACGTCCCCTTGCCTGTCGCGAAGGGGAGGCAGAGCAACAGGAATCACGTTAAGGCGGAAGAAAAGGTCCTCGCGAAACGATCCATCTCGCACTGCCCGCGCGAGATCATGATTGGTCGCCGCGATAATTCGTACGTCGACCCTGATGCTTCGGTTTCCGCCAACCCGGTGAATCTCCTTCACCTCGATGGCGCGCAACAGCTTTGCCTGCGCGTCGAGACTCAGGTCACCGATCTCATCCAGAAAGAGCGTTCCTGTGTGCGCGAGCTCGAAACGCCCGACACGAGTCTGTGTCGCCCCGGTGAAAGATCCTCTCTCGTGGCCAAACATCTCACTCTCTACAAGGTCACGCGGGATGGCTGCGCAATTAACCCGGATGAAGGGTTTGTCCCGCCGTGTGCTTGCATCATGAAGTGCGCTGGCGACCAGTTCCTTGCCGGTTCCCGACTCTCCTGTGATCAGAACTCGAGCATCACTCGCGGCAACGCGATCGATGAGGTGGCGCACTGCCTCCATCTCGGGGCTTCCACCAACCATGTCGCCGGCCAGTCCGAGCTCAGCCCGCAGCTCACGTGCAACGCGACGTGATTGTCTCAGCTCGAGCGCCGAGCCGATCGCAAAAAGAACTCCTTCGGGCGTCAGCGGTTTTTCGAGAAAATTCACCGCGCCAAGCTTTGTCGCAGTGACTGCATCACTAAGCCCTGCGCGCCCGCTCATCATGATCACCGCGAGCTCGGGATGAGTCACTCGAAGTTTCGCCAACGCATCCATTCCGTCGATGTCGCCCGGCATCATGAGATCGAGCAGAACCACATCGGGTTCTGCATCGGCGGCCACAGTCACGCCCTCGCGCCCCGTTGCCGCTTCTCTTACGTCGTAGCCCTCGGCAGACAGCAGCGCTCCGACCATTCGACGAATGTTGGGCTCGTCGTCGACGATCAGGACCGTCGCCATACTAGGTGTCTGAAGACTTGGGAAGCCTTACTGAGACAGGGGGAATCGGCGTGTTCGTCGATTCCGAGAGGAGTTTCGTCGTAAACCGCTGGCCCTCAGAAATTCTCTCGACCTCGACGGCAATTGCGTCGATCGACTGTTCCATTCGCTCGAGACGGTTCGAGACGTCCGCGGGAACTGCCGGTCGCTTCGATTCATTCTCGAGTTTTTTTGCCCACGCGCTCACCAACGGCTTGCCGATCACAATAGCGAGAACCATTGCCATGCCGCCGAGCGGGACGACGATCTCCGGGCCCATTATGATGCTCCATTGTTGTCGCCGGGCATTGCCGGCAGGATAAATCGCACCTGCGTGCCAGTTCCTACCTCACTAGCTGCTTCCACGACTCCATCATGCGCGAGCACCGCCTGCCGCGCAATCGCCAGACCGAGGCCTGTGCCACCCGGCTTGTGAGTGACGTATGGATCCCAGATGCGCTCGAGCTCGCGCTCCTCGATCCCGCCTCCGTTGTCGGCTACTTCGATTTTCACGGCTGACCTTCCGTGCAGCGTCGTTCTCGCCACGGCGATCGTGATTGCCCCTTCACCATCGCATGCGTCCACTGCATTGTGCAGGACGTTGGACAGTGCCGCAGCGAGCGCATCGTGATGACCGAGTACGCGTGGCACCTGTTCGTCCGTGGTGACGACGACGCTGACTCCCGGCGGCAGTGACGAGGCAGAGACGTAGCGGACAAGCTCTGCGACATCGATCTCGGCCGACGGACCTTCGGGCAAGCGGCCGAACTCTGCAAACGCCTGGGCAATGCGCTCGAGTCGTTTCGATTCAATCGACAGCACATCGATGGTCTCGAGCTGCCCGGGAGTGGCATCGCGGCGGAGTCGGTCGATCGCGAAGCGAATAGGCGTCAGCGGATTCTTGAGCTCGTGCGCGACGCGCCGTGCGCTTTCGCGATATGCTTTGAGGCGCTCGGTCTCGGCAGCGCGCAGCCTGCCCGCTTCGAGGGCAACAGACATGTCCCGCATTCTGTCGCGCAGTGTCGCGAACTCAGGTGCGCCGCGGGCGACCTTTGCATCTTTGGGCGGGAGGGGTTCACCTCGCTCGATGTTCCCGGTCCACATGACGACTTCGTCGAGCGGCCGGCTCATCTGCCGACTCAGGTGGCCAGCAACGCGTGCTGCGATGAAGCCGAAGAGGGCGAGCGCGAAGAGCCCTATCAGGATGACGATGCGCATCGAGCGGTTAGCGATGAAGTTGAAGCGCCTCGCCTGTTCCAGGGAGAGGTTGAGCTCGCGCTCGTGCGCATCGATTGCCCGGCGCTCCGGGGGCGTCATTGGCCCGGCGCGCACTTGGGCTATCGCCTCCTGACCGCTCGTGGCGACACTCTCCCAGGCACCGCGTCCGCTGACCAGGGAGATCGCGCTGCTGGCGGTCCCGCTCCACAAGATCGTCAGGGCCGCAGCCGGTAAAATGGCAAAAAGCGACAGGATGACGATGAGCCGCGTTCGGTAGCGGAGTTGCTTCATCGGCATTCGTCTATAAATTACAGGGGTTAGCGCGACTTCGAGGATTTGGGGGACGGTGAGCGATGAATGACGCCACTTTCCTTTACTGGACCTGAAGACGCGTGCCCCTGGGGCACGATGTTCCAGGGACCACAACGGTTCGTGAAATCCTTCCACGCAAATGCGTGCGGCTCTCGACCGCGTACAACCACACAACTGTAAATGTCATTTCGTCCTTCCCGGACCGCGCCGCCAGGGCCGCGACGTCCGATAGCCCCGATTCATCGCGGGCCGCAGGCTGTAACCCAGCCGTCACCTGGCACACATAACGTTCATCACGCTCCAAACGCCGCACTTCTCATCGACTTCGACAACGTTACGATGGGAATCCGCTCCGACCTCCAGACAGAGCTCAGGAGCCTCCTCGCTTCCGACATCATCAAGGGCAAGGTCTCGGTACAGCGCGCCTACGCTGACTGGAGGAGGTATCCCCAGTATATCGTGCCGCTAGCCGAATCCTCGATCGACATGATCATGGCTCCGGCCTATGGGTCGGCCAAAAAGAACGCGACTGATATTCGTCTCGCGATCGATGCTCTCGAGCTTGTTTTCGTGAGACCGGAGATCGGCACGTTTATCCTTCTGTCCGGCGACTCGGATTTCTCGAGCCTCGTGATCAAGCTGAAGGAGTACGGCAAGTACGTCATCGGTGTTGGCATCCGCGAATCGTCGAGCGACCTGCTCGTCATGAATTGCGACGAGTACTACTCGTACAATTCTCTGGCGGGCCTCGTCAAGAATGGCGATGAAGAAGTTGTCAAGCACGATCCGTGGGAGCTCGTAACCGAGGCTATCCAGCGCATGAAGCGCAATGGCGACGTCATGCGTGCCGACCGCCTCAAGCAGGTGATGCAGCAGATCGACAGCTCATTCGACGAGAAGAATGTCGGCAAGGCAAAATTTTCGGTGTTCGTCTCGGAAGCTGCCAAGCGTGGTTTGCTGTCGATCAACAAGCTCGAGAACGGACAGCTCGAAGTCGACTTGCCGCGTTCGTCTTCGGACGCCGGTATGGTCGCCCCTCCGGCGACGCCGGAAGCTGCGGCCGCTGTCGCTGCTGCTCCTGCTCCTGCAGTATCTGACGAAAGTGAGGAGGCAGATCGTGGACGTCGGGGTGGACGCCGCGGTCGCGGTCGTGGACGCGATGATCGCACGCCAAGGGCTGCATCGGCTGCAGCGGCTGCAACATCCCCTGCATCGCTGGAAGTTGCTGCCGACAGGCCCGCCGCAACACCTCAGGCAGCCGCACCTTCACGCAGGCCGGAAGCGCCAAGGTCTTCGACTCCTCGCAGCACTGAATCGGAGATCGGGGCGACTGGCCTACGTCTTACACGCGACGAGGCATTCGACCTGGTCAAGCGCGCCGTCGCATCAGTTGCCACGGGTGACAAGGCCGCACCTGCATCGAACGTTCGCGCCGCGGCGCGCTCGCTCCTTGGCAGGGACAGTGAGAGCCTCAGCGAGCGGAACTTTACGCGCATCCTTCATGATGCACATGATGCCGACGTCGTCGATCTTCGTCGTCGTGGTGGTGATTATGAAGTTGCGCCTGCAGTTGCTGCCGCCCCGGTGGACAGACAGCTTGCAGAGGCCGCCACCGCAAATGCACCGGTAGTGGTACCGAGCGCACCTGCCCCAAGGGGTATGGGGTCGCGCGGGACAGGTCGTGGGTCGATGGGAATGAAGGGCGCGCCGCCGGCAAACTTGCTGAGTGTAGGTGTTGTTGCGCCGAGGGTGAGTGCACCTGCGGCGATGCCTGCATCGGCGGCACCGACCAATACCGCGAAGCCTGCGGGCGATGACGATGCTGTCAGCGCTGTCGGGGAATCACTGGTGAAGAAGCCCGCGACCGTGCGCAAGCGTCCTGTCGCAAAGAAGGCCACGGCTAAAGCTGGTGCTGCCACGAAAGCACCAGTGGTTGCTAAGAAGAAAGTGGCGCGTAAGAAAACGGCGAAGACATCCGCCGGGTCTCAAGACTCCTGATTTCTGGAGAGTAATGAAGCCCGCGACGAAAATCGCGGGCTTTGTTTTTTCTCATGGGTCGAATCCTGCCACGCAGCTTCTACGATCGCGAGACTGAACTAGTCGCGCGAGAAATGCTTGGCGTTATCGTCGAATGCACGACCGCGCTCGGCAAGGCGAGTGGAATCATCGTGGAGACCGAGGCGTACGTTGGTGAGCACGATCCGGCATGTCATGCTGCCGCTGGCCGTACGCGGCGCACTGAGCCGCTCTACGGAGGCCCCGGGCTGTCGTACGTGTACTTCATTTATGGCATGCACTGGTGCTTCAATGCCGTGACGCGAGCGGAGGGAATGGCGAGCGCGGTTCTGGTTCGTGCTGTCGAGCCGCTCGACGGAATTGACCTGATGCGCTCGAGGCGTGGCCCGAAAGTGCGAGGCGTGAATGTCACGAACGGGCCTGGGAAGCTTTGCGCGGCGCTAGGTATTGACGGATCTCACAACGGTGTGTCGTTGCAGCGCGGCGGTCTCGTCATACGAGAAGGAAACTCGGTAGCCGACGATCATGTCTCGATAACGCCGCGAATCGGAATCACGAAGGCGGCGGATTGGCCGCTCAGATACCTCATCAGGGGGAATCCGTGGGTATCCAAAGGTTGAGTCCTGAATCGCAAAAGCCCTGAATCCTCGATCCGAAAGCAAAAGGCCAGACAACATCGGGGGGTGTTGTCTGGCCTTCTGTACAACCCTCCCTCAGGCTATCAGCGAAGTCCTTCCCGCGAGCCGGAGAAGTTGTAGCGCACGCCGGCTTCAAAGAATCCAAGCGCGCTGTCGTTGAGCAGAAACCTGTCGTTGCTCGGCACCATCGATGCCTGGGCAAAAAGAGCGAACTTCTTCACCTGCATCTGGGCACCGCCCATCAGCAGGAAATTCGCCTGGCTCTTTCGATCGTCGACTCGCTCCCATACCGCATCGTCAACCTCGGATTCTTCCGCCCCGACAAGTGGATAGGCATCGGCAATGACGTTGACCGCCAATCCCAGACCGGCGTAGGGTCTGAATCTTCCAAATGAAATCGGAAACGCGAGAGCCGCAACGCTGACCCGGCGGAGCTTCTCGACGCCAACAGGCCTGAACTCTCCATCGAAGGATGGATCGAACACGGCCGATGTCGTGGAAACTCTCGATTCATCGAGCGCGACATACAGCGCACCGCGTCGCCGCGTGATGAGCCAGTCAGCTCCATAACTTGCTGATGACTCCATGTCGCCGAATGTCGGCGCAAAGGTCGAGACACCCGCCTTCACACCCCAGAACCATGAGTCTTCGAATTCACGCGTTCTCTGAGCGGATGCAACCGCAGGAACGAGCGCCGCACACATGAGGCCGGCAAGCAACCACCTCGTCTTTCGCATTTCCAGATGCCCCTGCCGGCAGAGCAGTCCACCGGCCGTTGGTGCGACCGGGGAGAGTCACACGATTCTCTAAATAATTCCGAGCTTCCCGCCGACCGACTTGAACGCGGCAATCGCTTCGTCTATGTCGTCGCGCGTATGCGCCGCACTGAGCTGGCACCGAACACGTGCCTGCCCCTGCGGGACCACGGGAAATCCGAATCCCGTAACAAAGACGCCTTCCTCCAGCAACATGTCACTCATCCGGATCGCGGTCGCCGTTTCCCCCACGATTATCGGTACTATAGGAGTCTCGCCGGGCAGGGGCTTGAAGCCGGCCTCGGTAATCTGCCCCCGGAAGTAGTTCGCATTCTCCCTGAGCTGCGTAACGCGCTCAGGGTGGTCATTGAGAAACTGAATCGACGCAAGAGCGCTCGCTGCCACCGTTGGCGGGAGTGCATTCGAAAACAGTTGTGGCCGCGAGCGCTGCGTCAGCGTGTCGCAAAGTGCGGCCGGGCCAGCAACGAAACCCCCTGCAGCACCACCCAGGGCTTTGCCAAGCGTCGACGTGATCACGTCAACTTCGCCCAGTACGCCGAAGTGCTCCGCTGTTCCGCGGCCATTGGCGCCAAGGACTCCGGTTGCATGCGAGTCGTCCATGACCACGATCGCGTCGTGCTTGCGCGCGATCTCGAGGATGTCAGGAAGCTTCGCGATGCTTCCTTCCATCGAGAAGACGCCGTCAGTCCAGATGATCCGCCGCTTTGCATCCTGTGCGCTCTCGAGCCTGGCGGTCAGATCTGACATGTCCGAGTGCGCGTAGACTCCAGTGGTGCACTTGGTGATCGACTTGGCGAGGCGAAGCGAGTCGATGATCGAAGCGTGGTTGAGGGCGTCCGATACGACGAAGTCACCAGGCTCTACAACGGTTGCAGTGAAGCCTTCATTCGCGTTCCAAGCCGAGACATATGAAAGCGAGGCTTCGGTACCGACCAGGTCTGCGATGACCTGCTCGAGATCGCGGTGGATAGTGAAGGTGCCGCAGATGAACCTCACGCTGCCGGTTCCGGCGCCGAACCTCTCGAGCCCGTCGATTCCCGCTTTTACAACAGATGGCTCGTCGCAAAGCCCGAGATAGTTGTTTGATGAGAATATCAGTACTTCGCCGCGCCCTTCCATCGTCACTCGCGCTGACTGAGGCGAGTCGAGGTAGTTGAGCCGCTTGTAGACCTTGTCAGTCTTGAGCTGCGCAATGCCGGCCTTCAGCTCGTCGTTGAACTTCCTGTTGAGTGCCATGTCAGGCGATCTCGAAAATTACCTTCCCCGCATCCCCTGACTTGATCGCGGCGATTGCCTCGTCGAAGTCGGCCATTGGAAAGCGGTGAGTGATTACCGGAGCTGGATCGAATTCGCCGGCGCGAAGGAAGCGGGTCATCTGGTGCCATGTGTCATACATTTTCCTGCCGACTACTCCATAGATCGTGATGCCCTTGAAGATCACTTCCTTGGGGAGATCGAGCTCAATCGGCTTCGATGGAATACCGAGCAGCTGAACGCGGCCGCCGACGCGAACGAGCGCGAGCGCCTGGTGAATCGCTGAAGGAACACCGGACATCTCGAGCACAACATCAACTCCGAGTCCATCGGTGGCGCGCTTCACTACCTGTTCGGCTTCCTGAGGGGTGACTGTGTCGTGAGCACCCATCAACCTCGCGAGCTCGAGGCGTTTTTCGTTGATATCCGACGCGATGATGCGCGACGCGCCCGCCGCGCGGCAGATGCCGACAGCGAAGAGTCCAATGGGTCCGCATCCAGTGATGAGGACAGTCGCACCGGGGATCTCCGCGGTGAGGGCAGTGTGAAAGGCGTTGCCCATCGGGTCGTGAATGCCGCCGACGTCGTAGCTGATTGCGTCGTCGAGGTGCCAAACGTTAGTCGCCGGCATCGCAATGAACTCGGCGAAGCAGCCGTCACGATCGACGCCAATGATCTTGGTGAACGGGCACACGTGGGCGTTGCCAGTGCGGCAGAGGAGACATCTGCCGTCCACGATATGCCCCTCGGCAGTTACGCGATCGCCTTCCTGAACATCAGTGACCAGGCGGCCGACATCGACGACTTCACCGGCAAACTCGTGTCCCACGACGAATGGCGGCTTGCACCGGCCCCTGGCCCAGTCGTCCCAGTCATAGATGTGAACATCCGTACCGCACACACCGGCGCGGTGCACGCGAATGAGGACTTCATCGTCGCGGATGCGCGGCTCTGGTACGTCGCGCATGACGAAACCGGGGCCTGCAGCTTCCTTCACCAGAGCTTTCACTGGTACTCCGAATGTGTGTATGTGGCGCGTGATTTGTCGGGCAATCGCACGCGTCAGTAAGCTGACATTTCAGGGGGTGGTTTGGAAGTGCGGGCGCGTGTTTGGGTGAGCGGGATGAAGCGTCTCGGCCGTTTGCATCGTTTCGTTTGTCTTTCTGCAGTTGAAAACATCAAAACGGAAATCACTTTACTACAGAGTGATGCTGGTACACTCGCTGCGTCTCTTTCGCGCTCCTTCGCAGAGCTTCGCGGTCTTCGCGTTTCATTTTTTTTCTGTCGTTCAACACGCAACGAAGAACACACAACTGATCCGGAACGATGTCAGACTCGATTTGCTCCAATCACAAATCCGAAAAAAACTCATTGCGCACATTTCTGGTTGCTTCTATATTCGCGCACAGTTACGAAAGCACGTTGGGTACGTCATGTGATCGTAACTGTGCGTGCCAGTGTGGACGCTCTGCTTCAATCGCCGGTTCCACCGGGGGATCGGCGAAGTTCAACTCCACATGGAGAGACAAATGGCAGCAAAGAAAGGACGCAAGGCAGCTAAGAAGGGCGGCGCGAAGAAGGCCGCGAAGAAGGGCGGACGCAAGGCCGCGAAGAAGGGCGGCGCGAAGAAGGCTGCAAAGAAGCGTCGCTAGTAGCAGTCTGGCAGCCTTGAGCTGCCTGAACTGATTTGCAAGAAAGCCGGCCCGTGAGCCGGCTTTTTTGTCGCCTGCAACCAACTCATTCGCTGATCACCGTGAGTAGCGCGCCCTCGCAAAATCAACAATGCGCTCGATCAGATCCGGATACTCGATTCCATCCTTTGCCGCCGCCGTGGCGAACTCTGCATTCTTCTCGAGGTAGCAATTCGGGTTTACCTCGATGACGTATATCTCTTCCTTTGCATTCATCCGAAGATCCACGCGCGCGTAGTCACGCAGGCGAAGCGCGTTGAAAGCATCAGTCGCAACCTTCTGCATACGGGTCACCAGTTCTGGAGGCAAGTCGGTCGGGAATACTGATTTTGTCCCCTCAAACTCTTCGCCCTTCTCATCCCCATCGTCGCCCCACTTCGCCTCCCAGCTCGCAATCTTCGGCTTGCCCTCCGGGTATCCGGAGAAGTCGAGCTCCATCACGGGCAACGCCTTCACGTCACTGTTGCCAAGCACGCCAACGTAGAACTCACGCCCCTCAATGAACTCCTCCGCCAGCACGGGACCCTGGTACTCCTGCTGGAGAGAGCTGATTGTCTGGAGAAGCTCCTGCACGTCGTTCACGATAGACTTCTGCGTTATGCCGAGCGATGCGTCTTCCTGGGGCGGCTTCAGGATCAGCGGGAAGGCGATGTCGCCAGCCCAGTCAACTGAGCCACGGAACACAGTTGCGAAGCGCGCGGTGAGAATGCCATGAAAGCTCAACACTTTCTTTGTGAGGGTCTTGTCGCCGGCGAGTATTAGACCCGCGGGACTCGAGCCCGTATAGCTGAGCCCGATCAGGTTCAACAGTGCGGCAACGTTTGATTCGAGCGCGCTCCTGCCGCCGAACGATTCTGCGATGTTGAAGACAAGGTCGGGCTTGTCGCGTTCGAGCTCAGTGAGAATCGGCTGCACCGAATCATTTACGACGAGCCGCCGGAATTCGTGTCCATTTGATACGATCGCTGACTCCAGTTGGTCGAGTACCGGATCGGCCGGCGGCTCGAGCGCGTCCTGAGTATGCAGTAGAATAATTTTCATTTGTCCCGCTTTGGTCGGCGAGACATCGAGCTCGTGTGTCTGTAGTTCATCATTACGGTGGTACCGAAAGCGGTGAGTTCGATCAGCGTCGAGGCTTCGAGACCCCTGACGCGGAGCCCGAGCAATTCTGCGCGGTCTCGCAACGTGTCGAGTAGTTGGCGTACGGCGAAGGTGCTCTCGCCGGTCCAGTAGGAGATGCGTCCGACAATTTCGCGTCGATGTGCGCTGAGGAACGCTGCCGCTGATTGTCCTTCCGGCGATTCGATTCCCGAAGCAAAGATGTTGCGCATGTCGCCATCGAAGATCGACGGGTCCTGAATCGGCATCACTACGGCGGATTGCCGGTAATGATCCTCGAGCGAGTAGCGCATCGATGCAACCGGAAGATCGTCTTCACCGGGCACCGGCACTTCCGGGCTATCCTGTCCGACTTCATGCATCACTCTGTCGATGTACTCGAGCTTTGCCAGTGCGGGCCACCCTGCGTACGCTTTTTTCCAGTCGAGATCGGGCGTCAGCCATACAGCAAACGATTCTGCGAAGTCTTCATCAGGGTGTTTTTGCGCGTACCAGCCGAGTATGTGACGCACGTAATCGTGTGAAAACGGGTCGGCTCGATACCGCTCGCGATAAGGGCGCGAGTAGGCGCCGAATATCTCCCGCCAGTCCGATCGGTCGTACAGGCGGTATGCGTAGTTGAACGCGTGACCTGCTTCGTGCCGCATGAAGCGCATGGACTCTTCATCGGACTCAATGCCTTCGGCGAAGTCGTCCTCGATGCGTTCGAGGCGCGGGTCAGCGAGGTAGAAGGGAACTCCAATCAGGGGGGTACCATCAGGGCAGCCCCACTCATCGCTCAGATAAACCGGGGGTTTCAGGGCGAGCCCTCGAGCTTCGAGCTCGCGATACAGCTGGTCGACCATCCGCTCGACCCGGCTGCCCTCGATCGAGAGGCCGAGCTCGGAGATCTTTCGCCCCATGAGGGTGAGGCGTTCGCCTTCCCAATCCGTGAATGTCTCTTCCACGAATCTGGGATTGGCAATAGGCGTACCCTGCCTGGAGTCGGGTGGCATCTACTATATAGAAGGCAGTCGCAAAAAAAAGACGGGCCGCGGGGCCCGTCAATTCTACTGCAAGTTCAGTCTGACAAAAGAGTTACAGTCAGGCCACCTTGGTTGATGGTTGCTCTGAGGGTTCGGGAGCAGGACCCCAGATGTAGGCGGAAAAGACCGGCCGCTTTTCTGATCTGTCGCCGCGCGAAATGATGATACCGATCGGCTCCTCCGACTCGGGTACTTCACGTGCCTTTTTCATAGTGCTCTCACAGGTTGCTAGCTCGATCCTTCGTCGAGCATGTACCCTTAAAGCACCCTCGATGCCATTCTTGGCCCAAAAGGCAACTTGTTGCTGCGTATAGACTTAATGATAACGGCCGTCCCAAAGTACTTCATACCTGTCGCATTCAGACACTAAAATTGGGGACATGTGTGTTGAAATGACACACTCGCAACAGCAACAAAAAGAGGGTGTGGGGGTGAGAAACTTACGAGGCAACCTCGGCAGTTCTCCCCCAACTCCCCCTTTTTGTTGTGTCTTTAGTCCTTCTAAGCCGCCGTATCCTTTCGGGCCAGGAAGCTTCGCGATGTCGCGCCGTCGTCGACAATTGAGATCGTCCAGCCCTTGTAGCTCTTCCTGAGCTCGGAGAGAGATGGCTCCGCATGGCTCGCAATGATCGTATCGACAAGATGAACTCCCCCATCGCGAGTCGCACTCTTGAGGACTTCAATGACCTTTTGTCGCTCGCTGGCCGTGAGACCCGCAAAGGCCGCGGGTGTGCAGACGACCGCGTTGAGCGGCTGGTCGGGAGCCCATTCCTTCAGCTCCACCGGTAGCGCTTCGATCTTACCGGAGAGAAGTGCGGCTTCCTCTGGGTTGAGGGACGATTCGACGATCGATGTTGCGCCGTCTATTGCCATCACCGAAAAACCCTGGGCCGCGAGGTACTTTGCAGCATTTGCCGCACTCGAGCCGGCGACAAGAACCCGTGACTCGGCCGGTAAATGGACTTCGGTCGCCAGAGCGCTGTCCGCGCGAACGCCCCATCGCTCGGGCCTCCGGAAGTCCTCGAATTCCTTGAGCCGCTTCAGCTCCTTCTTGCGCCATGTGTTGTATGACGGGATGCGCTGGCGCTTTCTGATGATCTTGTCGACTTCGTCGCAAAGAAGCAGCTCGTTCATTGCGAACTGAGGCTGGGAGAAAAGCGAAGCGACGGCTTCGTCGCCAATTTTGAGGAGGGTTGTCCGCGAGATCGACTCTTTATAGAGGTCGATCTCATTTTCCACGAATAGGTCGTACTCGTGCCTTAACGAACGTGGTGCAGACTGATCCATCGTGTCGGGTCGGAGGTGATGCGTACTCCGGGCGCGCGCATGGGAAGGTAGAAGATCACGTGCGCCGCGCAAGTGTTTTTTCGAGGGAGTTCAACACGAATGCCTGAGTTGCCTGAAGTCGAAGAAGCGATGCAGCGGTTGAAGAGTGCTGTTGCAGGAAAGACAATTGCTGACGCAAAAGCTGTGCATCCCGCAATACTTCGACAGTTCTCCGACGCTACCGCGCGACGATTGCGCCAGCAGAAAATCAGGAGTGTCGAGCGGCGCGGTAAGCATCAGCTCATTGGGCTGGAGAACGGCTCGACGATTCATGCCCACTTCAGAATGAACGGAGACTGGTTGCTCAGCACAGCGTCAGTCCCCATCGACAAGTTCACGCGAGCGTGGATCGAGCTTACCGACGGGACCCGCATCGAACTCAACGATCGCCGTGCGTTGTGTGCCCTTTCCGTCCATGCGAAGGGCGTGAATCCCCTCCCGGATCTCGGGATCGAGGCAAACGATGCCGGCCTCACTGCATCGTATCTGCGTATCGCGCTCAAGTCCCGTCGCGGCCCGATCAAGCCTGCGTTGATGGATCAGAAAGTCATTGCCGGGCTCGGTAACATCTATGCTGCCGAGTCGCTGTGGCGATCGAAGATCAGTCCGCGCGCGGTCGCGTCATCGCTGAGTGTAGCGCGGCTCGAGCGGCTCGTGTCTGCCATACATGAGGTGCTCGAGGCAGAGAATCGCCCGCCTGGTCGATACACCGACGAGGTGGGCCGCGAGCGCTTCCAGGTCTATGACCGTGAAGGGCTGACGTGCTCACGGTGTGATTCGAAGATCAAGCGGATTCCGCAGGCTGGGCGGTCTACTTATTTCTGTCCCAGGTGTCAGAAGTCTTGAGTCTGGGATTGCTTACCGGTCTGTATATCCGTTGAGTCGGGTGCACAGTCTGTTCTTCACGGGATCACGAAAGGCATTGTCTGTTCCTCACGGGGATCACGAAAGGCACGAAAAAATCACAAAGCTCACGGAATTAGAAACAGGGCGCAGCGGGGGTGAGTGAGCAAGCGAAAGCCTCCGTCCGGGCGAACGCGTTTCCCGTTTTGTACAAAAACAGAACGACGCTTGCAGTGCAGTGGTCTCGGCTATTGAGGGGTGTAGACCCGTTTTTTCTCCCTGTACTTCCGTGGCCCCCGTGGCTCCGGGTTGAACAGGCAGCGCGGGCCAATCAGCGCATCTGCAGACCCGTTTAACAGAAAAAATCTAGTCGACCGCCTGCAGCAAAGCCCCTTTGATATAGCCCGTCTCCGGAATCGTCAGAATCTCCGGATGATCTATAGGCTGCCCACGAATCTCACGGATCGCGATCCGCCTCCCGCTATCCGCCGCGGCAGCCTCGAGCATCTCCAGGAACAGTCCTTTTGAGAGATGAAAACTGCAGCTCGCAGTGAACAGCATGCCGCCCGAGGAGAGGAGTCGCATCGCCCGCATGTTGATGTCCTTGTAGCCACGAAGCGCGGCGGGAATTGAATTCCGGGTCTTCGCAAATGCCGGCGGATCGAGAATGATCGTGTCGAACCGCGCGCCCGCATCCTCCTTCTCGCGCAGGAAATCGAACGCGTTCGTCTCGACGAAGTCGATGTTCGTGAATCCGTTCAGCACGGCATTCTGTTGAGCCCTTTCGAGCGCCTGCGCCGACGAATCGAGCGCGATTACGCGATCCGCATTACGCGCGAGATGCATCGCGAACGACCCATGATAGCTGAAGCAGTCGAGCGCGACCCCGCGCGAGACCTCCCCTGCGAGCCGCCGGTTCTCGCGCTGATCTATGAATGCGCCGGTTTTCTGCCCGGTCCATGGAGCGGCGATGTAGCGAACGCCGTGTTCGTCGACCTCGATCTCCCGCGGCACATCGCCATGAAGCAGAATGGTCTCGCGCGCCAGCCCTTCCTTGCCTCGAAGCGCCGCATCGTTTCGCGCGAGCACGCCGTCGACTCGCAGTACGTGCACGAGCGACTCAACAATCTCATCGCGGAAAGCCTCGAGTCCGGCGCTCATCAACTGGACGACCGCCCACCGGTCGTACCTGTCAACCACCAGTGACGGCAGTCCGTCAGCCTCGCCATGAACAACGCGCCAGGCATTTGTAACCGTCTCTAGTCCCGCACGACGACTAACTGCCGACTCCATGCGCCCCCGCCACCATTCACTATCAATGGCAACATCAGTGTCGCGCTCGATGAACCTCAACGAAATCTCGGACTTGGGGCTCCATAGAGCCCATCCGAGAGGCCGGTTCCTGCTATCGAGAACCACCACCGCCCCAGCCTCTACCTCAGGCCGCTCAGTAACGTCACTCCGGTATATCCAGGGGTGCCCGGATTCCCAGCGCCTCAATCCCTTCGTCGTGACGCGTGCGGTGTTGCGCATCTCGTGAATCTAATCGCGCCGGTGTACACTTCTTGCCTTGGGAGGTGTCATGGTTCGATATGTCTCACTTCTATTCGGCGCCGTGACAGGCGCTCTTTTCGTTCGCGAGCGTCGCATTCGCCGCCACATCGAGCGGCTTGGTGCTGCTACGCTCGAGTCGCTGCTCGATGCCGTCGACGCCAACAGCCCTGATACGGGCGCGCACGTCCGCCGGGTCGCCAGTTATTCGCTCATTCTGGCCGACGCCGCTGGCCTCACTGACAGGGAAAGGCACGAAATCGAGCGTGTCGCACTATTTCACGACATCGGGAAGCTCGACGGCGCGGTGTCAGATATCGTGCAGGTCGAGACAGGACTGAGCCCTGAGGAGTGGGAGGCAGTTCAGACACATCCCCAGAAGGGAGCAGACGTCCTATGTCCTCTCGCCAGCTTCTATCCGGAACTGCCGGAAGGCGTGATTGCGCATCATGAGCGGTGGGACGGAGCCGGATACCCGAAGCGGCTTCGTGGCAATCAGATTCCGTTCACGGCGCGCGTTGTCGCCATCGCTGATACGTTCGATGCGATTACGCATGCGCGATCCTACAGGAACGCGAAGTCGTTCGAGGCCGCGACGCGCCAGATCGAGGAAGGAAGGGGCCTCCAGTTCGATCCAGAGCTTGTCGACCTTTTCCTGCTACCCCCCGTTCAAAAAGAGATCGCGGCATGCCTCAACACGGCTTACGCTCCTCGTCGAGTCGGCAACAAGCGGCGTAGCAAGCGAGCGACCCGCGAAACGCCCGACATCAAGTTTCGATGGCGGAAACCAGCGCCGCGGCGGCAGCGCGAGGATCGGTAGAGCCGAGGACCGAAGCGACCACAGCGACACCGGCTGCGCCCGATTCCATTACGAGCCTCGCGTTGCCGGCATTGATGCCACCGACGCCAACAACAGGCAATCCAGTCGCGACAGCCAATCGGAAGAATTCGCTGACACCGATAGGTTTTCCCGCATCCCACTTCGTGCCAGTCGCAAACACGGGACCTATCCCCGCGTAATCGGCGCCCGTCGAGCCGACGATCTCATCATCCGATCCTACGGATGCTCCAATGATAAAACCGGCAGGCGCGAAAGAGCGCACAGCGCGAACCGGGACATCATCTGCGCCGAGGTGAACTCCGGCGGCGCCGGCGGCAATGGCGATATCGGCTCGGTCGTTGACGATAACGGGTACACGAACGGCCGCCACCAGGTCACGAGCTACTCCGACGAGATCCCGGGCAGCAACATCCTTGAGGCGGAGCTGCACACAGGTCGCTCCACCTTCGACCGCTGCGACGGACCTGGCGATCAGTCCTGCCTGTCCATCACGAACGTTGTCGGTTATTGCAATGAGTCGGAGTACCGAGGGGTCGATCATTGTCCGGAGCGCCTCGCCGCGGCGCGCGCCGCCTGCACTTTGGCGGTGTGCTCATCGAAATTACGGCTGAAGTTGTGACTTCCGTCGGGCGCAGCGACAAAGTAGAGGTAGGGAACAGTTGCGGGCGACAACGCTGCCTCGATGCTCGCGCCGCCGGGTGATGCGATCGGTCCCGGAGGAAGGCCTGGATACTTGTACGTGTTGTAGGGCGAATCGATTTCCAGATCCTTGTACATCACGCGCGCCGTATGCTGCCCTCTTGCGTACTGCACCGTGGGATCGGCCTGCAGGGGCATGTTGATCCTGAGACGATTGAGATAGACACCCGCGATCACAGGCCGCTCCTTTGCGATTCTTGCTTCCCGTTCGACGATCGATGCAAGCGTGATTACTTCGTGCCGGGTGCGTGAACCTCGTCCCAGGAGCGCGGTCCATTCAGGTGTCCATTCGCGCTCGAACCTGCTTACCATCTCTGCTACCGCCAGCTGCGCTCTCGTGCCTTCCGGAAACGCGTATGTGTCGGGGAAGAGATAGCCCTCGAGCGTCGGTGTGGGCACATTCAGCCGTCGCAGCAAAGCGGTGTCGCGCGCGGCGGTCATTACTGAATCGACTGGTACCTTCAACGCTTTCGAGAGTGCGTCGGCAATCTGCGCGAGGGTAAATCCTTCCGGGATCGTTACTGTGTTGACGAGCCCCCGACCGCCGTGCAGAGCGCCGACGATGTCAGGCCACGGTGTGCCGCGCCTGATGAGATACGTTCCTGGTTTGATGTTCCTGTCTTTGCCCGTGACTCGCGCGTAAAGCTTGAAGACGAGCTCGGATCCGACAAGGCCCGCGTTGCTGAGCGAATCTGTGGCGGCTGAAAATGTTGCACCCTTGGGGACGATGACCCGGATGGGTGCGCCTTCGGGACTTGACGCACATCCAGTCGCGACGGCCAACGCAGCGATTCTCATCGCCTGCGCCAGTCTAGACATCGACCACTGAGTCGAGAGCGCGCTGAAGGAGCACGGCCGCCGCAAGTGAGTCGACATCACCCTTTCTTCCACGCGTCGAGCCGTCCATGTCACGAATCGCGCGAAGTGAAGTGGCGGTCGTGTAGCGTTCATCCTGATACTGGACCGGGAGATTCGTTCGCTTTTCCAGCTCTGAGCCGACGCGGCGGATTTCGGTTGTCCACGCCGTTTCATTACCGTCTCCGTCCAGCGGCAATCCGAGAACAAAACCGCGCGCTTCGAGCGCTTCGGCGCGCCTGATGATCTCTGCAATGGGCGCGCGCTTGCCAGCGCGGCGTGGGATGAATCCGGCAGGCGTGGCGATCATGCCGATCGTATCGGCAATCGCGAGACCAACGCGCTTCTCGCCGTAGTCAACAGACATGAATCGGGCGAGCGCGGAGTTCACGCTCCGCCCTGCGCCATCTGCTGGAAGAACTCAGTGTTGTTTTTTGATTTCTTCATCTGCCGCAGAAGGAATTCGACGGCCTCAGCTTCCGGCATATCGGCAAGAAACTGTCTGAGCAGAAAGACACGATTGATCTCGGCCTGCGAGAGGAGCAGCTCCTCTTTTCTCGTTCCCGATTTGAGGATATCGACAGCAGGGAACACGCGGCGATCGGCAATCTTCCTGTCGAGCACGAGCTCCATGTTGCCCGTGCCCTTGAACTCCTCGAAGATGACGTCGTCCATGCGTGAGCCCGTCTCTGTCAACGCGGTCGCGATGATCGTCATCGAGCCACCGCCATCGATCTTGCGGGCACTGCCGAAAAACTTCTTCGGCTTGTAAAGTCCGGCGGCGTCGACGCCGCCCGACAGGATCTTCCCGGATTGTGGCGCAACCGCGTTGTGCGCACGCGCAAATCGTGTGAGCGAATCGAGAAGAATCACGACATCCTTGCCGGCTTCGACGAGGCGCTTTGCTTTCTCGAGCACCATGTCCGCGACCTGCACGTGTCGCGAGGCACCTTCATCGAACGTCGAGCTGATCACTTCCGCGCGAGTCGCACTCTTGATCATCTCCGTCACTTCCTCGGGACGCTCGTCGATCAACAGGATGATCGTCGTGACCTCCGGATGATTCTCGGCGATCGAGTTCGCGATTTTCTCCAGGAGAATCGTCTTGCCTGCGCGAGGCGGTGACACGATCAGACCGCGCTGTCCCTTGCCGATGGGAGCGAATATGTCGACGACACGCATCGACAGATCGCCATCCTTCGATTCGAGTCGAAGGCGCGTATCCGGATATCGCGGGCGAAGATTGTCGAAGGGAACGCGGGTCTTGATCGCTTCCGGATCCTGACCGTTGACGTTCTCCACTTTGAGCAGCGCGAGATAACGTTCCCACGCCTTCGGGGGTCTCACCTGTCCGCGAACGAGATCACCGGTGAGCAGGCCGAACCGCTTGATCTGCGATGGCGACACGTAGATGTCGTCGGGACCGGCGAGATAGCTGTAGTCCTGGCTTCTGAGGAAGCCGTAGCCTTCGGGCAGAATCTCGAGTACGCCCTCACCATGGAGCGCGATATTGGAGTCGAGCAGGTTCTGCTCGATGCGAAAGATCAGCTCAGGCTTCGCCGCAACCGCGGTGTCGGGAATCTTCAATCCCTCGGCCATGTCCTGAAGCTCGATGACTGTCTTGCGCTTGAGCTCTGCGATGTCCACTGACGTGCGGAAAAGTGCGGGGGAGGGAGGGGTCGTCTGACTGCAGGTGGGATAGGCTTGCCGCCTATGTAGGCGAACCTAACCGCGCCCTGAAAAGCGGTCAAGCATCAGATACGTATCAGAACGATATGTATGCGCGCGGGTTCTTCTTAACGTCTGCCATCAGGGCCGCCAGCTCGGCACTCATGCGAGCCATTTCTTTTGTCAGAGCGGAGTCGGTGCGTGAGCGGGAAATCGTTCCGTTCCCCGACAACATGAGCTTGAGAGAGTCTACCTGAAGCTTCACGCTAGCGATGCTCTTGATGAGCGTCGAATCCTTCTTGAACCGGCCAACTGTGCCATTGCCGGATGTGAGGAGGATCGTAATCGAGTCCTTCGCTGCGGAGAGTCTGGCGAATCGGCCGGCAAGATCGTTCTGCATTGCGAGGCCGACGGTGCCGTTGCCGGTCGTCGCTTTCTGCATTAGCCCGTCGAACGTCTCCGTTGCCTTCGGCATTGCAGGAAGTCCGCTCTTCTTGAATGCACCGATAGTCCCCTGCGACGAGTTGAGTAATTCGGCGACTTTCTTCGCAGTGTCGGAGAGCTGATCCATCTTCTCCATGAGGGATTCGACTCGAAGACCGAGTGGCTTGAAGGCGCTCGAGCTGAGGGCTGCCATCGTGTCACCGTGGGCGAGCGCGCGAGCGCGGGACGTGCCACCTGTGATATTGATGACCGGTGTGCCAATGAGATTGCCGCCGGGGCGAATGTCGACACGGGAATCGCGGCGGATGTACTGCATTCTGTCCGCGATGATGATGGTTTCAATCCTGAGCCTGCGTAGCGTGTCTGTCGTTATGGGCCGGTAGTGGACGCGCTTGACCTGACCGATTTTTTCTCCGGAGAGCCAGACCTCGGTTCCGGGCAGGACACCGGTGGCTTCGTCGGAGAAAACGTAGAGGGTGCTGGTGTCGCCCCGGAGCTGGCCGACGCGCGCGAAAAACAGAATCCCGAATACGGAGGCGACGACTGCTATGGTAGCAATAAGGCCGAGTTTGAGCTCGCCCCACGCGAGGGATCTTGCCATTCCTGAAAGCTACAAGGGCGGGGGGCGCGGTGCACTGGCCGGGATGGCGGGGCCGGTTTCTGAACGCCTGGGAAGGTTGATACCGGATTGGAACGCATCGCTAACTTGAGCCATGAATTCGACCGCACGCCGTCGCCTGGCCCTGTTCTTTGGTTTCGCTATCGGCTCAGCTATACTCGCGATAACCCCTTTTGTCGCTGACGGTCAGACGGCGAGTTCTCCGGATTCTGCAGCAACATTGAGAGTTCGCGTCGTGCACGTTGCGGAAACCGGCGATACGATCCCCATCGCGCGCGCGTTCGTTCGAATCAGCGTTGTTTCCGCACAAAGTGACAGCGCCGGGCTTGCTATTCTTCGCGTGTCGCCGGGGACGTGGCCAATGACTGTCTCGCGCCTTGGGTTTCAGGAGCAAACGGTCGAAGTTCGCGTCGATGCACTGGCTGATACAACGATTCTTGTATTGCTCCAGGAATCGTCAGAGGCAATCGAGAGCGTCATCGTCAGCGCGACGCGTGGAGAGCGGCGAATCGAGGACGAGCCGCTCAGGGTGGAAGTGTTATCCGGCGAGGAAGTGGAAGAGAAGCTGCTCATGACGCCGGGCGACATCACCATGATGCTCAACGAAACGAGCGGACTTCGTGTGCAGACGACTTCGCCGTCGCTCGGTGGAGCCGCTGTCAGGGTTCAGGGGCTCGATGGTCGGTATACCCAGATACTCGCTGACGGGCTGCCACTTTATGGAGGGCAGGCAGGAGGATTAGGGCTGTTGCAGATACCGCCAATGGACCTTGGCGGAGTCGAGATCATCAAAGGCGCTGCGTCTGCATTGTACGGAGGGGCTGCGCTAGGAGGTGTGATCAATCTTCTCTCGCGACGGCCTGGCGAAAGTCATGTTCGCGAGATCCTCGCAAACCAGACGACACTCGGCGGCACTGACATCGTCGGGTTCGCTTCCCGGAAGATGAATGAGCGCGCTGGTTACTCTCTATTGCTGGGTGGACATCGCCAACGCGCGGTTGACAGCGACGATGATGGATGGGTCGATCTGGCTTCCTACCGGCGATTTGTAGCCAGGCCCCGCGTGTATCTATCGAGCGAAACCGGCAGCAATGCGATGATCACCGCGGGCACGACGATCGAGGAGCGTGAAGGCGGAACTGCGCCTGGTTCGGTAGCTCCCGATGGTGCCGCGTTTCCTGAGCGGCTTCGCACCGGGCGCTGGGATGCAGGTGGTGTGGGACGGCTGATCGTGCCGTCGGGGATCGTGTCAGTTCGTGGATCGATTGCGGAGCAGCATCACCGGCACACGTTTGGACCGGTGACGGAACGAGATCGTCACCTGACGTGGTTTTCGGAACTCGCTTACACGGTGGCAGGGACTGAGCAGACGTTTGTTGTGGGATTGGCATTCCAGAGGGAGCGATACAGAAGCAGGGAGGTCGCGCGTCATGACTATGGATTCTCTATTCCATCGGCATTCGCGCAGCTGACTCGAGACCTGAATAGCTGGTTGAGCGTGACGGCGAGCGGACGACTCGATGACCATTCCGAGTACGGGACGTTCTTGAGTCCGCGAATCTCGAGTTTGATTCGGCTGCCGGGGGCGTGGACGCTTCGTGCTTCCGGCGGCACGGGCTATTTCGCTCCGACTCCGTTCACCGAAGAGACTGAGGTTGTCGGGCTTTCGCAGGTAGAAACCATTGGTGAACTCGTGGCGGAACGTGCGAGAAGCGGCGCGATCGATGTCGGTGGGATGATCGCTGGAGTAGAGGTCAATGCTACCGTTTTTCGTTCGACGATCGACCATCCCGTCGTCGTGAAGGAAGCTGCCTTGATGATTCTTCCGGCAGACGTCTCGGGACTACTGCTCGAGAACGCCACAACGCCGACTAGAACGGTCGGTGCTGAAGCCTTGCTGCGGTGGCGCCCGGAGCCCTTCGCAATAACCGCGACGTACACGTTCGTGCGCTCGACCGAGCAGAAGCCGTTTGCTGGTGAAAGGCGGAAACGGGCGATGATACCTGCTCATCAACTCGGAATGGTGGCGATGTTCGAGGAGCATGGGCGGGGACGCGTGGGCGTGGAGGTTTATTACACGGGGCGTCAGGTACTCGAGGATAACCCTTATCGAACGGAGAGCGAGCCCTACGCGCACATCGGTGTTCTCGCTGAGCGGCGATTTGGGCGAGCGCGATTCTTCATCAATGCAGAGAATCTGCTTGACGTGCGTCAGACGAAGTTTGATCCACTCGTGAGGCCTTCGCGTGGCCCGGGGGGGAGGTGGACGACTGACGTGTGGGCTCCGGTCGAGGGGCGCGTTGCCAATGTCGGGGTCCGCCTCGATTTGGCCCAGTGACACTGCAGGTGAGAGGCAGTATCGGCGCCGGTACGGAACATACGTGCGGAATGACTTTCTCCGGTCCGTATTGTTGGGGAGGATTTTCCGCAGCTGTCATTGCGGAGACGCGGCCAGTCGCAAATGGAATGGTGCCGGTAAAGGTCTTTGGCGGCGAACGATTCGTTGAGCTCGAAAGCAATGGCGCTACCATAGAAGTGGAGTGCGCGGACCAGTCTTGTAGAAGCCTAACCTGCGGAATAGACGGTCTTCGCGACCTGTACTGCTGGGAAGCATTATCCCCATCGGCGAATCCGCCAGTCCTGAACCCGCAGCGTGTTGCTGGTGCACCAAAGGTCGCGTCGCTCTCGCTGGGTATGACGCACGGTCAACTTGGCGACGGAACAACCGTAGACAAGGTCTCGCCTACTCCCGTATCAACTACAATCAAATTCACATCGGTGACGACGGGGTACCTGCACACGTGCGCAATATCGGACGACCGCCGAGCCTATTGCTGGGGCGCGAATAATTGGGGACAGCTTGGCAACGGAACAACAAGCTCGTCACCAATTCCTGTCCGCGTTGGTGGTGACCTAGGCTCCACCTAGCCTCCTGGAGTGTGGATCGCCAACTCTGACGGTCGAATGTGCGGCTCTGCGGGGGGGCTTCCGGAGACCAGCCTGTAGTCCCGGACCCAGGCAGCGTAGGCAGGGAATGGTGGAATGCAAATGCGCGCGGCGGGATTCGAACCCACGACCTTCGGCTCCGGAGGCCGACGCTCTATCCAACTGAGCTACGCGCGCGTTTGGTGCTGATCGGATAGTAACGCTGTCGCAGGCGCCGGGAAAGGCACTGCGTACTTCGCACTAACTGCCTACAGCGCACCGTCTCGTTCCTTACGGGGGGCACGAAAGTCACGGAAGCTTCACGGAATTAGGGACACCTCTGGCGCACCATCAGTGTGTAGGATCCAAAGGCTGCTGTCAGGGCGGGAGGATGCCCGGGCGTATTTGAACAAAACACACAGCGCATCCACCCGCTCGAATAGAGGTCGTTACGCCCGCCGACTTCCTGGAGCCCGAAGACTGTTTCTAACGTGAATTCGTGATCTTCCGTGACTTTCGTGCTCCCCGTAAGGAACCCAGAGCCGTGCCAGCCGTACTCCACCAATATTCGCGCTCGATCCCGCCACGAGCTTCGCGAGCAGGCCTCGCTGGGCGGTTCCGTTTATCTTCCGTTCATGCTATTCGAAACCAAAAGAAAAATCACGGTCATCCCAGGCGACGGCATCGGCCCTGAGGTCATTTCCGCCGCACTCAAGGTCATCGAAGCGACCGGAGTCGGGATCGAAGCTGAAGTCTGCCTTGCCGGAGCAGCCGCATTCGAGAAAGGCATCGAATCGGGCGTCCCGCAGGAAACGATCGAGTCGATCGAGCGCACTAAAGTCGTCCTCAAGGGCCCGCTCGAAACCCCGATCGGATACGGCAACAAGAGCGCGAACGTCACGCTCCGCACGCTGTTCGAGACATTCGGAAATCTTCGCCCCGTCCGCGAGCTCCCAGGTGTTCGCACACCGTTCACCGGACGCAATCTCGACATCGTCATCGTCCGCGAAAACGTCGAAGATCTCTACACTGGCATAGAGTACATGCAGACCCCCGGCGTCGCGCAGGCGCTCAAGATCATCTCGCGCGTCGGCTGCGAAAAAATCGTTGAGCTCGCGTTCGAGTTCGCAGTTGCCGCGCAGCGCAAGCGCGTGCACTGCGCAACCAAGGCGAACATCATGAAACTCACCGAAGGGATGCTCCAGCACACCTTTGAGGAGATCGCGCCGCGTTACCCGCAGATCGAAGCAAAGCACATCCTCATCGATAACTGCGCTCACCAACTCGCAATGCGCCCCGAGCAGTTCGACGTCATTGTCACGACGAACATGAACGGTGACATCCTGAGCGATCTTACTTCAGGACTTACGGGCGGACTTGGGTTCGCTCCGTCAGCCAACATCGGCAACGATGCCGCGATCTTCGAGGCGGTACACGGATCAGCGCCTGACATCGCTGGAAAGAACGTCGCGAACCCGACGGCAATCATCCTCAGCGCCGCAATGATGCTTCGACACATCGGCGAAGGTGAGGCGGCGGACGACATCGAACAGGCAGTGCTGGTCACGCTCGAGAGTGGAATGCGCAGCGGCGACATGGCCGGGACGGGTAAGACTTCATCAACGACCGAGCTCGCCGATGCAATCATCGGCAACCTCGGCCGCGACTCAGCCACGAAAGGGTCGCGCGACTTCCGTGCAGTAAGAATCCCGGAGCCGACGCGCGAAGTTGCAACGGTAGCCGTCACGCGACGCGTTGTGACCGGCGTCGATGTTTTCATCGAGAGCACGCTCCAGCCAGCGGAACTTGGCGCAGCACTCAATGAGATCTGCGAGGGCACGTCGATCAATCTTCATCTGATCGGCAATCGCGGTAACACTGTCTTTCCGGTGCAGGACGAGCGACACGTGACGCTGGTCGATGCATACCGCTGCCGCTTCATGAAGCGCAATCGTTCGGACACGCTTACCAACTCCGAGATCCTCTCACTGCTCACGAAGATTGGCGAAGTGCACACATGGATGCACGTCGAGAAGCTTCAGCAGTTCGACGGTGAGGACGCATTCAGCCGGGGCGGCAGGTAGTCGGATCTTACAAAGCGCTTACGTACCAGATCGAAATGGCCGGGGTAGAATTCACCTGGATCGACTTCACGCTTAACCCCACAATGATGCGAATTCTCAGACTGGCCACGGTCGTGGTCGCGACCGCGCTCGGCCTTGCTGCACCGTTTCATTCCGGCGCGCAGCCGACGCTGCCGATGAAACACACCGGGAAGCCGACGACGACAGCGATCACTGCGGCCGACGCGATGACACGGCTCTACATCTTTGCTGACGACTCGATGATGGGTCGCCGCGCCGGAACGCCGGGCGATACGAAAGCTACGAATTACATCGAGCGTGAGGTTCGCCGAATGGGATTGATCCCCGCTGGCGACAACGGAACGTTCTTCCAGGCAGTCCCGCTCTACAATCGCTCACTCGATTTCGCGTCGAAGCTGTCAGCCGGCGATACACCGCTGGTAGCCGGAGAGGACTATCTCCCGATCCCTCCTGAGGGAACGGGAAGGTCGCTGAATGACGTGCAGGTTATCTACGTCGGCAACTCCGCCGACACGACCACATTGCTCCCGAGCTCGGCGGGCGCTGGCAAAGCTGTCATGTTTGCAGGGCCAACTGGTCCGGCAACGCGGCGTTTCCCAGGCGCAGTTGCATACCTGATCGTAAGGCCGGATGCGACACTCGGTCAGGTGCGCGCGTTCATACAGGGAACGACGCAGCACCTTCGTAGTCCGTCAGACACGACGCCCGTTGCGATGTCGATTGTAGTGCCGGCATCGAAAGCATCGGCGCTGCTCGGCATTCCGCTCGAGAACGCGCGGCCGGGAACCGTCGGCCGCACGTTGCGGGGCGCGATAACCTACAAGGCCGACAACATGCCCGGCCGCAATGTCGTTGCAATTCTCCCGGGAAGCGACGCAAAACTGAAAAACCAGTATGTGGCAATCGGCGCGCATAGTGATCACGAGGGAATTCGCCGACAGGGCCCGCTCGATCACGACTCGCTCCGCGCCTATAACAAGGAAGCCGCGCGTATCTACATCGCCCGCACCGGAGAGCTCCCCGGATTTCCTGGAAGTGGATTGACTCCGGCCGAGCGTGCGACGATCAAGCTGAATCTCGATAGCATGCGCAGGATGCGTCCGGCGCGTCTCGACTCGATTTTCAACGGAGCTGACGACGATGGATCGGGTTCTGTTGGAATGCTCGAGGTTGCCGAGAAATTTGCGGGCGCGCGGGTGAAGCCGAAGCGGTCGCTCCTGTTCGTGTGGCACACTGCGGAGGAGTCGGGGCTCTTCGGGTCGCACCATTTCACCGATTATCCGACTGTTCCGCGTGATTCCATCGTCGCGCAGGTGAACATCGACATGATGGGCCGCGGTCAGGCGACGGACGCACCGGGTGGCGGGCCTGACTACCTCCAGCTCCTCGGTTCCCGCCGGTTGTCGACGGAATACGGTGATCTGATCGAGGAAGTGAACAAGCTGCCGTCAAACAACTTCAAGCTGGATTACCGGTTCGATGCGAACGGTCATCCGCAGCAGTATTACTGCCGCAGCGATCACTATGAGTACGCGCGCTACGGTATTCCTATTGTGTTCATGGGAACTGGCGGGCACGCTGACTACCATCAGGTGACCGATGAGCCGCAGTACATCAACTATCCGCACCTGGCGAAGGTTGCTTCGTTCGTAGCTGATGTTGCTGAGAGGGTTGCCAATCGTGATCAGCGATTGGTTGTCGACAAGCCGAAGCCTGATCCCAAGGGGCAGTGCGTTCAATAGTCTTTGATCTGAAGGCGACTTTGGGGAGGGCGAAAGCTCCCCCTTTTGTTTTTTGTGTGGTTCGGGCGATTGGTTAGTGCCAGCGCTGTCCGTTCATCACGGAATCACGGGGTACACGGAGTTTCACGGAATTAGAAAAACTCCTCGGCCGATGGCGAATCTGGACGGAGCGACCGACTGTGTCTGGAGGGCGGGATTCGCGCTGTGCTTTTTTACAAAAACAGAACGGCGGATGACACCGCAGAGAAGGCCGCTCGTGAGAGACCTCGCCTGGATTAAAATCTCCAAAACCTCCTGACCCTTCAAAACCTTCCCCCCCCGTAGTTCCTGTCGTTCCTGTCGGTCCTGCCGTTCCTGCCGTTCCCCGTGACCCCCGTGACTCGGTGTCGAACAGACAGATGCTTGTCATAAGATCTCGCGTCGCGCCCCGTTTGGCGTTTCTTTCATGTCGCCAACTCAGCGGAGGCCAGTGTGAGTGACACGCAGTACGATCGTCGATCCTTTATGACCTATTTCGCCAGCATCGGCCTCGGGTCGACGCTGCTGCCGGGTGTGCTATGGGCCTCGGTTTCATCAGGTGCGGAGATCAGTGCTGCAACTATTGCGGCCGCGGAGGAGTTGGCGGGCCTGACGTTCGATGAGGCCGAGCGGACGATGATGGTCGATGGGCTGAAGACAACTCAGGCGCGGATAGCGGCGCTGCACAAGGTCGAGCTGCCGAACTCGCTTTCTCCCGCACTGAAATTCGATCCGATGCCCCCGGGCAGGACTCCGCCGCGGGAAGCAAAGCGAACAATGGTGAGATCGCGAGCTACGGTGCGTACCAGACCAGCGGATGACGATGAGCTGGCGTTCCTGCCGGTGACTGAGTTGTCGGAACTCGTGAGGCGACGTCAGGTGACATCACTTCAGCTCACTGAACTCTATCTCGGCCGTCTCAAAAAGTTCGACCCGGTGCTGCGTTGCGTGATCACGCTGACTGAAGAGCGAGCGCTCGCACAGGCCCGCGCGGCCGATCTCGAGATCTCGCGCGGAAACTATCGTGGACCGTTGCATGGAATTCCGTGGGGAGCGAAAGACCTGCTCGCTGTGAAGGGGTACAAAACAACATGGGGCGCGGGGCCCTACCGCGACCAGATCATCGATGAGGATGCCACTGTCGTGCAGCGGCTCGATGCCGCGGGTGCGGTGCTCGTGGCGAAGCTCACGCTGGGCGAGCTTGCTCAAGGGGACAACTGGTTCGGTGGCCGGACGCGAAATCCGTGGAAGGTGGAAGCGGGATCGAGTGGGTCGTCGGCAGGCCCCGCGTCGGCTACAGCTGCAGGACTAGTGGGCTTTTCCATCGGGAGCGAGACGCTCGGTTCAATTTCCTCGCCTTCGACCGTGTGTGGAACGACCGGGCTTCGGCCGACGTATGGACGAGTGCCAAAGTCGGGCGCAATGGCTCTTTCGTGGAGCATGGACAAACTGGGCCCAATCTGCAGGAGCGTCGAAGATTGCGCGCTAGTTCTCGATGCCATTCACGGCCCCGATGGGAAAGACAACAGCGCCATCGCGGCAAGCTTCAACTGGGATGCATCGCTTTCTCCATCGCGACTGAGAATCGGATACATCAAGTCAGCGTTCGATCTTCCTGTTACCGACCCGAAGGACGACAAGCGAACGTTGCATTTCACGAAACCCTATGACGATGCTGCGCTCGACGTGTTGAAGGGGCTCCGCGTGAATCTCATCCCCGTCGAGCTTCCAGACATTCCTTATGACGCTATGCGCTTCATTCTCACCGCTGAGGCTGCCGCTGCTTTCGACGGCTTGACCAGATCGAATCGCGACAAGGAGCTCGTGCAGCAGACACGCGGGGACTGGGCGAACACTTTCCGGACAGCGCGATTCATTCCGGCTGTCGAGTACATCAACGCAAACAGATTGAGGTCGCGCGCGATCGCGGAGTGGGATCAGCTGATGAGCAAAGTGGACGTAATCGTGTCGCCGACCGGCGCTTCAAACCTTTCGCAGCTCGTTGCGACGAATCTCACGGGTCATCCCGCGGTCATTTTGCCGAATGGGTTTCGAGCTGACGGAACGCCGGTCTCACTGACATTTCTCGGGGCGCTGTTCGAGGAAGCGAAACTTCTTGCTGTTGCAAATGCCTATCAGCGGGCAACAGGATTTCACCGTGTTCGTCCTGCAGTCCCGCCGCCACCAGCAAAAGCGTGAAAGTCGAACCAGTGATTCTCGAGGGTGAGAAAATTCGTCTCGAGCCGATGACGAGTGATCATCTGGATTCGCTTGTCGAAGCCGGAAAGTTCGAGGAGCTGTGGCGATGGACATCGACGACGGCGTATACGGCTGAGTCGATGGGTGAGTATGTCGGTGCTGCGCTAGCGGATTTTGCCGCAGGCGTCGCGCTGCCTTTCGTTACCGTCGACAAGGAATCGGGTGCAGTGATCGGCAGCACGCGATTTGGCAACATCGACAGGGCTAACCGGAAGGTCGAGATCGGCTGGACGTGGATCACTCCGGCATTTCAGCGAACGCATGTCAACTCCGAGGCGAAGTTCCTCATGTTGAGGCATGCGTTCGAGCAGTGGGACTGCGTGCGAGTCGAGCTCAAGACTGATGCGCTCAATGAGAAGTCGCGAAATGCGATGCTTCGGATTGGCGCGAAGGAGGAAGGTGTTCTTCGTCAGCACATGGTGACGCATTCGGGGCGTCTGCGGGACACTGTTTACTTCAGCATCGTCGATTCGGAGTGGCCCATGGTTCGGGCAAGGCTCGAGAGCTTTAACTCGAAGCAGTAAACATCTGGCGCGGCGTTTACATACCCGCTACAGTTCTTCAGTCGCTGGAGCATGGCGGCGGTATCGACATCTATTCATAAAGCACGTCTTCCTCGCCGGTCGCGCATGCGCGAAACCCCGGCGTGTTAGATACGACCTCAGCGAACGCTGGTCGTAGTTGACTCATCAAGGAGGTAGGTAGATGTCCCGTTTCAGGTCAGCGGGGCTTGCGGCAATTGCCGTGGCTTCGCTCGTCGCATGCTCTGAAGGACCAGTGTCTCCTGACTCGCCCATGACGCCGCCAGACAGCCCCACACTGTCGGCAGGCGTCGGTGGCGAGTTTGTTCCCGGCGAGCTGATCGTGAGGTTCCGTCCGGGTACGTCGCAAGTTGGTCGGGGCAATGCACTTCGTTCGGCGAACGCTTCGGCCGAAGAGAGGATTATTACGGGTGCCATGAGGCGGTCCGGGGACTCCGAGGGAATCACCGTCGTGCGCACCCCCGGCGCTGTGCCGGCGGCGCTGGCCGCGCTTCGTGGATCGCCCGACGTCGAGTATGCCGAGCCGAACTACATCTACCAGCACAGCGCGACGTCGAACGACACGTACAGTACGAATGGTTCGCTCTGGGGTATGTACGGCACTGCGACCACACCTGCCAATCAATTTGGAAGTCAGGCTGCGGTAGCGTGGGCAGCGGGCAAGACGAACTGCGGCTCTGTTTATGTTGGCATCATCGACGAAGGCTACATGCACACCCATGAGGATCTTGCCGCGAACGCAGCGACGAATCCTGGTGAAGTTGCTGGCAATAGTGTCGATGATGACGGTAACGGCTATGTCGACGACGTCTATGGCTGGGACTTTGACGGCGGCGACAATTCAGTGTTCGACGGCGCTACGGACGACCACGGGACGCACGTCGCTGGCACCATCGGTGGCGTTGGTGGGAATGGAAAGGGCGTGGCCGGAGTGTGCTGGAGCGTAAAGCTGCTGAACGCCAAGTTCCTCGGGCGCCGGGGTGGCACGACCGCAAACGCGGTCAAGGCCGTGGATTATTTCACCGACCTCAAGACGCGCCACGGAATCAATCTTGTCGCGACCAGCAACTCGTGGGGTGGCGGTGGTTTTTCGCAGGCGCTTGCCGACGCAATCGGACGTGCGAATACTGCGAACATTCTTTTCATCGCAGCCGCAGGCAATGACGCCTTCAACTGTAACACCAGTGACTGCTACCCCGCGGAATACGCGAGTGACAACGTGATTGCCGTTGCGTCGATCACAAGCGCGGGTGCGCTCAGCTCCTTTTCGAATTATGGCTCGACGAGTGTCGACATTGGGGCGCCAGGAAGCGCCATATGGTCGACCGTGCCGAAGAGCTCGAAGGGCTCGGTAATTTCGGGATACGCCAGTTACAGCGGAACGTCGATGGCAACGCCGCACGTAAGTGGTGCTGCTGCTCTTTACGCTGCTTACCATCCGGGATCAAATGCGGCCGCGATAAAGGCCGCAATAGTGAACAGTGCAGTTCCCACCGCTTCACTTAGCGGGAAGGTGGTTACTGGTGGCCGCCTCAACGTCAGCGGGTTCTAACAGCAGCTTTTCGCTATTCGCTGTTCGCTGTTCGCTGTTCGCATGTAAGAAAGACGGGCCCCTCCGACAAACGTTTTTGTTGGTGGGGCCCTTCTCTCTTTTGTTCCATGCCCGAATCGGCTATATCACCTCAATGACCACGACAAAAGCAGCAACCCACTACCGCTGGGATGCCATGCCGAAAGAGCGCGTCTCAGACCTGCTCGAGCGGCGACTCATCACCGGCGAGCGAATGATGCTTGCGCACGTGTATATCAAGAAAGGCTGTATCGTTCCAAAACATTCGCACGAAAATGAGCAGCTGACGTACATCCTCGAAGGAGCGCTGCGGTTCAAGCTCGGGGAAGATCAGAGCCTTGAAGTAACGGTGAGCGCAGGCGAAGTCCTGCACATTCCGTCGAACCTGCCACACGAGGCCCTCGCTCTCGAAGACACTCTCGATGTCGACGTATTCAGTCCACCCAGGCAGGATTGGCTCGACAAGACCGACGATTACCTGAGGAAGTAGGATGGATCTCGGTCTAACCGGCAAAGTCGCGTTCGTAGCAGCGGCAAGTAAAGGCCTCGGCCGCGCCATTGCGGAGGAGCTCGCGGACGAAGGCGCAGATCTCGCAATCTGTGCCCGCGGTGAAGATGCCCTCGCGGAAACAGCGAACGCGATTCGGCGTGCGACAGACCGGGATGTACTGGCGCTGCCGGGCGATGTATCGAATGCCGACGCCGTTGCTCACCTGACAGGTGCAGCCATCAAGCACTTCGGACGCATCGATATTCTCGTGACGAATGCAGGCGGTCCTCCAAGTGCGAAGTTCGATTCGATGACGGCGGAAATGTGGCAGGCGGCGATGGACCTCACGCTGATGAGCGTGGTGAACCTCACACGCGCAGTCTTGCCGGGCATGAAGGAGCGGAGCTACGGGCGGATCATCAACGTCACGTCGATCGCAGTGAAGCAGCCAGTTGACGGGCTGATGCTATCGAACAGCATGCGCTCAGCCGTTACCGGGTTCGCTCGTACTCTTGCCAACGAGGTCGCGGCAAGCGGAATCACCGTAAATAATATCCTTCCGGGTTATACGAGAACGCAGCGACTCGAGGACCTGTCCGAGGCGACTGCGGTCCGGGAGGGCATCACCCGGGAGGCAGCGCTTGCACGTTGGGAATCGCAGATACCGATGGCCCGGCTCGGCGAGCCGCGCGAGTTCGCTGCTCTTGCTGCGTTCCTCGCATCGGAGCGGGCGAGCTACATCACAGGACAGTCGATCGCGGTCGATGGGGGCTGGATCAAAGGGCTTCTATAGAATCGCGGCTGTCTGCTCTCGAGATGCGCCAGGTATGCATTTGACCCGTGCCTGTCGACTGCGTGGACTCAGGTCTCAAGCCTATGCTTTCTTTCAGTATGCGTTTTTGACTGGTGCCCGGGGACTCTCCGCTCAAGACTGAGCAGTCCCTAGTCGACAGACCGCAGGCACGAGACAGAAACACGGGGGGGACCAAGGGGGCAGATTCCTTTGTATAGTTGGGTGCGGAGCCCTACATTCCGGGGATGCCGCGCAACAATCTGGCTGATCCCACCGCCGCCAGCGCACGTCCACCCACACCGTACGACACCCTCGGTGAGGAGTCGTTCGACAGGATCGCTCGGCTTGCCGCGGGCGCGCTCCGGTCACCGGTTGCGATCGTGTCGGTTCTCGACGACGACAGGCATGTAGTAAAAAGCAGCATCGGACTTACCGGACGCTCACGCGTGTGGCGAAAAGTCCCGCTCGCGCTTCGCTACGCCCGCCAGGCCGTGACCACGGGACGGCCGGTGTTCGTCAGCAACATCGAAGGCGGTGACAGGCGGGACGGAGAGGCATCGGCGCGCACTCCCGACGGCGTCGCATACGCTGTTGCCCCGGTCATTACTAGCGATGGCCAAGTGGTCGGGACAATCTGCGTTATCGACACAGCTCCCCACGGCTGGACACACGGCGAGATCAACAGCCTTCTCGACCTTGCTGCAGTGCTCGTCACTGAAATCGAGCTGCGCTCAGATCTCTCGGTCAAGCGACAGACGCACGAGCATCTTCTATATAGTACCCTCCACGATGCGCTCACCGGGCTGCCTAACAGGTCGCTGTTCACCGAACGTCTCCGCCACGCAATGCGGCGGTCCGCACGCCATCCCGACGACCTTTTTGCGGTGCTCTTCCTCGATCTCGATCGTTTCAAGGAAGTAAACGACAACCTTGGTCACTTTGCGGGCGATGAGCTGCTGCGCGCAGTCGCGCGGCGACTCGAGGCTTGTATCAGGCCGGAAGACACCGTGGCAAGATTGTCAGGCGACGAGTTCGCAATCCTGCTTGAATCGATCACAGACACCAGCGATGCGGGCCGTGTCGCGGAACGAATCGAGGAAGCGCTCTCATTCCCGATCAACCTCAACGGTGCGGAAGTAGCGACGTCTGCAAGTATGGGCATCGTCACCAGCTCGATGTCACACGACCAACCGGAACAGGTTCTTCGAAGCGCGGACATGGCGATGTACCGTGCAAAAGCCGCTGGGCGCGCGCGTTACGAGCTGTTTGATCGCGCGATGCACACAGACGCACTCGAGCGGCTTCAGCTCGAGACCGACCTCCGGCGCGCAGTCGAAAAGGATGAGTTCCGACTTCACTACCAGCCCGTCATATCACTATCTACAGGGCGCGTCACTGGATTTGAGGCGCTCGTGAGATGGGAACACCCGGAACGCGGGCTAGTGCAGCCGGCAGACTTCATCCCTGTCGCCGAGGAGACGGGGTTGATACTGCCGATGGGGAACTGGGTGTTGAAGGAGGCGTGCAGGCAGGTCAAGTTGTGGCAATCGCTTCACCCGCGCGAGAACCCCATCTCGATTGGCGTTAATCTTTCGTCGCGTCAATTCTCCAATCCCGGACTCATCGATCAGGTAACTCAGGCGCTCGAATCGACGGGGCTAGCGCCTTCGACCCTGCGCCTGGAGATCACCGAAGCCGCCATCATCGACAAGGGCCGGCATGCCGCGTCGATCCTGTCACAGGTTCGCGCGCTCGGGGTACACGTCTACCTCGACGACTTCGGCACCGGCTACTCGTCGCTAAGCTATCTGCTCGGTCTGCCAATCGACGGCATCAAGATCGATCGTGCCTTCGTCGGCAGCATGGAAACCGATGAGAACAGCCTGCGCCTTGTGAGGACGATCCTTACGCTCACCGAAGTGATCGGAGTTCGCGTTGAAGCGGAGGGTATCAGCACGGCTGAGCAATTGAAGGAGCTGCGCGCGCTGAACTGCCATCAGGCACAGGGGTATCTCTTTTCGGCGCCGATTCCGAAGGATGCCGTCGAAGAGGTGTTGAGAGCGGATCCCGTCTGGTAACAATTGCCCCAGATTCACAAATGAAATTTCCTGCCATGAAAATCACGCGCCCTGCACGACTGCGGGTATTCGCGCTGGTTGCAGCGTTGGTTGTCGCCAGTCCCACCCGTTACGCAGCCGCGCAGGGTACCTTCGCACCCGACTCGACAGTGCGAACGATTCTGGAAAGCAGAATCGCCACAAAGCGCGGCACCGGTTTCGTTGTCGCCGTACAGGAACGCGGCGCCGCGCCAAGAATCTTCACTGCGGGCACCTCCGGCGTGAGCGGGCTCCCGCTTGACTCCAACACTGTTTTCGAGATCGGGTCGATTACCAAGGTGTTCACGAGCACGCTGCTCGCAGAAATGGTCGAGCGTGGAGAAGTGAAGCTCGACGATCCGATTTCCAGGTACCTGCCTGGGACTGTGAAGTCTCCGGAAAGAAAGGGGAGGCAGATTACGCTGCGTGATCTGGCGACCCAGACATCCGGGCTGCCGCGGCTTCCCGGCAATCTGCGGCCTGCCTCAGTTGCAAATCCTTATGCCGACTACACAGTCGCGAATCTCTACGAATTTCTCTCTTCATACACCCTCACGCGCGACATCGGATCACAGTACGAATACTCGAATCTTGGCGTCGGCCTCCTGGGCCACATTCTGTCACTGCACGCGGGAAAAAGTTACGAGCAACTCCTGGTTGAGCGCGTGCTCGTGCCGCTCGGCATGACCAATACTGGCATTCGACTCACCGAATCAATGCGCTCCCGTCTGGCACAGGGCTTCAATGCGCAGGGTGAGCCCATGTCGAATTGGGACCTGCCCGCGCTTGCCGGGGCGGGAGCACTGCGGTCGACACTGGCCGACATGCTCAAATTTCTTTCAGCGAGCCTCGACTCGACGAAAACTCCGCTTGGGCGCGTGATGGCGCGGACCCGCGTCACACAACACATCGCTGATCGCCCGGGTAACAGCATCGGGCTCGGGTGGCACATCGTCGAAGTGTTCGGCTCCACGATTACGTGGCACAATGGAGGGACCGGTGGATATCGCGCATTTATCGGGCTCGATGAGGTAAAGCATCGGGGAGTTGTCATACTGACGAATGCGACGGTGTCACCGGACGACATCGGATTTCATCTGCTCGAGCCGAAGGTGCCGCTCGATTTGCCGGCGAGCCCCCCGGTGAAGCGAATCGAAGTGGCAGTTGATTCGGTGGGGCTGATCAGGCTCGTCGGAGTCTACGAGCTCGCACCGGCTTTTCGGCTTGCCATCACGCGCGAAGGCGCGTCGCTCTTCGGACAGGCAACGGGACAGGGACGCCTTCAGCTTTTCGCAGAATCGCCGCTCAAGTTTTTTCTCCGCGTCGTCGACGCACAGGTGACGTTTCTCGAGGACGCCGGCGGCAAAGTAAACCAGCTGATTCTGCATCAGGGCGGGGCGAATATTCCCGGGAAACGGGTCGAGTAACGTGGGAGGTTCGAGTCTGCTGCGCGCCGCAGCACTGATTACATCTATTTCAGCGTGTGCCGCGAATCGACCAGCGGCTGCACCTCATCCCACGATGCCGTCGGTCAACATCACTGCCGGGAGAGCATTCGAGAATTACGAACCGGTGCCCGACGCGGCTGCAGCGATTCTTGGATGCACGAAGTCGCCGGGATTGCCCATCTGCCAGGTGACTGTGCCGAGTCCGGAGGAGGACTCCGCATTTCAGGTAGAAGGCGCGCGCCTGCGCGGTCACGACGATGCACGCTGCCGAGACCTTGGAGTTGCAATTGAGATGTACAGGGATCGCGTTCGGATGTATCCGAAGGCGCTCGTGCGTGAGTCGGGTAACGGCAGGCTTTACGGCGTTGGACATACCTATGAGCTTGGCGATGAATGGATGGTGAGAGTCGCACGCCGGATCGACGACCTGAATGATCGAACGATGGAGGAGAAGAAGCGCACGCTTCGCCATGAGATGTCGCACACGCTCGGGGCTCCGGAGATACCAGGCGCGGGCTGGACCGCAGAGGACTATGCTGTCCGCTGTGGGTGACGCAGAGGATTGCGGTCTGCGGACGTACTACGGACTGCGGTCTGCGGTCTGAGCTGATTGCGGCCTGCCTCCGCAGTGTCCGCAGTCAGCAATCAACTCAGTCCTCCGTTCCGCAGTCCGCAGTGCGTCCGCAGTCCGAACTCTCAGTTAGGTAAGCATCTTGTAAAAAGCTTGAACGAAATCCCCCGATTGCAAACTATGCTGATTAATCAGCGTAGAGTGTGTGATGCAGGTCGGCCTTCACATCCACACCCCAACGGGATTTATGCTGCGTACAGCCGCGCTCTTTCTCTTCGCTCCGTCTCTTCTTTTCGCTCAGGCAACCGCCACTTCCTCGGATACGACTGCCCGTCGAGTAACGACGGCGGCCCGTCGCACTCTGCCCGTCACGGTCGATGGCAAGCTCGATGACGCGGCGTGGAACAGCGCGGTTCCGACATCCGGGTTTACCCAGAGTTATCCGAATCCCGGTGCGGCCGCTCAGGATCCAACCGAGGTTCGAGTTCTTTATGATGACCAGGCGATCTATGTCGCGGTCAAGATGACGGACTCGCGGCCGGACTCAATTGCCGCGCAGCTAGCTCGTCGCGATGCGACGGGGATCTATTCCGACTGGGTGCATCTCATCATCGACTCGTATCGTGACCGGAGGACGGGGTTCAGGTTCAGTGTGAACCCGAAGGGTGTCATGAAGGATGTTTATACCTTCAATGACGGGAACGAGGATCTCAACTGGGATGCCGTGTGGGAGGTTGGGGCGCGCGTCGATTCCACCGGATGGGTCGCCGAATATCGCATTCCTCTTTCGCAGCTGCGCTTCGGCAACGTTCCTCAAGGGACCGAGCGAGTCTGGGGATTCCAGGTTCAGCGTGACATCGCCCGCAGACAGGCGCGCGACTCATGGTCGAAGTGGACACGCAACGATCCCGGCTACATCTCGAAATTCGGTGACCTGCGCGGGCTCATTGACCTGGCGCGGCCGAGCCGCCTCGAGGTCATGCCGTATGTAAGTGCCCGTGCTACACGCGCGCCGGGCGACGACAACAATCCGTTTTACAGCTCCACAGATTTCACTCCGTCGGTCGGCGGCGACCTGCGTTACGGGCTGCCTGGCGGGCTGACACTAACCGCGACGGTCAATCCCGATTTCGGTCAGGTCGAAGTCGACCCCTCGGTTGTAAACCTCTCTGCATTTGAATCGTTCTTCCCCGAGAAGCGCCCATTTTTTCTGGAAGGCTCTGACGTATTCGGATTCGGCCAGACCAGAAGCTTCAACAACTATGGCGGGCAGGAATACTTCTATTCGCGCAGAATCGGCCGCTCTCCGCAGCGGTTTCCTGGCGGGTCAATCGCTTACTCCGACGTACCTGCGCAGACCACAATTGCTGCTGCCGCGAAAGTGACAGGCAAGGTAGGATCGTGGACTCTCGGGCTCATCGACGCGGTAACGCCTGAGGAGAACGCGCGAGTCTTCATGGAGGATGGCGAGGAATCCTCGACAGCTGTAGAGCCATTCACCAACTATTTCGCAGGTCGCGCACGCCGTGATTTCCGTGAGGGCAACAGTGTCGCAGGCGGAATGGTGACTTCGACGCTGCGCAGCGTTGACGATCCGATTTTCAACTCGCTGCTCCGGTCTGATGCATCATTTGCGGGATTCGACTTCGAGCACTCGATGTTCAAGCGGGGCTGGGTGGCGAGCGGCTATACCGGAGCGACTCGCGTCTCGGGCAGCAAGGAGTCAATCGCGCAGACTCAGCTCAACAGCAGTCACTACTATCAGCGACCGGATGCAGACTACATCGAATTCGATGAAGATCGCACGTCACTTACGGGGCACATCTCCGAGCTGGCCCTCCAGAAGAACGGTGCCCTGCACGGGTCGCTGGCACTAAAACAGTCGAGCCCCGGGCTCGAGCTGAACGACATGGGCTTTCAAGGTCGGAGCGACTACAGGGCAATTTCAGCGCTTGTGGGTTATCGCCGTGACAATGCGGGCAAGCAGTTCCGGGACTATCTCGTGTATGCCTACGCTAACCAGGCTTACAATTTTGGCGGAACGTCGATCCTGAGATCGGCAGCAGGTGGTGCGAATGCGACGCTCAGCAATTTCTGGAGTGTCGGGCTCAATTACGGTGGCAATCCCCGCTACTACAGCGATCGGTTTACGCGTGGTGGCCCCGAAGCGCGTGTACCTGCAGGCTGGAACGCCGGATTCGACGTCACGTCAGACAGCCGCTCCAAGGTGATCTACGGATTCGGCCTCGGATACTCCAGGACTGAAGAGGGTGGCACTTCGCCCAGCGGTTATGTGAACATTGACATGCGCCCGACAACATCGTTGAGGATCCGTTTCAGTCCAAGCGTCCAGGGCGGCAAATCGACGGGTCAGTATGTACGTGCGGTCGCCGACCCGCTAGCGACGAGTACATTCGGAAGGAGATATGTATTCGCAGAGCTCGAGCAGACGACAGTGTCGATGGACACACGCGTCGAGTGGACGTTTACGCCCACGGTGAGCCTGCAGATGTATGCACAGCCTTTCGTCGCAACTGGCCGATATGAAAACTTCAAGGAGTTCGCCGCGCCGCGCACTTACGATTTTGCGGTATACGGCGCGGACCGGGGGACGATTGCGCGTAATGCGGGCTCGTACACGGTCGATCCCGACGGCTCGGGGCCTGCTGCGCAATTCCAGATTGGTGACCCCAACTTCAACGTGCGCAGTCTCCGCGGCAACGCAGTGATGCGGTGGGAGTATCGCCCGGGCTCGGCGCTGTTCTTCGTATGGCAACAGGAGCGCAGCGGATTCGAGCCGGTTGGAGACTTCGAGGCGAGGCGGGATATCGGTAAGATCTTCCGCACCGTGCCAACTAACGTCTTCCTCATCAAAGCCACTTACTGGCTCGGCAGGTAATTCCGTTCGGTAGATTACTCCAGTGACGCCCCGCACTGACTGCGGGGCGTCAGTCCCGGGGAGAAAGCTGATGGCGTCACCAGTGAAGCCGCGGCTCGACCGCATTCTTGTTTCAGTGGATTTCGCCGAGCCTTCGCTCATCGCAGCGCGCTGGGCAGCAAGCTCGTTTGCGCCCGAGGCCGAGATCATACTTGCTCATATAATCGAGCCTCCGCCCGCGACGCGGTCCAACGTGATGCGGTATCCGTCGATGGAGACGATAGTGAGCAAGGTTCACATCGACGCGCAGAAGCGCCTGTCGGAGCTTTGCGATGTCGTGGCGCCGGGTCGCGCGCGGCCCGAGATACGCGTCGGCATTCCACATGACGAACTTGTCCTGCTGGCCGGAAGCGTTGCAGCCGACGTAATCGTAGTCGGCCGACAGGATCTCATGTCGTCCGGATGGGCGCGGGTCGGTGTCACGGCTCAGCGCATTCTACGGAAATCCCAACTTCCCGTTCTCCTTGTGGCCGGTGTTCGTGACGGAATGCCCGAGAAACTTCTGGTGGCTGTCGACGAAAGTGATACAACATCGCAGGTCATCAAGTGGGGCGCATTCCTGTCCCAGCAGTTTTCAGCGAAGGCGACGGTAGTGCATGCAGCGGGAATAGAGGAAGCTCCTGATGAAGACGCGTGGATCGATACCGAAATTGGGAAAGTCGCAAGCGTTGCGGCGATGGAGCCGCGCATTACGCGGACGAGCTCTCGCCCGGCCGAGTCGATAGTCGAGGAAGCGCGGTCGCTTGGATCCGAGCTGATTGTGATTGGCAGCCGTGGAGTCGGCGCTGCGAGTCAGCTGTTGTTCGGCAGCGTTGCGGAAAGTGTTTTGCTGTCGTCGCCGTGCCCGGTACTGGTCGTACTTCCGGGCTGAGGTTACACGCGCGTTTTGTTACTCAAACTCCCAAACGCAGCGGCAGCCAAGCCTGCACGTGCAGTACGGATTAGGGATCACGTGAGACGACGCGTCGTCGGCGGCAAGGCGCACCCCGTGGCGTGATGCGCAGCTCGGGCAGGTGTCGTCATCGAGCGTTGCAACGTAGATCTTGAATGCCTTCGGTAACGTCTGATCGTCCATCGGGCGCCAATATTGGGTTGAAATCTGCCCAACGCCATGATCAACAGTGAATAATCCCACGGCGGATGGGGCAATCCGCTAACTTACGAGGGTGAGCGCCGGATGTTTGTTCGTCGGCGCGTCCAACTCTCGACACGGGCCAATCGATTTTCCTGCCCTCCCTGCCGTCTGTTTGGGTTATCCCAACAACGGCGACCCTGGGAGGGTCCCATCGACTATCAGGACCAGACATCCGAAGTCAACAGGATGCTTCGAACCCTCGTGCGCAAAGACTACGAACGGCTCGCGCCTCACCTCGAGTCAATCACGTTCAAGGTCGGCGACGTTCTCGCGGAAGAGAATGAACCCTTCACCCACGTATTCTTCCCGGAAACCGGTGTGGCATCAGTCACCAACCGGGTCGCCGGCGGCACCGTTGAAGTGGGAACGATCGGCAATGAAGGAATCGTGGGCCTCGGCGTCTATCTGGACCCCGGGTCAGGAATACCCAGCCGCAGTTTCATCCAGGTCCACGGCAGCGGCAAACGGATTTCTGCTTCGGCGTTCTCCACCGTTGCCGAAGAGAGTCCCGAATTCCGGCGCGTGGTGAACCGCTATGCCCAGGCCTATTTGATTCAAGTGGCGCAAACCGCGGCCTGCAACCGCGCACATTCGGTCGAAGAACGTTGCGCCCGCTGGCTTCTGATGACACATGACCGGGTTGGCGAATCGCTCACGTTTTCCCTCACGCACCAGTTCCTCGCGTACATGCTGGGGGCTCGTCGGGCTGGCGTCACTGTCGCGGCAGGAGTTCTCCAGAAAGCGGGGCTGATAAAGTACAGCCGAGGGGTTATTACCGTCATCGACAGAGCGGGTCTGGAGAAGGCGTCGTGCGAATGCTACGGGATCGTGCGAAAGCACGTGGACAGGCTCACCGGGCACTGAGCCGGGCGGAAACCTGAGGCTCGCGCGGTCGTAGGGATAACAGTTCAAACCATCGGGCGCGTGCGAATGTCTGACCTGCCTGAACATTGTCCCTACGGAGCGTCAAGATGCGTCGCCGATTAGCAGCACTGCTCGGGCTTTTCTCGCTGGTTCCCGCTGCGAGCCTCGCACAGGACGATCTATCATCGCCAAAGCGTGTGTTCAGCGACCAGGTTGCCAGCGGATCATGGCTCCGCATCCGCACGATGAAAGGCAACATCCAGGTTCGCGAATCATCCGGGGCTACGGCCGTCGTGACCGCTCAGCGAGGAAGCGGGCGCGGAAGTACTGCGAACATCACGTTCGATGTCAAAAGGGATGGGTCGAACGTCACGATATGTGCGATTTATCCGCACACGACCAGATGCGATGATGATGGATATCAGTCAAGCTGGCGCCGGAATGACGGCGACCTCGCTTCAATCAATTTCACAGTCGAGCTGCCAAGAGGCGTAAAGATCGCCGCGTCGAGTGGCAATGGCGACGTCAACGTCAGCGGCGCACGCGATGAAGTCAGGGCCGGGTCCGGCAACGGAGAGATCAGGGTACTGGGATCGGGCGGAAGAGTGTCGGCCTCAACCGGCAACGGCGACGTCGAGGTAAGCAGCGCGCGAGGGCATGTCACTGCCAGCAGTGGCAACGGGGACATCAGAGTTGGCACAACCCTCGGCCCAGTATCGGCTTCAACCGGCAACGGAAGCATCGACGTGCGAATGGACGAACTCAGCTCCGGCGACATGCAGTTCAGCACTGGCAACGGATCCATCGAGCTGCGACTCCCATCGAGCCTTTCGGCCGACATCGTGGCAAACGTCAACCTGCGAAGCTTCACCACGGATTTTCCGATGACGCTTCCCGGACGATTTTCGGGCCGCCGGATCGTGGGGAAGATTGGCGAGGGTGGCAGGCGCATCACGATGTCGACCGGTAACGGCAGCGTATCCCTCATTAAATCGAACTGAACAGGCCAAAGGCTTGCCGAAGCCCCCGCAGCGTCGGTAGCTGCGGGGGCGTTGCGCCTGGAAATGAGTGGGCAATTCGCCCGCGTCGTACTATTTATCTGTTGGTGCACGAAGCTTTCTGGATTGGTCGGCCAAGTCTGTCACACCCGCAACCAGCGATCTCGGCCAGATGTCAACAATGCTGCTCGTTCAGCCGGATGATGGCGCCGCTCCCGTGCTCGCCGCGATCGAAAAAGCGCGGAAGAGCATCGATACCTATCTCTTCAAGCTGTCGCATCCCGAGATCATCGATGCGCTGAGCGCTGCGGTGGAACGCGGAGTTTCGGTGCGAGCCCTGGTCGCGCACGCCAATAGCGAAGGCGGTAAATCGTTGAGGAAGCTCGAATCCGCACTTCTGAGAATTGGGGCTTCCGTGAGTCGTAGCGACGACGACCTGCTGCGCTACCACGGCAAGATGATGATCATCGACTGCAAGACCCTTTACGTGCTGGGGTACAACTTCACGCGGAAGGACATCGAGGACAGTCGAAGCCTGGGAATCTCAACGCAGGCTCCCGATCTTGTTGCCGAAGCAATCCGTCTCTTCGAGGCTGACTTCGAGCGGCGTACCTACGCGCCGTCGCTCGATAACCTGCTCGTCAGTCCGCTGAATTCGCGCTCATGCCTTCTCGAGCTCATAGCTGGCGCAAAGAAGCGGCTCCTCATCTACGATCCTAAACTCTCGGACACCCTGATGCAGAAGGCGATTGAGCGCCGGGCGCACGCGGGAGTGGAAGTGCGGGTAATTGGAAACGTCGAAGCGAAACTCGACGGAGTCGAAGTAGAGCGAAGCCCTGCGGAGCGCCTGCACGTGCGCGCGATAGTACAGGACGACCGGCGTGTTTTTATTGGAAGCCAGAGCCTTCGCCGCACCGCTCTCGAGCGGAGGCGTGAAATCGGTGTGCTTCTCGATGACAGGAAGATCGTCGCTGGTGTCGTGGCGATTTTCGAGAAGGACTGGGCCGGTGGAGAGGGCGCTGAGAAGCGGGACCGCGCACTCAGGCTTGCGGTGTGATTTCCTGATGCTGCCCTTGCTGCGGTATCGTAAAACTGAATGTTGTTCCTTCACCTGGCCGACTCTCGACGGATATGACGCCGCCATGCGACTCGACAATTCCTTTCGCGATTGACAATCCGAGTCCCGTCCCGAGACTGGCGCGATCGTGAGCCTGCCAGAAAGGCTCGAACAGGAGCGGGAGGTGTTCTGCCGGAATTCCCGATCCCGTATCAGCGATCGAGAAGCATACGTCGCCGTTCACTTCCGACTTTGCATCGACGGATATTTTCCCGCCTTCTCTGGTGAACTTGATTGCGTTGCCGATGAGATTCGAGAATACCTGAAGCAGGCGATCTCGATCGGCAACTATCGTCTGGGGCGCCGAAGCCGCGGAAATCTCGAGTCGGATATTCTTGCGTTTGGTCTGCGGACCGAATTGCTCCTCGACCTCGAGAAGGAAGTCTGGTAGATCGACCGGGCTGAAGCTGACAGCCAGCGCGTGGCCGGACTGTACGCGCGCGGCATCGAGGAGATCGTGAATCAGCCGGTTCATGCTGTCTACCGTTCGTCGCACGATCTGAAGGTGGTGCGCCCGCTCCTTTTCGTTGTCCGGGTTCGCCGACATGAGATCCATGACCATGCCGATGGTATGAAGTGGATTCTTGAGGTCATGCGAGACAACACGCAGCAGCTGATCGCGATAGCGCAGGGCGTCTTCAGCCAGCATTCGCGCACTATGCTCGCGTTCGATTACGAGCACCCTGCCGAGTGCGGCTGACACCAGATCTCCAAGGGCGGTTGCATACGCCCTCTCCGAATCAGAGAAACGATCCGCGGTCCCGTCGGGAATGAGCACGAGAGAGCCGAATGGGCCAGCTTCGAGATTGAGGGGAATTCGAAGTGCGCCGCTATCGTTCATGTCTCCCTGAATCGTACCATCGGGAGCACCAAGCAGATCTACTTGCCCACCGCGAAGGCGTTCCATGAACACTGCCTTGCTGCGGGTCCAGAGCATACCCGCCTGCGCTACCTGTCCCGCAATCTCATTGACGCCTGGCGCGCTGTTGAGCGTGTCGGCTACGTGATGGAGTGACGCCTCCTCGTCGACGCCCTGGCGAAGCTGAGCCGCGAGAACGTTCAGGCGGCGTACGAGCCATCCAACAAGAACGATCACAAGCAGTGCGACGAGAGCGAGGACGGAGACCAGGGCCGTTGCCCATCGCTCGTCGCTTTCAACGGTCGCTCGCATCGAGCTTTCCGCTTTCATGACTGCGCTGTTAGCCTGCTCGGCAGCTCTCAGCACCGCATTGACCCGGCGCTGCCCCTCAGTCAGCGACTGAATGAGCTGCTCGCGCGTGCGAGTGCCAGCCAGGAGTTCCTGCGGTTCCTCGAGCCATGCCTGCTTTCTCGCGTGCAGTTCTGAAACGGCTGCCGCTACCTCTGGCCCGAGCTGCGGGGCGAGGCGCAGAAGCCGCTCGGTTGCTTCGCTGTCCCTGTCGAGCGCAGTCCTGAAATCGTCCAGAAAAAGCGTATCGGCAGTAAGCTCGAATCCTCGAATCGCAGCGAGCTCGGACGCGAACGCGTTCTGTACTTCCAGAAGGGAGTTGCGCGTCGGCAGCGCGACGTCAGTGACGCGCTCGCGAAGCTGCTCGGTATGCCGCCGCGCCCAGAGTGGAATTACGACGAGCGTCGCGAGCAGGACACCGGTAACGAGTGGCAGGTGCCTCATCCACCGGCGCAGCGGCTCGCGCCTTTCGAGATTTGCCGCGACCCTGTGGCGCGGCGTCATCACGACGTCACAACAGTGGCCACGGTTTACCGAGTTTGCCGGGCTTCGCCCTGAGCTAGCTCATTTCGCTGAAAGTCTCTCGGATCTGGGCCAGTGCCCACTCGAGATCTTCACGGCTGACTACAAGTGGTGGTGCGATACGAACAACGAAATCGTGAGTTTCCTTACAGAGAAGCCCACGCTCCATCAACGCTTCGCAGAACGGTCGCGCGGATTCAGTCAACTCGACTCCCACCAGGAGCCCGCGACCGCGGATCTCCCGGATTTTCGGATGCTCGATCGACTTCAGCTCTCGAATGAACCACTCTCCAAGCTCCGCGGAACGCTCGGCAAGCCTTTCTTCCTTGATTACGTCGAGCGCGGTACGGGCGACAGCGCATCCAAGCGGGTTGCCGCCATACGTGCTGCCGTGACTCCCGGGACTGAACACGTCGATGATCTCGCGGCTCGTCACGAACGCCGACACGGGATAAAAGCCGCCCGAAAGTGCCTTGCCGAGGATGTAGGCATCCGGCTTCACGCCTTCGTGATCGCATGCGAACGACTTCCCTGTGCGGCCCAGGGCCGTTTGAATCTCGTCGGCGATGAAGAGCACGTTATGCCGGCGACAAAGCTCCGCCACTGCGCGAAGGTATCCGTCGGGCGGGATGAGAATTCCCGCTTCGCACTGTATCGGCTCGAGCAGCACGGCGCACGTGTTCGGCGTGATGGCAGCTTCGATTGCCGAGACATCGCCGAAGGGAACCGATACAAAGCCGGGGGTGAATGGCCCGAAGCCGTCCTGATAACTCTTTTCGGAAGAGAATCCAACGATTGTCGTAGTGCGCCCATGGAAGTTGTTGTCGCAAACGATGATCTCGGCTTGGCCGGCTGGAATGTTCTTGACCCGGTAGCCCCATCTGCGCGATGCCTTGATCGCAGTTTCGACAGCTTCGGCACCGGTGTTCATCGGCAGTACGGCTTCCATGCCGCAGAATTCAGCCAGCTCTTCGCAGAAGAGGGGCAGCTGGTCATTCCTGAATGCACGCGAGGTCAAAGTCACGCGTTCCGCCTGGGAGCGCATGGTCTCGAGAATCCGCGGATGGCAGTGGCCCTGGTTTACGGCCGAGTATGCGCTGAGGCAGTCGAGGTATCGCTTGCCGTCGACGTCGAAGAGCCATGGGCCTTCGCCGCGCTCCACTACGATGTCGAGAGGGTGATAATTGTGCGCGCCCCATTTGTCTTCGAGTGCGACAAGGGATTGGGCGTTCGTATCAACGTGGGCGGTCATTTTATTCGCTCTCGGCTTGGTCTACTTCAAGATATCACCCGTCCGTTCGAGGAGTCAGATGTACGATTGCTGTTAGTCCTGGACCCTCACAGTGCTCAATCCGCAATCAAGGCTTCAGCACGACTTTGGTGCAGGTGTCTTTTTTTGTCTCAAAGAGATCGTACATCGCGGGGGCCTCATCGAGACTCACGCGGTGCGAGATGATCGTCGGCGGATTGATTTCACCCTTCATGATCCGTTCGAGCAGCGGGCGCATGTACCGGTGCACGTTGCACTGGCCGGTTCGCACCGTCAGACCCTTGGCGAAGATCGATCCGAATGGAAATTTGTCGATGAAGCCGATATAGACACCGGAGACCGATACTGTGCCGCCCGGCGCGCACGCCTGAAACACCTGCCTCAGGACAGTTGCATTGTCCATCTGAAGCTTCAGCGCCTGTTTGCCCCGCTCCATTTTGCCGTACACTGAAGTGCCATGCGCTTCCATACCCACCGCATCGATGCAGCGGTCGGGGCCGTTACCTCCCGTTAATCCTTTCAGCAGCTCGACGAGATCATCGGTGTCTTCGTAGTTGAGCGTCTCGGCACCGGCTTCTTCCGCGAGACGCAACCGGGACGCATGGCGATCGATCGCGATTACCCGCTCGGCGCCGAAGAGAAAGCAGCTGCGAATAGCAAATTGTCCCACCGGACCGCATCCCCACACCGCGACGGTGTCCCCCGGTCGGATCTCGGCGTATTCGGCTGCCTGATATCCAGTTGGCAGGATGTCCGACAGAAACAAGACATCCTCGTCGGCGACTCCGTCCGGCACTTTCATGGGACCGAAGTCCGCATATGGCACTCGCGCATATTCCGCCTGCCCGCCTGCGTAACTCCCGTAGAGTCCGGAGTAGCCGAATATTGCTGCGCCCGAATTTCCAACCATGGTCTCCAACGCCTTTCGGGATGCGCTGGGATTGCTGTTCTGACAGGCGGTCACGATGCCTTGTGAGCACGGGTAACAATTCCCGCACGCGACAGGAAAGGGCACGACGACCCGATCGCCAACCTGGAGATTGTTGACACCCTTTCCGACTTCGACGACCTCGCCCATGAACTCGTGGCCGAGTATGTCGCCGTTCTGCATCGACGGGACTCGGCCGTTGTAGAGGTGAAGGTCGGACCCACAGATCGCTGTCGAGCTGATGCGTATGATTGCGTCGCGGGGATTGATGATCGTCGGATCCGGAACGGTTTCGACGCTTACTTCCTTCTTGCCTGTCCAGCATACCGCTCTCATGTCTCAATACCTCGCTGTGATGGCAGAGTGGTGTCAGTCATCGCGACGTCCGGATGATTGACCGATGGTGGTCGCGACTTCGCCTGTCTCGAGGCGTGCTTTGAAGTCACGAAGTGCTGACTCCAGACGCTGATCGAGGCTCTTGCCCTCGTAGGGCGAGAGCCTGTGTTCGATGTCGTCTGATTCGTTGCCGTCGATCTCAACTCGCAGATCGACACCGCGATCAGCGGGGGCGTTTTCCACGCGGGCCGCGCCGGGAATTCCGGCATCTCGCCAGGCGCTGCGCACGTACTCCGCCTCAGCGCGTATCCTTACCGTTCGTGAGGCGACTCCTTCGAGCGGAATCTCTACTGATCCTCTGGTTTCCTGAGTGTCTTCGTTCTGCATTCATCCTCCCGGTTTTCCACCCAGGAGGCAATGTCAGTGCCTTTTAGTGTTCGGAGTCTCGAAGCCTCGGATGATTTTCTCGCTTCTGTCGAAGAACCTGACCCGTTCGAGAAGCGGATTCCACCAGCCAGTCGTGATGCAGTAATACGTGTCGAACGGGCTTGTATGGTGCCGGTCGTGATGTTCGTTAGAGAGGATCAATCCGTTTGCCTGCAGCCACGCGACCGGGCGGGGCGGGGACTCCATGTGCGCCCACTTATGAAACTGGTTGGTCAGGAATATCCCGATCGAGAATGCCAGAAAGAACGTGCCGAAGATGTATCCGATAAAAGTGCTGTTTACGGGGACGAGCAGGATCACCATGAGCAGAGGTGGGAGAGACACCACGCAGTTATTTCCATTGGCGATCAGAAAGGGGTTTTCGAGAATTCCCTTAGGATCGGTATGGTGGTCTCGAAAGGGCTTTACGAAAGCGGCTCCGAGAATTGGTGTTTCCGGCGTGCCGAAATTGTCGGCAAGGAAGTGGACGACGCCGGAAATGAAATCAGCCAGAGCCCAGGCAGCGACAACCACGATCGGGATGAGCCACACATTGCCGAACCTGGCGGCACCCCTGGCGATGTCGATCGCGAGGACGATTGCCGCGGCGGCAAAGGCCACAAATGCGGCGGTCTGCATGATACGAAAAAGTGAGAAGCGATTTTCCACTGGCCTCTCGATCACTCTCGCTGCGCCAGTCATGTGGTTTGAGATAAAAAAGGTCCTGTTGGCTGCTCGTTCCTGATACGACGAACATCAGCACGCGGATCTATTTCCCAACCAATACGAGCCTTCCCTCTACCGCCTAGCCGATTTCTGGCTTGCCCTGCGAGGGCGAGCTGTGGGTATCTCCTCTATTACGTGCACTGTTCGCTGGGAAGCATTCCGCCAATGTGTTTCGATTGCCTCCCGTGCTTCAACCGGATTGCCGCGTTTGATAGCCGCGATGATTCGCAGGTGTTCTGAGGTCGACGGTTCATACAGCGCGTCGCTTCGGGTTCCGTAGAGCCACTCGTAACGCTGAACGTGCGGGCGAACGCTGTCATAAACTGATCGCAGCCTGGCCCCCGGTGATTCCTTCACGAAGCGAACGTGGAAAGCGGTTTGGAGATCGAAGAGGCGGTCCCGGTTTCTCGGGCGGCGCTCCGCTTCGCTTCGTAACTCGGCGTTCAAACTTCTCAGGTCGGCAACGAGGGCTTCTCGTCGCTCCGCTGGAAGCTCGGCGACGGATTGGATCGCGTACCCTTCCAGGGCGCCCATCAGACCCCACAACTCGCGGACACTATCGACTGTCAGTTCCGTGACGGCGAGCTCAGTACGTCTTCCGCCGGATATTGGAATGAGGTAGCCGTCCTGCACCAGCCGCGCGAGCGCCTCGCGAACGGGCGTGCGGCTTATGCCGAATCGTATCGCCATTTCGGCTTCGCGTACGCGGTCGCCGGGGCGGATGCGACCTCTGATGATCAGGTCGCGTATCCCCTCATAGGTGCGATCGGGAAGCGTTCCGTGGTCAATGGCGGTTTGGGCCATCCAGTGTCCCCATTCGATGAATTGCGTCGAATATACCGTCATTCTCGCAATCGACAAAAATCTTTTCAGAATCGCAGATCCGATGTATGCAATCCGTCGTAGAGGTGAAGAGGGGAGAACGAATCCCACATGGCGGAATGGCGCTCGCTCCCCGGCGGATCCGGTAATTGAAGACTTGGAAAGCACGACAAAAGTCGACGCGGCCCATTGTATGCAATAACGACCGTTCGGGAATCCGGAGCGCGCCTCAGCATCGCGGACTCAGAACTACAACTCATTGGGGGAAGTACAATGCCAGACAAAAAGGAACCACTCGTCTTATCGAGTGCCGCGCAGCTCTGGGAGCCCGGCACGCGACGCAATTTTCTCCGGCTCATGGGCATTGGTGGAGCAGTCGTGCTGCTGCCGAGCATGCTCACCAGTTGTGAGAGCGGCTACACAGAAGGCGGAATCGCCGGTCCAGGCAGCGGAAGCGGGGGACCGGGCACGGGAGCCACGGTCACCATCGACTTCGCCAAAGGTGACACCGCCGTGCTGCAGTTCGCCTACGCGCTGGAGCAGCTCGAGGCCGACTACTACACGCGCGTAGCAGCCAATTTCGGCGGCGCAGGGTTGAATGCAGCAGAGCAGGCAATCTTCGCCGACATCAAGAACCACGAGATCATTCACCGCGAAGCGCTGAAGACCGTGCTCGGAACGGCCAATGGCTTCACCCTCACTCCGGTCTACAACGGCGTCAACTTCAACAATCGCGCATCCGTTCTCGCGACCGCCTCGGCATTCGAGGAGCTCGGTGTTGCTGCCTATAACGGTGCCGCCCAGTACCTGACGAACGTGAACAACCTCCTCGTCGCTGGAAAAATCGTCTCCGTCGAGGCGCGTCACGCTTCTGCGATCGCGGATCTCATATCGCCGAAGACAGCGGCGTTTGCGCCAAAGGCGTTCGATGACGCTTTCTCGCCAGCGAAAGTCGCGACTGCCGCACAAGGATTCATCGTTCAGAAGCTCGCGTTTGCCGGGACAATACCGGCTTTCGTTCAGGGCCCCAACAACAACGGCTGAGGAATATCACAATGGAACAGAAGACACTTATTGATGGACTCGATCCGGAGCTGATGGCTCCAATCGTTTCCCGCCGTGAGGCAATTGCAAAAGGGGCATCGGCGAGCTCGAAACTTGTGGCGGCACTTGCACTGGGATCCGTCCCGATCGCGCTCGGCGCGCTTGCAAAGGATGTCTATGGCCAGGCCCCGGCCGATGTGCTCGACGTACTGCAGTTCGCGTTGACGCTCGAATATCTCGAGGCAGAGTTCTACACCCGAGGCGTTGCGTCTGCGGGGCTGATCCCGGCCGCGGACATGGTGGTCTTTACGACCATCCGTGACCACGAGAACACCCACGTCACGGCGCTCAGATCACTGATCACTGCGAAGGGCGCGACGCCCGGCGCAAAGCCGAACTTCGACTTTACCGCGAAGGGAAACGTTGCGGGCTTCAATTTTGGAGCAACGCAGTATGCAACGTTCCAGGTCCTTGCTCAGGCGTTCGAGGACACGGGTGTGCGTGCGTATAAGGGTCAGGCAGGTCGCCTCATCAATGACAAGGCAGCCTTGACGGCGGCCTTGACCATCCACTCGGTTGAAGCGCGGCACGCCTCGATGGTTCGCCGGATGCGCGCCAAGAAAGGCTGGATCACCGGCAACAGCCGCGATGATCTGCCCGCGTTTACGCAGGGGATCTACAATGGTGAAGACAACAAGATGCAGGCGGGCCTCGACATCACCGCGCTCGGCAGCGGGAACGGTGGGGATGCCGGAGTTACTGAATCGTTCGACGAACCTCTCACGAAGGCCGAGGTTCTGGCCATCGTAACGCCATTCCTGGCGTAGCTGGTTCAAACGATGATCCTGCCCGAAAGGGCAGGATCATCGGTACATGCTATCTCCTCAACGAGCCCAAGATGAACAATTGCGGAAAACGAGCGCTTGCCTTGATGGGGGTTCTCGTGGTTGCAGCGTGCACAGCGAAGGAAACGCCCGCCCCGGCGGGTGATACCACACTCAGGACGGATTCAGGCACTATGACACAGGCCCGGCCAATGGCGGCGCCGGACGCGCAAATGAAAGCGGTGCTCGATCAACTCGCATCACTTGGTGGCAAACCAATCGAGACGTTGACAGCGGCCGAGGCACGGCAGCAGCCGACGCCTACTGATGCCGTCAAGAAAGTGCTCGAGGCGCAAGGGAAGCCGGCGACACCCGATCCTGCAGTCGTTTCGGTTGACCGGACCATCCCGACGCCCGCAGGCCCGCTGCCTGCGCGTATCTATACTCCGAAGACGGGCAACGCGCCCTTCCCGGTGATCGTTTATTACCACGGTGGCGGATGGGTAATCGCCAACAAGGAAGTGTACGATGGAGGTGCGCGTGGACTCTCGAAGCTCGCGAGCGCCGTCGTCATAGCAGTGGATTACCGCAAGGGACCGGAAAACAAGTTCCCGGCTGCGCATGACGATGCCTACGCAACGTACGAGTGGGCACTGGCAAATGCGGCATCAATCAAAGGCGATCCGAAGAAAGTCGCTCTCGCTGGCGAAAGCGCGGGGGGCGGACTTGCTGTTGCCACGGCCATAATGGCGAGAGACAAGAAGGCGCAGATGCCACTTGCTGTCGTTGCTGTGTACCCGATTGCGGGCACAGACATGAACACGCCGTCGTACATGGAAAACGCGATGGCCAAGCCCCTGAATCGAGCGATGATGGGCTGGTTTTTCGACAACTATCTGAAGGGTGACGCCGATAAAGCAGATCCGCGCGTGAATCTCGTTGCCGCTGACCTCGCAGGATTACCGCCAACGACGATCATCAACGCTCAGATCGATCCGCTGCGATCAGACGGTGAGATGCTAGCATCGAAGCTAAGGGCTGCGGGGGTGAACACGACGCAACGCACCTTCGACGCAGTGAATCACGAGTTCTTTGGAATGGCTGCCGTAGTCGATAAGGCACTTGCAGCTCAGCAGATGGCGGCCGACGCTCTCAAAACTGCGTTCGGAAAGTAGACAGCTCAGGCGGTGTGGAAGATTGCGACATTCGGTGACAACCGAAGGTTCCACTCGAACCTGTCAGCGATCCAGCGCATTGTCTCTTCGTTAAACTTCTCGAGCAGTCGACTTTTATCTGCGAAGAACAGCGGATCGTATGAGCTCGTTGGCCTGCCCCTTGTAGTCAGTAGCTCAGCCATCACCGGCGTCGGACCACATCCGAAGTCGAGTCCGCGTGATCCCTCAGGCACGGCGTCGCAAACTGGAACTATCAGACGCTCGAGAAATTGCACGTAGGCGGGGTCATCGCCGTGATTCTGGTGGTGCAGGTACCGAAGCGTCTCCTCGAGTGGTCGCAACCTGTCGGCGGGATCGACGAAGATCAGAGTGCACTCGGGGCACTTGAGAAACAATCGCCCGGCGTCCGCGTGAAATACCGCCGATGACTTTCCCTCGCATAGGGGACACGTGTATCCAGCGTGGCCAGCAGGCGGGTCAGCGACGATGGAGTTCACCGGCCGGAAGTTAATCCTCGAGGTGGGCAAGCCGGCTAGCTGGCAAGCTGGGCGAAAACGGGCCTTAGGGCCCAACCTTGCACTCCTTGATTCAAAACCGCCTGCTTCAAGGGGCGACAAAACATTCAGGAGGATCTGCAGATGATCACAAAACTAAGAATTGCAATATCTCTCGCATCGGTCGCGCTGGCTGCGTCGGCGTGCGGTGTGCGCACACAGACCGTCGACGTAAGCCCCGGCATGGCACGCGCTGCGACATGTGATGAGGCGGTAGACGTCTATACGAGCCGTGCGATGGTCCCGCACGACTATTATGAGCTGGCGTGGATCAGCGGAGAAGGAAACTCGGTCTACGCGAGCGAAGGAAAAATCACCGATCAGATCAGGAAGAAGGCCGCGGACGTTGGGGCAAACGCGATCATCGTGAACGATTTTCAGCAGACCGACGCCAAAACAAAGGTCATTGGCGCAGCCTTAGGATCGAATTCAGCTGATGCAAAGGTTTCCGCACTCGCCGTTTACATGCCGGCTGAAGCGGGGCGCGTGACTCTCAAGTGCGGTAACAAGTAATACAATCCTTCCCCTGTGGTTCCTCGATAACGCTGAGCCGCAGGGGAGGGATACCAACACATGCTGTAGCCGTGTTGTAAGAACGGCTACGCAACCAACTGTTGCTCGATCCGCGAACGGCCCCAATGTTGGTGCGCATATGCGCTTGATCAAAGAGCTCCTGCGGACCTTGGTTGTTGGCTCCTTCGCTCTTCCGGTGCTGGTGACGGGTAGCGCCGCGGCGCAGCAGTCAGGCAGCGTCATCAGCGGCTTCGCCGTCGACAGTATTCGGGGGGCCGCACTCAGCGGTGCGATCGTTCGGGTTGCCGGTACCGAACTGACCGCGACGAGCGATGGCGCGGGGCGCTTCAAAATTGCTGGCGTTCCCGCGGGAAAGCACCGCCTTGAAGTCGTGCACCCGCTGCTCGACACACTGCGACTCGCGCTGCGAACGATTCCGAGGGAGACTAACGGCAGCGATTCGCTTTTCCTCATCGTCAGCACTCCATCTCCAGCGAGACTCGCAAGGTTGAAGTGCAGTGTCGAGGAGCAACGTCCCGGGACGTCGGTTGCGATTGGCTTCGTGATGTATGCAGGGACCGAAGAGCCGGCGATGGGTGCTACCGTAATTGTTGCGTGGACGGAATATGAAGTCGGGCGGCGCACGTTGAGGCAGGTGGCCCATTCGCGCTCCGGGATCGCAGGGTCTGACGGGAGCTACAAGATTTGCGGGATCCCCGGCGACCTTTCGACTGACCTTTTCGCCGCCATGGGCGACGACACAACCGCGGCCGTGCCTGCCGACTTCACGTCAGGGGTTTCCATCGTTTCGCTGCGGGTATCGCCGCTTGCACCCGCCACCCGGGTTCGCGAGACAGCTCACCTCCTCGGACGCGTCATCGACAGCGTGGGCAAGCCAATCGGTGGCGCGCGTGTTGCGGCCGACAACGAACGAGCGGTCACGTTGACCCGCGACGATGGATCGTTTGACCTTGGCGGCGTGCGGCCCGGTACGCGTTCAGTAGTCGTGCGGCGCCTCGGGTATCTGCCAGTAATGCGGTCTTTCGAGATCGCCTTGCAACCAGCACCGCCAGTGGATATCAGGCTGGCAACATACGTCCCCGTGCTCGAGACGGTCAGGATCTCAGCGCGACGTGATTTTGCACTCGAGCGTGTCGGCTTCTCGTCGAGAAACAAATCCACAGGCGGCAAGTTCATCGCACTGGATGAGCTCGAGCGGCGAAGGCCACGACGCCTCGGCGATGCGCTCTCGATGGTTCCGTCGCTCCGCACCTACTACGATGAACGTGGAGAAAGAATCATCACGGGCAGGCGCGGCGACTGTGTGCGCTATTTCATCGATGGTCATCGCTGGAGTGAATATGGTGAGGGGCCCGACACATTCATCTCTGGCTACGAGATTGGCGCGATCGAAGTGTACACCGGGCTGACCGCGCCGCCACAGTTCATGGCGCATGCGCGTGATGGCACCGCGTGCAGCATCATCGTTCTCTGGACAAAAACGAAACTGCGGATTTAGGGCGAGTGGTACTTTTTTTATGCGTTAATCACGCATGTTGGGGCGCGTTCCCCAAATGGCTGTTCGCGAGTAGCGGCGGCAACTGAGTCCTTTCGTCCTGTAGCCGCCTTGTAACCTCGGCGTATTTGCTATTGAAGAACCGCCAACGCAATTAGTCCACTTCTATATGAGTCCTCGGAGTCTCCAGATGTTCGGTTCCAGTCAATGGTTCAGGGTATGTTGCCTGTTACCGGTGATTTCCTGTGCGCCGTCCGGTGCGGCGACGCGCGTTGTTTCCGCACTGGAAGATGCGGTTCCTGCGCCGCAAATTGCCGGAATATTTGCGCCTGGTGTCATTTCTGATGCGAATGAGCAATGGCGCATCACGTTCACCCCGGACGGGAAGACAGCGTACTTCGCGTCGAGCGAGAAGTTTTTTCCGTTCACGAGAAAGGCTACGATCTTCACGTCGAGCTTTGCTGATGGAGCATGGACAAAGCCGTCGGTCGCTCCGTTCTCTGGGGAATTCAGCGACATAGATCCATTCATTACTCCGGATGGCCGATCGTTGTATTTCTCATCGATCCGCCCGGTCGCCGGTGCGGCGCGCAGCGACATCGATCTGTGGAAAGTGGAGCGGACAGGGCAGGGATGGGGGCCACCAATACATCTGGGGCCCGAGGTTAATTCCCCCGGGGACGAGCTCTATCCGTCGGTATCTGCAGATGGAACGATCTATTTCGCGAGCGGCCCGCAGTTTCCAAAGCCGGGAGAGCATTACGACATCTACGCAGCTGCGCGAAACGGGAGCGGATTCTCTCCGCGACGTGCCTTGGGAAGTGCGGTGAATACCGTGCCGGCAGCGGGGGATACGCGTCTTCAGGCCGCGTGGGAATTCAACCCGGAGATATCGGCTGACGGAACAATGCTTGTATTCACATCACTGCGTCCCGGTGGCGCAGGCCTCGGTGATCTCTACGTGAGCCATCGCACTGATGGCAACTGGACACCAGCGAGGAACCTCGGACCGCTCATCAATACTGCTCTCGACGAATATCACCCGACGCTGTCGCGCAGCGGCCAGTCGCTCTACTTCATCCGGCGGGGGCAAGCCGATGGGAACTTCTATCATATCGCGGTTCCCGCACTCGACTCCTTGAAGGGATCTTCGGCTGGTCGGTAGAGCGAACGAAAAACAAAAAAGGGGGGAGTTGGGTGCGCAGTTGCGTGGTTACCCCCAAATCATGAACTATCCCCGGCAAGACGCGGTGCGTACGGCAGGCGCGAGGGTGAGGTTCAGCATTGGTGTCGAAGCGCCCGTTCGCTTCAATGCGGCAGAGAGCACATGCCCCTTAAGCGTGGGCGACTCAACTATATAGTAGATATGCCTGTCAGGGTCGGACTCGCGGCGCTCGCCGTAGGTGACTCGGGCAGTGGCTGATGTCGCGCCGCCCACTCCCGTCGATCCCGTTGCCTCCAGCCCGCGAATTTCATAGATGCAGCGGCCGCTCAAAAGCATACAGTTTGAGCTTGCGAGCCCGCAAACGGCGATGAGCATCATTCGGGGGCCTTTCAAATATTTCTCCCGATTCTGTTCCCATCGGGTGCTACACCAGCCGACGATGGATGACTCTACCTTGTTTGCAATTCCCGCATCAATTCCTGCCGCGCGGTCTCGATGACTTCGCGTGTGCGATCACGCAATGCCGGCACATCGCTGTTGGCCATACCGGCCGTTGAGATTGGTTCCAGGACCCGCGCCTTTGCATGCGCAGTTCGAAATGCAAAGCTGTGCTTCGCCATGCAGTTGCGCGTGCCTGCGACGGCAATTGGAAGAATGGGAGCGCCGGATTCTATCGCCAGACGGAACGCCCCATCCTTGAATGGAAGCATTTCTCCAGTCGGCGAGCGCGTTCCCTCGGGGAAGATCATCACGGTCACTTTCTTCGCCAGGCGATCGCGGCACCCTTGAAGCGCGCTTACGACACTCTCGCGCTTACCCCGCTTGATCGGAATGTCGTTCGCCATGCGCATCATCCATCCCATGACGGGAATCCTGAAGATCGTATCCTTGGACAACCACTTCATTTCCCACGGGAAATGACTGATCAGGAAAATGTCGGCGTACGATTCGTGATTGGAAACGGCAACATACGGGAGCCGCGGATTAGCCGGTTTGTCCCCATCGGTCTCGAAGTGCCACATCGGATTGACCTTGACCGATGCCACTGCGAGATGGCGGAATGCGCGCCCTGCGTAATAACGGCCCTTGTCGAATGGAGCAGTCACGAGCCAGACCGCCGCCACGTAGAAAAAGCCCAGAACCAGCACAAGTATCGTCAGCGCCCAGGCAATGACGCTCAGAGTTCGCTCCATCGTTAAAAAATAGCGTTCTGTCGTTGCGACTCAAACGCTATTCGGCGGAGAATGTCCCCCCAAACCCTTGAATCAAACGCGAACTTACAGGTAGCTCAGCATGCGGGAATTGGAGCGAGCTTTGAGTCCGGCATACCAACGGCATGGGAGGTAGAGAAGCGCGACAACGACAACCCATGCGATATAGACACCCAGCAAGCTGGTGCCGTACCAGTCAGGATAGCCGGAGAGGTCGAGGCCCAGGAAAGCGGCCCGGTCGCCCTGCCAGAGTGCGAATCCGGTTGCGAGAAGGTGGATCACGAACAGGTGAAGCACGTAGTAGAACATGGGCACTCTGCCGTAGACGCTTATGACATCAACGAGTTTGCCACGCGCGTTCTCGATGCATGCCAGAACTACGAGCGCCGGACCAAGCGTCATCAGGAGAAAGTGAAGGGACGGCGGATACTTGAGGGTGTTGAAGAACGATGCGATCGTCATCGCCGTGGAGTCCTGCTGTGTCCATGGGAACGGGTTTCCGTAGAGGTTTAGCCCGCGGAGCATAAAGAACGCGGCCGTCGCCCCGATCCCGACCCGAATCAGAAAACGTTTTCTGACGGCGGGCTCCCATCGATAAACGCCGCCGAGTGCGAAGCCGAGCGCCATTACGCCGGCCCAGGGTATCAGCGGATAGCCGACAAGAACTTTGCCGGGTATCGCGAAACCTGGCGCATGCAATAAATGCCACAACGGAGCGAGCGCACCAAACGAGTCAGGTCGGATGCCGTCGAGCAGGTTGTGCCCGAAGATCATCAAGAGCGCTACTGCCGCTATGACCCGCTCGTCGAGAAAAACCAGTCCTGCCAGCACGATCATCGATAGGCCTAGCGCCCAGATGACGATGAGGAAGAAGGGCGAGTTGAAATGGAAGTTCCACCCGAAGTGAATCACTGTCACCTCGAGTAGCATCAGCCACAGGCCCCGGGTGACCAGAAACCAGGCGAGGTCTTTCTTCGATCGCCCACGCGCAAGAGAGATCGATGCGCCGACTCCTGCCAGCAGAAAGAACGTGGGCGCGCAGAAGTGCGTGATCCATCTCGTGAAGAACAAAAGGGGGGTCGCCTGAGCAAGATCTTCCGGCGGGAACCGAAGTTTGCTGAAATAGTCGCGCGTATGATCGAGTGCCATAACGATCATCACCATGCCGCGAAGCAGGTCGACCGAACCGACGCGTTGGGAGAACTTCCGGTTATCCACGTTTCAAGGCCCTCAGCATGACTACTAAATAATTGCCTCAGGAGGGATCGGGCACTACCATGGGGTTTCCAAATGACCACTTTCGAACAGCGGCTTCGGGATTCACTCTCTCACGCATACGAGATAGAGCGCGAGCTGGGCGGCGGTGGCATGAGCCGGGTGTTCGTAGCTACTGACCGTTCGCTGGGGCGTAAGGTAGTCATCAAGCTTCTGTCGCCAGAGCTGACGGCCGAAGTCAACCGGGGCAGATTCCGGCGGGAGATACAGGTCGCCGCGCAGCTCCAGCATCCACACATCGTCACGCATCTTTCGGCAGGCGAGGATGGCGAGCTCGTCTACTACACGATGCCGTTTATTCACGGCGAGTCGCTCAAGTCGGCGCTCGATAAAAAAGGCCCGCTTTCCGTACGCGATGTCGTTCGTGTTCTATATGATGTCGTCGATGCACTGGCATATGCGCATGAACAGGGAGTTGTCCACCGCGATATCAAGCCGGCCAACATCCTGCGATCGGGGTCGCACTCGCTCGTTACCGACTTTGGTGTGGCGAAGGCGCTTTGAACGAAAGGGATATGAAGTTGTGATTGCAATGGACGGGCAGGAGGGAGTCGCCATGGCAGGAACCGAGGCGCCCGACCTGATTCTGATGGATATGAGCCTGCCGGTGATGGATGGCTGGGAGGCCACCTGCGCACTCAAGGCATGCCAGGCTACTCGGCACATTCCGGTAATCGCATTGACGGCGCATGCAATGTCGACGGACCGTGACAAGGCGATGGAAGCAGGATGCGATGATTACGATACGAAGCCGATAAAGTTTACCAGACTGGTTTCGAACAGATGCGGGAGCGAGGGGAGGAGGAGTTCATCCCCAACCTCGGGAAGATAAGGCAGGCGGGCCTCACTCTTCTGGCGATGATCAAGGACAATTTTCAGGGAGCCGGCTAGGGGGCACTTCCGGCAATCTCCATTACAATCTTGACAGGCCTAAGGGTTCTGTCATAGAGTCTTGCGCTCGCGAGACTCTCGGCCACCCCAGGATCTTTCAGCGCAACGGAGCCCGATGTTCTTAGTATCATCGTGATGAAGTTGCGCCCTGCAGCGTGGCTGGCACTGGTCGCATTTGCCGCGGCCTGCGAAACAGATGCGGAATCACGCCCAGTCATCGGGTATGCTCAAGTGTCGTCGATCGCGACACTCGACGAATCACGTGAGGGGTTTTTCCGCGCGCTAGCCGATTCAGGATTCGTGCGCGATTCGACAATCACCGTGCTCGATCGCAATGCGCAGGGGGACATACCGACACTGTCTCTCATCATGAGCGATTTCCTCCAGCAGGGCGCCACTCACGTAGCGACTATCTCATCCGTCGCGACTCAGGCTGCGTTAAAAGCGATAACGGACAGACCTATCGTATTTGGCGCTGTCGCGAACCCTTATGTCATCGGCGCGGGTACAACTGCGGCCAATCACAGGCCCAATGTGACCGGCGCGGAAATACCGCTTCCTGTCGATTCAGCAGTAATGCTGGCGCATGAAGCGTTTCCTGACGTAAAAACGTGGGGGACACTGTACGATCCCGCTGACCCTTTTGCCGAGTTTTACCTGGATAAGGCGAAGGCAGGAGCTCGGGCGGCGCGGGTGCGGCTGATTACCGCAGCATGCACTTCACCCGGAGATATCGCAGCCGGAATTCAGGCTCTCAAGGCCCAGGGTGCTGGTGGCGTCGTGCAGATACCGAGCGTCATGATCGGCGGTGCGTTTGCCGCGGTGGTGAAGTCGACTCGCCAGGCAAATCTTCCGCTGATTGCGACGACTACGAGCTTCCGCGGGGCGCCACTCGCTCTTGGCTTGAGCTTTTACGCCAACGGTTATGACATGGGCTTGATCATGATCCGCGTACTTCGTGGTGAGAATCCAGCCAGCATACCGTTTCATGCTTCGAAGGTGCGCACGCTCATCGTCGACCTCGATGCTGCGCGCGAATACAGAGTGACCATTCCTGCCGGCATAATAAACCGCGCAGATTCCATACTCGGCGTCGCGGCAGAAGTGGCGAGTGAAACTACGGGCCCTCGCGCAGTACAGTCGACACAGGCGCCCCGGAGAAATAATCCGTTTGAGTTCTGGCTGGTCGCACTCACACAGGGACTGGCGTTCGCTGCGCTTGCATGGGGTGTCTATCTCTCATCGCGTGTGCTGCGCTTTGCCGACATTACGCCGGACGGCAGCTTTACGCTTGGTGCCGCGGTTGCCGCATCGATGATTGTTGGAGGGATTGATCCGATACTCGCAACGCTCGTCGCGGTGATCGCGGGAATGATGGCCGGTTATGTCACAGGCGTACTTCACACGCGGCTGGGCGTGAAAGATCTGCTTGCCGGTATTCTGGTGATGACTGCCCTGTACTCAGTGAACCTTCACGTGATGGGAAAGTCGAACATTTCGCTGCTCGATATCGGGACTCTGGTGGATAAGGTCCACAGGCTGATTCCCGGGTCGGCGGCCTGGTCTGACGATATCTCGCTTGGCTTGCTCTTTCTCGCGATCACGGTAGTACTGGGCGCGCTGCTCGTATGGTATCTGCGAACAGATTTCGGGATGGCAATGCGCGCGGTCGGTGACAACCCGGCCATGATCACTGCGCAGGGGGTAGATCGGCGCCGCATGATCGAGCTCGGGCTCGCGCTCGCGAATGGACTCGTAGCGTTCTCCGGCGCCCTCATTGCGCAGCATCAGGGTTTTGCGGACGTGGCAATGGGTGTCGGGACGCTCGTGGCGGGTATGGCCGCAGTCATCATGGGGGAGACTCTTCTCTTTGGCCGGCGAAGCCTTGCTGTTGTCATCGTCATGGTTGCAGCCGGGTCGATTCTGTTTCGCGGGATGGTCGCGCTGGCGTTGCGGATGGGGCTCAATCCGATCGACCTCAAGCTGGCGACTGCTGCATTCGTGCTCATCGCTCTCGCTTTGCCCAGGCTGCGACAAGGCAGGTTTGGCGGGAGTGCAGTTTAATGATCGAGATCGAGCGGCTCGAGAAGACTTTTACGCAACCGGGGGGCGAGCGTGTGCTCGCTCTGCGTGGAGTCGATCTGGTCATTCCGACGGGGGAGTTCGTCACCGTCATCGGCACGAACGGGTCGGGTAAGTCAACGCTGCTAAATGCGGTTGCCGGAAGCTTCTTTCCTGACGCGGGTGCGATCCGGATTGCGGGAGTCGACGTCACGCGCCAGCCGGAGTTCAAACGTGCTTCGCTAATCGGCCGTGTTTTTCAGGATCCGTTCAAGGGAACCTGCCCTTCAATGAGCGTTGCGGAAAATCTCAGAATGGCGGAGCTCCGGGGTGGTCCTCGGGGCTTTCGCATCGGGCTTGGCCGGTCAGCACTCGAGCGCTATCATGCGCTTCTGAAGGGGCTGGGCATGCGTCTCGAGGGAAGGTTACAGGCGTCGATGGGGACGCTCTCAGGTGGGCAACGCCAGGCGGTAACGCTTCTCATGGCGACTCTCAAGCGGCCGCAGCTTCTCTTACTCGACGAGCATACGGCAGCGCTCGATCCGCGGGCGGCGGAGCAGGTGATTCATCTCACTGACCAGATCGTTCGCGAACACAAGCTCACTACGCTCATGGTAACTCACAGCATGGATCAGGCGCTGCAGCAGGGTGATCGCACGATCATGGTGCACAGGGGCGAGTTACTGGCAGACCTTGCAGGGAGTGAACGTGATGGCCTCGATGCGGGCGACTTGTTACGTCGGTTCAGTGAGCTGCGATATACGGTCGAGTTTGCGGTAGCGCGGCCGCCTGCAGGTTGACTGCAGATTGATTACGGATCGACTGCGGATCCAGGGCTAACGCCATCAACGATCGACGACTTATTGCGGGTTTTAGTCGCGCTGCGTCACCATGCGATTAACGCAACTTGCTTGACGTGCCCAAGACGCGTCCGTACTTTTCGGTATAAAGTACTTTACGTCTTCAGCTCGGCTTCATGACATCCAACGAATTCCTCGACCTTCAAGCCGCTCTGGCCGGCGAATATTCTCTCCAGCGCGAGCTTGGCCGTGGCGGGATGGGGATCGTCTACCTCGCGCGCGATGTACAACTCGATCGGGATGTCGCGATCAAGGTGCTTCCATCGCATCTCGCAAGTGAGTCGGCACGCGAACGATTCGTGAGAGAAGCGCGAACTGCCGCGGCACTCTCGCACCCTAACATCGTTCCGATCCACCGCGTAGGTGAGGCTGGCGGTTTCGTTTTCTTCGTCATGAGTTACGTCGAAGGCGAGACTCTTGGTGAGCGGCTCCGTACACGCGGTCCTCTTCCTGCCGCCGATGCTTCCCGCGTGATGCGCGAGGTCGCGTGGGCGCTTGCCTATGCGCATGGTCGAGGCATCGTCCATCGCGATGTGAAGCCTGACAACATTCTGCTCGAGGCAGGTACAGGCCGAGCGCTGGTTACGGATTTCGGGATTGCCCACCGCGATGCGCAACCGGAGCACGCAAGTGATGCGGGCAAGCTCATGGGGACGGCGCACTTCATGAGTCCTGAGCAAGCGGCGCAGCAGCCCGTTGACGCGCGCAGCGATATCTACTCACTAGGGGTCGTCGGTTATCTCGCGATCAGCGGCCGTCTGCCCTTCGAAGCCCCGAGTGTTCCAGCACTGCTTGTTATTCAGGCAACCCAGTCGCCCGAGACGGTCATGCGTGTGGCACCGGGAATTCCACCCTCGCTCGCGGCGGCGATCGACCGGTGCCTGGAGCGTGATCCCACATTTCGCTTCCCGGACGGAGAGGCGCTCGCGGCCGCGCTTGCGCCTTCGCCTGACTCTCGTAACGTGCTGCCCCCCAAACTTCGCGCATGGCTGGCTGCGCGGAATCCTTTGCTCGTTCCATACATGGGGTGGTCGGCGGGGCTCAGCGTGCTCACCGGAGGCAACACTTACGCATGGCTGACAGGCAACCCCGGATCATCGGTTGGCGACGTTTTGCTGTTGATAGCCGCCGCTTCACTGCCGCTCTTTCCAATAATTGGATTCCACCTCAACCAGGCTCGGCGACAGTTTCGTGCTGGACACACATTGGTCGACCTGCGCTCAGCGATTGAAATCGGGCGAAAGGAGCGCGCTGAAAGCGAGGCACTTGCGCGTAAGGACGAGGAACGCGCGGCACACCGGATGTTGCGCCTCGCAACGATCGTGTCGGCAACGTGGCTCACCGTTACCGCCACGCTCGTGATTCAAGGTAGTCTCAACGAGAACGTGGTCGGGATCGGATGGATAATGATGCCGATTCTCTCCACGATGCTCCTGGGCGCAGTGAGCAATGCGCTCGATGTGCAGTTCATACCTCCGAAAGTGCGCGACTGGTTTCAGACGGGCATTCGTGACCGGCTATGGAACAGCAAAGCGGGCGAATGGCTCGCGCGACGACTCGGCGCGCCGGAGCGTACTACTGTTGTCGGTGGCGGAGTGTTTCGCGCAACCGAGGCAGCGCTAGGCGTTGCAGCGGCGGAGTTGTTTGCCGCTTTACCAGAGGCGTATCGTAATCAGCTTTTCGAATTGCCGGCAACGGTAGCGGCGCTCGAGGCTCGGGCTGCTGAGGCGCGGGCCGAGATAGATGTGGTCGCGGCGCTCGCGGCCCTTGCGCCAGAAGATGGTGTCGTGCTCGAGCGGCGGCGTTCGGCGACGGCTGCTCAATTGATCGCAAGTGTTGCTGCTCTCGAAAAGATCAGGCTCGATCTGTTGCGGCTACACGCTGGGGCAGGGGACCTGGCGCCATTAACGACACTCATCGATAACGCGAGACTCATCGGGGAGGACGTCCGGCGGCTGGCTGATGCGGAACGTGAAGTTGATGAGGCGATTCATCGATATCCGTGATCGTCGATATCAAGAATCGACGATGGGGAACGTGAGGCGGGTTGAGCTGGGTCTGTCTGTTCATCACGGAATCACGGGGACACGGAGGGTGCATTGCGATCTGCGGATTATTGCTTTATACTGTAAAGAACTTTGTATAAATAACATGCGTGAGGCGTCAGTGGTTGCATTCAGAGTCGTTCTGTTGGCGATGGCGGTGGTTGCTTCGGCGCGAAGTATGGAGGGGCAGGGGATTTTTGGCCCGGGCGCGGGGTATGTCGGCGCCGGTGTCTCAGGAGTCGGGACTCGGGCGCTCGATGATCGTCTGAACGCGCGCGGGTATCCGACGTTTGGACAATCGGCGGTCGGGGTCAATATCGGTGCATATCATATACTGGCTGGTGGGCTGACGGTCGGGGGTGAGTGGCACGGACTGATTATCGGGGATGCTGTTCACCAGGGACGGGAAGTCGGCATCGGCGGGGGATACGGCACGCTCGGCCTTGGCTACATGTTCAACCTCTCGCCGCGACTGCGCGTGTATCCGCGAATCGGACTTGGCGGGGGTGGGTTGGGACTGTGGTTCGAAAGCGACAGCGCAATGGCCTTCGACGACGTGCTCGCGGACCCGCGGCCGCGTCCGGAACCTCCACGTGAGCCGGTTCTGAGTCGAGGGACTGTGGTGATGGATCTTGGTCTGGGGGCCGAGTTACTCCCCGGCGGCTGGGGACGCGGTTTCATGGTTGGCGTGCGACTTGGCTATCTGGCGGCCCCTTCGTCTGCGGATTGGCAGTTGGATGGGTACGAGGTAACCGGTGCGCCCAAGGCATCGCTCGCAGGGCCTTACGTCCGGGCAATCATCGGAATAGGGCGGTCGAGATAGGGCCGCGCATGTTGCGGTATTGGACGTTCTAGTGCCGACCAGCTTGCTCGATGATCCGCGTTCCTTGAAGTGCAGGTGCCTTTCGGTTTTTGGTAAAAAAAACACGCGACGCCTCCCGCCGCCCGGACAACGGGGCCGGCCCAAACAACATCTCCAGTCCAAAACGCCGAAACCACATCCCCCGTCTAGTCTATCGGCTTCTGGGGCAGTAGCATTGCAGGGGGCGAGCCCTTCCCGTTTGGACATGACGACATTCGAGCAGCAACTGAAGGATTCTCTGTCACATGCGTACGAAATCGAGCGCGAGCTCGGTGGCGGGGGCATGAGCCGAGTGTTCGTCGCAAAAGAGCTGGCGCTTGGGCGGAAGGTCGTCATCAAGGTGTTGTCCCCCGAGTTGACGGCGGAGGTTAACCGCGGTCGCTTCAGACGCGAGATTCAAGTGGCTGCGCAGTTGCAGCATCCGCATATCGTCACGCTCCTCGCAGCGGGTGAACACGGCGAGCTCGTCTACTATACGATGCCGTTCATCATGGGCGAGTCGCTCAAGTCCGCCCTCGACAAGCACGGACCACTGTGGATTGGTGACGTGGTCCGGATTCTCTACGATGTCGTCGATGCGCTAGCGTACGCTCACGGTGAAGGTGTAATTCACCGCGATATCAAACCCGCAAATATCCTTCGCTCCGGCACTCACGCCCTCGTCACCGACTTTGGTGTAGCGAAGGCCCTGAACGCCGCAATGCCGTCATCGGCAATGACGTCCACCGGTATGGCGATTGGCACCCCGGCGTACATGGCGCCCGAGCAGCTTGCAGGTGACCTCGACGCCGATCATCGCATCGACATCTACGCAGTGGGGCTGCTCGCATACGAGCTGCTCAGCGGGAAGTCTCCATTCTCAGGACTTTCACCGCAGGCAATTCTCGCAGCGGTTCTGACTCGCGATCCGGTACAGCTGATTGAAGTTCGCACCGACGTTCCGCGGCGTTTGTCGGATCTGGTAATGAGCTGCCTTTCGAAAGTGCCAGGCGGCCGACCACCGACTGCGGAAGCAGTAATCAAGGCACTCGACACGTTCTCGACGTCCTCGGGAGAAATCAGAACGCGCGAGCACAAGATTCCAGTCATCGGGCCTACTGTCCCAGTAATCACGACGGGGCTCTCGGCCAAATCCTCGGGGACTGGAGCATTACCGGGTCCGGCCGCTGTGTCCGAGCCTCCAGCGACGGTGGGCGCGCCGTTATCTGGCGCCTCTGCAAATGCTCCGAGTTCAAATGCTCTGAGTATTCGAGCGGCGCCGCAGGGCGATGTCCCCGCACCGGCGCAGTCACTACCCATCGAACCAGCGCGCGCGAAATCGAAGCGGCGGCAAAAGTTGTTAGGTGGTCTTGCCCTGATGATCCCCGTAGTCGCGGTGGGGTTGTATCTGGCTCAACGTCCGAGTGCGGAACCCTCGCCTGCGACCGTTCTCCCGGTTCTCCCAGCTCCTGTTCTCCCGGCGGCGGTGCTCGACTCCGCAACCGGCCAGGTGGTTCCTGCAGCCGCGACTGCACAAATCGCGGCCGCGCCTGTCTTGCGGGTTGATTCGCAGGCAATTGCTGACTCAGCGAAAACGCGCGCGGCGCGTGCCGAGGCAGCGAAGAAGGCTGCGATCGCCAAGGCTGACTCGCAGCGGCGACAGGCGCAGGAGTCAGACAGCGACAGGGCGAGACGTGCCGCTGCGACAATGCTCGCCGATGGGAGCGCAAGCAGATTGTTCACTCGCGGTGCAACACGGTCCGGCGGATTTCTGGGTGCTCAGCGTAAGGGTGACCTGCAGACTCAGCTCGATGCGCTGCAGCCATTTCTGGCGCAGGCAGGCCTCACTTACGATCAGTTCAGGGTGGTCGTTGCAGAGTCGGGTGTTTCCTTGTACGATGAGTTCGGGCGCATGGTACCCGATGCGTTACGGCAGTTTGCCAGCGGAGGCAATTCTCAGACGCCAAAATAGGTGCGTTCAGGAAGGCTCGGTCGTCATTCCTGAAACGACGCGGGGACACCCGTGACAATAAAGTGCTTGTAAGATCGAAATTCGGTCTTAGCTTGGGCGCACTCACCTACAATGCCTGTAACAACCGTGACGGTCGGCCAGTTCCATGGGGCGGCCAGAGGAAAGCTATGTATCACCTGAAGTTATTGCGCTCGAACTGCGTTCGATCCGCGATGATCCCCGCAGCGTTGTGCGTGATTCTGTCAGCGTGCACCGAGAACCAGCTGACCGAGCCCGGCGTCAAGTCCAACGCCCCCGACCTGCCGCGAGTTGCGCGCGTCGACAACGTTCCGTTGAACAAGTTTCTGGTCGCGTGGTCGCAGAGCCACGGCACGGGCCCGATTCACACGCAGATATTCGGCCTCGATGCTCGGCAGGACCGGCAGTATGGCGGATGGTGGGCGGAACAGGACGTTCTGGACTTTGCGAGTGCAAATCGAGGACGGCTGTATATCCATGGGGATGAGCCTGATCAGTGGTGCATCTCGCCTTACGAGTACGCTGGCATGTACAAGAATTTCGTAACGCGTGTACGCACTGCCGATCCCACGGCAAGAGTTTCTCCTGCGGGGTTGGCCGAGCCAAATGCGAAATGCTGCCCGCCTGACGACGAGGAGTGCAAGAACAGGATGCACGGAGTCAATTACGCCCAGCAGTGGTACGACGCGTATGTGACCCGCTACGGCGGCCCGCCGCCGGTCAACGAATGGCGGTTCCACGATTTTGGAATTGCATTCGCCGCGGGAGATCTCGAAAGCTGGTGGGCGAGGGTTGACAAAGCCGCAGCGTGGTCCGTTGCCCATGGCGCGAACATGTTTCTGGGCGCCTGGGGATTTCACGGTTGGCGCGACCCTGTGCCGGTTTTCCAGGAGCACGTGAAACAGGCAATCGGCCGCCTGGCGAGCGACAACCGAATTAATGGCGCTGCTTACTGGAGCCACGAACAATGGATCGAATCCCCGCGTCCGCTGGTCCATTCAAATGGAAATCTTACGGAAGTTGGTCAGACGTATGTGAATCCGCTGACTGACATTCCAGTTGCTCCCAAGATTGTAGGTTCGGCGGATGGCTATGCGAGACTTCGGTGGAACAACACAACGGCGGCATGGGGAGCGGAAGTGGAGTTCTGGGTGCAGGCGCCCGGTTCTGATTCATTCGCATACGGCAAGACCGAGCGGGTCGCGGCGGCGGGCGCAACACAAACACCGTTTGTTCCGTTCAACATGGGCGAGAACATAAGGGCGCGCGTGCGGTACTACAACGTCTTTGGCACGGCGGAATGGTCGCCCTTCAGCAACACAGTTTCCCTCGTAGTGGAGCAGCCGGAAGACGATCACAGAAAGAAGCGTGGAAAGCGTCCATTGTTCTGCTTACTCCAGTTGTGTTGAGCCCAGCGAAATCCCGGCAGATCATTTGAAGAAGCATTCAGTCCCCGTAGTCCGGTTCACAAAAGTTGTTCTCCTGCTCGCGTACGCTGGTTGCGGTGGCGGTGATCCAATTGGTCCGACTGAGCCGCTGGTTGCGACGACCCTTGGCGCTAACTCCTCGACATCCATTAGTGGATTTGCGGGGTCAGTTGTAACACCGGCGCCTTCGGTTATCGTCCGGGATCAGAATGGGTCACCGCTCGGTGGCGCGCCTGTGACATTTGCGGTTGCGTCCGGCGGTGGTTCAGTGTCGGGAGCGACTGCGACGAGCGATGCGTCGGGCATCGCGACGGTTGGCTCATGGACGCTTGGACCCGTAGCGGGGACGAACATTCTCACGGCGGTATCCGGCTCGCTCACGGGCGTTACGTTCACTGCGATTTCTGCCGCTGGAACCGCCGCAACCATCGCGAAGAATTCAGGCGACAACCAGACGGCAATAGCGGGAAGCGCGGTACCGGTTCTGCCCTCAGTACTGGTCAAGGACGCAAACGGGAATCCGGCAGGCGGGGTTTCCGTAACGTTTGCGGTCGCGTCAGGCGGTGGCTCGGTCACTGGTGCGACCGCCGCGACGAATGGAGCAGGGGTTGCCACAGTCGGCAGCTGGACTCTTGGCAATACAGTGGGCGCGAACTCGCTGACCGCGACAGTTGCAGGTCTACCACCAGTTATTTTTGCGGCAACGTCCACCGTGGGCGCTGCGGCCTCTGTCGCGAAGAATGCCGGTGACAATCAGACCGCCTTTGCCGGAAGCTCAGTCGCAATCGCACCTTCAGTCCTGGTCAGGGACTCCAACGGGAATCCGACGAGTGGCATTACTGTAACGTTCGCCGTTGCGTCAGGCGGCGGGTCAATCACCGGCGCCACCGCGGTGACGAACGCAGCCGGAGTTGCGACAGTCGGCAGCTGGACTCTCGGCACAACAGCCGGCGCGAACTCTCTTACTGCAACGGCTGCTGGTCTTCCGCCCGCCACGTTCAACGCGACAGCAGCGGTGGGGACTGCTGCTTCAATCACGAAGAACGCAGGCGACAATCAAAGCGCATCGGCGGGCACCTCAGTACTGGTCCCCCCCTCGGTGGTTGTCAGAGACGCGAACGGGAATCCGACAGGTGGTGTTTCCGTGACGTTCGCGGTGACGTCAGGGGGTGGGTCGGTCACCGGCGCGACGTCGGTCACGAATGGCGCCGGGATCGCAGCCGTGGGCAATTGGTCTCTTGGTAATGCGGTCGGCACGAATACCCTGATTGCGACGGTTGGAAATCTTGCGCCTGTGACGTTTACTGCAACGGCAACATTCAACATCTGCGCTGCATCGGTGGCTCACACTTTCGGGAGCAGCACCTCCGGATCGCTTGCCTCGACTGATTGCCGGCTGTCGGATGGGAGTTTCGTAGACTTCTACACTACGAGCGTTCCGCAGGCAGGCGTGTATCTTTTCCGGCAGGGAGCGGGTTTCGACGCGTACCTTCTCCTGGCGATGCCAGACGGAACTACCATCGGCGAAAACGACGACGAGATCGAGACTGGAACGAACTCCGGGATCAAGGCGATCCTGCCAGCGGGAAGCTATCTCCTCGGCCCCGGCTCACTCGAGCCCGGCGTTACCGGTGACTACGAGATCTCGTCGACGACTGCTGCAAGCGACATATCGAATTGCGAGTCAGTCTTTGTTGTCAGGAACATTTCGACCTCGCAAACCATCAGCTCAGCCGATTGCAACTCCGGAAGTGGGGCGGCGCCGCTTCTCTCCGATGGTTATTTCATTTTTCTCGAGGCCGGCATGACGGTTACTATCAACATGACGTCGGGGCCGCTTGATTCGTATCTCATGCTGACCCGGCTCGGCGGGCAGGTTGTTTCGGAGAACGACAATGTCAACTCCGGCACGCGGGACGCGCGGATCACGTACACCGCGGCGGAGACGAACTATTACGCGATCTTCGCTCGTTCGGCAGCATCGAGTGCATCGGCTGTTGGAGCATACACTTTATCGATTCAGTAGGCGACGGGCTTAAAGCGAACAGCCGCTGGTCGCCGCTCGCTTTTCGCTTCTCGCGTTCGCTATTCGCTATTCGCTGTTCGCATAGGGTTGGAACCAGCACCGGGCTTCGAAATCCCATCCGTCTGGATGGTTCTCTGCACAATCAAATGCGAACAGCGAATAGCTGCGGTTATCGCCCAACACTGCGGATCTCCTGAGCCTTTGCCCGGCTGACCGGCACACGCGACCCATCGAGTAGCTCAGCCTCGAGATTACCGCTTGCGTCGCGTTTGAATGCGCGCACCATGTCGAGGTTGACGATATGCGTGCGGTGTACGCGCGCGAACCGTCGCGAATCGAGTCGCTCCTCGAGTCTGGCAAGCGAGAGGTGCAGCATGTGACGCGAATTCTCCGAGTGTGCTATGACGTAATCTCCGTCTGCCTCGAAGCGCGATACACTTTCAACTGGAAGGGGGACAAGAGTTCCGCCGATGCGGACGAAGAGCCGGCTGATGGGGCCGCCCGCAAGTGCTCCGCTCAAGCGGTCGAACGCATCTGACGATGCGGGCTCGCCGATTGCGGATCGCACCCGGTCCATCGCCGAAGCAAGGCGCGTCGGCCCGAACGGCTTCAGGAGGTAGTCGACCGCGCCGAGCTCGAAGGCTGTGACCGCATGTTCCGAGAACGCCGTTGTAAAGATTACGAACGGCGGCCGTTCCAGCCTGCGCAGCATGTCGGTCCCAAGCAATCCCGGCATCTGTACATCGAGAAACACGAGCTCCGGTCGCACGGATTCAATCCCGGTAATGGCCGACTCGCCGTCTGCGGCCTCACCTACGACTTCTATCCATGGAAATGCGCGGAGCATCGCGCGCAACCCGGCCCGCGCGACCGGTTCGTCATCGACGACAAACGCCGTGACCTTCATGCTTGCCTGTCGCGGTGGCGAGGCACGACAAGAACCGCGTCGAACGCGTTCGCTCCATCGGACTTGCACTCGAGACTCCCCGCGCTGCCGTATAGTACAGCAAGGCGTTCGCGCAGGCGCGAGAGTCCGGTGCCAGTTCCTGAGTCAGGGGCTCGGGTTGATCCAACTGCGCTCGAGTTTCGGACGGTGATTCGGAGCTCGCGTGCACTTCCTACCGCCCTGACTACGATCTCCGTAACAGCAACGCGCGGTGCCGCGCCGTGCCGCACTGCATTCTCGACCAGGGTCTGAATCGCAAAAGCGGGAACCCGCTCGTCGAGGAGACTCGCGGCCATGTCGGTCCGCACGGCGATCCGGTCACCGAAGCGAATCTGCTCAACCGCGATATACCGGGAAACAAAGCCCCATTCTTCTGCAAGACTTACTTCGTCGCGCTTTTCCTCGAGTGTCGTGCGCAACAGACTGGCGACCATTTCGGCAGCTTCCGCCGCGCGCGCTGGGTCGACAGGGATCAGTTGCACGACAGTATGCAACGCATTGAAGAGAAAGTGAGGATGAAGCTGAGCCCGGAGCGCTGCAAGCTGTGTCCGGGCTGAGACAGCCTCGGCACGAGCCGCCCGCGCAGAAGCCTCCACAGCATAAGAGATTCCCGCGACGATGATGTACATCACGACTCCGATCAAGAGAACTTCGTTGAGGCGGGACGTCACAAGCGCGAACAACGGTGTGCCCAAAATGAGAGTGTCGAGCAAACTCGCCACAGTCTGCCATAGGAGGGCAAACGCGAAAGCGGCGACGACATGCAGAGCAACGAAACGAATCCGGAATGGCCGAGGCCACGGATTTCGGACGGCAAACCGATTTACGAGAGCAGCGACCGCTATGCCCGAGGCGATACGGGTGATGCCTGTTGTTACTTCATCCGCGGTGAAGTTCTGCCCGAATTGAAGGGCCAGGATCGGGAAGAGCTGTTGGACCACGTTGTTATTCGGGAAGAGGTGATGGCCTATGATGATAAGGGCGCCGAGGTCGGTCTGGCCACGTCCTGATCTGCCATTCGACAGTGTCCTGCTGCTAGTTGGCGAATCGTGCCTGCCGCGATGGGACTCTCTATCCCACGTTGCGGTTGTCGCTCATCACTACGAATGCCAAACACACCCCGGAAAAGCTGATGCTGAACCTGCTCGACGTGAGCCATCTGTACGCAAACGGCACTCGCGCTCTCGATCATGTGTCCCTTTCAATACCGCGCGGCATGTATGGACTGCTTGGTCCCAACGGGGCAGGCAAGTCGACGTTGATGCGGACGATTGCCACCCTGCAGACGCCGACCGAGGGTGCTATCCGCTTCGGTGATATCGACGTAATCGCGGATCCGGAGAGGCTGAGACGCACGCTGGGCTACCTGCCTCAGGACTTTGGAGTGTACCCCCGCGTTTCAGCATATGACATGCTTGACCACATGGCAGTCCTCAAAGGAATTGCCTCAAAGCCAGACAGGAAGATGACAGTTGAAAGCCTTCTCCATCAGGTGAACCTGTATGACGTTCGCAAGAAGGCACTTTCTGGATTCTCGGGTGGCATGCGCCAGCGGTTTGGTATAGCGCAGGCTCTGATAGGAAATCCAGAGTTGATCATCGTTGATGAGCCGACGGCGGGACTCGATCCGGAGGAGCGAAATCGCTTTCTGAATCTACTCGCCGAAATCGGCGAAAACGTCGTCGTGATATTGTCGACCCACATTGTCGAAGACGTATCGGACCTTTGCCCCCGGATGGCGGTGCTCGCCGACGGACGCGTGAGGCTCGAGGGGGTGCCTCAGGAACTCATCGACGCAACGCGTGGCAAGATCTGGAAGAAGGTCGTGGAGCGCGTCGAGCTCGACGATCACCGCCAGCGTTATGAGGTGCTCTCTACGCGTCTGTTCGCGGGTCGCACGATAGTTCACGCTCTCTCGGACCAGGATCCTGGCAACGGATTTACACTCGTCAATGCCGGTCTGCAGGATGTCTACTTCTCGACGCTCGCGCTAGCGCGGCGAGCGGCCTGAAGGTCGACAATGCTGCTCAATATTGCCCGTTTCGAGTTCCGCTATCTGCTGCGCAATCCGCTGGTGTGGCTGACTGTCGCGGTAACGTTTGCTTTCCTGTTCGCTGCGATCAGCTCAGGTCTCGAGCTCGGATCGGAGGGCGGCCTGCTTGAGAATGCCGCGGCTGCGACGGTGCACAACTATCTGGTCGTTTCGATCTTCTTCATGTTCGTCACCACCGCGTTCGTCGCGAATGCAGTGATTCGGGATGACGAAACAGGCTTCGGCCCGATCATACACTCGACTGGGATAACCCGCTTCGAATATCTGATGGGCCGGTTCGTGGGGGCTTTCGCGATAGCGGCCCTGTGTCTGCTCGCGGTCGGACCTGCGCTCTGGCTCGGGACTCTGATGCCATGGGCGGATCCCGCGACCTTCGGACCCAATCGGCTGAGCGACCACCTCTACGGCTACTTCCTTATCGCGCTGCCGAATATCCTGATTCATTCGGCTGTGTTCTTCGCGTTGGCGACAATAACGCGCTCAATGATGGCCACCTATCTCGGCATCGTGGCCTTCGTGTCCGGCTATGTCGTTCTTACGAGCGCGTTCGGGGATCGCCCGCAATTGGAGTCTCTGGTCGCGATAGCGGATCCCTTCGGTTCGCGGCCTGTTGCAGACGCGACGCGTTACTGGACCGTGATCGAGCGGAATGTGATGCTGCCCGACTTTGCGGGGGAACTGCTCCTCAATCGCCTGCTGTGGGTGGCTATCGCGGTGGGGTTTCTGGCACTGGCACACAAGCAGAAGCGCACGGAGAAAATGCGCGCAGAGGGCACTGAACAGGAGGGCACCGAGAAAAATCGTGCAGAGGGCGCAGAGATAAATCCCGTCACGGCAGTTGGCGCGCTACCCGCGCCGCAATATGGGAATGCAGCTGTGCGCGCGCTGCTGTGGATGCGGACTCGGTTCGAGATCAAACAGGTAGTCGTGAGCCCTGCGTTTGCCGTGCTGATGGCGTGGGGATTGTTGACGACCCTCATCACGTTGCTAACGCAACGTGACCCGGATGGTCGTCCTACATATCCAACAACGCTGTCGATGATTCCGGAGATCGAGCAAGGACTCGGATTCGTCCCGTTGATCGTTGCGATCTTCTACGCGGGGGAGCTCGTGTGGCGCGAACGCAGCAGACGGATGCATGAAATAATCGACGCTGCGCCGATACCCAACTGGGTTCACGTCGTATCAAAGACGACCGCCATGATGCTGGTGCTCGTGGCGATTCTCCTCACTACCGTCGTGGCGTCAGTTGCTTTGCAGCTTTCACTCGGCTACACGGATCTCGAGCTTGGCAAATACCTGCTCTGGTACGTGCTGCCGGGCGCATGGGACATGCTGCTCATTGCCGCGCTCGCCATTTTCGTTCAGGCGCTAAGCCCGCACAAGGCCGTGGGCTGGGGCATCATGTTGATCTTCATGATGTGGCAGCAGCTGAACCCCATAGTCGAGCACAATCTCCTCACTTTTGGCGGAAAGCCGGGGATGCCGCTCAGTGATATGAATGGAGCGGGTTCGTTCTGGATCGGCGCGTGGACGTTTCGTTTGTATTGGGGTGCATTCGCGTTTCTGTTGCTGGTTGCCGCGCATGTGTTGTGGAGACGTGGGTCAGAGACGCGGTTGAAGCCGAGGCTCGCGCGGGCGCGCGGGCGGATGGCGGGCGCACCAGGAAGGTTTGCAGGTGTGGCACTGCTGACCTTTGTTGCCGCCGGAGCGTATGCGTTCTACAACACCAACATCCTCAACGCATATCAATCACAAAGCGCGGGTGAGAGCGACGCGGTCGAGTACGAGAAGAAGTTCGGGAAGTACATCGACATGCCCCAACCGATGATCGTCGAGATGGTCCTCGACGTTGCTCTCTACCCGGAGCAGGGCCGCGCGGAGACGCGAGGAACTTACCGGCTTCGGAACGCGACCAGGGAATCGATTGCGGAAGTTCATCTCAGAACATTCGGCGATGACCTCGAGCTCATGAGCACCACGATGCCCGGGGCGCGGGTGATTCTTGATGACGCGAAATTCGGCTATCGCATTTTCCGGCTCAATCGTCCGGTGCAGCCCGGGGAGGAGCTGTCGCTCGCATTCACCACCCGATTCCGTTTGCGCGGCTTCCGCAATCAGATCACCAGCACGAGGCTCGTCGAGAATGGCACATTCCTCAACGAGAGTCAGCTTACGCCGCGTCTGGGTGCGGCACGCGCAGGCATGCTTCAGGATCGTGCACTGCGACGGAAGTATGGACTAGCCGACATTGCGCTCGTGCCGAAGCTCGAAGATTCCACGGCGACGGCCAAACCTGCTGTAGGTCGCGGTTGGGCGAAGACAGATATCACCGTGTCGACGTCGGCGGATCAGGTGCCGCTCGCGCCGGGCAACAAGGTGTCGGATGTGGTCGCCGGGGGAAGGCGAGTTGCCCGTTTCGTATCGGGCGCACCGATTCATCCGCGTTTTGCGATCCAATCGGCCCGGTATGCCGAGAAACATCGCAGGCACGCGGGGGTCGATCTCGCGGTCTACTATCACCCCGACCATGCCTGGAATGTCGATCGCATGCTCGATGCGCTCGCGGCATCGCTCGACTACTACCATGGGAATTTCGGGCCATATCAGTTCGATCACGGCCGGATCGTGGAGTTTCCGGGCTACCTCGATTTCGCCCAGGCGTTTGCCGGAACGATTCCGTATTCGGAGACTGTGGGATTCATCTCCGACTACGCGGATCCGGAGTCGATGGATTACGTCACGTATCTCACCGCACATGAGTTCGCGCATCAGTACTGGGCGCACCAGGTAGTTGGCGCAGATATGGAAGGCAGGGAGCTGCTGTCAGAAACTCTTTCGCAGTATTCCGCGCAGATGGTGATGAAGAAGCTTCGCGGGAAGGATCACATGCGGCGCTACCTCCAGTTTGAGCTTGATCGTTATCTCGAGGGGCGGTCTTATGGAGGGGCCGAGCCAGCGCTGATTCGGGTGGCCGGTCAGGATTACGTCATGTATCGAAAGGGCGCGCTCGCGATGTACTTGTTGCAGGAGAGGATGGGTGAGGATGCGGTCAATCGAGCGCTTCGCTCGCTCGTCGAGAAGTACAAGTTCAAGGGAGCGCCATATCCCCGTTCGCTTGACCTGGTCTCAGCTCTTCGGGCACAGGCAAAGACGGCGGAGCACCAGCAGTTGATTACCGATTTGTTCGAGCGGGTAACGTTATATGCGCTGAGCGTTAGCGAACCCAGTGCTGTTCGACGCGCCGATGGCCGCTGGGACGTGACGGTGCCGGTCGAGGCGAAGAAACTCTTTTACAACGAGGGCGCAGAGCGGGAGGCGGAGGTCGCAGAGAGGATCGAGGTAGGGCTCTTTACCGCGGAGCCGGGTCGGGATGTGTTTGCGGAATCGGACGTAGTGTTACTGGAGCGGTACCCCATCAGGTCCGGCAAGCAGGTGCTGAAGTTCGTTACCGACATAAAGCCCCTGTTTGCCGGGATCGATCCATACAACTACTACATCGATAGGAATTCCGCGGACAACGTGTTGCCGGTCAGGTTCTGATATGGAACCGGCACAATTCCGAATAGAACCAAGAGTTTCAGTGATATGAAACCGGCATTATTTCAGGACTAGGCAAGCTTGGGCCCCGTCCACATCTTCGTGCTATCACGACATAGAGATTCCGCATGAAAGTTGCGATTCGCTCGACGGCAATGGCGTTAGCCGGGCTAATTGGTTGCTCAGCGGGAAAGCCGGATGCGACTGCATCCCCGGACACTGCTTTCGCAGCGCTTCAGGACCGCGGCAAGACCGCGATGGGTGTGGATCAGTACACGTCATCCCACATCTTTGAATCCCTGCCTGACGGGGGCAGAATCGTCCTGCAACGCGACTCGGTCGATAATGCCGGCACAGCAACAATACGCGCGCATATGGTTGACATCGCATCACGTTTTGCCGCAGGCGATTTCACGATCCCGGGAATAGTTCACGCGCGCGATGTCCCGGGAACGAGCGTGATGGCTGACCGCGCATCGAAGATCCGGTTCAAGTCGGACACGTTACCCCGCGGCGGCGAGGTGCGGATCACGACGAGCGACTCAACGGCAATCTCTGCAATTCACGAGTTCCTCGCGTTTCAGCGAACGGACCATCGAGCGGCAGGGCACGGCCACTGAGTCGGCCAGAGGCTAGTGTGTGTCGGCAACTCGCTGGAACCGCGTTACTAATTGCGACGACCTTCGGGACCGCTTCAACATTGGGTGCGCAACAATCCAGCCCGGCCAGCGTCAGTCCTGGCCCACGCAAGGGACACGCGCTTGTCTACGATTCCAGTACGCGACGCGTCCTTCTCGTCGATGCAAGCCCAAGGATTGCCGATTCGATTCCGCGTCGCGAAGAAATCTGGAGTTGGGACGGGGTGCACTGGAATCTTCTCACTGGATTGACGCCAGACATTGCGCCCTCAGGTCATACAACGGGCGGAGTGGTCTACGACCCTCGGCGCAATGTCATCACGATTTTCGGCGGACGTACCGGCATGATGACGCCGAATGAGGTCGTTGGCGATACCTGGGAGTGGAACAAGTCGGCTTGGCGGCAAGCAAATGATACGAGCGTTGGTGCCCGCGATCACGTAGCGATTGCGTATGACCACCGTCGTGGAAGAGCAGTGCTGTTTGGCGGTACTGTCTTTCCGAGAGTCACCGGACCGTGGAGTACCGAAACCTGGGAGTCCACTGTCAACTCCGTTACCCGCGGCGGACAGCATTCCGCTGGTGCTGGTTATCTATGATGCCGCGTTTGCGGCAGGCATCGGAACCGCGCATTCGAGCCGTCGACCGGAAGTCGTTTGCATCTCAGGCCCGGAAATAGAAAGTGATCCACCACCATACGTAGTTGAGCACCTCCAAAAGGATAAGGCGATTCTCATTCGACCCATGTCAGAGTGCAGGACGGAGAGGCTTGATGCCACAAGTCAGTCGCTCGTGATAGACACGCTCACTGGGAAACGGGGAGTGTCGATAGGCGCGGGGAACCCGACCTTTCAGCCGGATGGAGCGTTCACTGTTCCAGTGGGCTACTACCAGCACGGTCTCTCCGCCGCATCATGGATCTGCCGAGGAAGGCGCGTTGGGCCTGTGTGGAAAGTTGAATCGTGCCAGCTGGAGTGGATCTCGTGAGTCGTTGTCGGCCTTTCATTGGAACTACGTCGACTCGCAGACACTAGTAATACACAGGAAACAATGCGAGTCGATCTGAGTGGAACTGAAAAAACGCTTCTCGTTGGCGATTGGAGTCGCTTCGCTGGCGATATATCTGCCGCTATTTGGGGCCGAGGCTCAAAGGGTATCATCGGTCGGTGAGCTGCGGGCCGCGATCTCGGAGGCACGCCCGGGAACGCGCGTGACGATCGACGCGGGGACGTACGACATCGGGTCCAGACCGCTACGAGTAGAGGACAAGCGCGACGTTCAGATCGTCGGCGCCGGAGCCGGGAAGACGGTCATTCGTGCCTCCGGCTCGGCTCGTTTCATCATCGAACTCGCGGGCTCGAACGCCAACATCGAGATCTCCGACATGACACTCCTGGGCTCTTCGCGTCTCACCCGGAACACTCACGGGCTTGCGAGTGGATCAGACCGGATGAGCCTCACGCGCGCGAGTTTTCACGACCTCGAAGTACGGAATGTCGCAGTTGGGATTTCGGTCGTGGGGAGCGGCAATGGCATCTGCGACAACGTTCAGATAACCGGTAATGAGCTCAGCAACATCGAGGACGTCATGGCTGCCGATGGCTCGACGTCGGGCTCGGGTTATGGAATACACAACGATGGATGCAGCAATACGCGAATAACCGGAAACACCATTCGTAACGCGGACCGTCATTCGATATACCAGGCTTCCGCATACCAGCCGGGCCGCCCCGCCGCTTCCGGTTCAATCGTGATTGACAGCAATGTCATCATCGATCACGGCAAGACGTCGTCGCTCACCAACGAGTGGCAGGTCGCACTTGCAGTTGCACGCTCGTCCAACGTTGCTGTCTCCCGGAATACTATTGTCGATTCTCGCTTCGACGCGATGAGCATTGAAGACCCAAGTGAGGAGCGACGAGGGTACTCTATTCGCAACGTGAGCCTCGTTGATAACACAGTTCGCGGGGGCCGCGGCGCTGATGTTTTTCTTACGGCGGGCGGCACGTTCGTTAGTCGGGGGAATCGGTTTTATCGAGGGAATGAGGTTCGGGAGCCCGTCATACGCCGCGATGGGAAAGGGAAAGCCGGCAAGCTTTCGTCGGAACGTTAGGCGGGCGCCGAACCACGTTGGCGCGCTGTCAGCTGCTCGCTGCTCGCTTCTCGCGTTCGCTATTCGCTGTTCGCATTTGAACACGACGGGGCGGCAGGAAATAGATCGCAGGGGCAGTGCTGGGATGTGCGTTGCTGTCGGGGCTTTTACTACGTTGTCTCCATGGCGGACTTCCGGAATCTGCGCGTATGGCAAAAAGCAAACGCGCTATCGGTAGCAGCTGCAATGGCAGTTGAAGAACTCCGGGGTGTGTCGGTCTCGATTCTGCGTGTCCAACTTCTTCGATCCACCTTTTCCATTCAAGCCAACAAGATGCTGAGCGGTCTCGAGAGCCGGCTAAGCAGTACCGACCCGGATCTCCCAAACGCAGTAAAGGAAATGCGAACAGCGAATAGCGAATGCGAGCAGCTAGAGGCGAGTAGCGAACAGCGCGCTTCACTAGCTGTTCGAGGGCTAGCGCAGCCCAATTCGCGAGATGATTTCATCGTACCGGGGATCATCCCGCAGCGGGCTATACCCAGGATCAACGTGAAGATAGATAAGTCCGGCAGAACGGGCTTGGTACGCCCGCTCGAGCGATTCGAACGCCTTGTCCATGTTGCCGAGCGCAGCGTGACCCATTGCGAGGTATTCCGAGCGGATATAATGCTGCTTCGATTCAGCCTCGAGCCGCGTCATGATCTCCTCGGCCTCCTCGCGGCGGTCGAGCCGCGCAAGTGCACGCACGATCATCGCGTCGTATGAGCGCACAGCACGGTCGAGCGCCTGCCCGCGTTGAAACCATTCCAGGGCAAGCTCGGGATTTCCGAGCTCGAGGTATGCTGAGCCCATCCACACGAAGCCGCGGCCATACTCTTCGTCAACCTCGAGCAGCTCATTCCCGGCAGCGATGGCCGCTTCGTAGTCCTTGTCGTACAGAAGGAACCGCGTAAGCCATCCTGCGTATTCGACCCGAAGCGGATCCAACTGCACTGATTTCCGTACTGCCTCAACGCCGTCGTTCATTCGACCGATGAGTGGCAGCGCCGTTCCAAGAACCCACTGGGCTTCGGAGTTATTCGGGCTCAACGCAACGGCACGCTCGAGAAGCGCAGCACCCTCGGCGAACTTCCATTCGTGCCAGCACAAAACCTTTCCGATCGAGATCATCGCATCGGCGAGATCGGGATCGCGCTGAAGCGCGCGCTCGGCTGCGGCCTTTGCCCGGGGATAAGCCTCGTCCGGCGCGACCCAGTCATCTGCCAGATCGCACCAGACGTCTGCGATTCCTGCGTATGCCCGTGCAAACCCCGGATCCTGAAGAAGGGCGTGCTGGAAAAGGTCGAGAGCCTTCCGGAGACTTTGCTCGCTGAACTTGTTGAAGTGATACCGACCTTTGAGATAAGTCGTATACGCTTCGAGGTTCTTGGTCGGTGCCACGAGCTGAGTCGATGTCCCGACGAGCTGCACCTTCAGGGCCTCGACGATAGATCTCGATATCTCATCCTGCACTGCGAAGACGTCTTCGAGCTGCCGATCGTACGTCTCGGACCAGAGCTGATACCCATTCTCGACATTCACGAGCTGAGCCGCGATGCGAATTCGATTGCCAATCTTTCTCACACTGCCTTCCAGTACGGAAGTCACACCCAGTCGCTCGCCGACCTGGCGTGCGTCGACATCCTTCTTGCCCTTGAATGCGAAAGAGGATGAGCGCGATGCAACCTGCACGCCCGGCACCTTCGCTAGCGCGTTGATTATCTCCTCCGTCATGCCGTCACTGAAATATTCATTCTCCGGGTCGGCGCTCATGTTGGCGAGCGGCAGCACGGCGATCGCTTTGGGGCCGGGTGCGCCCTTCGTCTCGGTCGTGTACCTGACCGCGGTTGTCTCGCCTGTACGAAGAATGGCCCGCAGCGCATCAGCGAACTCGGCACCAGTGCGGTATCTGTCAGCCGGCGACCGGGCGAGCACTCGGCTCAATGCCGCCTCGACGACATCCGGCACATCACGCGTGATCTTTACGCTCGGCACCGGTGACGCGAAGCGCTTTGCGATGATAGCCTGAGCGTTCGGGCCAGTGAACGGTGGCTCGCCAACGAGCATCTCATACAACACGCAGCCCAGACTATAGAGATCGCTGCGGCCATCGATCGATGTCTCACCGCTTGCCTGCTCGGGACTCATGTAAGCCGGGGTGCCGACGGCAAGACCAGTATGGGTTATCGACTTTCCTGCGCTCACCGCCTTCCCGATGCCGAAGTCCGCTACGAGCGCGGCGCCCTCGTGCAGCAGAATATTTTCAGGCTTGATGTCCCGATGGATTACCTGCTGGCGGTGCGAGTAGTCCAGCGCCGACGCGACCTCGGCAGTGATACGGAGGGCATCCTCGAGCGAGAGCTGCCGTTCTCGCTCGATACGATCGCGAAGGGATTGCCCTTCCATGTTCGGCATGACGTAGAAGAGCAGGCCGTCAGCCGCGCCAGAGTCGAAGACAGGCAGGATGTGCGCATGCGTGAGCCTCGCGGCCATCTTGATTTCGCGGAGGAACCGCTCCGCTCCTATCTCCGCCGAAACGTCAGGGCGCAGCACTTTGACGGCGACCGTGCGCTCATGGCGCAGATCACGTGCGAGAAACACCACGGCCATTCCGCCCTCGCCAAGCGGGCGCTCAACGGCGTAGCGGCCGGTAAGACCGGATGTCAGGCGCTGCTGGAGGTCATTCACGTGCTAATACTGGGCTGCGAGGTCACCGTCAGTCAAATGCGCGAGTTATGCCCCGCGCTTAAGTGCGAACCCCAATATTCGGGATACGAGATCCCCGTACGTCATTCCAACCATTGCCGCAGCCGACGCAAGCTCCTCACCATCTGAAATGTCAGGATTCGGATTAGCATCCAGAAAATACGGAACATTGGCGGAGCTCAGCCGAAAGTCGATGCGCGCATAACCATCGAGCTCGAGCGTGCGATAAATACGTTTCGCAAATCGCGCAATTCGCTCGGCAACCTCAGGCGGTAGCCCCTCGGCCGCCTTGAGCGCGATGCCGCGCTTTTTCTGGTAAACGAGATCGTGCTTCGCTTTCGCTGTGGCGATCAGGGGCGCGTTTGCCGGCAGATTCTCGAAGACCAGCTCGATCGGGGGGAGCGCAACGAGCCTGTCGTTACCGAGAACGCCAACGTAGATCTCGCGGCCAGCAATGAAACGCTCGGCAATTGCGTCCGTTCCGATGCTATCGTGTATGAATGCAACGCGCTCCGCCAGCTTTGCATCATCCTCGACAAGCGAGGCCTGAGCGATCCCGTACGACGCGTGTTCCATGAGGCTCTTCACAAAGAGCGGAAACTCGAGCTTCTTGGGACGACGCGTGCGCTGGCCCCGCGGAATCACCAGGAAGTCGGGAACCGGAATGCGATGATACGCGAGCAATTTCTTGGATAAAGATTTGCTGCGGGCGAGAATCAGGCCGCGGGGATTACACCCCGTGTACGGAACGCGTAGAAGCTCGAGCAGGCTAACGACGTTCTGGTCGAACAGGACGTTGTTGTGAAACTCCTCCAGCAAATTGAAAACGACGTGCGGCTTGAACTCCTCTACCGCATCGCGAATGGGCAGGAACTCATCCTGCACGCCGAGCGGCCTTGCTTCATGTCCGAGTGATCGAAGACACTGAACGATGTCGAATTCGGCCTTGAGAGCCAGCGCGTCCTGGGGGGGCAGCGCATCCAGCGAGTCGGGTGGAACGTGGTCAGGGTGCATCAGCACGAGAACGCGCAGTTTCTTCATAGTGCGATCCAGTCCCGCCGTTGCTCGGTATAGAGGAAATGCATTGTTTTCACCGTCAACAGAACCGCGAAATCCATTCTCAGCTGTCGGTCACCGCCGACTGCGCGCAGTCGAAGCTCGCGTGAGCGGCGAAGCATCTGGCCGAGCACTACGTCGAGGGTGAATTCGTATTCGCCCGTCCACTTGGCGACCATTTGTCTGATCTCCCTGCGATTGCGCCGCAGAAACGCTGATGCAAGCGGCTGGTTGCGATGCGTCGCCGAATCGGAGAAGATGCGCTTGAGGTCGCGGTCGTAAATATCCGGAAGCACCTCGGTGTACTTGGCTTTGCGCTCTTCGTAGTGCTGCCCAAGCGTTTTGGTGATAGTGCTGACTGGCTCCATGCGCTTTCGCGTGGCGATCAACGGAGGATCGGCCGCTATTTCGAGCATCAGCTCGTTGACGTACTCGAGTTTTCGGAGGGCGGGCCAGCCGGCGTAACGCCGGCGCCATTCGCCACGCGGGCGAAGCCATACGGCGAAAGTTTCGGCAAAATCCTCGTCGGGATGACTTTGCGCATACCAGAGCCGAAGGTGTTGCACGTAACGCTTGCTGGCAGGATTCGGCCGGTAATAATCAGGGTATTGCTGCGACGACTTGCCAAAGAGGCGTTGCCACTCCCGCCGCCTTTGGAGTTGATACCCGTGCTGAATTGCATGGCCGGTTTCGTGGCGCATGATGCGCGTGAACTCATCCCGTGTGCCGCCTTCAACGTCGAGCATCTGGCTTCGCTCGAGCCGGATGAGACGCGGATGTGCGAGGTAGAACGGGATTGCAAAACCAGGGACGCCCTGGGGTGAGAACCACTCCTCGGAGAGCCAGATGTGCGGGCGGAGGCGGAAGCCACGCCGCTCCAGCTTTTCGTAGAGATCGTCAATGCGCGGCTCGAGCCAGGTCCCCTCGATCGTGAGGCCCAAGTCCTTTATTCGAAGCTGCAGCAGGCGTTCGGTGGACCAGGTGGCCCAGGGGAATCGTCGTTTCGTTGCGGGCATTAAGGGAACGTGGGAGGAAAGCTGCAAGCGCAACAGCCGTGTTATTGAACGCGATCGTTGTTTCCCAGCGCGCAAACCGCTTGGCTTACCTGCGGCTCGGTACCGGATTGCGAGTTCGTCTCGCGCAGCATTCTCTGCAACGCGACCCAGTCTGTGGTGGAGGGAGCATGATCCCATGGCAGGGCGACGGTGCGAATGAATCCGTTGGCCCTGCGAGTACGATTGGCGTTCCAGGCGTCCTGTCCACCGAGCCTCACCGCGCCGTGGATCAACAGATCTTTCCATGTAGCAACGCCCGCATCCTTCATTGCGATTGACATGAGATTGTCAGCCTGCTCACGGGTACATGATTGCGTCCAGTACAGATAATCATGGATGATTGCCGCGTTTGAGTACTCGCCTGCGCGAGGCAACAACGGTTCCGCGAGGTCAGGAACACTCGCGAGATCCGTTACGAAGCCGACGGGCACAACCAGAACGTGCGGGGTGCTCGCGAAACGATGAATGAGGTATCCCTGGAGCATCCAGTTTTTTCCGTCGGCAAACGACTCGATCATTGGAGTCGGGGGGATATCGAGACGTAGCGGCATTGCCCTCAGGTCGATGCTGTCTGCTGGCACTGTATTCACCCCGCCTTCAAACATCCGGTGGAGATTGAGCAGCTTCCGGTAAAGTGTGTCGCGCCGCGCAATCTCAGGGAGCAATGCGTCCACCCCATCGAGATCGCGTGCGGCAGATTTGCGCCCCAGCTCCATCACACCCGCGCCGAGGTCGGCTCTTGCCCGGCTAAGGGCCTTAGCGATGCGCCGCTGCTCCTCTGCTGCGGAGCCGGAGCTGGTTCCAAGAGAGCGGCAACCGGCCGCGAAAAATAACAGCAGGAATACAGTGGCTCTGCGAGCGCAATAGATCGTGGGCATTCCGAGGAAGAGCACTGCCGCGAAATATCACTTCCATGGGGGCCGAATGGAGGGGTCCGCACCACTCTGACTTGACAGCCTGAAACTAATGGCGCTAGCCTACCGTACCACTACACATGGTACAGACGCTATGACGATCCCCAAGACAGTCCCGTTGTTTCTGTCGGTGAGTCCGGCCGACCCGCGCTCCATCACCCGACAAATCACTGACGGTATCCGGATGGCGATCGCCAGCGGCAAACTGCCGGTTGGCGCGCAGCTTCCAAGCGTCCGGGGACTCGCGCAGCAGCTGACCATCAATCCAAAGACAGTTGCCAAGGCCTACGACGAGCTGGCCGGCGAAGGCTGGCTTCATGCCCGCCAGGGGTTGGGACTTTTTGTCGCCGTGCCCCGGCAGCGACTCTCGAAATCGGAACGCGAACGGCGCCTTGGTCTGGCGCTCGAGTCGTTCAGTGCAGAGGTCGTCGGGCTTGACTACTCCGTCGACCATATCCTCGACCGGATTCGCGCCAGGCTGACTCCGGTCCTCAACAAACGCACAGCCTGAAAGCGATCATCAAAATGACATCCTCCAACGTGCTGCGGATCGAGCGCAACGATACCCCTGCGCCTCCGTCAGCAACCGGCTACGTAATCGAAACAGAAGGACTCGATTTATGCTATGGCCGCAAGAAAGCTCTGAATAAGCTGACGCTACGCGTGCCACGAGGTCGGATTCACGCGATCGTCGGTGCCAACGGCGCCGGGAAGTCTTCCTTGTTTCGAATTCTGCTCGGTATCCAGTCACCAAACGCGGGAAGCGCCACGATACTTGGCCACGACTGCGCAAAGCTGACTGAGCACGAGCGCGCGCGCATTGGCTTCGTCAATGAGGAGCACAGTCTCCCGGGATGGTTGAGGGTCGATGAGCTTGTAAAGATGCAGCGTCGGCTCTACCAGAAATGGGATGAAAGCCGCTACCGAAGCATCGTCGATCACTTCCATGTATTGCCTGACCAGCGCATTGCCAATCTTTCACGCGGCGAGCGCGCGGGCGTCAACCTGGCGATGGCACTCGCTCAGAATCCGGAGCTGCTCATCCTGGACGAGCCAACGCTTGGCCTCGATGTCGTCGCGAAGCGTGCGTTTCTGGAAGCCGTTCTGAACTCTCTGGATGACGGCGACACGACGATCATCTACTGCTCCCACCAAATGGATGAGATCGAGCGCCTCGCCGATAACCTGATCATTCTGGAGCGAGGCGAGCTCAAACACATCTCTCCGCCGGACGAATTCTGCGAGCGAGTGAGCCTGTGGGTCGCCGAGATTCCTTTTGTCGCGCCTGCGCGTGACGCGTTGCCGGGCGTGCTGCAGGTACAGCGCATCGACGGGTTGTTCCACTATCTCGTGCTCGATCAGGATGAAAGTTTCGGGTCACTTCTCGACGCGCAGGGCGCGCGACGTCACTACCGGGGCGATGTAAACCTCGATCGCGCTGTCAATGCGTTCCTCTCCCGCAATCATGCGTCGCCTTCGCAGGATCCTACATAATGAAAGATCTCATTTTCTCGGAGTGGCGCCGCTTTCGCCGGCTCTCACTGATCGTTGCGCTGTTCCACAGCCTTGCTCTCCTGCTGATGTCACGCGCCTTCGACTTACTTCAGCTACCGTATGGAGATCAGGGCATGATGCTCGCGATCTACATGCTGCTCGGACTGACGCTTGCCCTGCTGCAAGTAGGAAGCTATCGGCAGACCAGCCGCTGGCTCTGGCTGATACACCGTCCGCTACCGCCCGCGCGGATCTTCGCCGCACTTGCGTTGTCCGCGTTTGCTCAGCTGAGCATCGCGGTCCTGGCGCCACTGTTGATCTTCCTTGTCGCCATGCACGCGTTCACATCGAACGTGGTGGACACTCGACACTATGTGACGGTCGTCCACACGCTGGCGTTCGCGATGATGGCATGGCTCGCGGGCACGCATGCGTCGACCAGTCGGTCCAGGGCTGCCGTTGCAGTACTCCTCGCGCCACTGATGTTGGCGTTGAAGCTTGCTTCAGTATGGTGGTTGCTTGTCCCCGTACTCGTTTGCCTTGCATGGCTGGTATTTATCGCACGGCACAGCTTCCGCGCTGACCGTGAGGCTCCGATCGCTCGGCACAGCGTGCTGCTGCTAACGGCGTTGCCGCTTCAGCTTGGATTTTTCCTGCTTGTCTTCCAGTTGGGGAAAACCGGCATCGGTCTCGTCGAGCTGCTTGGTCGAAGCCCGGGAAGGACTGTGCTATCAACTGATACCGACGTCGACGTTGATGCGGTGATGCGCAGCATGAGTCAGGATTTCCTAATCAAAGGTCTGGAGCGAAGCACGGATTCGCGTGCAGCCGCATGGCGCCAACAGCTTCCGCTACTCGAAGTAGCCGGGACTAGCCCCGACATCGAGCGATTCCCCGTCCGTCATCAGCTTGGGAACGTCGCCGAGCCCTGGTGGGACGGCAAGCGCAATATCAAATGGACCTTCAGTCACAACCGCATGAAATTTCACGGCCGTGGCCTGAGTGGTGCTACCGCCCCCGGCTGGTGGGGAGCGCGCGGGATCAGTTCGACTGAGCCATTCGACGCGGTTCCGGCGTCGGGCATGACGCGCGACGTCCTGTACGCAATCGACGCTGAATCTCAAAGCCAGCACGAGCTCGTTCGTCTCCCTGCAGGCGAATGGTTCATGGCGAAGCCGGTCAACGAGCTCAGCCGTGTTCTGCTGCAGACCAACAAGCGACTGCTCGCGTACCGTTCAGATCCACAATCCCTTTCTCGTTATGCGCCCCCGCAGCTCGACTGGCAGCTTCCACTGTCCCAGCGCGAGGCGGCACCGACGGTACTTGTTGCCGAGCTGCTCGATGGCTGGCTGGTGTCGCTCTACTACTTCGATGAAATGGAGTTCGACGGTTTTCGGTTCCTGACAAAGCCGTGGCAGCAAGTCGTTTACCTCGACGCTGACGGAAAAGCTACAGTCGTTGGAGAGCGCCGTGACATCGGGGATCACAATGTGAGCCTCGGAAACTCCTCCGCGATTCCGATCGCATCGTGGTGGGTTTCGCCGCCACTGTATGCACTGGCTCATGCGCCGGATCTACTCGACACCGGACTTACACAACCACCGCGATTTGATCCGTTACCCGATGTTCCGCGATTCTATGTCCTCACGCTTACGTTGATGCTACTCTCACTCGGCGCCGGTTACGCCTGGCTGCGCGGTACGCAGGTACGAGCCTCACGCCGGACGCTTTGGCTGGTATGCTGCGCGGTGCTTGGTTTGCCCGCCTTCCTCAGCCTCATCTGTCTCGAGCCCCGGAAGATCGCGTGCTTGTGATCAGTCGGAGATCATTTACTCTCGCGCTTGCCTCAATGCTTGGTGCGTCGACGGGGGCCGCGCAAGTCGCCGATCCGGTAGCCGCCACGCGAACCGCGCTTCAAAGGGCCAAAGCAGAAACGCGGCGGAAACCCCGTCCCGCGTCGATATCGCGGGACGTGTATCTCCGCCGTCCCGAAATCCTCGACGTGCGCCTGTCCCCAAACGGCCGTCACCTGTCGTTCATTCGCCGGGGCGGTCGAGGGCTGGACCTGATCCTTCAGAATGTGGCGAGCGGAGCTGAGAGTAGAATCGCCGCGGGACTGCAACGGGCGGAAACGTCGTGGTCGGGAGATGGTCATCGTCTCTGGCTTGCGGATGAATCAGGGCTCGCAGTGATCGAAACTGCAGGAACCTTAAACGCAAAGCGAATCCTGAAATGGAACACGCTGAAGAAGCAGCGGCTTTGGAACGTTGACGCGCGCACGCCGGAGCACGCAATGGTTCACGAGCGAGTCGTGAAGTCTGGTGCGGAGCAACATCGTTATCTGCTCGTCGATGCTCAGGGCAAATCACGGCTGTTGCTCGAGACGGGAATGCCTGTGCGAAGTCTCTTGCTGAATGCACGTGGCGACCTCGCGTTCGCGGCCGAGATCGACGGCCCGCGTTACGAGACCGTCATCCGACAGTACACTCACGGCAGATCGCGCGACTTGTTGCGCTGCAGGGCTCTCGAAGAATGCCGGCTGAGCGGTTATAGCGGGGCGCAGCAGACGTTGTGGCTCTTGTCGCAGCACAAGGAGGATAAACTTTCTTTACGGCGGTGGCGCGCAAACAACCGATGGGAAACCGTTCATCGAGACCCGGTCGGAATCGCCGATGCTGACGAGCTGCTCTGGAGTGCTGCGCGTGAGAGCTGGCTCGCGGTTGCCTATCACGATGGGAAACGCCGCTGGTACGGAAATGATCTCGAAAGTCGCAAGGCCCTGGCGGCCCTCGCGGGGGTCCTGCCCGCCGCTAACCTGCGATTTTCTCCGACGGCTGATGGCCGCCTCTGGCTCGTGAGCGCGCAGAACGCCGGCAGCGCCCGTGATAGTTACTACTTGTATCGACCGGTCCAGAAACAACTCAAGCCTCTCTTCGCGCGCAACCTTGCAGCGAAGGGGATGTTCAACTCGGGTGCACAGATGCAGCCGATCAGCTACCGCGCGCCAGACGGAATGCTGCTCCACGGTTACGTGCTTCTGCCGAGCGGTGTTGTTTCTTCCAAGGCACCGTTGATCGCCTGGATTCATGGTGGACCCATCACTCGCGTGTACGACCGGTATGATCCGGCCATGCAGCTACTCGTCAATCGCGGGTATACGGTGTTCGTACCAAACTTCCGCGCCTCGACTGGTTATGGCCTTAACTACGTTCTGTCGGCGAAAGGTGATGTAGGCAACGGCCGTGTCCTTTCGGACATCGTTGCAGGTTTGGATTTCCTGCTTGCCGAGGGGATAGGTAATCGTGACAGCCAGGCAGTGATGGGGATGTCGTTCGGTGGTTACGCGAGTCTGCTCGCGTTAAGTCATCATCCCGCGCGATTTCGTTTTGCTTTCGCGGGAGCACCACCGACTGAATACGGGTGGATAAAGCAGTGGCAAGCTGATAATGACAGCGAGTCATTGCGTGCTGAGGGAGCGCCACTCTCCTTCCTGTTTCCGCAGCTTGGGTTTCGCTTCAAGGATGCTGAGTGGCGTCAAAAGATGCGGCGTGAGTCGCCGCTTGCCGCGGTAGGTTCGCTGAAGGCGCCGGTTTATATCTGGGCAGGTGCGCGCGACAATCGTGTACCTCTGAAGAGCATCGTGCACTACGTCGCCGAAGCGCGGCGCGTCGGAAAGCCCCTGAGTTTGCTCATCGACCCTGATGCCGGGCACACTCCGGGCACCACTTTGGGCGCGGAGGCGTGGTTATATCAGATCGAAGATGCAGCTAACCGGCATTTTGGCGGTGGGGTGTCTCCTGCGTCTCCGGAGCTGAAGGCGTTCCTTAAGAGGAATGTTCGCATCAACACGGACTAGGGTCGGGCGCTATCGCTGATTTCTGCAAAAAACCCTTTACGTGCATGCCCATAAGTCCAGGCGAGTCCGAGCGGGTTCTCCGAAGTCGCGGGAACACTGAGTTCACCTGAAATACCGGCCAGCTTTCCGCGAGGTTGAAGCTCGAATGAATCGGGATCATGAAGCGCCGGACTTGCCTGCGCCATTCTCCATTCTTACGAAGTGTCGTATCCACCCGTATCGCCGCGCTTTGCCGCACCATGCTCCAACCGGACGACCCGGCGGCAAGGCCGGCATGGATCGAGTCGATAGCGACAGCCGCTGTCCTCAGGGATTGGGTGACTTGCAAAGAGTGTCATCGCTGTAGTGGTGATCACTACGCTGTCGAGGTAGACATCAGCAGTGCCAGTCACTGCCAGAGCGGCGGACCACCGATCATCTACTCGACCCGCGCTGAGGGGCAGGCGCGCAATGCGTCGTGCACGACGAACTACTTCCGGCCGCGGAAATCGACAGTCGTATTCTCAAGAACTGCGGCTGCTGTTGAGCACGGTTCCGTAATAGTACGCGCACGCTTCGATCCGCGGAAATGCCACAGGCCGTTCGCGACGACGCACTCCAGGGGATGTGAGCCGATTCGGCCCGTTTTCGCGTATCCCTTTCTAGAAATCTCTTGGGAGCAGCCAGTGGCAATACTTCGGAAAAATGTGTGTTTCGTTGTCGTCGCGATCATCTGCGGCGCGTGTGCAGGTGATCGTGCTGTCGAGCCAGGCCCGATCTCTCCAAGCCCGCCCGAGAGTGAGATCCTTACCGCATTCATCCTCCTTCCGGACTCTGCAACGATCGACCAGGGAGACGAGTTCCCCCTCGGCATCGTCATCCGAACTCAGCGAGGGAATCCGCCCCTCATGTCGGACATCAGGTTTTCGACGAGCGCGCCGCTGATCGCGAGCGTTCGCAATGGCGGATTCGTCACGGCACTCGCGCCCGGTACCACGGTTATCTCGGCGACGACCGTTTTTGGAGGATCGACCTATTCCGATTCCGCGACGATAACTGTCCGGCCGTGGACTGTTCTCGACAGCGTGGTTCTAAAGGCTGAGTCGGATGGCTGGGAGCCAAACTCAGCTCATGTGAGGGCGGGTGGCAAAGTCGAGTGGCGCACAGGTGTGATTGCGACTTCGGGCGTCACAGTGGAGCGGATCTATCTTCTCACGCCGAACTATGGCGTCGTGGATAGCGTCGAGATCACCGACGGCAAGGCAACGAGGAGGTTCAATTCCCCCGGGATCGTCAGGTATTGCTCGAACGCGTGCTGGGATCCGCCCGAACATGGAGTCATACACGTTCACTGAAAACAGCCTGCCGGTGCATCGATATCCGGTAGTGCCCCGGGAGGATTAGAGTCAACGTTGCGCGTGCCAGTGAGACAGGCTTCTTGCGTCAGCAGAGTGCGTGACTAGGTTAGTCGCGTCGCTCCCCATGGGAGAATCACGCTGAACATAGAAGCGAGATCAGGACTCGAGCCCTGGAAGAAGGCCGAGTTGCCCGAGCCGCCAATGCCGAAAGGTCTGGGATGGCTTGGGGTCGTCGGTCCAGGAGTAATCGTCCTCGGCGCAGCGATCGGCGGCGGCGAATTTCTGCTTGGTCCTGCTGCATTCGTGCGTTACGGCCTGTCGCTGCTGTGGATCACCGCCGTCGCGATATTCCTCCAGACCGTCTTCAACACCGAGTTGATGCGGTATACGCTGGCCACGGGTGAGCCGGTGTTTACCGGGTTCATGCGCACACGCCCGTCGGCAACGCTCTGGGGCTGGGTGTATGCATTTCTTTTCATCCTCCAGCTCGGATGGCCTGCGTGGGCTGCGAACGCGGCCGCTGCCGCGTTTTTTCTTTTCATGAAGAGGCTGCCGGAAGCGACCGATGCCGATGCGGTTTACCTGATTGGAGTCGGGACATTCCTTCTGTGTGTCGGGATTCTCCTGTTCGGGCGACGCATCGAGCGGACACTCGAGATCCTGAACGCGATTCTAATTGTGTGCATCCTGGGAAGCTTTACGGTGCTCGCTGTCATCTTCGTTCCACTAACGATCTGGATTGCAGCAACAGCAGGGTACGCGGGCTTCAGCATCGAGCAGGGAAGGTTCGATTTCATCCCGCAGAATGCCGACTTCTTCCTGCTTGGCGCGCTCGCGGCGTACTCGGGCGCGGGCGGAGTCGCAAACGTGGTCCTCTCGAACTGGGCGCGTGACAGAGGCTACGGGATGGGGCAACTGACCGGCTTCATCCCCGCCGCGGTCGGCGGCAGGAAAGTTCATCTCGCACATACCGGCTTCATGTTTACTCCCGACGCGGAGTCGATGCGGCGGTGGCGCGGCTGGTGGAACGTGGTGCGCGCGGATCAGTGGGGCGTGTTCTTCGTAGGCGCGATGCTGGGAATGTTCCTTCCTGCCATTCTCTACATCAATTTCCTTCCGGCTGGCAGCGACATTCGCGGGCTCGGGATTGCAGCGGCGCTGGCCAATGCAATTGGCGCCGAAGCGGGACCCTGGCTTGCAGGGTTCATTGCTTTCCTCGGTGTATGGCTGCTGTTCAAATCGCAGCTCGATCTGCTGGAAGCCACTGTCCGTGTCGTGACGGATCTGATCTGGACTGGAAGCACGCGGGTGCGCGCGTGGCGAGGCGGTGACGTCCGCGCTCTCTACTATACTGTCCTGGTTATCGTAGTGATGTGGGGCATGATAGCTCTCAGGCTTGCGCAGCCGATTGTCCTGCTTCAGATCGGGGCTAACATCGCCGGAATGACGTTCGTTATCGCCGGCGGTCACCTGCTTTACATCAACACGCGATTGCTGCCTGTTGCGCTGCGTCCACCGTTCTGGAGGCGCGCATGTCTCGTGGCGATGATGATCTTCTACTCTTTCTTCTCCGTACTGTTTCTACGCTCGCTGCTCTAAACGTTCTCGTTGAAGCCTGCGTCGACTCAGTCGAATCGTCGGTCGCGGCGGCGCGAGGCGGTGCGGACCGACTCGAGCTTTGTGATGCCCTCTTCGACGGCGGGACGACTCCGAGCGCGGGGATGATCGCGGCGTGCAAGGAGGCAGTATCGATCCCGGTCGTTGTGATGATTCGCCCTCGGGGCGGCGGGTTTGTCTATTCCGATGAAGAGGGCGACGTCATGCGACGCGATGTCATCATTGCACGCGACATTGGAGCGGATGGCGTGGCCATTGGAGGACTCAAGCGCGAAGGCGCTGTCGATATTGGTCTCGTGGATTCACTGGTCCGTGCCGCGGCAGGATTGCCCGTGACGTTTCACCGTGCGTTCGACTTTGCACCTGATCGAGTGGTCGCGCTCGAGCAACTCGTAAGTGCGGGGGTTAGTCGCATTCTTACATCAGGTGGCGCATCCACTGCTTTGGAGGGCGCGCCGCAGATTGCCGACCTGGTGCGCGTTGCAGCTGATCGTATCACGATGATTGCTGGTGGCGGCATACGAGAGCACAACGTGCTGGGGACTGTTGCGACGTCGGGTGTGCGCGAGGTTCACGTACGGTTGACTCGGATTGCTGCGAGGGTTGAAAGCGAATCGGTTGGGCGAGAATTGCGGCTTCGGAAGGAGCTACCGCTGGACGAGTTGCTCTGGGAGGAGACGGACGAGGATCAGGTGCACCGATTTGTTAAGACTCTTGCCTCAATTCAAATGCGAACAGCGAATAGCGAATAGCCAACGCGAGCAGCGAAAAGCCAAATCCCGAGCTGTCTACTGCGCGCCTCTAGCAGTAGCTATTCGATATTGGCATATGAAGAGGAGTGCGTACCGTTCGATTAGCTGCGTATTTCCCCACAGAGAACCGACAAGAAAATGGAAAGAAAAACTGCGCACGATTTCGACCAGGAACTGCTGATTCTGTTTGATGCATATGTCCACGCAGCAGCCAAGCTGGCATGGGAGCGAACCGTAGCGTTCTTCAAGAGTAATGTCCGGTAGCGGCGTGAACGGGCCGGATCATCAGACCGGAGGGCACCCGCTACCAGTGAGGATGGTCGCTGCACTTTCCATCGCTGCGCTTGTCGATCACATCGTTGCAGCGCAACTGAACGGCGGTGGCCGGATTGCCTATGTCCACCACATACTCGGCTTTTTTCTCATAGCCGCGATCACGGCCCTACCGGCCGCAGCTGTTGCCCACTTCTGGCCTCGTTACCGTAACCGGGCGTGGGTGGTTTTTGGATTCATCCAGCTACTGCTCGGCATTTTCGTAATCCTGACGGAGTTGCGTGATCGCTGACGCTGTGCGATCAGCGGTGAAAGGCGAAAATCGAGGAAGTGACCAGCCCGCTCGAGCCCCTTGTTTTATCGAAGAGCACTGCCTAGTCTTCGCGCTCACATGAAGAACACCGCAGCGGTTTCGCATACGACGCATCGCCACCACAGCCTGACGGGCTGGGGACTGGAGAGCGTGCACGCGTAACCGCTGAACCTGTCCCCTGTGCGCTGATCATAGCGCGCGAGCCCGTCCTTACTGGACGGGCTTTTTTGTTTTCTACCCACTTTGAAATGCTCAGAATCGCTTTACCAAACAAGGGAAGACTCTCCGACCGTTCGCGGATTCTGTTTACACAGGCCGGCCTTGACGTTCTCGTTCGCGAAGAGCGTGCTCTAACTGCCTCACTTGGCGGCGAATTCGAGGCGATCTTCGTCCGGGCCCAGGATATTCCCGAATTCGTCGCAGACGGCGCTGCCGATGCGGGCATCACGGGGTCGGACCTAATCGCGGAAGCAGAGCGCGACCTCGAGCCGCTGCTCGACCTCGAGTTCGGCGCTTGCCGGATGGTCGTAGCATGCCGCGATGAAGCACAGATTCGCGATGTTGACGGAATCCCCATCGATACGAGAGTGGCCACCTCGTTCCCGACGATCGCCAGGCGTTACTTCGCAAGCCTCGGAAAGACAGTTCAGATAGTCCCAATAAGCGGAGCAGTGGAGATCGCCCCGCACCTCGGAATCGCCGACGTCATCATCGACATCACTTCAACCGGCTCTACGCTGCGAACCAACGGGCTACGCGAGATCGGAACAGTGATGTCATCGAGTGCCGGATTGTACTCGGCCCGCGACCGGAGGAGCTCATGGTCCGCAGCCAAGCTGCAGTCACTCGATCAGCTCGTCGCTGCGCTCGATTCAGTGATTCGCGCGCAGGATAAACGCTACCTCATGGCCAACGTTCCGCGCGCCGCTCTGGACATGGTCAAGTCCATCCTTCCCGGCATCAATGGTCCCACGATCGTGGACATCCTGAACGGCGGAGTGTTCGTGGCAGTGCACGCGGTCGTCAAGTCAGAGGCCGTCTATCGGACGATCGCAGCTCTCAAGGATCTCGGCGCAGAAGGAATTCTGCTGACACGGATCGAGAGGCTGGTACCGTGACCGCCATCGGGATGGCTCGGATAACGTTTCGGTTTAACGGAAGGCTCGACGAGCTCGATGACGTTCGACGCGGCGAGCTCGTTAATCGCTCAGTATCGGCCGACCTGCGGGTGACCACTACGGTCGAAGCGATAATTCGGCGCGTTCGCAAGGAGGGTGATGGTGCCCTCCTCGATCTCGCAGAGCGCCTTGACGCTGTGAAACTGGATAGGCTTGAAGTGCCAAGCCTGGCTGTGAATTCGGCACCTGACAAAATTCCTCGCGGGCTTCTCGATGCGATGCGTCGTTCAGCACGTAACATCGAGCGAGTTCACGCTGCTTTCGCACCACGCGCGACACGCGTCGAATCTGAGGACGGTGTCGTTGTGTTACGCCGACCGGACCCGCTCGACACTATCGGCGTGTACGCGCCAGGCGGAAGCGCAGCGTACGCAAGCAGCGTTTTGATGGCGGCTGTCCCTGCACGAGTTGCCGGCGTTCGCGAGGTCGTATTGTGCTCACCGCCGTCGGCGAGCGGCCTGCCTTCGATCGAGGTACTCGCGGCTGCGGCAATCGCAGGAGTCGACCGAGTGTTCGCAATTGGTGGAGCCGGTGCCATCGCTGCAATGGCAATCGGCACCGAATCTGTGCCGCGTGTGGACAAGATCGTCGGACCGGGTAACGCGTTCGTTGCAGAAGCAAAGATCCAGCTCGCGCGTGAAGTTGCGATAGACTGCCCTGCCGGGCCGAGCGAGCTGTTGGTCATCGTCGATGCCAGCGCTGATCCGGATGTGATTGCCCGCGAGGTGCTTGCACAGGCGGAGCATGATTCACGCGCGATCGTCGTGGTGCTCGCGGTTGGTGAGACGGTCGCAAGCTCGATTGAAAACGCGATCGCTGCCCAGGTGAATGGTCGACAGCGTCGTGAGATCGTTGAAGAAGCGCTTGCGAGCCGTGGCGGCGTTCTCGTTGTTCAAGACACCGCCGAAGCGTTGAAAGCGTCGAACGCTTTCGCGCCTGAGCATCTCTTGCTCGCGACCGGGGATGCAGACGAGCTGGTTAGCCGCATCAGTGGCGCGGGAACCGTGTTCGTCGGAGAGCCCAGCTCGGTTGCGTTTGGCGACTACATGACCGGTGCGAATCACGTTCTTCCAACCGGTGGCATGGCCCGCGCTTACTCGGGTCTCTCGACCCTGGACTTCATCAGGTGGACAACTATCCAGCGTATCTCCCGAGATGCGGCGTCGAGGCTTGCAGGCGATACAGCAACCTTGGCCGAAGCTGAGGGCTTGCCTTCTCATGCAGCGGCCGCACGCTTCTGGGCTTCTCCATGACCGGTACTTCTGTGATTAGCAGGTACGAGGAAGTGGAACCTGGGTGCGGCATCGATCTCAGCGACAATACGAACCTGTGGGGCCCTCCGCCTTCTGCATTGCGAGCCATGGCATCGGGTGTTCCTAGCTCGATCTCACGCTACCCGTCAGCCTACTCGACTGTGCTCAAGAGCGCGATCGCGAAATATGCCGGGGTCGACGCAAGCATGGTCGCGACAGGATGTGGGTCCGATGACATCCTCGATTCCGCATTACGAGCTTTCGGCGAGCCGGGCGGTACTGTCGCGATGCTCGATCCAACCTTCAGCATGATGCGGAGCTTCGCGTCGGTCGGCGGATTGGCGACTGCGACCGTGAGCGTAGTGGAACCGGATATTCCGCTCGCGTTTCGCTCGCGCCGTGCGCCAATCACCTATCTGTGTTCGCCCAACAACCCTACCGGCGTTGCAATGAGCGCGCGGGACATCGAGGCGATCGTCGCTGACGCGTCGGGGATCGTGATAGTCGACGAGGCATACATCGATTTTGGCGGTCTTGCATCGATCGGCTTGCTGGCTCGGTATGAGAACCTGCTCATCACGAGGACACTTTCCAAGGCATTCGGACTCGCGGGGTTTCGTGTTGGATACGGCCTCGGATCTCCCGACCTGATCGACCGGGTCGAAGCAGCCCGCGGTCCCTACAAGGTGAGTGCCGTTTCTGAACGCGTCGCAATCGAGGTGTTAGCTCGCGACACGGGCTGGGTGATGGAGCGAGCGGCCGAAGTAATTTCAAACCGCAAGCGTCTCAGTTTCGAGCTCACGAGTCTCGGCTGTCCGCCGTTGGAAAGCAGCGCAAACTTTGTTCTGGTTCCAGTGCGCGATGCGACCCGCATCGAGAGCGGAATGCGCGCACGAAGCGTCGCTGTCCGGGCTTTCACCGGACTTGCGGGGATCGGCGACGCTGTGAGGATCACTGTCGGACCATGGGACTTCATGGAGCGATGCATTGACGCGCTAGGGGAGGTGCTTCAATGATCGCTGCGATTCTCGACTACGGCAGCGGCAATCTTCACTCGCTGGCCAAAGCCGTTAGCTCCAGTGGGAATGTCCCGAAAATTACCGCTGACGTTGCGGAGGCTCTCAGTTGCGATGCTCTGCTCCTGCCCGGCGTTGGTGCATTTGGCAGTGCCGCGGCGGCGATTGCTCCCAGCCGGATTGAGTTGAAGGCTGCTATCCTGGGCGGCATGCCGTGTCTCGGCATCTGCCTGGGAATGCAGCTGCTGTTCGACGACAGTGAGGAGGGGGAGGGGAAGGGGATTGGCGTCATCGCCGGATCGGTTCGGCGCCTCACCACTGAACGGATTCCGCATATGGGGTGGAATACAATCGATGAATGCAGCGATCCAATTTTGCTTTCCAGCGAACTGGAGATGGCTTACTTCGCGAACAGCTACGCGTGTGTTCCCAGTGACATGTCGGTCGTAACAGCCTGGACGACGCACGAGTCTGACCGGTTCCCAGTCGCGGTGCGCGCACGGAACGTACTCGGGGTCCAGTTTCATCCGGAAAAGAGCTCTAGCGCTGGAGTCCGGCTCGTCGCTGCATTTCTCGAGCAGGTGCGAACGTGATAGTTATGCCTGCTGTCGATTTACGCAGCGGACGGTGCGTTCAGCTGGTTGGTGGATCTTACGATCGTCAGATGATAGACATCGAGGATCCTGTAGCTGTTGCCCTCGGGTGGGAGAACAAGGGATTCGATGCGCTCCACGTTGTGGACCTCGATGCCGCAACTGGGGTCGGGTCGAACACACTGGTGGTCGAGTCGATTCTCGCGTCGGCGACGATGACGACGCAGGTAGGTGGAGGCATTCGGACTTCACGTCGCGTCGAGGAGGTATTCTCGGCTGGCGGGACTCGCGTTGTAATCGGCACGCGAGCGATAAGTGATCCCCGTTGGCTTACGGATATCGCTACCCGGTATCCGGATCGTGTGATTGTGGCCATGGATGTGCGCGATCGCTCGATAGTTACACATGGGTGGAGTGAAACAATCGCATCGAGTATGCGAGCGCAGATGGAACTACTGAGCGAGCTGCCGCTTGCCGCAGTTCTGGTGACCGCGGTTCACAAGGAAGGTTTGCTGCAGGGGCCCGATCTCTTGCTGATGAGCGAGGTCGTGCGGATGTCTTCGGTTCCCGTGCAGGCAGCAGGCGGCATCGCGAGTGTGGCTGACCTTCGCGCGCTCGCCGATGTCGGTGTGTCCGCGTCGATACTTGGAATGGCCCTCTATACCGGCGCGATCAACCCAAATGAAATTCAAGAGGTGTTCTCAGCATGAAAATAGAGCGCGAAACCAGGGAGACGACAGTTTCCGCCGAGGTGACCCTGGGGGGCGGCGTTGCCACTGTTGCTACCGGTTTGCCATTTCTGGATCACATGGTGACGGCGCTGGCGAGGTACTCCGGGCTCGACATCGATCTCCGGGCGAGCGGTGACCTCAAGCACCACATCATTGAGGATATCGCGATCACCATGGGGTTGGCGTTTGCAAGGGTGCTACCGGTGAACTGCGCCCGTTTCGGAAACAGTACAGTCGTCATGGATGACGCCCTCGTGCAGGTGGTGCTGGACGCAGGTGGGCGTGCTTACTACGAGGGACCGATACCGGGTGCTCTCTACGATCACTGGATGAGGTCGTTCGCATCGAACGCGGGAGTAACGCTGCACATCATGGTGATTCGCGGCTCGGACCGGCATCACATAGTCGAAGCATCGTTCAAGGCACTCGGATTTGCTCTTCGCCAGGCATTGCGTGTCGATGATACCGTCCAGAGTACCAAAGGCGCCGTCGCGGTGAGGATCAGCTGATGCTCTCACGGCGCGTGATCGCGTGCCTCGATGTCGCCGGCGGGAAAGTCGTGAAGGGAATCCGCTTCCAGTCGCTTGTCGCGATGGGCGATCCCGCCGCTCTTGCGTCGAAGTATGAAGCTGATGGCGCAGATGAAATCGTTTTCTTGAACATCGCCGCTGCATCTGAAGACCCCCGCGCACTTCTCGACACCGTGAGACGTGCTGCAGAACTGTTGTCGATTCCATTGACGGTCGGGGGCGGCATCAGCTCCCTCGCGCAGATCGAGGGAATGCTCCTTTCGGGTGCTGACAAGGTCACTATCAACTCGGCTGCGTTCAGTCAACCATCGCTTTTCAGCGAAGCAGCAGAACGGTTCGGGTCACAATGTATTGTGGCAAGTATTGACGCGCAGCGAGACCGTGCCGGGTGGACGGTCTATTCTCGGGGTGGGCGTGCGCGGACCGGTCTCGATGCGACAAGGTGGGCGGCCGAATGCACTGAGCGTGGCGCCGGAGAGATTCTCATCACGAGTATCGACCGCGATGGGACGCGACGCGGCTACGACCTGGAGTTGACTGGGAAAGTGATCGAGGCTGTGCGTGTGCCTGTTGTTGCTTCAGGCGGTGCCGGGGAAGTCGCGCACGTCCTCGAAGTGCTCGGCAAAGGTGACGCCGATGCGGCACTAGTTGCAGGCATCCTGCATGATGGTACGTGCAGCGTACGTGAGATCAAGACTGCCATGCGAAATGCGGATATCCCGGTGAGGTGGGCAGCATGAGCAATACGATATATAGAGATGCGGTTGCCGAGCTCGCGGCGTTGGCCGGGGCGAACGCGATGCGCCACTACCGGACCGCGCTGGTCACCGAGTCGAAGCAGGACGGCTCACCGGTGACTATTGCCGACCGGTCATCAGAGCGGCTTGCAAGGGAGTGGATCGAAAAGCGATTTCCTGCTGACGGAATTCTTGGCGAGGAGTTCGGGGTCGTAAGGCCGGATGCGGCGCGCCGGTGGATCATCGACCCGATAGATGGCACGAAGGCTTTCGTGCGGGGGATTCCATTCTGGGGAACGCTGGTCGCGGTGATGGACGGCGACACTGTGATAGCGGGTGCCGCCGAGTTTCCTGCACTCGGGGAGTCGCTCGTTGCTGCGCCGGGAGAGAGTTGCTGGTGGAACGGAAGCAGGTGCAGCGTGTCTACTGTCGCCGAACTTTCCGCTGCGACTGTGCTGACTACGGATGCCGGGTTTACGGGTCACTCGGAGAAGCTCGAGGGATGGCAGGCGTTAGTGGCGGGGTCGGGAACCAGTCGAACGTGGGGAGATTGCGTTGGTTATCTGCTGGTTGCTACTGGCCGAGCGGAGGTGATGGTGGATCCTGTAGTCGCTGCGTGGGACATCGCTGCAGTCATCCCCGCGATAGTCGAGGCCGGTGGTGTATTCACCGACTGGGAGGGGCGTAGCGTTTGCGGCACGAGTGGAATCGCGACCAACGCTCTCCTCGCCGACGAAGTGCGCGCCATTCTCAATCCCGGACGCGAGGCGCAGCGGTGATCGCTTTCGACTTATCGTCGTTGAACTTTACCAAGGGGAACGGCACGGTCACCGTAGTTGCCCAGGATTCCGTCTCAGGCGATGTGCTGATGGTCGCACATGCCGACCTCGACGCGGTCGCAAAGACTGTCGAGACCGGGGAGATGCATTATACGTCGCGCACGCGCGGCGCATGGCACAAAGGGGCGACGAGTGGGAATGTGCAGCGGGTGGTGTCTTTGACTGCCGACTGCGATGGTGATTCGATTCTGGCGCGCGTGGTCCCTGCGGGTCCCGCGTGTCATATCGGTCGCACTTCGTGTTTTGAGGGTGCGACTGCAAATCCTCTGGCCGAGCTTTCCGCTGTCCTTGAGCGGCGGATGCTCGAGCCCGATGTCAGTGCTTCGAGCTACACGGTGAGACTTCTCAACGACAGGAATCTCCGTCTCAAGAAACTTGGCGAGGAGGCAGCTGAGCTCGTACTTGCCTGTGGCGATGGTGATTCGAGGCGGGCCACAGAGGAGGCAGCGGACTTGTTCTATCATGCGCTAGTCGCACTAAGGGCGGTCGGCGTTCCTTTTGAAGAGGTGCAAGAGGAGCTCGCCCGAAGACGGTCTGGTTCCAATGAATCGAAGCCGCACGCCGTGATTTTGGCCGGGGGGCGGATTAGGCAATGAAAAGAGGCCGCCTACATAAGGCGGCCTCTTTTCTTCGATTGTTGCCTTTCTAGTCGCAGCAGCCGCAGCAGCACGGTCCGCCGCCGCATTCGCAGCAACATGTGCAGGTGTCCAGCATACAACTCCCTTCAAGAGTCCCTGAATATAGCATGGGGCGCTCAATACTTCTTCATCTGCTCGCTCGCACAGCTACATCGCGCTCAAGGCGTCAGCCTCCGATTGATACACGGACAGAATTGACGAGAAGCCCGAAATCTCGAACACCTCGCGCACCGACTGGTTCAGCCCGAACATTCCAAGTGTGCCCCCCGATCCACGGAGCTGCTTGGCTGCCCCGAGCAGGACCCGCAATCCCGCGCTGCTTATATAGTCCAGCTGGGAGAAGTCGAGTACAACCTTCTTCGCCGACGCCACTACTGAGTCGAGCGACTTCTGGGCGTCGGGTGACGTAGCGCTGTCGAGGCTGCCGGCGATTGCTACTATATGGATGTCATTGCTCGTGCGCGTAGAGATCTGCATCGGGTTTCCTTCCGCGAGGTTTGTGGCCTAACTGCTTGCCAGCTGTTTCACGAGTACCACCACGTTGTGGTCCTCTCGACGCTGGTAACTTACGTGGTCCATCAACTGCCGAACGAGATGAATACCGAGACCGCCGATCTGCCGCTCCTCGACTGACAGGGTTGTGTCCGGAGCGTCCTGCCCGAATGGGTCAAACGGCGTTCCGTCGTCGGTGAGGGTGACGGTCACATGGTCCTGATCGAGCTCCACCTCCACCGTCACTGAAGCGGGATCGAGTCCCACACGCCCGTGCGACAACGCATTCGCGAGCAGCTCGTCGAGCGCGATATTGAGGCTCCGGCGCACGGCCGGCGGCAGAGCATGCGCTTCCGCAAATTCAGCGAAGGCTGCATTCACCTCCCCCACCCCGGTCGGGTGGGCGCCAACGGACATCTGGAATTCGCCTCGCATTTCACCCCTGTTCGGTCGGGGACAATTACAACCCGCCGGGCTTTCCGTGTCAACTCTGGATAAGGGAATTGCAACCGGGGCCCTTAGGGTGCACTTTAGGCCCCGTAACTCCCCCCTGCCGTCCGCGGCGGTCTGAAGCGGTCTGGCACCTAATGTTTTCCAACTTTCGCAAAACTCGTTTGTATTGTGGACAACTCACTTGCAGCGAACGACGATCTGGACCGCGGGCTGGTCCGAAGATTCCTGGACGGGGATCGCGCTGCGGGCGACGAGTTGGTTCATCGCTATCAACGCAGTGTGTTCAACGTTGCGCTACGGATGCTGGGCAACGTGCAGGACGCAGAAGATGTAACACAGACGGCGTTTGGCAACGCATTCTTAGCGCTCGAAAGCTACGACCCAAAGTACCGTTTCTTCAGCTGGATCTACCGAATGACCGTGAACGAATCGCTGAATACAATCAAACGCCGCAGAAACGTGGTGTCGCTCGACGGGAGCTTCGATGTCCCGGCGCACGACGGCATCTCGCAAAGCGCTGCCGAGGCCGAGGAGAGGGTGGGAAGTGCACTCCTCGAGTTGAAGCCCGACGATCGGGCGGTTGTTGTACTCAGACATTTCGTTTCGTTCTCCTACGAGGAGATATCTGACGTGCTCGGCGTTCCCGTGAAGACTGTCAAGTCCAGGCTTTTCACGGCGCGTGAACGGCTGCGCCAGTCGCTTCTGACTGCGAGCGCATGAACATGTTGACTGAATATCAGATCGAGCTGATTCACCGGGAGCTTGACGGCGAGAACACCCCCGAGGCGAGTGCCGATGTTCGGGAGCTTGTCGCGGCTCACCCGGAAGCGCAGACGCTATTCAACAATCTGCAGTCTCTCGACGCACTCTTCCGCGAGGTCCCTTATCGCGAAGCGCCGTCGAGTGTGAGCCAGGCGATTTCCAGGGCCATGTCATTGAGTCCGGGGAAGTCGAGAAGTGCGCAGCAAACGCAGGGAACGACGAATACGATCACTCATTGGGCAGCACAGCAGTGGAACGGTGTCTCAAATTTCATGGGGGAATTGATGTCGACGAAAAAGATCCTGATTGGCGTAACAACGGCGGTGGCCGCGATTGCGATCATTGGCTACGCAACGGGCAGTTTCCCGCCGAGTGCCTTCGAAGCCGGCACCATCGGCGGAGTCCAGAAGGCTGAGCGCTACCAGGGTGTGAAGAAATCCGAAGGGGACGTGACCCTCACGAATCCGGAGATCCAGACCCTGCTGCAGAACGACAAGATCATCGCGCTCGTGAAGAGCGATGTGTTCCGCGAGGTAACGCAGAATGACGCGTACCGCGAGCTGATGTCGAGCAACGCGTTCCGTGAGTTGATGTCGAACGACGCGCTACGTGAGCTGATGTCGGGCAACGCGTTCCGCGAGCTCATGTCGAATAACGCGTACCGTGAGCTGATGTCGAACAATGCGTACCGCGAGCTGATGTCGAGCGACGCTTCACGGGAGCTGTTCTCGAGCAACGCATTCCGTGAGCTGATGTCGGGCAATGCTTTCCGCGAGCTGATGTCGAGCAACGCGTTCCGCAACCTGATGTCCAACGACGCGTACCGGGAGCTGATGTCGAACTCTGCGTACCGCGAGCTTGCATCGAACCAGGCGTACCGTGAGCTGATGTCGAACAACGCGTACCGTGAGCTGATGTCGAGCAAAGCATTCCGTGAGCTGATGTCGAACTCGGCATACCGTGAGCTGATGTCCAATTCGGCCTACCGTGAGCTCATGTCGAACTCGGCGTATCGTGAGCTTATGTCGAACAACGCGTACCGTGAGCTGATGTCGAACTCGGCTTACCGCGAGCTGATGTCAAACAACGCATACCGCGAGCTGATGTCGAACAATGCTTACCGGGAGCTGATGTCGAACACCGCTTATCGGGAACTCATGTCGAACGATGCGTACCGCGAGCTCATGTCGAGCGATGCGTACCGCGAGCTTTCCCGTAACCTGGAGATGTCCCAGGCGTTCCGCGACCAGGCAATGCGCGAAACCATGTGACTGCGGGGCAGGCAGGCGCCTGCCCGTCCGTCGGTCTGGAAGATCTCGAGTCGGCCCTGTTCATCTCTTTCGGTGAGCGGGGCCGACGCGTAATTTGTCGCACCTTGTTGAGCCCCCACCTCGCATGCGCCCCGCTCCGTCTTCTCGCCCTCGCCTGCTGCATAGCAGCCGCGCCGGCTAGGCTAAGCGCGCAGTTTCAGGAACTGGAAACTCCGACGGTACGTCTGATTTATACGTCCCCGTCGCAGTCTTACCTGATCCCGCAGGTGGTCACCACCTTTGACAACGCGCTACGGTTCCACCAGAAGCTCTTCGGGTACGTGCCGCCCGGTCGCACGAACATGATGCTGCACGATCTCTGGCACTACGGAAACGCCGGAGCGCGGCCGTTCCCGGAGAATCACGTCACCGTCGGCATCGCACCCTACGGGCACGACTATGAGTCGGCACCCGCGCCCGAGCGCATGGGTTCATCGATGAACCACGAGCTCGCTCACATCTTCACAACCGACAAGACGACGGCCTCGGACCGGTTTTTCAGATCGATATTCCTCGGCAAGGTCACGCCGAGCGCTGAAGCGCCCCTCACGGTTGCTTACAGCTATCTCACTGTTCCGCGGTGGTATGCGCCGCGATGGTATCTCGAGGGGATCGCCACCTACCTCGAAACATGGATGAACGGCGGTCTCGGCCGCGCGATCGGGCCTTACGATGAGATGGTGTTCCGCACGCTCGTTCGAGACAGCGTGCGGATGTACGACGTTGTGGGGCTCGAGTCGGAAGGCACCACGATCGACTTCCAGGTCGGATCCAACTCGTATCTGTACGGCACGAGGTTCATCAGCTATCTGGCGCTCCGCTACGGCAACGAGCGTATGCTCGCCTGGTTCAATCGCAGCGAGGGGAGCAGGCGTTACTTCGCGTCGGATTTCAACCGCGTCTTCGGCCGCTCGCTCGAGGAAGAGTGGTCGCGATGGATCGAGTGGGAACGCGAGTGGCAGAAGGAGAATCTTGCCGCGATCCGCCGCCATCCCACGACCGAGGCACGGCCGCTGACGAGTCGTGTGCTCGGCTCGGCGTCACGGGCATGGCATGATTCGGCTAAAGGCAGCATCCTCGTCGCGGTGCGTCATCCAGGTCAGGAGGCACATTTCGCATCGATCGAGATCGCGAGTGGTCGTTTCACACGAATCAAGGACATTCCCGGCGCATCAGGACTTTCGGTGACATCGCTCGCTTTCGATCCCTCAGCGCGCACGCTGTTCTATACCACGAACAACGCCGACTGGAGACACCTGCGCGCGCTGGACCTTGCGACCGGTGACACCCGAATGCTCATCCGCGATGCGCGCATTGGCGACCTCGCGTTCAATCGTGCCGACAGCTCACTGTGGGGAGTGCGCCACGACAACGGGTTTTCCACCCTTGTCCGGATCCCATTTCCCTATACCGAGTGGAACCAGGTGCACACGCTCCCCTACGGGCGTGATCTGTTCAATCTCGACGTAGCGCCCGACGGTTCGGCGCTCATCGGCTCGTTGTCGGAAGTCAGTGGGGATCAGAAGCTCGTGCGGATGAGTATGCCGAGCCTTCTACGCGGTACCGTCACGCCCGAGGTACTCTACGATTTTGCTGAGTGGGCCCCGTCCAACTTTGTATTCTCGAGCGACGGCCGATTCCTGTACGGCTCGTCGTATTACTCCGGCGTTTCCAACATCTATCGTTACGATGTTGCACGGGCAGTCATGGAGCCGCTGAGCAACGCGCAGACCGGATTCTTCAAGCCGTTGCCGCTCACCGCGGATTCGCTGGTGGTCTTCGCGTACTCGCGGCAGGGTTTCGTGCCATCGATGATTCCCAACGCGGTGCCCGACAGTGTGAGCGCGATTCGTTTCCTGGGGAACGAGATCGCGGAGAAGAGAAAGGAGGTACAGGGTTGGGTACCTGCGAAGGGCACAGAGGTCGACCGCAGCGCTTTATCGGCAGCGACAGGGAAGTACAGCGCGTTGCGCAATTTCAAGCTCAACAACGCCTATCCCGTTGTTGAGGGGTACCAGGATGTAGACGGCAACTTCGGTGTTGCTGGCGGAGTGCGCGCCAACTTCTCGGACAGGATTGGTGCGACGGCGCTCGAGGTTACGACGTCGTACTCGCCAACGAAGGAACTTGATGACAACGAGCGGCTGCACATGCGCGCCGTCTTCCGCCACTGGAACTGGAATGTCACCGGCGCGCTCAATCGTGCGGACTTCTACGACCTATTCGGTCCAACGAGGACGAGCCGCAAAGGTTACTCGCTGGCGGCGCAATACCAGGGTAACCTCATGTTCGATGGCCCGACGAGCCTGAACTACACACTTCGCGCTGCGGGTTATGGCGGGCTCGAAACGGTGCCGGAGTTTCAGGATGTGGAGGCATCGTACGACAGGCTTGGCACGGTCTCCGGCGATCTCGCGTACAAATCGCTGCGGCGTTCGCTTGGTGCAATCGAAGACGAGCTCGGCAGTACGTGGGGAGCGAGCGTTCGCGGCAATTACGCGCGCACTACTTTTTATCCCCGCCTGGTTATCGACGGTTCTCACGGCTTTCTGCTGCCGCTGGATCACTCGTCGATCTGGATTCGCTCGGCGGCGGGTACTTCGCTGGGTGGAAACCGGAATGATCCGTTTGCGCGCTCGTACTTCGGGGGCTTCGGCAATAACTGGGTGGATCACCGTGGGATCAAGCAGTTCCGGAACACTGAGAGTTTTCCCGGACTCGACATCAACCAGGTCAGCGGCGCCAACTATGCCAAGGCGCAGATAGAGTGGACGTCGCCGCCGCTCCGCTTTCGTAAGGTCGGCGTCCCAAGTGCATACCTCCGCTGGGCGTCGTTGACGACCTTTGCGGGTGGACTACTTACCGACATCGGCGACGGGTCAGCGCGGCGCGACTACGTAAGCGCAGGTGCCCAGGCGGACCTGAGACTCATCACGATTTCGCAATTCGAGTCCACGTTCTCCCTCGGCTTCGCGACTGCCGCGGGCAAGAACATCCCGCGCAACTCAGCGCTGATGGTTTCGTTCAAGCTGATGTGAGCATGGCCGTTGCCCTCGCGGTCAGCGTTTTCCCGGTCTTTCTCTTCCTCGGCGCGCTTGTGTTGCTCGACAGCTACAAACTCATAACGCTTCGCGCGATCCTCTTTGCCGTCGCAGCGGGAGGTGGCGCCGCCCTGGCGGGCTATGCTGTGAACGTGTCGCTCAGACCAGCTCTCGGGTTGGACCTCTCACCGTACTCTATGTACGTCGCTCCAGTTGTTGAGGAAGTACTGAAAGCGGGGTATGTCGTCTGGCTGCTGCGCCGGAACAAGGTTGGTTTCGTTGTTGACGCGGCTACCTATGGCTTTGCGGTTGGGACGGGATTCGCGTTCCTCGAGAACATCTACTATCTGCCGATACACCCGAATCCGACCATCTGGACCTGGATCGTACGCGGGTTCGGAACCGCCTTGATGCACGGGGGCACCACCGCAATTTTCGCTATGGTTTCGCGTACCGTACAAAATCGTGCGCCGGTATTCCGGCTGTCCCTGATGCTCCCCGGGTTGGCGGTGGCCGTGCTGTTGCACTCATTGTACAACCAGTTCCTTGTCGCGCCTTTACTCGCAACGGCGCTGATTGTGCTGGTGTTTCCATATATCATCATGTTTCTCTTCAATAAGAGCGAGCGTGAAACGAGGAGCTGGCTAGGCACGGGATTCGACACCGATCAGGAGTTGCTGCGGGTGATGCGCGCCGGGCAGGTTTCTGACACGCCGGTTGGCAGTTTTCTGAAGGGCTTGCGGACGAGCTATCCGCCTGAGGTGATTGTAGACATGATGTGCCTGTTACGATTGCGCGCCGAGCTGGGCATTCGCGCCAAGGGAATTCTGCTCATGCGTGAGGCGGGCTTCGAAGCCGACCCCGATCCTTCACTTCAAGCGAAGCTCGAGGAAGTGCGATATCTCGAGCGGAGCATTGGCAGAACTGGTATGCGTGCTTTGAAGCCCTTCGTTCACACGAGCACGCAGGATCTATGGCAGCTCACACTCCTCGATGGGGCAAAGCGATGACAGGGTTTGCGCCGGTCGAGGGGACCGTCACGACGTTGCGAATTCCACCGCGCGCTCTTCTCGTTGGCAGAAGCATGGCGGATGCGGCACCACTGGTGCAGCAGCTGATAGGTGAGGGCTATCTGGTGCTTGCCGAGGTCGATCTTGACCGCGCGCTCTCTCGCCTTCGCTCAGCGCGTTTCGCGTTTATTCTGGTCGACACCGAGGGTGCCGGCCCAGGTGGGCAGGAATTCATCGCAACGCTGCGCGCTGACAGCCAGCTCGAGAGTTTGCCGGTGCTCGTTACCTCGCGCTCCGACGACATGGAGGTCATCGAGCGTTTTCTGGAGGGTGGTGCCGACGACTATTTGCCGAGGGTGTTCGGGTCGGCCGTTCTGCGGGTGCGAGTCAATGCGGCGCTGGACAGACGGCGCTTGCAGGAGGGTCAGAACTTTCGGCGTGAGATGTCGGTCGCGCGCACCATTCAGCGTGATTTCCTTCCAGAAGCCCTTCCCGATGTGGGAGGTCTGGAACTCGAGGCCGCGCTTCGCCCTGCGCGAGATGTATCGGGGGATTTTTACGACTGCTTCCTGCTGTCATCCGGTGAGGTAATTCTCGTCGTGGGAGATGTGTGCGATAAGGGTGTGGGCTCGGCGCTGTTCATGGCGCTTTTCCGGAGCCTGATCCGTGCATCTGCTGATCCCGTTGGCGGGGGTGCAATCCAGATGATCGGCGGTCGGCATACGATGGTGATGCAGGCGATACAGTCTGCCTCGCCTGCGGATCTGTTGACGCGTGTTGCAGGGTTTACGAATGACTACATCGCGCGACTACACGGGCGGACGAACATGTTCGCGACGGTATTTCTTGCATCGATCGAACCGTATTCCGGTGAGCTCGTGTATGTGAATGCGGGTCACGAGCCTGCGCTGATCATTGCGCCTGATGGGAGTGTCGTCGAGGAGCTTCGGCCAACCGGGCCGGCATTGGGGATGCTTCCGGATTCGCGTTTTACCGCGGTGACGCGCACTCTCGAGCGGGGCCACTCACTTCTCGCTTTCACCGATGGACTCGTGGAGGCACACAGTCCGACCGGCGAAGTGTATGCGTCAAGGAGGCTTCGTGACCTGCTGCTGGCGCAGCCTGGCCGTTCGGCTTCGGAGCTCGTGCACGCAGTCCTCGACGCCGTGCAGACTTTCGGGGGGCACTCGGAACCGCACGATGACCTGACAATGATGGCAGCCCGGTTGGTGTAGCGGGCATTAATCGGGAGTCGACCGAAGGTAGCGTCGTACGATTGCGCGAAGATTGGACGCATCGAACGGCTTCTCGATGTGCTCCTTCGGAGGGTGCTCGAGGAACGTGCGGGCCTTGTCCGTGAACGCCCCACCCGTCAGGAAAATCATCCTGCTCGCTTGCTGGGGCGCGACCAGTGAAAGTTCGCGGTGAAATTCCATGCCGGTCATATCCGGCATCATCAGATCGCAAAGGATGAGATCAAACTTCTCTCCCTGCGCGCAGAGAGCGAGTGCGTCGCGCGCGGCAAGAGTGCTCATGACCTCATGATCGTTTGACAGGATCCGGGATACGATGCTTATCAGCATCGGTTCATCGTCGATCACGAGAATCCGCCCTCGCCGCCCAGGGGCCACAGCGTCGACAGCCCCATGTTTCGGCAATGGATCGTCGGCCCGCGCCAACGGAAGCGCTACCTGGAATTTCGCACCCTTGCCGGGCTCACTTTCGACCGTCAACTCTCCGCCCATGTCCGTGACGAGACGCTGGCATATCGCAAGACCAAGACCTGTTCCGACACCCACTGCCTTGGTGGTGAAAAAGGGATCGAAGATTCGACCGAGAATTTCTTTGGGAATTCCAGGGCCAGTGTCGCTGACTGAAGTGATGACGCGCTCGCCTTCGAGCCTGGTGCTCACCCGTATCACGTTGTATTCAACGCGACCTTCAGGAACCGCCTGAGCCGCGTTCACCAGGAGATTGACGAACACCTGGCCCAATCGCCCTTCGTTGGCTTCGGCTGCTGGAACGTGCCCGTAGTCCTTGACCAACCGGGCGCGATGGCGGATCTCATTCCACGCTAACCCCAATGCAGATTCCATCACGGCCTTAACGTCGACAGCGCTCCGCTGGTCCTCTCCAGGCGACCGTGAGAAAATCTTGAGGTCCCGTACGATCGCGCGTACCCGCTGCGCCGCTCCGCGCGCATCACCAAGCGGGCCTGTTATTTCTTCGATAGTGGCGGCCGCTATCCTGTGCGAAACACTGTTACGCGGGACTCGATTTTCACCCGCGGTATGTCCAAGTCGCTCGAAGACATAGTCGAGATTACCGATAACCGCAGCGAGGGGGTTGTTGATTTCGTGGGCGACGCCGGCCGCGAGTGTGCCAACAGAGGCCATACGGTCACTGACAATCAATTGAGACTCGAGTTTTTTCCTCTCGGTTACGTCGGTATTGATAGTAAAAATGCTCTTCGGTTCTCCCGACGCATCTCTCACCAGAGTCCAGCGTTCTTCGACGTTGATGGTGCGGCCGTCTCTGGTCAGCTTGATCATCTCGCCTTCCCATTCCCCGGTCTCGAGCACTATCGCCTTGGCGGACTGAAAGCTGCCAACGTCGCTGTAACGCGCCTCGATCGGAATGCCCGCGAGCATCTCGGCCGAAGTCCAACCGTAGAGTCTCTCCGCGCCCTTGTTCCAGTAAATGCTGCTGCCATCGAGGCCCTTTACCTGAATCGCCTCGTTGGCGATGTCGAGCAAGGCTGCCTGCTCTTCAACGGAGGATTGCATCCGACGGCGCTCCGCTTCGACGCGCAGACTCGTGATTCCGAAGGCAGTGTTGTCCGCCATCTCCTGCAACAGCTTGACTTCGTCAGCGCCGGCCTCGTTGGCTTTGGCCGAGTACAGATTCAGCAGGCCGAATGTGCGGCTGGCATCTTTCAGGGGGAGTCTGATGACCCCACGGTAGCCACGCCGCTCTGCGGCGGCAGACCAAGTGGCCAACGATGGGTCGTTGACGAAATCATTGCTCACTATGGACTTGCCCGTGCGGATCACCTCGCCTGACGGACCTTGCCCCAGCGGGTCGCGCTCGTTCCATGTGCAGGAAATCTCTGTGAGGTACCCTTCCTCCACACCAGCGTGAGCCATTGGCTCGATTGACCGTGACTCATCATCGCGCGCAAACCCGACGAATGCCATACGATAGCCACCATTCTCGACAGCAATGCGGCAGACCTCCTTGAGCAACTGGCTTTCACTTTCTGCGCGAACGATCGCTTCGCTGCTCGCGCTCAACATCTTCAGTGCACGGTTTGTTCTGCCGATCTCGAGCTGCGCAAGCTTCAGGTCATGAATGTCGGTGCATGTTCCGAACCACTTGATAACTACTCCAGCATCATCCTTCACGGGGACGCCACGAATCAACCACCAGCGGTAGGACCCGTCCTTATCGCGCAACCGGCATTCTAGCGAATACGTGCCAACATTGTCCGTCGCCGTTCGCCAGGCCTCTTGCGCCCGGCGCCGGTCGTCAGGATGGAAAGGTTTTGCCCATCCGTCACCCGAGCTTTCGGCGAGCGTCAAACCTGTGTAAGCTGTCCACTGCTCGTTGAAGTAGATATTTCCGCCATCCGGCCGCGTGATCCACACCATTTGAGGCATCGCTTCAGCGAGCGAGCGGAATTCGCCCATGCTTGCTTTAAGAGCATCCGCCGTCCGGCGGTGATCGGTGACATCGGTATCGATTCCGATCACGCGGATGAGGTTATTGCCGGCATCGCGAACCTGGAAGCCACGGCTGCGCACTGTGCGGATGTCGCCGTCTGCGCGAACGATTGAATACTCCGTGTCCACGCTTCGTAATTCCCCCGTCAAGCCGCTGAATTCCTTCCGCACGCGATCAACGTCCCGCGGCGAAACCGAATCGAGCCACTTTTCAGGATCGGCGTAAAGAGCATAGACGGAAAAACCCCAGATGCGCTCGAAGGCCGGGCTGATGTATTGCAATTCCTGCCTGTCGGCGGAGCGTATCCAGAAAACGTCTGTGAGATTATCTGCGAGTTGCAGAAACCTCTCATTGCTCTGACGCAACGCATCTTCAGTTTGCCTGCTCTCCGTTATATCCCGGCACGTTCCACTGGCTCGCACAGCCTGGCCGTCTGAATTGGCGATAGTCTGCCAGCGTTCCTCGACGAACTTGATTCGCCCATCCGGCATGACGATGCGATGCTCCACCGAATGGACCTCGCGATCAGCGGCGGCGCTTGCAAAAGCATTTGCGACCTGGTCCCGATCCTCCGGATGAATGACGCTCAGGAAAGCTTCGTGCGTAGGGTGAAATGTTTCGCTGCTGGTCTCGAATATCCGATGCGTCTCCTGCGACCAGAGTACGATCCCCGAGGCAATGTCCGTCTCCCAGCTTCCTACTTTGGCCACTGCCTGCGCGTTGACGAGTCGTTCTCTTTCAACTTCCAGCTCGCGGGTGATTTCCCGCTGACTCGCCTCGTTTCTACGCAGAGCGTCTTCCAGCTGCTTTCGTTCTGTGATTACGCTGGCCGAGGGGATGAGGAATGCCACTTCCCCGTTTTCGTCACGCATGGGCTGAATGGAGAAGTCGATGTCTATGATGTCACCATTGATCGCATGCGTACGCACGTCGTAACGAGACGACTCACCGGCCGCAGCGCGAGACATGGCTTCGCGTAGCTGCTGGCGAACCTCCTCTGAGCCCGACCACCATGGAGTCTCGTCGAAGGGCTTTCCCAGCACTTCCTCGGGCTTAAGGCCCGCCGCATCCAGAGGAGACCGGTTTACTTCGATTAAAATGCCTTCACGTGTCAAAAGCCCGACGAAAATTCCCGGTCCGAGTCCGTCAATGATGTCACGAAGGTGATTCCTGTTGACACGAAGCGCTTCCTGCGCCTTCGCCACGAGCACTGGCGTGTTGCTATGAGTGTCCACCACTGCATCGATCTGACCTGAGAGCAACGCCTCGATGACCGCCTCGGCCTCAGCGAGCCTCCGGGCAAGACTCAGTTCGTTCGCGGAAGCCGCGATCACTTGAACGACAGCGCGAGTATTACCTTGCTCGTATCGCTCAGATTGCCAATGATTTTCTGGACGGGCCGGGGGAAAAGCCTTATCAAAGTCGGCGTTACTATGATCCCATCGACTAGCCCGCGAGCCGGAAACTCGAGAAGGTCTACAATTTCGACCTGTTCCGCGTCGAAGTGCTCCTCGCAGATCGCCCTGACGTTGGCAATAGCCTGCACGGAGTTAGCTGCATTCCCGGCCACGTAGAGCCGCAGCTTCAGCTTCACTTTCTTCTTGGGTTTTGCGGTCATGACGCAACCCCGTTGCGGCGCTTTTTCCCCGCCCGCATGGGCGGCGAAACCAGCTGTGGGACAGTGATTGCGCCTTCGTCGTCGGCGTGACGCAATTTTCGCATTGTCGCCTGGCCGGTTACGAGAAGACGGGACGCGGATCCCGTTTCCATTGCAAGCAACTCGATCTCCGCCGCGCGCGCCTCTATCTCCGTCTGTACCACCTGAAGTCTGGCAACGGCCTCGGCTTGCGACAGCTCGAGATGAAGTCGCTTGAGATCAGTAGCGGCGTCAGTGCGGCCCTTGGCCGTCTGTGCCGCCTGCTCCCATTCCCAGCGAGCGACACCCATCAGCACCTTGCCCTGCGCGACGAACACATCGGTAAGCGTTACGCCCTTGTCGGAAAGGGTCAGCTCGCGGACCTGGTTGGAGTGACCGGTCCCTCGCGACTTGACGATTGTCAGGGCGCGGTTCCGCTCACCGTCCTGTACGAGGTATGACAGATGGATCCACGTGTCAGCGATAGTTGAAATCCCGGTCGCCGTGGCTTCATCGGTGCTGAGCCCATCCATAAGCGACGTGTTGACGACGGTAATTCCCTGTGTCTTGAGGAAATCCAGGAACTGCTGGGTAGCGTCGGCAGATGCGAGATGCGAAAGCTTCGTGGATAACGCCGAAAGTGGATCGATCACGAGACATTGCGGATCGTGCGCACGTACTCGCGCGCGCAAGTCGCCGAACTGGTCCTCGATGTTTGGACCACGCGTGCGCGTCGAGTACATCTCGAGCAGGCCCGACTTCAGGTGTGGAGCGAGGTCGACACCAACCGATAGCAGGTTGCGCACTATCTGGTCGGCTCCTTCGTCGAAGCTAACGTAGAGCGTCCGTTCACCTCGCTTGCACGCGGCCTCCGCAAAGAGTCCGGAGAGCGTCGATTTGGCGGTTCCCGGGGCGCCCGAGATAAGCACGTTGCTGCCGCGGTGAAAACCTCCGCGCAGCATATGGTCGAGGCGATTGAGTCCTGTCGATACGCGCTCGTCGGATACCCGATACCTCAGCTCCTGCGGTCCCCGATGTGTGAGTAGCATGCCATCCGCACCGACAGTTATCGGGAACTCATCTCCTGAAAACCCCGAGCCGCGATACTTCATCACGCGAAGCGTCCGGAAGGCCGTGCCGTTCACAACCTTGTGCCGAAGGATTACGACGCAATCGACCATGAACTGCAAATGGTTGTAGCGCTGCGTATCGGCATTCAGCTCCCCGCCTTCCTGATCGGGATCGGCGCCTGCCTTCTGGGTAATGACACCCGTCAAACCCGTCCGCGACAGCCAGTCACGAATGCGATAGAGCTCGCGGCGCTCGAGGGCAGGGTCGTCCAGAAGACTCAGCAACACGTCAATGCCGTCAAAGACGATCTGCTTCGCTCCGATTTCGCTGGCTTTGGCTTCCAGAATTCCGAGCATCCCCGTCAGATCGAATTCTCCGGCTCTGACGGTTTCCGGGGCGAGGCGGGCGTCGAGGAAGAACAACTTCTTTTTCCTGCGCAAAGCATTGATGTCCCAGCCGAACGTGCCAGCGTTTGCCACGATCTGAGCTGTGCTTTCTTCGAAAGCGACGAACATTCCGGCTTCGCCCTTTCCACTTGCGCCGTAGACGAGGGACTGAAGCGCAAACACAGTCTTCCCGGAACCCGGACCGCCGGTGACAAGCGTCGTGCGATGGCGTGGTATTCCACCGTCGGTTATCTCGTCGAAACCACCAATGCCGGTAGGCAGTTTGGTCACGACCGCGTGTGACGCGTTCGATTTCACCAGTGCGTCCTTTTTTTCAGGAATTGTTGCTTCGAGCGCCAACAGCGAATTGGGTTGGCAGGCAGGTCAGTGGTGAGCGATAATAGAAGTCGCGCAACCGTTCGTCATGGATAGTAGCGAAGAAGAGACGAAAGAGTGCAGAAAAGAATGCTCGCTCACCCAGTCGACTTGATCGCTCGATACAGGTGGATGACTCGCAGTTGGCGTGTGCGTAACATCGCACGAGCCTGATCCTGCCGTTGTTGCCCTTGCCGTATAAGCTATTCTTCAAGCAATGACCAACACCTGGACTTCAAAAGGACATCGTTTTATCGCCAGCCTGCTGCCGCCTTTGGTACTGGCTGCGGTGGTCGCGCTGCTATTCGGACCAGTCGAAGCGCTGGCGCACGGAGTGGCGGCTGGAGACAAAGGCTACCTCCAGAATGTCACGGGAATTCTACCAATTCCATTTGCATACCCCGGCGCCAGGCACATGGTGACGGGATACGACCAGGATGGACTGATCCGGACGGAGCGCCGTTCGCCGCCGAAACATTCCGCTCGGCGCTAATTTTGTCCGCATGCGGGCTATGTCATCGCTTCCCGGCTTGCCGAATGCGATCTTGCCGGTTCTCGACATTCGTTCACCCGCACTTTTCAGAGCTGTATGAGCATTCGACACCGCCCCAGCGCGAAGCTGCTGCTCAACGTTGGCGGATGGCTGTTGTTCGGCGTCGCCATGGTGATCGGGTGGCTCGACGTGATGCCGTGGTCGGTCATCCTCGCGACTCAGCCGGTGTACATCCTGATCGGCTTCCTGCTGTCGCTGCTGCTCGGCTTTGTATACGATCGACTCGGCGTTGGGCCCGCATCTTTCGGCCGGGCACTCGCAATTACGCTGGTTGCTTCGTACGTGGCAGGGCTTCTGTGGGCACTCGCCTTCTACTATTACCGGCACTTCGGCGCGGCTATCGTCCATTCGGCCATCATCGGCTCCCCATCTTCGCTGCGTGTACGACATGGGTGGATCCTCGACGGCGCGCTGGTGAACGGCGCGCTTCCTCTGATAGGATGGAGCCTCGTCAGATTGGGATTCAGGTACAACACCGCGCTGCGTGAGCAGCGAGAGGAGGCCTTGCGCGCGGTGGCCGCTGCACGCGATGCGCAACTCAAGATGCTCGCGTATCAGCTCAATCCACATTTTCTCTTCAACACTCTCAACTCCATCCGCGCGCTGATCAATGAGGATCGCTCTCGAGCCCGCGATATGGTGACCGCACTTTCCGGCTACCTGCGGTATGCGTTGGTGGAGCGGCCTTTGCACGTGGCGCTGCTCGAGGAGGAGGTGGAATCGGTGCGTGGATACCTGGCGATCGAGAAAGTACGTTTCGAGGAGCGTCTCGACGTGCGGATGGATATCGACCCGGCGACACTGCGCTGCGAGGTACCAGCGTTCCTCCTCAACCCGCTTGTCGAGAACGCATTGAAGCATGGCGCTGCGGATCCTGGCCGACCGTTAGTGGTGCGGGTGAAAGCGTGGCTCGTTGAACCCGACAGACTCAGGCTAATGGTCGAGAACACTGGCGTGTGGAAAGGCATGCGGCACTCCGCGACTGACCCGGGCGATAAAGAGGACGACACCCCGGGGGGAGTGGGGCTCGCAAATGTTCGTACACGCCTACGTGCCCTGCATCCCGGCGACCATCGCGTCGGAATGGATCACGGACATGGGCGAGTGCGCTTTCATGTGGAGTTGCCCGCTCGATTTCGTGACGAGGTGGAAACATGAGCGGGCGGCGTCGACACGCGGTCATCGTGGATGACGAACGGCTCGCGCGCCGCGAGCTGCGCACGCTTCTCGAAGAGGCGCACACGGAGCAGGTGCACATCGTTGGCGAGGCCGATACCGTGGCCGGTGCCGCGCGCCTCGTTACCGCAACCGATGCCGACGTCGTGTTCCTCGACATCCAGCTTGCGGGCGAAACAGGAATGGAGCTGCTGCCGCTGCTCGGCCCGGATGTGGAGGTCGTGTTCGTGACCGCTTTCGATCAGTACATGCTTCGCGCGTTCGAGGTGAACGCACTCGACTACCTGCTGAAGCCGGTCGCACCTGAGCGACTCGCGGTGACTGTAAACCGGCTCGCGGCAGCGCAGCCGCCAACCCCGACTCGCGAGACAGTCACCTACAGTGACCGCCTGTTGCTGCGTCTCGGCCAAGAACGCGTCTTCGTGCGTGTGCGCGATATCGTTGCCATCGAAGCCGATGGTGACGGCTCCACGCTGCGCCTTGCTCCGCAGCTGACGCGGAAGCCGTCGTCGAAATCATTGCGTGAATGGGAACAGCGACTCCCAGACCGGCAGTTCGTGCGCATCCACCGCTCCACCATCGTGAATCTCGAGTACGTCGACCGGCTAGAGCAATGGTCGCATGCGAGCCAGCATGTTTACATGCGAGGCTTGAAAGAGCCGGTGACAATGAGCCGACGTTTTGGGGCCCGGCTCAGAGAACGGTTCGGATAATTGCCTCACGCGACGACGATGCACCGTGTGCCGTCACGGGGCCACCAGATCGATATCCGCCGTCGACCAGACTCGCTTGAATTGAGCATCGACAGAGTCCCCTTCGGGATGTCTGCCCTGACGACGAAGCGCGTTCGCGAGGCCGCGAAGCGACCAGCCGTTGCCCGGGAACTTGGCGAGGTCCTCGCGGAATACCCGCTCTGCCTCCCCAACTCTCGCCGCTGCCAGCAGAACAGCACCGAAATCCTGTCGTACAGGAACAGTCCACTCTGGAGGCTCACCGTACAGCAAAGCATCCTCCAGCCGCACGGCATCTCTCAGTGCGGCCGCTGCGGCATCATGCCGACCGGCGGCTGATTCGACCCAACCGGCAAGCACTCTCTCCGCGATCGCGAGCACGTCGCGCGATTGGTTGAACTCCAACTTTACGCCCTCGAGCTCAGGTCGAGCGCGGATGCTCCTGAGCTGAGCGAGCTCGTTGCGCGCTTCCGCGACATTGCCCTTTGCGGCGAAAGCGCGACCGCGAGCGTAATGCGACATCGCTCGTGCATGGGGTTGATTTTCAGGAGGCCGGGGCATCGCGAGCAACTCGTCCCAGCGGGCGAAGCGCACGCGTACCTGAAGCCCGCGTGTTGACCAATGCTCGAGGAAGTTCATTCCGGGAGTGCCGAACATCTCCGCCGGAATAAGCGAGCCGACCTTATCAGCGGCGGCAACGGCATCGGCGCCCCTGCCGATCATCAGCGCAGCGAATGCGAGGAAGTCGTAGTTATGCGGATAGTAGCCCGCTGTGTACATGCCCGACGCGGGGTTCTGATCCCGGATGTACGTCTCGTCGGCATGGATCGCATGGCGGTTCGCTTCGACAGCATCGAGATATCGGCCGATGCGGATGTAGATGTGGCCGGGCATGTGCACGATGTGCCCGGCTCCCGGCATCAGATTCGCCAGTCGCTCGGCGCACGGCACTGCGCGCTCCGGATAGACCTTCTCGACTGCATGGATGAAGAAGTGACACGCGCCGGGATGATTCGGGTTCGCAGCAATCACGCGCTCGAAGCCCGCGAGTGCCTCGGCGATACCTGGCTGCGGCTCTCCATCCTTCGTCCAGTAGTCCCACGGCCGGACGTCCAGAAGTGATTCACCGTGCAGCACTGTCGCTTCGTGATCATCGCGAAAACGCAACGCTACATCACGCATGGCGGTCGCATACGCCTGGTCGAGATGCGCGCGATCCTGAGGGGGCTGTGCATCGTAGCGAACGGCAAGCGCGTCGATGAGAGCCCGTTCAAGCGGCGACGCGCCTTCACGACGCGCCAGTGCGCCTTGCAATGATGCATAGGCCGCGACGCCGGACGCGGAGTCCATCGGCAGATTGATGTTCGGACCCCATGCGAGCGCCTCGCCCCACCAGCACATCGCGCAGGTTGCGTCAAGACGCTGTGCCTCGCGGAAGGCCCGGACCGCTTCCGCATGATTGAATGCGTAATACAGCCGCAGTCCCTGATTGAAGTAAGCCTGCGCAAGTGTGTCCGTCGTCGTGATGCGGTACGCGTGCTTTCCGAGATCTGAATACAACGGAACCGTCTGCGCCGCAGGCTCCTGACTCGCTTGTCGCGTGTTCCTCGCAATCATCAGCGCAGCCACAGCGGCGACCGCAGCCAGCAGGAAAGCAAGAGGTCGTGGTCTCATCGATTGTCTCCGTTATAACTGGTGGCTAATCTATCCCGTCAAATCAGAGCGCACTTCCTCAGTAGCTTGGCCCCCGGAAGGTGTGTCGCGGCCGCGAATGCGGCGAGGCCGCTCGTCGCTGGAACGATCCGCTCGTCGCCGATTTGTACCGAACGCCGGTTCCGTCATCGCCTGGCCTTCTCTCTCATGCGACCTTGCGCGCGATGCGTTTCTTTCCTCATACAGGCAAATTCTTCATGTCGAGAAACATTCCCCTCATCCTGTTCGTTGCACTCGCCTTTGCGCCGCAGATTGCCGGCGCGCAGTCGCCGCAACCAGTTCCCACTCCGCCTAATCCTTTGACCGCTGAGGTTCGGCGAGCCGTCGTCGACACTGTGGCGGTCAATCTCGAACGGTTCTTTGCCGTCGCTGACACCGGGCAGCTCATCGCGGAGCATCTGCGCAAGCGCCTCGCCAGCGGGGCTTACGACAAACTCACGAATCCCGCGCTTTTCGTTGAGGCCGTCTCCACCGACATGAAGGCCATCAACGCAGACAAACATCTCGCGCTCGGTTTCCGCACTCAGGGGCCCGCGATGCCACTCGGTACCACGCGGTTGCCGCAGATGTCCGGACCGCCCCCGGGTGGAGGGAACGTTCCGCCTCAGATGCTCCTCAACGCACAACGCCAGAACTTTTCCATTGGCCGCCTCGAAGTCTTACCCGGAAACGTTGGATACCTCGAGATCCGCGGGTTTTCGGGTCTCCCGCAAGCGCGCGAGCATCTCGTCAACGCGCTGCGGTACGTGCAGCACACCGATGCGCTGATCATTGATGTGAGAGACCATGGGGGCGGGAGCGCCGACCTGAGCAACTTCCTGATCAGCCATTTCACAGGGGCGGATACCCTGCCGGCTCTGACTGTCAGCGTGCGCGGCGCCGATCATCAGTTCACGCGGTACACTATGCGGGAAGTGCCAGGCCCGCGGCGGACCGACGTGCCGGTCTACATCCTCGCGAGCCGCGGAACGATATCGGCTGGTGAGGACTTTGCTTTCGTAATGAAGAATCTTGGCCGCGCTACAATTATCGGCGAGCCGACGGCGGGCGCAGGCCGCAACAATCCTGCATTCGATGTGGGCCACGGCTTTCAGGCGTCGATATCGGTCTCGCGAGTGACCGATCCGAAAACGGGCGCCGAGTGGGAGGGCATCGGGGTCATTCCTCATGTTGTGGTTCCGCCGCGGGGCGCCCTCGACGTCGCGCATGCGCATGCGCTACGTCGCCTCGCCGACATCGAGGCTAACCCGCCGCTCAAGGCGCAGCGGCTCGCCGCGCTCGAGGTTGCTGAGGCTGTGCTCAAACCGCGCGTCGTGCCTGCTGCGACACTTAAGGCTTACGAAGGCGTCTACGGTGGCGAGCGCACGATCACTGTTGAGCACGGCAAGCTTGTGTTCCGGCGTCTGCCTTTCCTTCTTGGCCAGCACATGGTGCCACTCAGCGACTCGACGTTCGCCGTCGGTCCGTTGCGTTTGAGCTTCGAACGCGACGGCGCCTCATTCCGACTGCAGCAGGTGGCGGGTGGTCAAACGCTGACCTTCGCGCGTACGGGAGGAGCGCCGAAGATCAAAAGCGAATATTGACATCATGCATGGTGCTGGCGAGCCAGATCCCCCGTTCTTGACGGAACATAAACGGGACCTTGACACATTTTCGGTGGGTGGTCCGGTACTCTGGTTCAACGATGCGCGAACCCCAATCTGAGCACCTCATGGTCAATCGTCGCGACTTTCTCGGAACCACTCTCGGCGCCGGCGCTTTGCTGGCGCTGAGTCCGCAACTCCTCCGCGCCCTTCGGCATTCAAACGCAAACCTCATTCAGCGGGCAATACCGTCTTCCGGTGAAAAACTTCCGGTCGTCGGGCTCTCGTTCTCGAATCACCCGTCGTGCGCGGATCACGCCGCGCTCAGGGAAGTTACCAGAACGTTTTTCGAGAACGGCGGCAGAGTCTTCGACGCGATGCACGGCGCCGCGAGCTCGGAGCAGTTCCACGCCGCGGTGGCCAACGAGCTTGGCATTCAGAACAAGCTCTTCTGGTCGGTGCGGGGGACATCCGGCGCTGGCCCCAGCGGTCCGGCGCAGCTGGGCCCTGGCTCCGTGAAAACGCAAATCGACACGTGGCTATCGAGGGTCAAGGCTCCCAGGATGGATCTGGTCATGCTGCCCCCTCAGGGCGACCCGATGCACCTCGCCGCCCTGAAAGAGGAGAAGAAAGCGGGGCGCGTCCGGTACATCGGCGTGCAGGTAATCGGCGACACCGTGTATACGCAACTCGAGGCGGTCATGCGCAAAGAGCCGATCGACTTCATCGGCGTCGACTACGACGTGGGCAATCGCGCCCGCGTCGAGGACACGATCCTGCCGCTCGCTCAGGAGCGGAAGATCGGCGTGATGGCGTTCTTCCCCTTCGGCAACAATGGCGGGGTCAGTTGCGGCAGTGGCAGCAACCTCTTCGGGCGCGTCGGCAAAACGCCCCTTCCTGAGTGGGCCGCCGATTTCGATGCGAAGACATGGGCGCAGTTCTTCATCAAGTACGTCATCAGTCACCCCGCCGTCACGGTGGCCCGTGTCGGGACGACCAAGGCGTCGCACATGTTAGACAACATGGGCGGAGGCATCGGGCGGTTGCCGGACGAGGCGGCACGGAAGCGCATGGCGGAGCTGATTGACTCGTTGCCGCCGGTGACGGTCGGGGGTGGGCCTCAGCCGCAGTCAGCCCACGGCCCTCCGGGTTCAATCGTGCTGCCCGCGGCCATCATCGATCGCTACGTGGGTGAGTACAGGACTGCGTCCGGAGACATCCTGACCTTCCGCCGCTACGGGACAATGATGGTGGCGAAGGCGGCTGGCAATCCGGAGACCGTCATCTACGGGCGTTCAGAGAATCGCTTCCAGCTGGGCAAGACCTTCATCGAGTTTCAGCTCGACAGCACCGGAAAGGCCGCCAGTCTCATCCATGAGCAGGGGAGCCAGAAGATCCCGGCATCACGCATCCGTTGAGAGAACAGGAAAATCAAATGATCAACCGTCAATTCGCCTGGATCGCGGCAGGCGTGCTGGCTCTCGCAATCGCGGCCGGGCCCATCGAGGCGCAGCAGCAGGCACCAGTCCGCGTTCCCAGGGCGGTGCTCGAGCGGTACGTGGGCGAGTATGACCAGGAGGGGACAACCATCAAGGTATCCCTCAGCGGAGACACGCTGTTCCGTGAGGTACCGGGACAGCGGATGGTCATGCGGCCGATCTCCGAGACCATGTTCAGGATGGCCGCGATCTTCACGGCGGAGTTCGTGATCGACCAGGCAGGCGGGGTGACGCAAGTCGTCAGCGACGGCGTTGCCTTCGAGTTTCGACTCCCACGCAAGGGGTCGCGCGCAGCGGCGCCACCGGCGACACCAGTCGCCAGGGTGCGTGTTCCAAGGGCGGTGCTCGAGCGGTACGTCGGCACATACGAATACCTACCCGGCCAGATGGGCCGAACCGATCTCAGAATCGTGGTCCGCCTCAAGGGAGACACACTGATCCGATCGATGGGGCAGGCGGACGTCGTCCTCCTGCCGATCTCCGAGACTCGGTTCAAGGTGGAGGGCACATCGTTGATGACTCAGTTCGTGGTCGACGAGTCGGGGGTGACGCAGATCCTGGGCTTGGGCTTCCAGCAGCTGCTGGCCCGACTCAAGCCGTAACGGAGGATTTCAATCGCCGAAGGTTTTCTGCACGATCCGTCATGTCGAAGACAGGGCTTTGGACGAGTGCAGAAGTACGCTGTGTGTCGACTGACGACGCGCTGACCGCTCATCGACAAAACGATCCGCTCGTCGCGTAATGACGCCGCCCGCAGTGAGGGTCATCGCGTCCTCCTCTTTCGAATGCGACTTTGCCTCACATGATGCTGAATCTACAGGACGTAAGTCACGTGTATGCCAACGGCACGCGCGCCCTCGATCACGTTACGCTGGCAATTCCGCGAGGTATGTACGGACTGCTTGGTCCGAACGGTGCCGGCAAGTCGACGCTGATGCGGACGATCGCGACGCTTCAGTCACCCTCGGAGGGAAAGATCCTCTTCGGCGACATCGATGTCATCGCCGAGCCCGAGCGACTGCGACGCACACTCGGGTATCTCCCGCAGGACTTCGGCGTATATCCGCGCGTCTCTGCGGAAGACATGCTCGATCACATGGCCGTGCTAAAGGGCATTGCCTCCAGAGCCGATCGCAAATCAACCGTCGAGACCCTGCTCAATCAGACAAACCTCTGGAACGTTCGGAAGAAAGCACTCGCCGGATATTCGGGCGGCATGCGACAGCGATTCGGCATCGCACAGGCGCTGATCGGAAATCCAGGTCTCATCATCGTCGACGAACCCACGGCTGGTCTCGATCCTGAAGAACGCAACCGTTTTCTCAACCTGCTCGCCGAGATCGGCGAGAACGTGGTCGTTATTCTGTCCACGCATATCGTCGAGGACGTTTCGGATCTCTGTCCGCGGATGGCCGTGCTCGTAGACGGGCGCGTGCAGCTGGAGGGTTCACCGCTCGACCTCGTCGGCGCCACGCGCGGACACATCTGGTCGAAGACGATCGACCGTAGCGAGCTCCCGCAGTATCGCGAGCGATACCAGATCATCTCGACCCGGCTCTTCGCAGGGCAAACAGTTCTCCATGTTCTGTCGGAAACGGATCCTGGCGACGGATTCGCAGTGGCCGACGCCGGCCTCGAGGACGTCTACTTCTCGACGCTCGCGCGCGCGCGTAGGGCGGCCTGAGTCACTCGATGCTGCTTAACGTCGCGCGCTTCGAGTTCCGCTATCTCCTTCGCAATCCGCTGTTGTGGC
>JANPKW010000053.1:0-1646 GCA_031426255.1 Gemmatimonadaceae bacterium | reverse complement strand
GCGATATTCGACGCTGCCGGCGCGAGATAGGCGGAGCAGGGCGTCGATGATGTGCGAGAGGCGGGTAACGGCGGTTTGAATGAATTGCACCGACTCCGGCATGTCGCGCTGCGCGAGGACTCGGGCGCGTTTCTGCGCCTCCGGTGTGAGATCGCTGGCCAAAAGGCGATCGAGTTCGGCGCGCGCCATGTCCAGCTCACGGCTGAAGCCCTGCAAATTGACAAGTGGTGAGCGCAGGTCGTGCGAGACGCTGTAAACGAACATCTCGATCTCCTGATTTTTTTGCGCGAGGTCGAAGTTGGCGCGGGAAAGTTCTTCGGCGCGGCGCTCCATCGCTTCCTGGTAGACGCGTTCGCGGAGCTGCGCGGATTTGAGGTGGTCAGCAAGGAGATGAAACTGCTCGTCGAGCTCCCGGATTTCATCGCTGCCGGGGACGAGCGAGGGCAGCGCTTCCCCGCGGGAAATACGCTGGGTATTTTCCGTGACTACTCGAATGCGGCCGCTGATTTCCCGGCTGAACATGTTAGCGGCCAGCGCCCCGATGCCGACGTTGACGAGCAACCCGGCGAGGAGAAGCGAGTTCTGAGTCTCTTTGGATTGCTGCAGGGCGTTGAGCCGCTCGGCATCGAGCTTTTCTTCGCTCTCGCGGAAAGACGCGATTTCTGCGCTCAACGCCTCCATGATCGGCACGCCAGTCAAATTCTGGAGTTCTGCCTGAACTCTCTCCTCCTCCCCGTTTTTAAGCATGCCGACGATCCAACTTTCATAGTTGAGCCGGGCGCGGGCTCGCTCCACGACGCGTGTGAATCGCTCCCGCTGTTTTCCCTCATCGCTTACCATCCGCTCGAGTTGTTCCAGCTCAACTTTGATGACCTGGCTTCCTTGCGTGAGTTCCCGGGCAAAGAGTTCGTTCCGCGTGAGCATGTAAGCCCTCAGATTGCTCTGCGATGTGAGCAGCATGCGATAGACGATGTCCGTCTGCATGAGCAGATCTTTGGTATGCACTACCCATCGCAGCGCCTGATGATGATCCGACTGGCGCTTCATAAGCAGACCGATGAAGAGCGCCTGGTAGGCAAGCGGCAACGCCAGCACCAGCAGTCCTTTGCGGAGGATCGTGATGCGACGCGGTTTCATGCACTGAGGCAATCGCGTTTCCTACCCTGTTTGCGTGTGTAACCGAGCAAAAAAGCGGGCGCAGACTCCTGGAAGTCTGCGCCCGCAATAAAGGGAAATGCTTCTACGCTTTATTCAGCGATCTGCTCGCCGACCGAGTAACGCAGGAAGCGGCGGATCACGAGGTCATCGCCGAGTTCCTTGCTCTTGGCCGCGACGAGTTGCGCGATCGTCTGGTCGGGGTTCTTGATGAACGCCTGATCAACGAGGCACACGCCGCTGTAGAATTTCTCGATTTTCCCATCGACGATCTTCTCGATGATGTTGGCCGGTTTTCCGGGAGGCACCTGCCCGCGATAGACCTCGCGCTCACGCTCGAGCGTGGCAGCGGGGACGGCGCTACGATCGACGCTGATCGGATTCGCGGCGGCGATTTGCAGAGTGATGTCGCGCACGAGTTGCTTGAAGGCTTCGGTCGCCGTGGTTTCGTCCTTGTTCGCACCGACTTCGACGAGTACGCCGACTTTGCC
>JANPKW010000052.1:0-36625 GCA_031426255.1 Gemmatimonadaceae bacterium | reverse complement strand
TGCATCAGGCGACGGGTACGTTCGTGTGGCTCGCGATCGTTGTGCTGGCACTGCTTAGCGCACGTGCTGCACGGACGCAGGAGCAGCAAATCCCTGTGAAGGCGGCTGCCTGATGACGAGCCCTGCTATCGCGGTACCCGTTGAGCGGACGCTGATGCAAGACCTGGTCATGCTAACCAAGCCGCGAATCATCTCACTCCTGCTGGTAACGACAGCGGCGCCGATGTTCGTCGCGGGAACACCAGACTTTGGACTGGTCGTTGTAGTAATGATTGCCGGGTACCTCATGGCGGGCGGTGCCAACGCGGTGAACATGTACATGGACCGCGACATCGACGACATGATGGCACGCACTCGACTCCGGCCAATCCCGAGCGGGCGCATGAGCGGCAGGTCGGTCCTCGCGTTCGGCGTGGCGCTCGCCACCGCCGCGACATTCATTTTTGCGATCTTCGTCAATGTCGTCGCGTCCGGACTCGCGCTTGCGGGATTCTACTTCTACGTTTTCGTGTACACGAAGTGGCTCAAGCGAACGACACCGCAGAACATCGTCATCGGCGGAGCTGCCGGTGCCTTCCCGCCCCTGGTCGGCTGGGCGGCAATGACGGGGACGGTCGACCTTACAGCAGTCTATCTGTTCCTGATCGTTTTCTACTGGACACCGCCGCACTTCTGGGCACTCGCCCTCCTCAAGCAGCGAGACTACACGAAGGCAGGGGTTCCGATGGCGCCGCTTGTATGGGGCGAGCGTGAAACGATGAACCAGATGTTGTGGTACACGGTCATACTCATCGGAATAACAGTGCTGCCGGTAACTTTCGGTGCATTCGGCGTGATCTACCTGGTATCAGCGCTAGTGCTTGGGCTCCTTCTCCTCTGGGGTATCATCAGGATGCGCCACGCCACCGAGTGGACTGCTCCTGCGTGGTGGGTTTACAAGTACTCTCTGCTGTATCTCGCATTACTGTTCCTGGCGATGGTGGTAGACCGAAAGATCCCGCTCTGATGGCCGAGGCCCAGTCGGCGAAGCGTCTTCCTTCGCCGAAGCCTCTGCGATCACTCCTGCCGCGCATCAAGCCTCACTTCTCGCGGCTTTTTGCGGCGATCGCCTGTCTCCTAGTAAGCGTCGGGATTGCACTCGCTTTCCCGCAGATCGTCAGGCACCTGCTCGACGCCGCATTCGTTCAGGGAAGCACCGCACTGCTCGATCGGATTGCTCTCGGTCTGGTCGCGCTCTTTGCCATTCAGGCTCTCCTGAATTTTGCGCAGGTATATCTTCTGACGGTCACGTCCGAGCGGATCATTGCGTCACTCCGTCGTGACCTGTTTGCACACCTGATAACGCTGTCTCCCGGCTTCTTTACCGAGCAGCGAACAGGCGAGCTCACGAGCAGGCTTTCGGCAGACACCACGGTCTTGCAGACCGTCCTCAGCTACAACTTCTCGGAGTTTGCACGTCAATCGCTGTTCCTGATCGGCGGAGTAATTCTCCTCACCATGACCCACCCGCGCCTGGCACTGACGACACTTGCTGTCGTTCCGATCGTCATCGGCGCTGCACTTTTTTTTGGCAGACAGCTGAGACGCGCAAGCACGGGCGTGCAGGACCGAATCGCCGAAGCCACAGGCAGCGCTGAAGAAGCGTTCTCGCAGATCAGGACAGTGCAGAGCTTTACGCGCGAAGCCGAGGAAACCCGCAGATATACTGGCCACATGGCGCATGTAATTGCGGCGGCGACGGACCGGTCAAGAATTCGGGCGACGTTCTTCGGCATTCTCACGTTCTGTGCATTCGGCGGCGTCGTTGCAGTGCTGTGGCAAGGCGGCAGGCTCGTCCTCGAGGGGACACTCACGGCAGGCGCGCTCGTTTCTTTCCTTCTCTATGCCCTCTATGTCGCAGGCGCTGTGGGATCGCTCGGTTCGCTTTTCGGTGCTTACCAGGAGGCAGTAGGCGCGGCGCGCCGCACCTTTGACCTGCTCGAGACACGACCAACGATCGCAAGTCGTCCCAATCCTGTTTTCCTCGAGAAGCCCGTCCGCGGTGAAGTGACGCTCGATGGTGTTTCATTCGCTTACGGTGCGTCGCTGCCTGAAGTGCTCACCGATGTCTCGCTTCACATTGCGTCGGGCGAAGTCGTTGCACTGGTTGGACCAAGCGGCGCCGGAAAAACAACGATCGCGTCGCTGATTCCAAGATTCTGGGACGTCACCCGGGGGCGCATCAAGATCGACGGGTACGATGTGCGGGCACTCGCCCTCGAGGATCTGCGCGCCGCTATTGGAATTGTTCCACAGGAACCCGCACTCTTCAGCGGCACAGTACGCGAGAACATTGCGTACGCGGTAAAGGAAGATGGTCGCAATCCCTCGGACGATGAGATCAGGCGCGCGGCGCAGGCGGCCCACGCAATCGAGTTCATTGACCGGCTCGTCGAAGGATTCGATACGATGGTCGGGGAGAGAGGAGTGAAACTCTCCGGAGGACAACGGCAGCGGCTCGCCATCGCGCGCGTTTTCCTCAAGGATCCCGCAATCGTGATTCTCGATGAGGCAACGTCCAGCCTCGATACTGAGAGCGAGCGTCTGGTCGAAGAGGCGATGCAGCACCTTCTTCAAAACCGGACCACGCTCATCATCGCCCACCGTCTCAGTACTGTCCTCCGGGCGGACCGCGTTGTGGTGCTGGACCGGGGCCGGGTAGTGGAGCAAGGGCCTCATGCGCAGTTGCTCGCGGAAGAGGGTGTGTACTCCCGCCTTTACCGCGGCCAGTTCCGCGGCAACGAATTTTTGGCAACGGCTGAGTAGCGGCCTTCCTTTCACCGCGATCTGCGGGCATGGATGTAGCGGGGGGATACAGAGCCTGACGAAGCAGGCAGGTAAAGTGATTTTTCGCAGGCTCACTCAACCGCGACCCACTATGAGAAAGACACTCGCCTCATTTGCCCTCGTCGCACTTGGTGCGACCTCAGCCGCTGCTCAAACCTCCGGGCCAGACCCACTCGAGCTTGGAGTCGACGCCGGGATCACCATCGGACTCGGCGACGATGCCCGGACCAGTATCGATTTGCCAGTCAGCTCGGCACGGATCGGGTTTCCGATCGGGACGCGTACGTCGCTCGAGCCGAAGTTCAGGATCAACATCCTCACAGGTGACGGAGATACTTTCACAAGCTACCGGGCTGAGCTCGGACTACTCTACCATCTGGGTAGTGGCCGTTATCCGGGTGCGTATCATCGTGCCGGCATGTACCTCCGCCCATTTCTCGGCGTGACCGGGTATGCGAACGGCAACAGCGACTCAAATGGTTTGCTCGGGATTGGCTTTGGGTTCAAGCATCCGATTGTGAGCAGGCTGTCGAGTCGCTTCGAGGCGAACCTCGGGCATCATTTCGGGGATGGTGATACGACCGAGCTTGGGCTGCTCGCAGGTCTATCGTTCTTTACTCGATGACACCTTTAAGAAATAACGGACGCATCGCTTCAGAGGTCGTTCGGCCAGCAAGCTTTTCTCTCATTCGACACGGGGTCACCGTGCCCACGGAGCAACCCGCGGAGAAAAAAACTCAAGCACGAATCAGTTGACGACAAAACCCGTCTCGTCGTCGTTGTTTTTAGGGGTTTCCCCGTGGCCCCCGTGGCTCCGTGTCGAACAATCAGACTGAGTGCTTGCAAATACTTTCCCGGACAAAACGATGCGCGTTGTCCGGGCCGCCGAGCTAGCTAGGTCGCCGGAGTCGGAGGTGCAGCGACGGTGTCGGCAGCCGAAGCCGGCTCAGCCGACCCGAGCTTTAGAGCGAGAGTCGCCGGCGATCCCGCAGCGATTGTCACACTCTGTTCCGCGATGCCCAACTGCGGATGCCATGCCTTAACGCGGTATGTGCCGGGGGGCACGTTGTCGATCGCGAAAGTGCCGGATCGTTCGGTGACCGCAAAGTACGGGTGATCGAAAACAAGGATCCAGGCCTTCGCCCACGGGTGCACCTTGCAGTTTATCTCGAGCTGCGAAGGTTTCGTCAGCAAGCGGTCAAAAGGCACGACCTCGCCGTTGTCGTTGAACGGCGCAATCCCTTCGAGCTCGCCTGTGCCAACATTCACTATGTGATTCTCGTGCATCGCCGCGTCGCCGCTGCCGACGTTCAGCGTAGCAGGAGCGAAGACCGCCTGCACTTTTGGCGTCAACAGGCACTCGTCATTCGACAGCTCAAACCGTCGCTCGAGCGGCAATGGCTTGCCCGTCCGGATGTCGCTGATCCACACCGCAACACCGCCGATGCGCGTACCGCTCCTTTCGACTGATCGCGCCGTCACTGTCGCGCCGCATCCGGGAAGATCTGCAGGTATGTTCACTATCGAATCTGGCGGAATGGTCCCTTCGAAATCGATAGTCCCGGTCAGTCGCGATCCATTCGTGACACTGGCCGCCTGATAGGGCCCCGCCGGAGTTTCAACCACACTCGGCCTGGCCGCGACACTGCCAGACCGCCTCGCAGCGGGCTGCGCCGCATCAGCTTTCTTGTCGGTGGAGCAGCCCCCAAGCGCGACGCCGGAAAGCAAAACCACTACTGACAACCATTGTTTCATTCGAGAATCAGCTTGCATTGATTTCGCTTCTGGGGGCAACGGCCGTGCCATCAGCCAGCAATGGTGTTAGAACATCGGAGTGCAGGGGGTAATCTCTATCGAGCCTCGTAAACCGCGCGCCCACCGAGCCACGTCGATCGTACACGCGTGCCGAGTATCTGTTCTGCGGGAACAGTCATGATGTCGCGGTCGAGTATCACAAAGTCCGCATACTTTCCGGGTGAAATGGACCCCATCGATTTCTCCTGGAAGGCGGCGTACGCCGGCCAGATTGTTACCGACTTGAGCGCTTCATCGCGGGTCATCACCTGCTCGGGATACCAACCGCGCTCTGGCCAGTTCGTACCGTCCTGGCGAGACACCGCCGCATGAAATGAAATCAGCGGATTTACCTCCTCTACAGGGAAGTCGCTGCCGTTCGGGATTATGACCCCGCTGTTGAGAAGCGATCGCCAGGCATACGCACCCTTTATTCGCTGCGGTCCGACACGCACCTCGGCCCAGCGCATGTCGCTCGTCTGGTGGCTCGCCTGCATCGACGGTATTACGCCAAGTTTTGCGAATCTCGATATGTCGTCAGGCGAAATGACCTGCGAGTGTTCGATTCTGAAGCGATGGTCGGCGGTCGGCACTGCCTTGAACGCGGCGGCGTACGCATCGAGGACAATCCTGTTTCCGCGGTCGCCGATCGCGTGAACGCCGAGTTGGAATCCGCCGCGAAGCGCCTCCGTGGCGACGCGCTGTATGTGCGCCGGCGGCGAGACAAGAAGGCCGGTGTTTCCGGGAGCATCGGAATACGGCGCAAGGAGCGCGGCTCCGCGCGAGCCAAGAGCCCCGTCCGAATAGAGCTTGATGCTGCGTATCCAGATTTTTCCGTCGTACAATGCGCTCTGTGCACCACGATTCATGTAATGCGCAATGTCGGCGCTGTCGTCGGAGATCAGGACATAGTTCCGCAGGTTGTACTTCCCGTCGCGGGCAAGGCTCTCGTAGATGTCGATTGTCGCGCGATCGGCGCCGGCGTCATGGATGCCTACCAGACCCCACTTGTTGGCTTCCGTGACGGCTGCAAGGATCGCGTCCCGTGTCTGCTCAGGTGTGATATCCGGAATAGCGCGAGCAAGCAGCGCCTCAGCGTTATCGACGAACACTCCAGTTGGAGACCTGTTTGCCCCGCGAACGATTAGCCCGCCGGCCGGATCAGCTGTCGCCGCCGTAATCCCGGCCTGACGCATCGCCATTGCATTTCCGAGCATCGCGTGTCCATCGATGCGCGTCAGTGCGACCGGGTTGCTGGGAAGTGCGCGCGACAGCGCGTCATGTGTAGGAAACTCTTTTGTTGCCCAGAGATTCTGATCCCAGCCACGTCCAACTATCCATTCGCCGGGCTTCATACCGCGTGCGCGCTCCACTACGCGCGCTATCACCTCGTCATAACTCTTCGATCCGGCAAGCTGAACGTTTCTCAGGGAGTTCCCAAGCCCAAGCAGGTGCGCGTGGGCATCAACCATCCCGGGGATAATCGTCGCCTGGGCGGCGTCAATCACGCGCGTCGATGGGCCGGCAAGCGAGCGGACTTCCGCGTCGCTGCCAGCAAACAGAATGCGACCGTCCTTGACGGCAAAACCCGAGACAATGGGGCGGCCATCATCCACCGTGTAGACTTTGCCGTTGACGACAATGAGGTCAGCAGTGCCCGTCGCCTGGCCCAGCAAGGGCTGAGATAAGAGCAGCGCAGCAAGAACGAATTGAATTTTCATCGATGGATTTTGCATTGATGTGCGGCGAAGTGCCACCTTCCGTCGCAACTTGATTTTGTATTGCTTCAAGCATGCTTCGTAAATCACTTCTCGTCATTGCGACGCTCGTCGCCGCGGCGTGCGCAAAATCCGGCGCATCGAAGCCTGCGCGCGAGATCCGCTGGTACGTCCCCGTTCCGCAGCTGTCCACTGAATCGGCAACGCGAGGTGCACCGGTAGAGCAGGTAGCTTCGCTGGCATCGCTCGTCGCGATCGACAGCGCCTCGCTTAGACCAGTGGTCGTGCACCGCGGTGGAAGCGGCTACGAAGAGGGCAGATTCAACGATTCCCTCTGGTACGCGATGCACCTCGTGCGACCCACTTTCATTACGACTTATCAGGGTGCCCGTTACCACCAGGAATCAATTCGTGCGCTGGCAAACGACACCGCAGTCATGGCAAGCACTGCGCTGGCCATCGTTCGAGCAAGCCCAAGTGACACGCAGATTCTCGACTTTCAGGGTGCCACGCCAAACGATCTCCCCGGTCTGGTCGAAATGGTGCGAGCGGTTGGCAAGGCGGCGCAGTCGAGAGGGAGACAACACGTCCTGATGATCGTTCCTCCGGGGGATACGGTTTCATATCCCACATCGATTCTTGCGCGGGTCGCCGACATCCTGGTGATACGGCTGCATGGAGAGTCCAGACCCGGGACTGCAGCCGGACCGCTCAACACCCCTGAATTTATTGCGCGCGAAATTGGACTACGTACGCGCACGATCGGCGCTACGAGGCTCGGCGTCGAGCTGCCTCTATACGGATATCGCTGGAAGGCTGACGGGACTGCATCTCCGATCACCTACGTTGATGCCAACGCCCTGGTTCGCGCCGAGTCCGGGGTTTTCACTCGTGATCCTGTGAGCCAGTTCCTTACCGCGAGAGGCAGAGAGGGCTGGACGGTCTGGGTTCCAGACGCGCGCACTGTACAGTCGATGATAACTGCGGTAAAACGACGCGGAATCTCGGTCTTTGCGCTTGCGGGACCCGAAGGTGCCGACCCGGCAATTCTCTCAACGAACGTCAGACGATAATCAGGTCGCGCTGGGTCTCCGCCGGGGTAACGATGAGCTCGCCGTCGCCGATGTATCCGTTGACCTCGCTGCGCATGCCAACGTCCCCGGCCAGATAGATCCCAGGCTCGATCGAGAAGCCGACTCCAGGAATCAGCAGTCGCTCTTCACGTGTCTCCAGGTTGTCGATATGCGGCCCCGAACCGTGGAGATCGCGCGCATCGATAGAATGTCCCGTGCGATGGATGAACCGCTCGCCATATCCGCGTGATGTGATCACCTCGCGCGCAGAATCATCAACTTCGCCCCCACTGACATCCGTTCGTCCGGATATTCTTTCGCGAAGCAACGATACGGCGGCCTCTCGCGCGTCCCTCACCGATTCCCATATCGCCAGGTCGCGCTCGGAAGGTTCTCCCAGGCTTCCCATCCATGTCTGGTCAGCGAAGAGGCCGGCCTCTTCGCGCGCCCACAGATCGATGAGCAGGATCGCACCGGTCTCAATCCTGGCGCTGCCATCGACAAGAGGCTCATAGTGAGGGTTGGCCGCATTCGGTCCGATTGCCACGATTGGTCCGTGATCGGTATTCAGCCCCTTCTCCGCAAACCGGCCAAGTATCCATTGCTGGAGTTCATATTCGGTGAGCGGATTTCCGGAGCGCGCCGACGCTCCAGCGCGACCCATCGCTTCATGTGCAATGCGACGGATGATCTCGGCGGCACGCTGGTGTGACGCAAGATTCTCCGGCGTCCAGACCGCATAGAAACGGCTCACGAGATCCGCGCTCGACACGACAGTCGCACCGGCGTTGCGGACCATCTCCAGTACTCCTGCCGGCACTCTGTCGAGATAAGGAACCGCGTCCCCCGGCGAATACTCCATTGCTACCTTCTTGCCGTTCACAAGTGCCGCGAGTTGCGACTCGAGTAAACGCCACCCGCTATACACCGTCTTTTCCCATTGCGATGGCCAACCCTGCCAGGGTCCCTGCTCGATCGCGTGGGTGATGGCGGTTGGGGCGCCGCTCCGTGGCACGAGAACGAATATCCTGCGACTCCCCATCCCCGAGAGGCCCAGGAGCCCCCCTGCTACCGGGTTCAAGCCGTGAAAGTCGTAGAGGAGCCAGCCATCGAGACCGGCATCTGCGATTGCCTGCTGATAGGAGGCAAGTGTGGCCTGCGTTAACATTCAAGGGTCCTCAATGATTCGTACCGCGCCATTCGGCTCGCCACTCACAAACACCTTCGCCCCGCTGGGCGCAATGAACATGATCTACCTGCTCTCCAGCAGCGACAAGCAGCTTCAGAATCTGCCGAAATGCCGTCTCGTAAAACGCGCATCCAGCGGAGCGAGGTGAGCCGTTCACTGTGACGGAGTCAGCCACCTTGAGGGAGAGGAACGAACCCGTGCGATCCAGCGTCCCCTCGAAAAAACGCTCCGAGGCCAGCCTGATCTGATTGAGTGCCATTGGCCGGCTGATGAATCCGGGCAACAGTCGAATCGTGCCGCGTGTTGTCGGCGAGATGGAGTTGTAGACAGCATCAGCGAGTATCAGCCCGGCGTTCTGAAAAAGCGCGGCGGCATCAGGCCTGCGGCCGATGAGTGTACCGAGCCCCTCTGCCTCAGCAAACGGTATCCGCTGCCCGCGTTTCATGGCTTCGCTGTATCGGCGAATCTGAGTGTAGACCGTGTCGCTGAGCCCGAGTCGCTTGTTGCGGAGCTCGGTCACATATTCCGTTTCAGTTGGATCCGCCGGCGTGTCGATCTGGCGAATCGCTTCCAGAAGACTCAGGGGTATTCGTGCGTTGACAGTCGAAGCCATATGCGGGGTGGGAGCGAATCACCGGCGGCAGCCGGCAGCGAGGGAAGAAACATATTGCAATCGGCCATGAGGTGAACAACCGGGCTGCATCTTTCTGAACTTCGTGATTCGGGTGATTGCAGACGCCGTGGTGCGGGCAATGCGGTATAGGAAGCCAGCGCCGAATTCCCGTTGCGGCGTGCCCACTACAGAGATTGGAGGTTTTGCCTGGCTCGACAACAACAGGGTGGACGCGATGAGCTCGGCGGCCGGAGCAACATCGGAGGCGCGCTGGCCCCTCTGAGCCAGTCGAAGGCCCGCGTGCTTCTCGTGAGCACGAATCAGGAGCGCCAACCCTATCCGGTAGTACCCAACGGGCTTGCGTGCGTCGCTTCAGCGCTGAGTGCAGCGGGACACGACGTGAAGTTCCTGGATCTCTGCTTCGCGCGCGATGCGGCTGCGGAAGCGTCACGCGCGGCAAGGGAAATGAATCCCGATATCATCGGGGTGTCTGTCCGCAACATCGACAACAGCGATGCGATTGCCCTTCAACATTACACGCCGCGCGCAAAGGTCATTCTCGAATCCCTGAGATTTGCGGCGCCGCGTGCAAAGGTGATTGCTGGCGGTGCCGCTTTTGGTGTCGCGCCTGAGGCTCTATTCCGCGACCTCGGAGTTGACTATGCAGTCGCCGGTGATGGCGAGCGCGCAACAGTTGCGCTGGTCGATGCCCTCGCTCGCGGTGTCGCTCCTGAATCAATCGCCGGACTGGTACGATCGGTTGACGGAGTCGTCCACTTTTCACCACCAGGTGAAGATGCCGATCTCGATTCTCTGCCATCGCCGGCACTTCACCGGTGGGTAAATCTCCGCCGTTACGAGAGACACGGGGCAACAATTCCCATTCAAACGAAACGCGGCTGCGTTTATAAGTGCGTTTACTGTACGTACAGGAATGTCGAAGGATGGGGCTACCGCCTGCGCGATCCCGAGCTCGTTGCCAACGAAATAGAAGAGCTCCACAACATGGCCGGCGTGCGGCACTTCGACTTCGTTGACTCGACCTTCAATTCACCGCCGGGACACGCCCTCGAGGTGTGTGAGGCGATTACGAAGCGCCGCCTCTCTGTCCACCTCGACACGACGAACTTCACCCCCGCAGCAGCGTCAGCGGAACTGCTTGAAGCGATGCGTCGCGCAGGGTTCAGAACCCTTGGAATCACCGCGGAAAGCGCCAGCGATCCAGTACTCGCGCGAATGGAAAAAGGGTTTGACTCCGCCAAGGTCAGGGAGGTCGCGGAGCGCGTTGAGAAAGCTGGCTTCCGGACGTTGTGGATTTTCCTCGTCGGCGGCCCCGGTGAAACCAGTGAGACGCTCGACGCGACACTCGCGTTCGCATCATGGCGATTGAATCGTGGCGATGCGGTGTACGTGACTGTCGGACTACGTATCTACCCGGGGACCACCCTTCACCGGATTGCGATCACTGAAGGTGTCATCACCGCGGACGCATCGCTGCTCACGCCCACGTTCTACTTCAGTCCGGCAATTACTTTCGCGCAGGCAGTGACCAGGCTTCGCCAGTTCGCGGCCGACCATCCACGCTTCATGTTTTCAGCCGATTCAAGGTCACTCGTGCTTCCCTGGCTGACACGAACAGCTTCCCTGCTCCGCCTTCCGCGACCGCACTGGCAATACATGGGTGTTTTCCAGAGAATCACTCGCGCCACAACCCGGAGACGCATCGCGACGAATGTCTGACGCCCAGGTAATCATCGTCGGCGGCGGACCGTCCGGCTCGGCCACCGCGCACTTCCTGGCTCGGAATGGTGTCGACGTCGTGATTCTGGACCGGGCACATTTCCCGCGCGACAAGACATGCTCTGAGTACCTGAGCCCGCAGGCGTCGCGAATTCTCGAAGACATGGGCGCGCTCGAGTCGATAGAGACATCGGGTGCCGACCAGCTCGCTGGGATGCGGGTTCACGCGCCGAATGGAGCCACGATTCACGGTGAGTTCGCGGGTGCCCACGGTTTCCGTGGTTACCGTGATCGTGGACTCGCGGTGCGACGAACGATCCTCGACTCCATTCTTCTAAACCGGGCGCGCGACGCGGGCGCACGCGTGGAAGAAGGGGTGAGGGTGGTCGATGTTCTTCGTGACCAGTCCGGGCGCGTGACCGGCGTTGCGGCAACCGGTGTCGATGGACGTCGCGAGCTGCGCGCCCCGCTCGTCATCGCGGCCGACGGCTTGAGATCAGTAGTAGGACGCCGGCTTGGCCTTATCCGGCCGGCGGGATGGCCACGCCGCATCGCACTCGTTGCACACTTCAGGAATGTCAACGGGATTTCCGAGTTCGGTGAGATGCATGTCGAGCGCGGCGGCTACTGTGGAGTCGCGCGCGTTGGCAACGGTCTCGTAAACGTCGCCGTCGTGATTCCCGTCTCGCGTGCTGCGGAGGTCGCCGTAGACAGAACCGATTTTCTCGAAAGCTGGATTGCCGAGCGGCCGCGTCTCGCGGCAATGTTTACCGGAGCCGAGCGTGTTGGAGAGGTGCGTGCTACCGGCCCGTTCGCCACATCCGCACGGCGGGGGTGGGCACCAGGAGCGGCGCTGGTTGGTGATGCGGCCGACTTTTTCGACCCCTTCACAGGTGAAGGGATATACACGGCACTGCGAGGGGGCGAAATCCTGGCAGGATACGCTACCGAGTCAGTGCTTTCAACTGGAAACAAGGGTCGCGACCTCCCGCTTCGCGCCTATGAGTCGGCGCGGCGTTCGGAGTTTTCCGGAAAGTGGAAAGTCGAGAAGCTGATCGGTATGGCAGTGTCATTCCCCGCTCTGATAAATCGCGCGGCCACGGTGCTTTCGTCGAGGCCTGACATGGCGGACCTGCTCGTCGGAGTAGTTGGGGACTTCGTCCCGGCTCGTGAAGTTCTCCGGCCAGGGTATCTTCTCCAGCTACTATTCGCGCGGCCAATCCGCCAATGACCGTAGACCAGCATTCATTCAGGGCAGTGCTCGGACGTTTTTCGTCGGGCGTCACCATTGTGACGACCCGCGACAAGCGTAAACGGGACCAGGGCATGACGGTCAGTGCATTCTGCTCAGTCAGTCTCGAGCCACCGCTCGTGCTCATCTGCATCGAACACTCGGCGTCGCTTTACAATTCCCTCGATAAAGCCACTCACTTTACAGTGAACATTTTGTCAGAGAGTCAGGAAGCCATTGCACGGCGTTTTGCCGACGCCGAGGCGAACCGGTTCGAAGGACTCGGATTTTCGCGGGGTAAGAATGGCATGGTCGTGCTCGACGACATACTTGGCTATGTCGAGTGTGATGTAGTGGCCAGGCACGAAACCGGTGATCACGACATCATCGTTGGCTCGGTTGAAGCAGCCGTCGCCAATGAAGGGAAGCCGCTCCTATACTATCGGGGAGGATACGCGCAGATCGAGCGGTGACATGACCCCCCTCCTCACCCCGCGACGCCGACGCGGCGTCGAGATCCTCGACGATCCGCTGGTAAACCCAGACCTCATGCTCCGCTCGATGAAGGATGTGGAGCGGGCGAACACTTTGTTTGGCGGGAAACGCGCGGCGATCGCGGAGCTGCTGGACCACCTCCGTTCAGTCGGCGGTAGTCCGTCAATGCTCGATGTCGGGACCGGCCGTGGGGATATTCCCGCTGAGGCACGGGAGATCGCGTCAAACATTGGCGTGCGGCTTCGCACTATCGGGATCGACATCTCCGAGCCCCTCGTGTCGAGAGCCGGATCCGGGAATGACGCGGTGCTTCGCGCTGATGCGCGGTTCCTACCCTTCGCTGACAGCAGCATAGACATCGTGCTGGCGTCACAGGTTCTTCACCATTTTCCCGCGAATGAGATCCCGATGATGCTGAAGGAAATGAATCGCGTGGCCCGACGCGCTGTTGTGGTCAGCGACCTCAGGCGAAGCCGGCTTGCGGCAGCAGGCTTGTGGCTGGGATCGTTCCCGCTGGGCTTTCACCCTGTAAGCAGGCACGATGGTGTAGTTTCCGTGATGCGAGGATTCTTGCCGCGTGAGCTCGCGGACTTCGTCGAAGAAGCGACGGGAAAACGTCCGATAGTGAGTCGCCGCCTTGGCTTTCGTCTCACTACATCGTGGGCACCCTGATGCGGGAGCCATTCGAGCTCGGGCCGATGCCGCTTGGCCGCCCCATGGAAACTGTCGACGAGATGATCGTGCGCGCTCCATGGCGAACCATCTTCGACATCGCGAAAAACGTAGAGGAGTGGCCCGTGCACCTCGGTCACTACCGCTACGTGAAGTTTCGCGAGCGCGCATCAGACGGCGGTGGAATCGTGGAGATGAGCGCCGACCGGCCCTTTGGACCGATAGGGTGGCCGACATGGTGGCTATCCGAAATGTCAGTCGATGAGGGTGCTCCATCGATACGGTTCCGCCATATCGGTGGCGTCACCAAAGGCATGGACGTTGAGTGGTCGTTCAGCGCGGCGCCCGGTGGAACTCTGGTAAGGATTCTGCACGTGTGGGACGGGGTTCCGGTTCCATTCATCGGCATTCCCGCGGCCACCCTCGTAATCGGCCCTGTGTTCATTCACGGGATCGCGTCGCGGACGCTTGCCGGGCTTGCTAACGCCGCGGAGCGTCCAGCCGGAACTCAACGAGCCGGGAATTCCTGAAAAAAGAGGAGAGCAGTTGTCGAAGCGTAGAGTCGTAATTACGGGTATCGGTGCAATCACGCCGATAGGAAATGGCGTCGAAGGATTGTGGCGCGGGCTTCGCCGCGAGAAGTCTGCGGTGTCGTCGCTGACGCGATTCGATCCCAGCGCGTTCAAAAGTCACAACGCCGCTGAGGTGAACGACTTCGACGCGTCCGACTACCTCGAAAAGAAACGCGCGAAGCGTCTTGACCGGTACGGTCATTTCTCCGTTGTAGCAACGCAGATGGCGATCAAGGATGCTGCGCTCGATCTCGCCAGCGAAGACAAGGATCTGATTGGTTCGACGATGGGTACCGCGCTTGGAGGACTCCAATTCGCCGAGAGTCAGCTCGATGTGTACCTGCGGGAAGGCGTCCGCGCCGTGGATCCGATGCTCGCGTTGTGCGTGTTTGGCGGAGCAGCCAGCTGCAACATCGCGATCGAGTTGGGGATCACAGGGCCCAACTCCACCAATTCGATGAGCTGCGCGTCCGGCACGATTGCGATCGGAGAAGGTTTCCGTCTGGTTCGAGACGGGTACGCCGATGTGATGGTCGCCGGTGGCGCCGAAGCTCCACTCGCCCCGCTGTGCTTTGGCGCGTTCTCGATCATCCGGGCAATGTCGACTCGCAACGATGATCCCTCGACCGCTTCGAGACCGTTCGACAAGGACCGCGACGGTTTCGTAATGGGCGAAGGCGCGGCGGTACTCATTCTCGAAGAGTATGAGCGCGCCGTCTCCCGCGGCGCGAAGATATACGCGGAGGTCGCGGGTTATGGGTCGACAAACGACGCATACCACATGACGGCGCCGCGTCCGGACGGGTCGCAGGCATCGCGCTCGATGAAGATCGCATTGCGCGATGCAAACGTTACCCCGGATGAGATTGGCTACGTGAATGCGCACGGCAGTTCGACCCCGCTCAACGACCCTACCGAGACAAAGGCGATCAAGGATGTGTTTGGCGAACGGGCTCGATCGATGCCGATAAGTGGAACCAAGGGATACTACGGCCATGCCCTCGGAGCTTCCGGCGCGATCGAAGCGGCAATTTCGGCACTTACGATTGACCGGGAGTGGCTCCCTCCGACAGTCAACCTCGCCGTTGCCGACGAGGCGTGCGATCTTAACTTCCTGCCAGGTTCGGGAAGGTGCGCGCGTGTGGAGCACGTACTCACGAACTCGTTCGGATTTGGTGGCATCAACGCCGCGCTCGTGCTTCGCCGCGTCAGCTGACACGGTGAGGGGCAGCCGGCCCTCAACCTGAAACTGGAGTACTCGATGCGGGATGCGTGGCGTCACTTCGTTGCAGAATTCATCGGCACATTCGCGCTCGTCTTCGTCGGCGGCGCGACGATCATGATCGCACGCGACACCAACAGCCCGGCAGGCCTGCTTCAGATCGCTCTCGCGCATGGGCTCATTCTCGCGGTGATGGTCAGCGCGCTCATGCGTATCTCGGGGCACTTCAATCCCGCGGTTACGATTGGATTTCTCGCCACGCGCAGAATCAGCGCGTCGATGGCCGGCATCTATATCATCGCGCAGGTGATCGGAGCGATCGTCGGGGCATACACGCTCAAGTTCACTTTTCCGTTCGCCCTCTTTGAGGCCACGCGCGGCGGCGGCCAGGCAGTGGCGCTGGCGATCACCGGCGGCCAGGCGTTCCTTCTCGAGGCCATCGCAACATTCTTCCTCGTGCTCGTGGTGTTCGGGACCGCTGTCGATTCCAAGGGGCCAAACATAGGTGGGCTCGGAATTGGATTTACGGTTGCGGCAGCAATCCTCGCGATTGGTCCATTGACCGGAGCATCACTGAATCCCGCGCGCTCGTTCGGCCCGGCAGTAGCTAGCGGAGTATTCGAGGCGCAGATCATCTATTGGCTCGCGCCAATCGCAGGCGCGGTGGTTGCCGCTTTGCTTTACGACTTCCTGTTTCTGAGGCATGAAACCGAGCCGGCCGATCACGGAAATCTCAAGGCTTAGGGGTCCTGCTTTTTTGTCCGCCCCGGATGCGGAACTACACGGGGAAAGGAGGTTTTGAAGTGCCAGGAGTTATAGAAGAGGATGCTGGCAAGGCAAGCTACGTCGCCCGATTCAAGCATCGCGATCTGTTTTTTTGGGAACTACGCGACTATGCCAAAGCATGACGAATCGCGTACATACCGATCTACCGGTGGACCGTCTAGATCCAAAAAAAGGATAGCGTCAGATCCCGGTTCATCGCGTGATAATCCAGCATCCCCTTCAATAACTCCTGGCACTTCAAAACCTCCTTTCCCCGTGTAGTTCCGCCTTACGCGATGGAAAAGTCAAACTACTCTTTCGCGTACTCCTCGAGCTTTCCGGTCAGGGCCAAAGTTCCGATCACCATGATGCCAGCGAAGAGGAATGGCGTCCCCATCCCAAGCGCATCCATTCCGAATCCGACGATCAACGGGAACGCAACGCGGGAAACACCGCCGAACGTGTGCTGAACCCCCATGTACAATCCGCGCTGAGCGTTCGGAACAACGCGCGATAGCATGGCGGTAATGCAAGGAAACAACAGCCCGGTGCCTATCGGCATGAGAGTCATCGACACGATCATCATCGGATAGGAGTCGATCAGCGCGACCATCGCCAACCCGGCTGCAAGGAACACAAGCCCAAGCCGCGACACTCGTGGCTCACCGAGCCACTCGATCATTCTTCCAAGCAACAGAGTGCGCACCAGCACGCCCATGCCGCCCAGATACATCACGAAGAAACCGACATTGCTCTCATTTACATCGAGCCGGTCAGCAAGGATGAGCGGGAGCATCGGAGTCGTTCCATAGAACGCCCCGATCGCGATCGCGTAGATCCATATCAGACGCGACGCTGGCTCAGCCGGATGCGTTACCACGGTCCGAATCGCACCGCCTCTCGACTGAAGCGCCAGTGCCTTTCGTTCGCTCGTCGATAAAACGGCGTGAGATTCCCGAAGAAATTTCCACGCGAACACGGCCACCAGCACGCAAAGAGTCGCCGATCCTAACCCGGGCGCCGTTCTGCCGCCGAGCGCAACGAGTATCGAGCCCAGGGCCGGTCCGATCACAGCACCTAGGCTCGTGACGGCTGACAGCCAGCCGAGTGCCTTCGCGCGATCCTTCCCTTCCGTGATATCGGCTACGTATGCCTGCACCACTCCAATGGTGCCACCGCCAAGGCCCTGAACGATTCGGGAGAGAAACAGCACCCAGATCGATTCAGCGAAAGCGAAGATGATGTACGCGAACGCCGAAATGACCAAGCCCATCAGAATCGCCGGCCGCCTGCCATGGCGGTCAGATATCCAACCCCACGCTGGCGCGCTGACGAGCTGGGCGATCGAGAATGCCGCCACAAGCGCGCCAACTACTGCCGCACTCGCGCCCAGCCTGGTGGCGTAGAACGGCAGGAGCGGATAGATGATTATCAGTCCAAGCATGTCGACGAACGCGACGAACATGAGGACGGCAAGTTTTCCCTTCACAAATGCTCCGACCGGGACGACTCTGACTGCGCAGGTGGCTCCAATCTATGAAGCGGGGTTTGGAACGTAACCTGCGCGGCGTGTATGAAGCTTCACCCTCCAAATGGAGACAAGTATGAAAGGACTCAGATGGCTTCTGGTGGCAGCCACGATCGCATTCATCCCGGCTTGCGCAAGCAGCCGGAACTACGAAGAGAGACCGCGCACGTTCGTCGAGGTTGATAACCAGGCGCTTGCAGACATGACTGTGTATGTATTTCGCGGCGCGCAGCGGGTGCGGCTCGGTCTCGCAACCGGCCTGAGAAAAACAAGGTTCACCATCCCTCAGGGCATCGTCTTCGGATCAACAACGCTGCGGTTCCAGGCAGACCCTGTCGGCGGAAGATCAACGCCGGTATCAGAGGAGATAAGCGTTACAGAGGGCGAAGAGGTAGTCCTGCGAATCCCGCCCGCTTAGGCGGCGTTGGAGTCAGGCGTGGCTCAAGGGCCAACCCGCAGGTACTTCGCCTCGTAGCGCTCGATCGAGTCGAGTATGACGGTTATCGCCACCTCGCTCTTCTCCCACCCGACAATTTCTACGCGCCGGCCTTCCAGATCCTTGTAGATATGGAAGAAATGCTCGACCTCCTTCAGGTAGTGCTGAGAGAGGTCGGCGATGTCGAAGAAGTCATTGTAAAAAGGATCGTTTGCCGGTACAGCAATGATCTTGTCATCCGGCTCGCCGCGATCGAGCATCTTCAGCACGCCGAGCGGCCGACAATCTATCTGGCAACCGGGAAACGTAGGTTCGTTGATACTGACAATGATGTCGAGCGGATCGTTGTCCTCGTGGAGCGTTCGGGGAATGAACCCATAATCACCTGGGTAGTGGACAGCGGAAAAGAGCACGCGGTCCAGCCGGAACTGTCCGCTGACCTTGTCGAGCTCGTACTTGTTACGACTCCCTCGCGGTATCTCGACGACCGCGGTGACCACTTCGGGTGGATTGGAGCCGACCGGAAAATCATGCCATGGATTCACGTCTGAAACTTATCCGGATTCCGTAGCTCGAGCAGCAGGCTCGCGACACCTCTGCTGCCCATTTCTGCCGCGAGCGCTCGTCCCGACACTTCCGGCGAAGCCGGATCGACGACGATGGACCCTCTCACCGGGTTTCGGGCAGCTGGATCACTGACGAAAGCGTGAAGCGTGAGAGTTCCGGCCTCGTCCGGTGAGGCGAGAACGGCAATCGGCATCTCCGGCACACCCTCTACCTGCGAGAGAAAGGCCCGCTCGGCCCTGCCTGCCACCGAAGTCATTAAATGATCGAGCGGCGCGAGTATCTCACGCATCTCGGCATCGTCATCGCGCGCTTGAATCGCAACGATTCCTTGTCCGGCGGCTGGAAGCCAGTCAGGCGCATCGAGATACTGCGTGATGCGCCTGCTTGCGCCTAGCCGGAGAAGGCTGTCCGCGGACAAAATTGCGGCGTGAACCATTCCCGTTTCGACTTTTCGGAGCCGGGCGGGCACGCTGCCCCTCAGGTCGGCAGCCTCGAGATCGCGGCGTTTGAGCAACAATTGCGAACGCCGCCGCACGCTGGATGTCCCCACCCTTGATCCGGCCGGAAGCGATGCGAGATCGTCGGCACCCGTCACCGAATTGACAACGAGGACATCCCTCGGGTCCTCGCGCTCGAGCATCGCCACAATCCCGAGCCCGATCCGCAAGTCCAGCGGCAGGTCTTTGAGCGAATGAACCGCGCAGTCGACTTTTTTCTTTGAGAGAGCAGCCTCCAGCTCTGCGGTAAACAGCCCGGGAGTGCCTACGCTTCCCGTTGCCTGATCGCGCTTCCTGTCTCCCTTCGTTTTTACAGTAACGATCTCAGACTCTATTCCCCGAAGCTCGAGTAGCGATGCAACCATCCTTGCCTGCCGCATCGCAAGCTCGGACGCTCTGGCTGCGATCCTGACAGGCGATCGCGCGCTCACCTCAGCGCACGCTCGATTGCCGAATCCAGTGAATCAGTCGTCGGCTCATGTGCTTCACACAACAAGGGGATCCCTGCATCTGACGCCGCTTCAGTAACGTGCGCAGCAATGGTCGCAGCGGGAACCGAAGCCATGCGGTCTTTACCAACGGCCGCACTATAGGCGCGCACTGCCGGGACGGACAACAGAACAACCCCGTCAGCGGCGCGACGGTCAAGCGCGCGCCTCAGCTTTCCGATCGCTCGCTCGTCTGGCACGCTCCGATATGCGCTGATCACCGTCACCTCCGCGCCCTGCTCAGCGAAGTCGTCTACTACGATGTCAACGGCTGACTCCGGGGCGACAACGAGCATGCGTGAACCCGGGATGTCCTCCCGCTCGCGAAGCTTCTCGAGCAGCGCCTCTTCGGAAAAGCGCGGCGGAATAACGTCCACTGCAATGCCATGCTCTAGGAGCGCGCCCGCCGTCTCCGCACCAATTGCGGCGATCGAAATTCCCGATAGCGCACGGGAGTCCCGACCGTGGCCGAGCAGCTGCTCCCAGAAGATCGTGACGGCGTCACGCGTCGAAAAAATGATCCACTGATAATCACTGAGCCTCTCGAGCTCCGCGCGAAGCGCGGAGAGGTCGAGACGCACGACGGTGCCGGGTGAGAGCCGCAGGACTTCGGCACCCTTGTCGGTGAGGCGACCAGCGATTGCATCGGCGAGCGGACCATTGTCTCCAATCACCAGGCGCTTTCCGAATAGCGGCTTGTCCTCGAACCAGCTCATCTCCTCGCGCAGTATCACTGGCCAGCCGATGACCAGAATCGTAGATGCTGTTACGCCTGACACGTTCAACGTCTCGGCAATTGTTCCGAGCGTTGCCGTAACTGTTCGCTGCCTTCGTTGAGTGCCGCGCTCGACGGCCGCAGCGGGAATCTCTTCAGGCATGCCCGCGTCGAGTAGGGCAGCTGCGATTGAGCCAATCGACTTGATGCCCATGTAGATCACTATCGTCCCGCCCGATTTCGCCAAGGCAGTCCAGTCAGTTTGAACTGACTTTTTCCCCGGGATTTCATTCCCGCTTACGAAAGTCACTGATGCGCCAAGGCCATGGTGGGTCACCGGAATGCCGGCGTATGAAGCGGCTGCGATTCCCGCCGTAATTCCGGGAACCACCTCGAAAGGCACCGATGCATCGTAGAGAGCCTGGGCTTCATGGCTCCCGCGGCCAAACACGTATGGATCGCCTGCCGTCAGGCGGACAACGCGCTTTCCATCACGCGCGAGGCGGATCAGCAGCTCCTGGATCTGTGCATTGGAGACGCGTTGTTTTTCCTTTCGTCGCCTGCCGACGAAATACAGCTCAGGGAAGCCAGATTCGCGCGCGGCCGGCGGAAGTAGCCTGCGATTCACAGACGAGTCGAATACGATCGCATCGGCACTCGCGATCAGGTCTTTGCCGCGTGCAGTGATGAGGCCGGGATCGCCGGGACCGCTTCCAACTATGTATACCATTCCGGCGCCGAAGTCCGATGCTGCCGCATTTTTCATTGTGCCGAAAGGTGACACTCTGGCGCACGCGGTGCAAAACGGGCAACGTTCGCCGTGTCACGCCAATCAACCGGAACATGACCACCAATATCGACGTTCTGCTTCAGGAAAACCGGAAGTTCGCGCCGTCTGACAAATTCCGTTCAGCTGCCCGCGTTTCGACGAGCGACATCTATAAGCAGGCCTCGGCAGACTACGAAGGATTCTGGGCCGCCGAGGCTGCTGAGCTCGAGTGGATGAAGCCGTGGGAGACAGTTCTCGAGTGGACGCCTCCCTATGCAAAGTGGTTCACCGGCGGAAAGCTGAACGTCGCCGTTAACTGTATCGACAGGCACATACGAGGCCCGCACCGGAACAAGGCGGCATTGATCTGGGAAGGCGAGCCCGGTGACCGGCGAACGTTGACCTACTGGGATATGTATTGCGAGGTCAACAAGTTCGCGAACGTACTGCGCGAACTCGGCGTGAAGAATGGGGACCGTGTCGCGATCTACCTGCCGATGATTCCCGAAGCGGCGATCTCCATGCTCGCATGCGCGCGGATCGGCGCGATACACTCTGTCGTCTTTGGCGGATTCTCGCCCGAGTCACTGAGTGACCGGATCAACGACGCGAACGCAAAAGTCCTGATCACTGCCGACGGTGGATATCGTCGTGGCCAGGTGATTCCGCTGAAGCGGAACTCCGACAAGGCACTGGAAAGCACAACTTCGGTCGAGCACGTCATCGTGGTTCAGCGTCGACCGGGCGCTGGCGGCGACGAAGCTTTCGCAGAAATGGAGGAAGGGCGCGACCACTGGTGGCATCGGCTCATGCGTAATCAGTCGATTCACGCCGAGCCGGCAGAGATGGACGCTGAAGATGTTCTGTACATCCTGTACACGTCGGGAACTACGGGCAAGCCGAAGGGCATCGTGCACACCACGGGTGGATACCTTACCGGCGTCACGACTACCACGAAGCTCGTGTTCGACCTTCGCGACGACGACGTGTTCTGGTGCACCGCTGATATTGGCTGGGTGACAGGGCACTCGTACGTGGTGTATGGGCCGCTCTCCAATGGCGCCACGGTTCTCATGTACGAGGGAGCCCCCGACTGGCCCGAGAAGGATCGCTTCTGGGAAATCTGCGAGAAACACGGCGTGACGATCCTTTATACCGCGCCAACGGCGATTCGCGCGTTCATGAAATGGGGAGACGAACATCCAGCGGCTCACGATTTGTCGCGCCTTCGGCTGCTCGGTTCGGTGGGCGAGTCGATAAATCCCGAGGCATGGATGTGGTATCGCGAGCATATCGGCGGAAATCGTTGCCCGATCGTTGACACATGGTGGCAGACAGAGACGGGAGCAATGGTGATATCGCCAATACCCGGCGTCACCGCGACGAAGCCAGGCAGCGCAACGATGGCGCTCCCCGGATACTCGGCCGAGCTTCTCACTGTGAACGCCGAACCGATTCCCGTTGGCGGAGGGCTGCTTGCGCTGACGCGTCCGTGGCCATCGATGCTTCGCACTATCTGGAATGACGACCAGCGCTACGTAGATACTTATTTCTCGAAATGGCCCGGCCGGCCTGACTTGTACTTCCCGGGTGACGGGGCAAAACGCGACGAAGATGGGTACTTCTGGATACTCGGCCGCGTCGACGACGTATTGAATGTTGCGGGCCACAGGATTGGAACGATGGAGGTGGAGTCGGCGCTCGTGGAACACCCGTCAGTTGCGGAAGCGGCGGTGGTTGGGAGAGCGCACGAGCTCAAAGGCCAGGGCATCGTCGCATTCGTGACGCTTCGCGATGCACGCAAGCTCACACCTGAGCTTCGAGAGGAGCTGAGGCAGTTCGTGGCCGACAAGATCGGCGCGCTGGCACGGCCTGATGACGTCATTTTCAGCGCCGACCTGCCAAAGACGCGATCGGGCAAGATCATGAGGCGCCTCCTGCGCGATATTGCAGAAGGACGGACTCTTGGAGACACCTCGACGCTTTCCGATCCAAATGTTGTGGCCAGCCTCAAAGATCAATACGAGGCTGACGAAGGCTAGCTATTTCCCGCGGGTATGAACCCTGCTTTACATTTCCTGAGTACGTTCAACAACCAACGGACGGTCCAATGCTAGGTGGTTTGTTTCCTGAATCGATCTTCGGAAGAAAGCTGAATCCCAACGCTGAGCGGCGGCTTCGGCTTTCGCAGGCGCGGGCCGAAGAGACAATCATCCGCGCTCACGTCGACAATGCGCTCATGTTCGTCGACACATTGGCTGAAGACCTGTCATTCGACAGGGCGATCGATACGTACATCCGTGTGATGGGGATCCCGGAGCCGCTCGCCAGCACGGTTGCTACGCGCGCGCTCGTCAGCCTCGGTCGGGATCTCGTGCCGTTCCGCCGCCGGGCGCGTGAAGAGGGTCAGGAAGACGAGGAGATCAAGCCCCGCTTGCGTCTCGACGACGCCGCGGCCCGCCAGAAGAGTATCAAACGAGCCTGACCCGAAACTACCTTGGAGTAGCAACTCTCTGAGGCTGCCCGCGGAACGCTGCCTGATACGTATTCCCGAGCGCGCCGAAGATATTCGATCCCCAACAGTAGGCAGCACCATCGCTGCCTACTCCGCAGCTGTGACGCGAGCCTGTGGACACTGATACGAAGTTGACACCCGCTCCCCGCTCGCCTGCAAGAACCTGCTGCGGGGTGCCGCTGACTCCGTTCGAGCCGCTAAAGGGACCACGTCCGAGCTGAAGGTCGAAGTTGTCTCCCCAACAGTAAACGGCGCCTGCAGTGGTCAGGCCGCAGGTGTGTCCTTTGCCGAGCGCTTTCCACGCCGGCCCATTGACGGACATCAGCGAGCGCGTTCCTGTACTCGCACTGATTCGCGTAAAGCTCAAACCACCGGCAACAGCAGCTGGCACATTCGACTGTCCACCCGTTCCGCCGTTGCCAAGCTGACCGTCGACATTGCTGCCCCAACAGAATGCTGCGCCACCAGTAGTGACACCGCAGGTATGGTCTCCGCCCGCGGAAATCGATGCGAACGCAAGGCCCCCTTGGACCGCAACCGGGAACGTGGACCATCCTCCATTAGTGCCGGCACCAAGCTGACCGCGCTCATTGTTACCCCAGCAGAACGCCTGGCCAGTCGAAGTAAGTGCGCACGTATGCCTCCACCCTGCGCTGATGCTCGCGAAGACAGCATGATTTTCATCGCGAATGACGGGGATTGGAGTGGTGCTGTTTATTTCACGAAGATCACCGAGCTGCCCAAGGGAATCGGCGCCCCAGCAATACGCCAGACCCCCCGCAGCGAGTGCGCATGCATGCTGGCCCCCAACGGACACGGTCGTGAAAGACTGCGCGAGCGTAACAAGCTCCGGTTCCGTGGGACTGCCGACCTTGCCATTTCCCACTGTGCCGAGTGTCCCGTTGCCCCAGCAATAAGCCCGACCCGAAACGAGAATCCCACAGCTCGAGGAGTCGCCAGCGGAGATCGTTGCAAACTGCAACTCAGGCGCGACTCGCGCCGGCAGGAGGCGGCATGGAAGCGCAGAAGTGACAACGCTGTCTGTGGTAACCACGCCTGGATCGACACCCGCAAAACAGACAGAGTCGGTCGCAGCGCCAAGTTGACCGTGATTGTTCAAACCCCAGCAAAACCCCTGACCGGCGGTGATTACGCCGCACGAAAACGCATCACCAACATCAATACCACCCGCAAGCAGAGTTCCCACAATGAAGACTCGTGGCAGAACCAGGAGACTGGCTGCGCCGGTAACGCCTTCTGTCGTCGCGTTCACGACGTATGTACCGGCCGTGTTTGGTGAGATCACCGTCACGCTGGTGTCACTCGTTGCCTTCACGACTACACCCGCGCTCGGCGAGCTGAAAGTGAACTTCAAGTTGCTGAGAGCTACGCCTCCCTGACCCGTTGCGCGCGCGATGAAAGTGGCGCTGTCACCAGCGACAACAGTGTCCGAACCGGGCACCACACTTACCGCAATCACGTTTGCCAATACGGTGATATTGGCACTCGAGCTTTCGCCACATGCGGATGCAGTGATTGTGACTGTACCCGGGCGAAGCGCGCTCACCACACCCGCAGAGTCGACCGTCGCGACTGTATTGTCTGAGGATTCGAACTTGATCGGAATTTCAGTTCGTGAAGCCCCAAACCGCCCGGTCGCGACGGCCGATACAACCACCGTATCGGACGCGAGCGCCGGTGAATGCACCAGCACCTGGGATATCCTGGGAGCGATGAAAATGTCGGCAACCGGGTTTGTAACGTCGCATATGTAGCCGGGTCCGGTCAGCTCGTCCTCGTCGCAGGCGGCAAGTGAGGCGGCAGCGGCCAGTGCGGCGAGTGTGAAAACCCTTCTTATCATCATCAGCTCTCCAAACGGCGGGCCTGCGAGACTACGGAACGTGAGCGCTCCCCGGCGGCAGGGAACGGACGGCCAACATATGACTCGCCCTAAAGAGCGTCAACCAACAGAATAGTTACGGAGCGCTGGGGAAAACCCGCTTGCCTGCTATCCCGTGTGCGGGGACTCGACGAGAGGCGCATCCCTCAAGTCGAGCACGGCAACGACAAACATCACCAGAACGAGGACCGCGGAAACGACACACCACTGGCAGATCGCGTGGATGACGAAGAGCTCGAGCCATGTGAGATACGCGGAAAACAGCAGTCCCGTCGCAGTGTGCGTCACCAGGGCAATCGAGACGCTCCTCGAACCCGCGAATCGCTCCTGAATTCCCGCGAACGCGAGGGCGAACGCAGCGAGATACCATGCCACGCCCCACCCTGCTACCGGGATCCCGAGAAATTTCGCCCACTTGCTCGTATTGACTGTCTCGCACGACCCGACGCTGCAATTCAGGGCGCCAATCATACCGAGCTTGTAGAGAAGCAGGTACAACGCAAGGAAGATCCCGGCGAGCGCGAGCGCCGCCACGATCATCCGCCTGGTCATCTGGTCGCCGCTGTATCGGTTGCCGGTGCAGGCGCTGCGGCAGGAGCGGCTGCAACTGCCGAGTCGACGATCGCCTTCAGCATATCGTACGGAAGCGCACCGGGATACATCTTGTCGCCAACTATGAACGTCGGCGTCGATCCTACACGCCGACGCTCACCCTCGGCCAGGTTCGCCATGATGCGGCCCTGGTGTTTCCTCTGGTCGTAACACGCCTCCCAGACAGAGACGTTCAGGCCCACATCTGCTGCATACTTCTCGAAGAACGGCTTCGGGTTGCTCGCAGCCTGAGTGTTCCACTGATCCTGCCCGAGAAAGATCCGGTCGTGCATCTGCCAGAACCGCCCCTGATCATTTGCGCATGCGGCAGCGTTATGTGCCGGCTGGCTGTTTTGGTGCTGAGTGAGGGGGAAATCGTAAAACGTGAAGCGGGCAAGTCCCGTTTCCACGATCCGTTTTCGTACATCGGGCTCCGTCACGAGGGCGAACTGCGCGCATCCGGGGCACTCGAAATCAGCGAACTCTATTATGTGAACCGGGGCATTGGGATTGCCAAGCGTATATCCCTGAGCCGCTCCGCCAGTGATTGGACCGCCGGGAACCGCACTCACGACAGGCACGGCGGGTTTGCGGAGCATGGTGTAGCCAAGTATGCTTGCGCCAGCGATAGCTATCGCGCCGAGTACGTAGTAGAACCGGGTTGGCCGGTTTGATGCGTTGCGGACGACGTTCTTCCGATTATTTGTCTTGCCAGCCATTTGCGAGTGCCGCGTTGAAGGAGTGATGCCAAGTTCGCGCTGCGGTGAGAATGAAAAGCTAGGGGAGAGGTAAAACGTTATGCAAGCTGATGTTCTGCGAGTTCCCGTTGGTCCGGGTGCAATGCACGTGGAAAGATTCGGTCATGGCGGGACGGCCGTGATCCTGATCCACGGCTTCGCCACGTCCACGTTTCTCTGGCGCAACGTGGCACCCGCGATCACTGAAGCCGGACACACGGCTTACGCGATCGACCTCTTTGGGCATGGAGAGTCCGACAGGCCATTCGATGCAGACTTTGGAATAGCTGCGCAGGCGGAATATCTCGATGCGGCAATGACAGCACTGCGTGTCGCACGCGGGATAATCGTCGGAATGGATATCGGCGGAGCCGTCGCCTTGCGTCTCGCATCGACGAGACCTGAACGGGTCGAGAAACTGGTGCTCATCAACACGCCGATGTTCGACGAGATCCCCGGACGCGACATCACTCAGATGCAACGCAGCACGGCGAAATTTGCATTTCGGACAACGCGTGGAATTCTCGGTGCGGCGCCCCTGGTTGAAGGTGTCCTGAAGGGTAGCGTGTCGGATCCGGAGAATCAGATGCCCGTGAAGCTCATTGCGCGTTATCTCGCTCCATTCGTCGGGAAAGACGGGGTCAATCATCTATTGTCGCTCGCCAGCTCGATCAACCAGAGCGACATGGAGGAGGTAGACCTCCGGACGATTCACGTTCCTGCGCTCGTGATATGGGGTGAGCGCGACCAGTGGCTCGACGCGAAGGTGCCGGATCGCCTCTGTAACGCGCTGCCTGATGGAAGGCTCGTGCGTCTTCCCGGCGTCGCGAGACTGGTGCCGGAAGAGGATCCCGGGCGGATGAGTGAGCTGCTTCTCGACTTTATGAAGAGAAGAGCGGTCGCATGACTCCAAATCCGGGCACTTTTTGATTAGATTGAGAGTATAAAGAACACAACTCTCTTACCCGGATTAATGAACAAACCGAAGCCTAAATACGCGAGAAGCGCTCCGCCCGTTGCCACTCCTTTCGAGGAGGCCCGCGACGAGATGTTTCAACACATCATGAAAAGCGGCGTCATCGGTGCAACGCCTGACGACCAGAAAGAGTGGTTTGATGGCGCAATGACGTATATCTCCGAGCGATATCACGAGCTGAGCCCGAAGCAGATTGCCGAGCTGAGAGTACTCGGCGAACGGTTCTCCCAGCCCGCGAAAGTAAAAGCAGCAGTCTAGAGCAGCACGGCGAGCGTATGGAGCGCGCCTAGCGCCGCTCCTGCGCAGCCCGGCGGATGACGATTCCCAATCGTGCCCCGCCTCCAAGCCCCGCCTCCACCGACGTCGTGAGGCCGCGAGCGACGGGTCCATCGACCCCAAGAATGATCAAGGCATAGAGCCGGCTACGCGCGCCGTCATCGAAGCGGGCGCTCAATCCCCCGCCGGCGTAGGGTGCCCACCTGCTTTCCCTGAAGGGATCGAGGTGAAAGCGATTTACGAAATCGATTCTGCCGCTGATGCCGTTCTCGGAAGCCCCAAGGCCGGCAACCACGCCGGTCCGCAGATACGTCCCCGCTTTGGTGGTGACACCAAATCCAGCGTGGATGGCAGCCGGATCGGACGCTATTGCATCGATCCGCGCCTCAGGAGTTTGCGCCGCGAGTGAAGACCGACCCACAAGCATCAGGATGATGACTGCGGCCGGCAGCTTCATCCGCCGCGGGCCCTGGCCGACCTGCGAGCGGCTTCGAGCGCGACGGTGTAGTCCACGATCGAGATGATTGAGATGATGCCGATCAGTATCACGAGTGTATGGACTCTCTCAGGAACAATGAGCACCGCGAGCAGGGTTGCGAGCTGCAGAACCGTCACAGCTTTGCCGAGAAATCGCGCGCGGAACGAAGATGCCGTCAGTCCCGGAATGAATCGTGCCACTATGAAGCCGACAGCCGTGGCGATGTCTCGTGCGAGGAATATGAAGTACTGGCCTGTGGTCAGCCTTCCTTCGATCAGATACGACGACACGGCGGCAAGAACGAACAGCCTGTCGGCGATGGGATCGATGAGGGCGCCTGCCACGCTCGCACTTTTTGATCGACGAGCGAGCCAGCCGTCAAGAACGTCGCTGGTTCCGGCTACGAGAATCAGGGTCACACGTTGCCAGGTACCATCCATGACAACGAACGCGAACGCGAGAAGGAGGCGGGACAGGGAAATGCTGTTTGGAAGACTGAAGAACGTTCCGCGCTCCATCGTCGAAAGCTAGACGGGGTTGATGACGCTTGCCAGCATCGACGGCAAACTCTAGGTTCCCGCCGTGTCGCGAGCCTTGAGCGAATATCACCTTCTCCCCACGCTGTACGTGGCGGTGTCAGTGGTGATGGTGATGTGGAACGTGCTGGTCGCCGGCCGCGTTTCGCAGCTCCGTCGCGCGCCGCGGTCGTTCGCGGCAATCACTGCGTTCTCCGGATTGCTGATCGTGCCCGCGTTGCTGATCGCGTATGCAGCCTCGTCGATCCTGTACGGTCGAGGCATCCAGTCGATCGCGTGGGTGTGGCCGCTGACGACAATTCTGTTCGCGCTGCAGGCGGTCTATGCATTGAGCCGGCGGCTGGTTACACCCCTGTTTGGCGTTCCGATACTGGTCTATAACATCGTCATCGCAATCGTGGCGGTGTCCCGGTACGCAGACGCGCACGGGTTTGCTCCGCCCGATTTCGGCATGGCAGTGTCCGCTGCGCAGGTGAGCGGGCTTGGATTCATTTTCGGCGCGGCCGCGCTGTGGGGCCCGCAGTTCATTCAGGTCCCTCTGATGTCGCCCTCGCTTCCATCCCGCTGGCGATTCGGTCGTGTCGTTCGCGCGGGCCTGGCGCTGTCTGCAGCTGCGTTTGCTGCGCTGGTGCTCATCCGTATGCCGAGGGGATTCGATACGGCAAACAGTTACGAGCGCTACACGGACCTCAAGCTTCAGGAGCACCCGGAAGGTGACTTCGATATCGGCCTCAAGATACTTCCCGACTTGCGGGGTCCGCCGCCCCCGCTCGCTCTCGAACGTGACATCGCGCTTGCGGATACGCTCAGCATCAATGCGATATCGATTACGATTGCACCCGAAGGTGCCGGGCTGGCGGCCCTCGACTCGATTGCGCGAACTGTCGAGGACAGGCGGGCCGACAGCGCGTTGATCATCATCTCGCTTTCATATCCGAAAGACGCTGCACGACAATTCCGCGAATCTCCCGAGGAGTACACGCGAAAACGCGTTGCTGATGTCAACCGCATTTCGCGCGCGCTTCGTCCGGACATTCTCATCCCGGCGGTCGATCCGTACGGCGAAGGTGCTCGCGCCATCGGTGCGCAGCCGCCGGAATACTGGACCAACTACCTGACGCGTGCCGCGCGAGTAGCGCATTACGTCAACGCACGAATCAAAGTCGGGGTCAGCGCCTCGAGTTATGGCGCGCGGGATAGCTCGCTCTACTTCTGGGCCGCGCGACGCGAGTCGCCAATCGACGTGGTTGGATTTTCATTGATGCCCGGCTTCAAGGGTGCAATCGACATGGACAACTACATGGGGATCGCGCAAAAGTGGATGCGCGCATTTCCCACGCGCCCGAAACCGCACTGGGTTTTTTCCGCTGGCGGTTACCCCGTAGCGCACGGCGAATCGAATCAGGAGCTTGGACTGTGGGGCGTGCTCGCCTGGGCAACTACGCAGTCGGCGATCAAGGGACTCGTCGTGACCGAGGCCGGGGACTATGAGATTCTGCGCGGGCTGCGGACTGCATCCGGAAGATTCCGCCCGGTCGTTGGCGCTGTCATTCGCGCGGAAAAAGGACTTAAGGAGACCGTGATTCCACCTTGATGGCTTGTATTTGAACTACGGGAAAAGCGTTGATGGGAGGTTTAGGAGGGTGACCTGCGAGGTTTGGGAGGGCTCTCCCGGAATACAGCACGTATCCGGATAAGCGGGCCTTCTCTCTTCTGGGGTAACGACGCCACAACGGGTTGGCAGTTCATGTGGTTCCTAACCCCAAAAATAGGAACGTGATAATCTGGATCCATGCTGGTCTTCGAGAGCGCCCTCCAAGAACTCGCACTTCCCCTCCCGGAACTCCCGTCAACGCTTTTCCTGTAGTTCAATTTCAAACGACTTTCCCAATCCCCCGAACAATTCCCTCGACCCTTCGAGAGGGATCAAAGAATTCGCGAGCGAGAGACTGAATGTCCACGGCTGAAACCGCCGAGACCTTCGACTCGAATTCATCCAGCTCCTGCAAGCCCGAGCCGAACATCCATGCATCTATCATGTCGCTGAGAATCGCACCGCCACTTTCCTGTCGTATGGCGTACGAACCAATCGCGTAGCGCTTAGCCCGCGCCAGTTCTTCCTCTTTGACGAGCTCGTCGCGGAAGCGACCGAACTCTCGCAGCAGACCCTGGCGCGCTACATCCTCCTTCTCCGGCGACGTCGCGATATACGACAGGAACAAACCAGCAAGCTCGTTCTCGCTCGTGAAAGCACTCACGGTATAAGCGAGCGACTGCTTGTCGCGAAGCTCGTCGAAGAACCGTCCCCCAAGCCCGCTCGCGATAGTCGCAATCGTCTGCGCCACGAAACGGCGTTCGTCTTTTCGCGACGGGCCGGGAAAGGCAACTGCAAGAGCTGTCTGAGCCTTGTCGCGAGCATCGGCATTTACCACTTCACCAGTCGGCCAGACAGGAGGAGCCGGTGACGAAAAATGCGACGCTTTCGCAAACCGCAGAGAACGCGCGAGGACGCCAGCTACGTCGCCCGGGATGACGTCGCCCACTACACCGATTACAAACCGGGATGACAGCAACGCGCCCCGGTACCACTGGCGGATATCCTCGCTTGTCAGTCCCCTCAGGCTTTCCTCGGTACCTAGCGCAGGCATCGCGTAAGGGTGTCCCGCGAATGCGCCCTTCAAGGCGAGTCTCAGAGGAAAACGGAACATGTCATCACGCATTGCGCCCAGATCCGAAAGCATCACCGAGCGTTCAGTCTCGATCGCATCCTCGGCAATCGCGGCATTGTGCACGACATCCGCGAGCAGCTCAATCGCAGCCTCGAGGTGCTGCACAGGCACGGACATCGACCAGCCAAAAGATTCGGTTCCCGCACTTGGCCCGATGCTTCCGCCAAGCATCTCGGAATCCTCGGCAATCTGCGCCGCGCTTCGCGTCGAAGTCCCTTTCACTGACGTGCGCATACCGAGCATCGTGATTCCTGCGTGCTCGGGAGTCTCATCCCGCACCCCGCCAACGGCGTAGATGCCAATCTGCGCGAACGCGGCGCCGGGCTTCGGCCTCACGAGAATCGGTGTCCCTTCCGGTGTCCTGAAAACTGAAACGCCGGCCTCGACCCGTTCGAGCCCGGGCGATGCTGCTTCCCGCGGCGGTGCCGGCTGGTCGCGCGGCGGCAGGGGATCGAGAGGCAGTGGCTTTCCGGACTCGATGAGCTCGATGAATTCGTCAGCATCGATCGCGACTCGCGATGCCGCCGACGGACGGTACACGACAATACCGGTCCGCTCGGGAGCAAGGTATCGGCGTGTCACCTCATGCACTTGGTCGCTCGTTACGGACATGAATCGCGAGAAATATTCGTCGCCAAGCTGCCATCCACCGAGGGCTTCCCAATCAGCTAGGTGGTTCGCCTGGCCTTCCATCGATTCAAAGCGGCGCATCCACCTCGCCTCGAACAGCCGTCTCACCCGATCGAGCTCGCCTTCGTCGAGTGGATCCTCTCGCAGCGCTCTCACCTGGTCCCATGCCGCTCGCGCAGCATCGACAACATCCTCTGACTCCGCCTCAGCGTGAATGACGAAAACACCCAACTCTGTTGGTGAGTAGTTGTAGGCGCTCACTGATGATACCAGCTGCCGCTCGCGGAGCGCGCGGTACAACCGCGACGCACGTCCTGCAGCGAGGATTTGCGCGGCTACGTCGAGGGCGGGGGTGTCTTCGTGCAGTGCATTCGGTGTCCTCCACCCAAGTACGAGCTGAGCCTGAGCGATGTCCCCTTCGAGTTCACGATATCGGAGATCATCGTGATGAGGCTCGACGGGGCCGGGGCTCCGAACCGGTGCGGCGTCTTCGAGGCTGCCGTATGTCGCCGCTATCCTCTCCATGGCGGCCTCCACGTCGACATCCCCGACAACGGAGAGAATCGTGTTAGACGGCCGGTAGAAATTGCGATAGAACTTCATCATCGCAGCGCGATCGAGAGCGCGCAGTCCTGCCTCTCGGCCAATTCTCCATCTTCGCATCCGGTGTTCATCGTGAAGCAGCTCATACAGCGTTTCTACAGCGACGGCTGATGGGCTGTCGGATTTTCGCTTCGCTTCCTGAATGATGACCTCGAGCTCTTTGGCGAGCTCGGCTGCGTCGATTACGGAGTTTGCATAAGCGTCGGCCTGGATATCGAGGCCGGCGTTGAAACCGGATGACGGAAGTACCGTGTAGTACACGGTTTGGTCGTAGATCGTATGAGCGTTGAGATAACCCCCGCTGCTCTTCGTCTCACGCGCGATCTCGCCAACCGCACGGCGTTCCGTACCCTTGAAGAACATGTGCTCGAGTACGTGGGCAATACCACTCACGTCGTCAGTCTCGTCGAAGTAGCCCGCCTTGACGTGAGTGACGATCGCAACGACCGGAGCGGAGCTGTCGCGGCGGACGAGAACTGTGAGACCGTTAGGAAGAACTGTGCGACGTACCGTCGCCGGGTCGATAAAAGAAGCCATCCCTAAATATCGCTGCCCGGCTCAGGCGAAAGGGCGCCGCCTCAGTACAAGAAGTCCGGCGACGAAGCACAATGCGCTGTAGGCGAGAAGCCACAGAACCGAATTGACTTCAACCGACTCGCCGCGGATCAGGAACGGAATCATTCCGGGCAGCTTGTAGACGGGCGGCAGCACACTCAGAATCAGACGCTTGATGCCTTCATCATACTGCCACATCGAATGAAGGATGGTTGCGCCGAGGAATATGCCTGCGAGGATTGGCCAATCGTGCCGGAACAAGCTCGATACGAAGAATGCGATCCCGCCGAACGACAGGAATACCAAAGCGCAAAAAATCAGCGGCCCCACTGGCGAAACCGGCCCAGCGAAAATCGAGAAAATCCCCAGCAGCATCGCGCAAACGGCGAGAAATCCGATCAGGTATATGACGAATACCTGCGAGTAGTAAGCAGGGATCCCAACTGGCTTGGAGAAGAGGAACCTGAAGTATCCGAGTTTCCGGTCATTCGACACGATGCCATTCAGCGCAATGAACGCGCACACGAACGGGACCTGGAGGAGTACTGCACCAAGCAGCCGCTCGGAGATCCGTTCGTCGAGGTTGCCTCCCATTGCCTTGAATGGACCGACAACTGTGAAACCGATGAGGAAGCCAACGATCAGGAGCGCGATCCCGCGGTCCCGGATGAAATCGCGGAACTGCCACACCGCGTAGCGCCGAAGATTTGAGCTCGTCACTTCTGTTCTCCCACCGCTTCCCTGAACTGCTGCTCCAGCACCGAGCGCGACGGAACCATGCTCGCAAACACCACTCCAGCCGCAATCGCTCTCGCTATGTCAGCATTGAGATCAGCGAGATTCGTGACAGGGATCTCGAACTCGCCTCCTCCCACGTCGACGGCAGCCGGAAATATCCCGGCAACCCGTTCGCCTCCGCCTACAATCGCAATGCGATAGACGCCCGCGGCTTCCGCGGCCTGGTCATATCCCGTGCTGACGAGCCGTTGCAGCTTTCCTCGATCGATAATCGCAACGCGATCAGCCAGCCGCTGCAGCTCATCGAGATTGTGCGAAGCGATGATTACGGTACGACCGGGCCGGCGGAGTGATTCCACTATGTCGCGGAAGCGCTGAGTCCATACAGGATCGAGCCCATGGGTAGGCTCGTCCAGTATCATGATTTTCTCATCCCGGAGCAACGACTGCGCGAGACCAAGCCGCTGGAGATTTCCCTTCGACAGAGCCTTGACCTTCTTCGCCCTGTGCTCGCCGATGCCCAGCTGATCGATTACCGCTTCCACCCTCGATCGCACTTCCGACGCGGGCACCGCCGCGAGTATCGCGAACCTCTCCAGGGCCGACTCGGCTGTCCAGCCCTGGTTGATTGTCATGAGCTCTGACAGATAGCCGATGCCATTTTTTTCCACGTAGTCGCGAGGCGCGAGTCCATCGATGGTCACGGAGCCGGTTGTCGGACGTATGTAGCCGAGGAGGAGAGAGATGAGCGTGCTTTTCCCTGCCCCGTTGGGTCCTGCGATTCCAAGAATTTCGCCTTCAGTGACCTGCAAAGAAAAATCCTCGACCGCTGTGACTGAGCGGCCGAGGACTGATTTATAAATTTTCGTGGCTGAGGTGAATTCGATCACAGAGGCGCTGTGGCGAGACACGAGCTCCACGCGCCGGATCCAGCGCGCGATATGAATCGCTGCGCTTCATCCGTGCGGTTGAGCCTTGCAAGGGCGCACCCAAGGTATCCCATCGACGCTTTGTCTTCGGGATTCGCGCTGAGCGCACGGACGAAGAATCGCCGCGAGAGCTCGTAGTTACCCGCAGAGAACAGGACGAGTCCCATCTCCCTCAGGGCAATCGCGTTTCGCGGTTCCAGCCTGATTGCCGTCTCGAGCTCACGCCGCGCTGTCACGAGATCGTTTTCCTCGCGCGCAAGCCGAGATAAGAACACGTGCGGCGTTGCGAGCTCGGGGTTTTCGCGTGCTATCTCCATGAACGCACCACGCGCAGCTTCGCGCCGTCCTGACTGCATCGCAGCGATAGCCTCGCCCATCTCCTGCTCAGGGTTACTGCGTTGCGACATGACGGCCCATGCGCCAATGCCTGCGAGCACGAGCACCACCAGCGCAATGATGAACCAGAGGTTCGCGGGGATGCGGCTCTTGCGGTCTGAATAGCCGGATTCTGTTGTAACCGGTACCGAAGAAGCCGGTGGCGGTGAATACGCTGGAGGCTGTGAGTACGCCGGTGGCGGTGGCGGAACTTGCCTCGAACTCGCAGGTGCCGCCGCTGCAGCACCTGTTGGCCGCGAATAGTCGGACGCAGCCGGGGGAGCGGGTGCGACGGGAAGCGGCGTTACCTCATACGGTGGAACCGACGGGGTTGCCGCCTCTGCGGTAGCTGCAGCTGCCAGCCCCGCTTCAAGCTGCCTGAATCCTTCGCGCGCCACGACAACGTCGTTGTCAGTTGCGCGATAGGTGGTGCGATTCGACCTGTCACGCGCCCCAAGGAATTCGAGAAGCGCGTATGCCTGTCCCAATGAGATCAGCTCGCGCTGCCGAAGCTCACGAATGAGACCCTGTCCGCCAAGCGACGATCCGCCCATGAGGGCCCGAAGCGACGTTTCGGTAGCCTGCCATAGCTCGAGAATGTCAGCTGCCCGATCTTCCGGCTCGCGGGAGGATTCGAGTCGCTGCGCAATCGGCTCGCCGGCCCTGATGGCCGTCAGGGCTGATTGCTGGTCAGTGCTCATCTTACGATCCGCAGAAGCCCTGCATCGGCGCTTCCGCGGATGAAGCTCTCCGCATCTTCCGTGGAAATGAGATGACCGGTGAGCGAATAGCCGCGCCGCGCCTCTGTCTGCATGAATTCTTTCAGCGATCCCTTGCCGGTCGCTCCGCGCGCTTCGCTCATCTTCAGCAGAATCTCCTCCCAGGTTCCCTCGAACGAGTGGTCCTCGTCGATCGTGATGCAGTGTTCATCCGGCTCAGCCGTCTTTTCCTTAACGAAGTTGTTCAACAACGCCCCGAACAACTCGAGCTGCCCGCGAGCCTCGTTTTCAGCGGCTTCGGCCGCCCTGGCTTCGATTTCCGCGAGCATCTCATCGATGTCGTCGGGCTCGCCAGCCAGCTCCGCAAGCCGATCTTCCCAGGGCTTGAGCTCGGGGTCACTGTCACGCAAACGATAGACCATCTTCTT
>JANPKW010000051.1:0-56478 GCA_031426255.1 Gemmatimonadaceae bacterium | reverse complement strand
TCGTCGAGATCGTCGTCGAGGTCATCATCATCCTCGTCGTCATCGTCCTCGTCTTCATCCTCATCATCCAGGTCGTCATCGTCGTCGAGATCTTCCTCGTCGTCGAAGAGGTCGTCATCATCGTCTTCGTCATCCAGGTCGTCTTCGAGAATCTCGTCCTCGGGATCGTCACTGTCGGTCGGACCAGCCGCTCTGTAGCCAACGTCTACCGCGTACCTCGTCATCGCGTCGCCTTCTTGCGTGAGCTCGACATCAGGCGACTCGAACTTGTCCAACATACAATCACTATCCTCCGGGTTAGAGAAGCGCCCGCTCGCGTTTTGCTTCGCGTGACAGCTTCTTCCGATCATTCGCACTGAGGAAGCGTTTACGCAAGCGGATGGCCTGCGGCGTTACTTCGATCAGCTCGTCCTCTTCGATATACTCTAGCGCGCCTTCAAGAGTCAATTCCCGCGGAGGCTCGAGCTGGATGTTTTCATCGCTCGACTTGCTCCGCATATTGGTCAGCTTCTTCTCTTTCGTCGGATTCACGTCCATGTCGCCAGGCCGTGAATTCTCGCCAACCAGCATCCCCTCATAAACCTTGTCACCCGGCGCCACGAATAAAGTTGCACGTTCCGCCAGATTCGCGAGAGCGAATGCAACAATCACACCCGGCTCCATCGACACCAGTGTCCCGCGAGTCCGTCCCGCAAGCGGGCCGGCCCATGCGCCGTAATCGAGGAACCGGTGATGCATGATTCCGGTGCCACGAGTGTCCGTCATGAACTCTGACCTGTACCCGAACAATCCGCGAGCGGGGATTCTGTAAAGAAGACGTACCATCCCCTGTCCAGGATTCTTCATCTCGATCATTTCGGCACGCCGCGGCCCGAGCTTCTCGATCACGGCCCCGAGAAATTCTTCAGGGACGTCGATCGCCAGCTCTTCGTACGGTTCAGTGCGCTCGCCATTCGGACCTGTCCTCGTGATGACACGCGGCCTCGAAACCTGGAACTCGAAACCCTCGCGACGCATTGTCTCCATGAGGATCGTCAGGTGCAGCTCACCGCGACCCGAGACGGTCCAAGTGTCCGTAGCATCCGTGTCTTCGACACGAAGCGCGACGTTCCGCTCGAGCTCCTTGTAGAGGCGCTCCCTGAGCTGCCGCGACGTGACGAACTTTCCTTCCTTGCCCGCGAACGGTGAGTTATTGACGAGGAAGTCGACGGAGATCGTGGGCTCTTCAACCGAGATTCCCTCGAGTCTCTCCGGAAATTCCATGTCAGCGACGGTCAGACCGATCTCGACCGTCTCGAGTCCTGCGAGTGCGACGATCTCACCGGCACTGGCTTCCTGAAGCTCGATCCGTTCGAGGCCTTCGTAGCCGAACAAGCGAGTTACGCGCGCCTGCTCGACTTTCATGTTCACGTCGAGAGGAAGAAGCGCGACTGACTGGCCAACGGTCACACTGCCACGCTCGATTCTCCCGATACCGAGCCTGCCGAGGTACGGCGAGTAGTCGATTGTGGAGATGAGCATCTGGAAGGGCCCTGACGAATCCGTAGGCGGCGGCGGAACGTGATCAACGATCGCCTGGAACAGTGGGGCCAGATCTTTCGGCGCGACCTCCATGTCCATAGTCGCCACACCTTCGCGCGCCGACGCATAGACCACGGGCGCGTCAAGCTGCGCCTCGTCCGCCTCGAGCTCGATGAACAGATCGAGCACTTCATCGTGCACACGCATGGGGTCCGCGCCCGGCCGGTCGATCTTGTTGATTACGACGATTGGCGTGCGGCCGAGGGCCAGCGCCTTTCTCAGCACGAACCGGGTTTGCGGCATCGGCCCGTCAAACGCGTCGACGACAAGCAACACACCATTCACCATACGGAGCGTACGCTCTACCTCACCACCGAAATCCGAGTGCCCCGGCGTGTCGATGATGTTGATCTTCGTGCCGTGCCACCTGATCGAGGTGTTCTTGGCAAGAATGGTGATTCCCCGCTCACGCTCGAGAGGATTCGAGTCCATGACGCGGTCCATGACGACCTGATTATCGCGAAATGCTCCGGCCTGCCGGAGCATCTTGTCTACGAGGGTGGTCTTGCCATGATCGACGTGCGCGATGATGGCGATATTCCGAATGTCCAGCTGGTTTTCCATAGCCTTTAAAGTTATCGGGAAAGGCGACCCATTTGCACTAGGAGCTCACAGCCGGCCGGCAATCAGCTGTTGAGGAACCCGATGTCGTGCCCGCGGGTCTTGAGCATCGCGACGAACGCCGGCTTGTCCGTGGCCTTCATATAGGCCTCCTGCGGCTCGACCTGCCCCTGGTCCACCAGGTCAATCAGGACGTCGCCCAGTTGAATCATTCCAAGCTTCCGCGACGTCTGCATGACCGATGCAATCTGGAACGCCTTCGCTTCGCGAATGAGGTTCGCAACCGATGGCATCGAAAGCAGAATCTCGCGCGCCGCAACACGTCCGCCGCCAATCTTTTTGCAAAGCGTCTGCGAAATGACGCCCTTGAGCGAGTCAGCAAGCATCACCCTTATCTGCGCCTGGCGATCAGCCGGAAACTGGTCGATCACGCGATCGACAGTTCCGATTGCGGTGGTCGTGTGCAGGGTTCCAAACACAAGGTGGCCGGTTTCCGCCGTCTCGAGCGCGATCGAGATTGTCTCCAGGTCGCGCAGCTCGCCGATCAGCACCACGTCAGGATCCTCACGCAGCGCGGCCCGAAGCGCGCCTTTGAACGACCCCGTGTGCAGCCCCACCTGACGCTGCGTAATCACGCAGCGCTTGTTCTTGTGAACGAACTCGATCGGGTCTTCGATCGTTATCACGTGGTCATCGCGAGTGCGATTCACGAGATCGACGAGCGCGCCAAGCGTTGTCGACTTGCCGGATCCGGTGGGACCGGTCACCAGCACCAGCCCCTTCGTCAGCTGACAGAGATTCTGAACCTCCGGCGTGATCCCGAGGTCCTCAACTGTTGCGACTTTGTCCGGGATTACGCGAAAGACTGCACCCGCGCCGTGGTGATCCCTGAAAGCGTTTGCTCTGAAACGCGCGACACCTTCGATCTGGTGCGCGAAGTCTGTGTCGTTGGTCTTCATGTACTCGTCGAAGTTCCTGTCCGGCATGATCGACACGACCATGGCTTCGACAATCTGCGGGCCGAGTACTGCTCGATCTTCGAGGCGCTTGAGCTCCCCGTGTACGCGAAGGATCGGTGGCTCGCCGACCCTCAGGTGTAAATCAGATCCGCTCTCGTTGACGAGCCGCGTTAGCAGACGCTCGATATCTTCGCGCGCGCTCCCGTCAATTGTGCGACCGGCAAGTGGCGGTGCCACCGGCGCGACATGGCTCTCAGCCCTCTCCATACTGACGCTGGAAGCTTGCCCGTTTGATGCGTGACCGTTCTGCTGGTGCCCATTCGAAGAATGCCCATTGGTTGGCGGAACACTCGGCGCCACCGGTGAAACGAACGAGTGGGGCGGTGCTGCAGGTACTGCCGCGGCAGTCGCCAGAGCTGATGCCACCTCGACTCGCGCTGCCACGGGCTCGGGAGCCTTCCAGGCGCTTACGGTGGCCTTGAGAGAGCCGCTCTCGCGTCTCACCTTTGCAATGAAGTGCCCCTCCGTATTCACATATATGAACTCGACCGGCTCCTGCCCGCCGAGCTTGGCTCCAATGTCCGGCGCAGCCATCTCCTTCAGCAGAGTCAGAAGCTGGCCCTCGGCGAGAGGCTGGCGCGTCAGGGGGTGCTGCGAGCCGCCCTTGATGATGTGCGCGATTTCACCGTCGCCGAGGCTTACTGCCTCGCCACGGTTCGAGAGCATTGCTGTGAGCAGCGGATCGATTCTTGGCATGTCGATTCATAGACGACTGGCCAGGCTCTTAGATCACATCTTTTGCGCCGACTCGAGCATGGCCGCAGTCACCGTCCCGATGGCCCTGCGAGTGCCTGTCTGCGGAATGTGATATTTTCCTTTGGTGACAACCAGATTGCTGGCCATTGTGGCGCTCGTGCTCGTCAACGGATTTTTTGTGGCAGCCGAATTCGCCCTCGTGAGGTCGCGACGCACGCGTCTCGAGGCCATGGTTCGCAGCGGTGACAAGCTCGCGCGGGTCGCGGTCAGAGCCATCTCGAACCTCCCGCGGGCACTTTCAGCAAGCCAGCTTGGAGTCACCTTCTCGAGCCTCGGACTTGGCTGGCTCGCGCAGGATACCATGGTGTCGGTGTTCGGCGGCCTGCTCGATGACGTGTCGCCGGTGATCACGCTCCCTGTTCAGCTCTTCCTTGCGGCGCTCATCGCTTACCTGGCCATCGCCTACATACATGTCGTGTTCGGCGAGCTTACGCCAAAGGCGCTGACTCTCCGCTCTCCCGAACGATACGCCCGCCTGCTGTCCCCGCCGCTGATGTTGTTCGCGTGGTTGATGAGCCCGTTTCTGTGGATCATTCATCGCACTGCGAATGGGATACTCTCCATGACCGGCCAGCCTGGTGCCGGAATGACCGAGTCGGTGCATTCGGCAGAAGAATTGAGGCTGCTCGTCGAACAGTCGCAGGAGGGTGGCGCTCTTCAACCGGCCGACGCTGATCTGATCGACGCGGTATTCGAGTTCTCGGAGAAAAATGCGCGCGAAGTGATGACGCCGCGTACGGGCATTATCGCTCTCGACGCAAACGCTCCGCTCGAGGATGTGCTCCGGATCGTCGACGAAAGTGGTTTCTCGCGTTATCCGGTTTATGAGGACACGATCGACGACATTATCGGGCTTGTCCTGACGAAGGACATGCTGAAGATCCTGCTGCCTGCTGCGTCGCGCGCGAGCTCGGTTGCTGGCTCAGCAGCGCGCGATGCATCGGTTGCCGATTTCAGTGTGAGAGGCCTGCTCCGCCCAGTCCACGTGATCCCTGGTTCCCGAGAAGTCGAAGATGTACTCGCGGACTTCAAGCGACTCAAGGAGCACATGGCCATTGTGCTGGACGAATACGGCGGAACCGCGGGCGTGATTACGATGGAAGATCTGCTCGAGGAAATCGTCGGCGAGATCATGGACGAATACGACACCCCGGAAGATATCGACGAGCCGGTGCTCACCCGTTCGGGAGAGACAGTGGTGCCGGGCTCGACCAACATTGGCGAGCTCAACGATCACTTCGGTTTGAGTGTCCCCGACGAAGACGCGACTACAATCGGTGGATTTGTTTTTGGAGTACTGGGGCGCGTTCCCCAGGCAGGCGATCGCGTAATCGCCGGCGGTGCGATTTTCTCAGTAAAGTCTATGGATGGCCGACGGATCGACTCTCTCGCTGTCGATCTGCATTCGGTTGGCGACCGCCGGTCTGCGGATCGCGAAGAAGAATCTGCCGGCACAGAAGCAGCGCCTCAATAAAACTGGACGGGTCGGCGATTCCACGGCCGGCAATGTCAAGCGCGGTGCCGTGATCGGGTGACGTGCGCGGGAATGGCAGGCCGAGGGTTACGTTCACTGCACTGCCGAACGCCGCGACCTTGATCGCAGTCATTCCAACGTCATGATATGGCGCAATCACCGCGTCGAATTCTCCACGAATTGCCCTGACGAAAACAGTGTCGGCTGGAAGTGGCCCGGTGATTCCTGCCGCACGCGCTGCGGGTGCGAGGATGCTGTCGTCTTCATCACCGAATCTTCCGCCGTCACCCGCGTGCGGGTTCAGCGCGCACAGTGCAATCCGCGGATCGATGATGCCGAACCAGCGCGTGAGGTACTCACGAGTAATGCGGGCGATCTCAGTGAGGGAATCGTGCGTTATCCGGTCTGCGACCTCGCGAAGCGGGATGTGCGTCGTAGCCAGAACCACGCGAAGCGGATTCGAGCCCTCGCCTCCGCCAGGCCTGGTTGCAGCAAGCATCATCGCCACATGCGAACCGGTGAGGTCCGCAAGCATCTCAGTGTGCCCGGGATAATCGTAGCCACCGGCAAGCAGCGCTGACTTGTCGATCGGCGCGGTTACTATACCGTGGACGTCCCCGGACCGAGCAAGGGCGACGGCGCGATCTATGGCCATGCCGCTGAGTTTACCGGCCAGCGCTGCTCCACCCGATTCGATCCACTCTCCTACCGGCTCATCTACCGCGATACCGCAGCCGACCGGACCGACAACTACCAAATCAGAACGCTCGCCGACCCTGGAGTCGGCGAGCGCCTTGGAAACAATTTCGGGTCCTATACCGCGGGGGTCCCCCACGGTGACCGCGACACGAGCACTCATGCCGCTATAATCGAAGCGAGACGAAAGTCTGTTTTCGCAGCTCATCGAGAAGCGCGCGCGTTGCTCTCTCCGCAACCAGTTGCTGCCTGATTCGCTCTTTCACTTCGGCTTCGTCGAACGCACCCGCTTCATTGACCGTCACCAGTTGAACTACTGCGAACTTCGCAGGGCCGCGTGGCCCGGCGAGCTCGAATGGTTCGGTGACGGCGCCCGCAGCTTTTCCCGCAATCGCTGTCGAGTATGACGCAGGAAGTGAATCCCTGGCGAACGGCTGAAGTATTCCCTTCTCTTCCGCGGGGTCGTGGTGCTTCGTCACAATGCTGTCGAAGGCCGCGCCGGCGCGAAGCTGCGCCGCCACGAGTACTGCCTCCTCACGCGCACGTGCGATATCGGCAGAGTCGATCTGCGGGCTGATGAGAATATGCCGGGCCTTTACTTCCGCAGCCTGCACCCGGTCCACTCGAATGATGTGAAATCCGAATGCAGTCTCGATGACGGGGCTCGTCTGGCCGGGCCGTAGAGCAAACATCATTCTCTCGAACTCGGGCACCATTGCCCCGCGCCGGTTCCAGCCGAGGTCGCCGCCCTGCGGCTTGGATGACGGGTCCATCGATTCGCGCTTTGCGATCAGCTCGAAATCTCCACCCTTGTTGAGCTCGACAAGAAGCGAATCGATCTTTGCTCGCGCTCGCGCCTTCGATTCAGGTGATGGCTTCGGCGCGACAACAACCTGGCGAAAGGTGACCGTCGCGGGAGCCTGCAGAAGCTGGGTGCGGTTCTGATCAAACGCTTCCTGAATTTCCGCGTCACTGACGTTCCGTCCAACCGCGGTCTTGCGAAGATCCTCGAACACGCGCTGCTGAAGCGCACGCCGATAGAACTGCTCGTAAAGGGTACGGCGATATTCTTCCGGCGTGCCAAATCCTGCGCTCTTCAGCTCCGCACGATATGCCTCATCGGCCTCGAACTGTCCGCGGACCCGTTTTACCTGATCATCAACACTGCGATTTACTTCATCAGGCGTCACCTCGATCTTCAGCAGCTGGGCCTTCTGAACGAGGATCTCTTCGTCAACGAGCGCGTTAAGAGCCTCGCGCGCGAGTGTAGCCTGACCAGTCGAGTCCGCTGGAAGCTGGAGTCCGGCGGCGCGCTGCTGATTGATGGAGTTCATTACATCGCTCCAGAGAATCACCTGGCTGCCAACGACGGCAACCACGCGATCCACCGGAATCATTGCTGGCAATGTCGCTGCCGCAACGCGTACCGGAGCGGGGGCAGGCGTCTGCGCCGTCAAAGAGACGGGCAGCGCCAAAATCGATAAAACCAGAATTCCTTGTCGCATCCTTCCTCTTACCCCCGATCCGCGGCTGTGATTCCTACTTCTTTGTCGTGTCCTGATTAGGCACCGGTACCACTGATCCGGGTTGCGCTGCTGCTGCCGTTGAATCAGTCGCGAGTCTCACCTTCGCCGCCTCGAGAAGCACCTGCGAGATGGTTTCAGAGTTGATCGTGTAATCGTATTTCTCGCGCAGGACGTTCTGGACCGGCTGCGAAACGTCGACATACGGTGCCTGCTGCGCGAGGAGTTTTCCGATGTATTCCTCGATGCGCTGCGCGGCGGCCTTCATGCGATCTCCCTTCGACTTTCCTGCCGAGTCGAGCTTGGACGGCTCGACGTTCAGCGACGTCCACGCATTTGCGAGTGCAGCGCGGAAAGTCTTGCGAACCTCAGCCATCTCCGCTGCGTCGGGTCCAACCTTGGCGCTGTCGGCTGAATGCAGAACCAGCTCGTTGCGCACAAAGTTCTTCACGAACGTCGGCAGCATCGAGTCAGGCGCCGTCTTCACGCGCTCAGCAATCTGTGCCTGCGGCGGGAACGTTTCCATCCAGCGGGCGAGGTCGGCCGCCGTGAACTTGCCGAGAGTCGACGTGGCAAGCACGGTCTTGTCATTCATGTGACCCGACGGGTATGCAACCACCGCGCGGATCGGGGCAGCCACACCTTCCTTGATCTCAACCTTCGACGCCTTTTCGAGCGACTCGAGGTATGCGTTCTCGGCCGCCTGAACTCCACCCGCCTGCATCGCCTGAACGAACTGCGGCTTCACTTCCGCGAACGTGGGGCGGCGGATGATGTGGTAGCCGTACTGTGTCTGAATGACTGGAGAAATCTCACCAGGCTTGAGCGCCGCAGCAGCTGCGTCAAACTCGGGGACCATCGCACCGCGCGCGAAGACGCCTAGCGATCCGCCACTTGGAGCAGAGCCGGGATCCTGGCTGTTGCGGCGCGCCAGCTCGGCAAAGTTGCCAGTGTTCACCTGGAGGCGCAGCGCGTCGATCTTCTGCTTCACCGCTGCCTTCCCTGCCGGCGTCGTGTCCTGCGTCAGGAGCAGAATGTGATTTGCGGCCAGCATCGACCCGTTGTTATACGCGGCCTCGGCCTGCGTCGAATCCGGAGCCTTCCATGTCTTGGAGATCTTCTCGTACCATTTGCGAGCCTTGATGTTGGCCGTCATCGCCCACATCGCCTCGTCGATCGTCTTCATGTCCTTCAGCGAATCGTTGTTCGCTGCGGCCTGGCCGGCGAGGTGGTAGTTGACCCATGCATCGACGACTGCCTGCGCGACGTCTTCGCGCAGCGGGGCCTTTGAGGTACCAAGCAGGTTCGCAAGGCGGGTGATCGTGAGCTCCTGGCCCGACGCCTTCGCAACGGTGTTCGTGTGCGCGGACATTGCGTCCTTGAGGGAGTCGCAGCCTGTCAATACGAGTGCCGCGCCAAGGGCGGCTGTTACGAGTCTTTTCATTTTGAGTGAGTCAGTGATTGCGAGTGCTCTGGCTGCGCAGTGTCGCCAGCGCGCGAACCAGGCCGCCGAGCAGCTCGGCGCCGCCAAGCCGGGTCAGTTTTAACGAAAGCGGATGTGCTCTTCGCACCTCCGCCTGAAACTGTACATCATGAAAGGCTGCTGAAATCCCCTTCATGCTGGGTACTGCATGCTCCTGAAAGCTAATGCGCGCTTCGTTCCCGCGCAGCAGCATCGATTCGATCTGGGCTGAGCCGCCCAGTATTCTGAGCATCGCAACGTCGAAGAAGGTTGCCGCAGGCTCCGGAATTGGTCCGAACCGGTCCCTTACCTCAGCCCGCAATCCGTCGATTTCAGAAGGCTCCAGCACGTGAGTCAGGCGCCGGTAAATGTCCAGCTTGGCATCCTGGCTCGTTACATAGTCGTCCGGGAGGTATGACGGCAGGTCGATTGTGATGTCCGACGGATGGACCTTCGGCGCGGTATCCCCGCGGATCAGGCGCTTCACGGTCTCGTCGAGCATTCTCATGTACATATCGAACCCGACAGCCGTGACGAACCCGGACTGTTCCGCCCCGAGGAGGTTGCCGGCACCGCGCATCTCGAGATCCTTGAGCGCAATCCTGTAGCCTGCACCGAGCTCCGTGTGATGCTCGAGAATACGGAGTCTTCGGTTCGCATCCTCATCGATATCCCCGTCAGGCACGAGGAGGTAACAGTTAGCGCGACGGTGGGACCTGCCCACGCGTCCACGCAACTGGTAGAGCTGCGCGAGACCGAAATGATCCGAGCGGTTCACGAACATCGTGTTCGCGTTGGGTACGTCGAGACCCGACTCGACGATCATCGTTGAAACGAGCACGTCCGTCTCGCCATCGACAAAACGCCGCATCACCTCTTCGAGATCGCGCTCCCGCATCTGGCCGTGGCCTACGCCAACTCGAGCGCGCGGTACCAGGTGTTGCAGCTTCTGAGCAATTGCTTCGATCGTATCGATTCGGTTGTGAACGAAAAACACCTGGCCGCCGCGATCGAGCTCGCGCGTGATTCCTTCTTCAATCAGCCCGTCATCCCAGGGCTCCACGAACGTCAGCACCGGGGATCGATCGCGCGGCGGAGTCTGCATCAGCGTCATGTCGCGAAGCCCTGCCAGCGACAGGTGTAACGTTCTCGGAATCGGCGTGGCGGTAAGCGTAAGCACATCAGTGTCGAGCTTGAGCTGTTTGAGTCGCTCCTTGTGCTTGACACCAAAGCGATGCTCTTCGTCGACGATGATGATGCCGAGGTTCTTGAACTTGACGTCGGCGCTCAGCAGTCGATGAGTTCCGATAACGATGTCAATCTTGCCGTTGGCGAGATCAGTGATCGCCTCGGCTTGCTGTTTGGCAGTCTCGAACCTGCTGAGAGTTCTCACCTCGATCGGAAAATCAGCGAGACGATCTCCAAACGTTCTCGCATGCTGCTCGGCGAGGATCGTTGTGGGTACCAGTACCGCTACCTGTCTCCCCGACTGCACGGCCTTGAACGCTGCGCGAACCGCGATCTCAGTCTTGCCGTACCCCACGTCGCCCACGAGCAGGCGATCCATGGGACGCGCCTTCTCCATGTCGCCCTTCACGTCGCTGGTCGCCGTGCGCTGATCCGGGGTATCCTCGAAGAGAAATGAAGACTCGAGCTGTCTCTGCCACGGCGTATCGGGCACATGCGGTGCGCGGCTTGCAACTTTTCTGCGGGCATACAGATCCAGCAGCTCGACCGTCATCTCCTGGATCGCAGCGCGCGTTCGATCCCGCTGCTGCGCCCACCGCTTTCCGCCCAGGGTGTGCAACCGCGGGGGCGGATTCTCAGCGGAGATGTCTGCAGCTGACCTGAATCTTTCGATCTGATCGATGCGATAGAGCGGAACGTTCAGTCGCGATCCACCTTCGTACTCGATCACCGCTACTTCAACAGTGCTCTCGCGAAAGAAAACTTTCTCAATTCCGCGATAGATCCCGACGCCGTGCTCGAGGTGGACAACATAGTCACCCGGCGTGAGTGCCGTTAGCGATTCAATCGACGTACCGGTCGTATACTTTCGCGCGCGGCGTATGCGACGCTCGCGACGAAAAATCTCGTGATCAGTGAGCACACGAAGTCCCGGCGACTGCATACCCCATGGCGGAATGATGAACCCGCCGTGAAGCACTCCGATCGCAAGCTGTGCCTTGCCCGCAGCACCTGACTCGCCGAGCAGCTCCTCGAGCCGCTCCGCCTGGCCGGCATTGTCGCAAAGGATGATGCTGGGGATACCATCCGAGACCACTTCCCGGAGACGGCGCATGTCGCGGAGAATCGGCTCAGGTCGCGCTATCGGGAAATTGAATGTCACCGGCGGTGCATCCGGCCGTGCCAGCTCCGCGTGCGCGTCGACGACTTCGTCTGCAAACAGCTCGATGATCCCGAACGCCGTGATAGATGCAAGCGTCTCTTCGGGCGTGTGGAACAGCTCGCTTCTTCCTGCCGCGTCTTCACCGCGGCGGCGCGCAAGATCTATGTGGTGTTGCGCCTCATCCCATGTCCGACGAAGCTCCGGCCCGATACGACTGTCTTCAGGCACGACGACAATGGTGTCGCGTGCAAAGAGTGAGACAATAGAAACGCGGTCCGTCTCCTCGGATTGTCCAGTGAGCAGACCATCCACTGGGAGAACAAGCGCGACGTCGGCGTCCCTTGTCGAACGCTGGCTGATGAGATCGAAGTGCCGTAGCTCGGATATCTCGTCTCCCCAGAACTCGAGCCGCACTGGCTCCGCCATTCCGAAGCTGTAGATATCGAAGATCCCGCCGCGCATGCTGAACTGCGCCACATCGTCGACCATCTGAACTTTTTCGAAGCCGATGGATTCGAGGTGCGTCGCAAGATCTTCGGGCCGCCGGGTATCACCTTTACGGATCTCGAGTCGTGCATGAGCGAGCGCGCGGGGGAGCTGCGTTTTCTCCAAGAGGGCGCGCGCAGTAGTGAGCAGAACACGTACTTCACCACGGCCCAGGCGCTCGAGCGTTTCCACGCGTTCGCCGGCAACTTCGGCATGCGGCTCCACTTCACCGAATCCTTCGCGCGGCGGGTAAAACGCGACGAAGCCTGCATCACCGAGTGACTCCAGGTCTGCCAGCCACCGCTCCGCCCCGGAAACACTTTCGGCGATGACGACGAAAAATCGGCCCTGACTGGCGCGCGTAAGGGCGGCAACAGCGACAGCGTCGCTGGAACCTGGGAGACCGGAGGCGTGTATCCGGGAGCTGTACGGGGGAAGCGCTGAGACAAGCCGGGCAAATTCGGGAATTGCTCCGACTGCCTCGAGCAACGCTGGCAGTGACACTGTGCGCAAGCTATCGTAGTTAGAAGCCGCGGGGTAGCCGAATCCCCGCGGGTCCCTGTGGAGGCTGTATGACACTCGCAAGGCTCTTTGCTCCCGCCGCTCTGATGCTCGCGGCTGCGTCATCAGTCTCGAACGCACAGGTGCAGCCTGAGAGAGATCGGCCCGGGCGCCTCGAATCAGACTTTGCTCCGCCAATCGACCTTTGGCTCGATCAGGCCTCGTATGATCGCGGGGCGCGCATGCGTCCATTCTTCTCGAGTGAGCCGGGCGCGTACGTCGTGGTCGTGCGGGTAACGAGCGATGGCGAGTTGAGGGTCATGTACCCGAGCCGGCCGAACGAACACCGCCCCTACCTACTTGGCGAACTCGCAAACGACCGCGTCCCGTACGACGGCGATCCGTCGCTCAATCTTCACGAGTCTAGCGGACAAGGGTTTGTCTTCGCGATCGCCTCATATAAGCGATTTGACTTCAGCAGCTTCACGCAGGGACGCATGTGGAGCACGGCGCGGCTCGCGACATTCGGGCGGTACGGCGATCCATTTCAGGTGGTGAACAAGTTCATCGAAAGAGTTCTTCCTCGGACTGCGGATTTCTCGCTCGATTACGAAGTCTATGAGGTCTACTCACGTGGATCGCGTAGTGTTTACAGCACGACCTCGTACGGCGGCCGGTATGGGTATTCCTCGATCGACGACTATCACGACGCCTGCCTGACGGCGTTCGGCAATCGATACTCCTACTATTGCCGGTCCTATAGAGGCGGGTACTACGGCCCGATAATCGTTGGCAACCCTGGCCGGCCGCGGACGCCGACGGTGCCTGGCTCGAAGATGAAACGGCCGCGCCCGGTGTCGCCGCACCCGATTGTACCGGAAAGTCCGATCGAGCCACAGCCAGCGGAAGGGAGAACGCCAGCAGCTGATAGAGCAGATCGAGCTGAGCAGATTGAGAGAGCGCGTGACCGATACCGAGATCTGGAGCGAGATGCGGCGCGCTCAGCGGGGCGCCGCGCGCCAGGCGCGAGTCAGGGTCCAGTCGAGCGGCCGCGCAACGAAACACCACAAACCAATGCACCAGTCATCTATGGCCGGATGCCTGAGCGTCGAGCAGAGCCGCGCAGGGAGTCGCCGCCCGTGGATCGAACGCAGCCAAGCGCGCCGGCGAGAGTCGAGGTGAGGAATGAGCCGCGGACTGAGCCGAGGCGCGAGGCACCGCGTTCGGTCGACAAGCCTGCGGCCAAAGAGAACGGGAAGAACTAGAAACCACAGCTGCCGGCGGCCGGAAGGATTAGTTCCGCAATTCAGCGTAGTGCGAGGTTTATATTTGAGGGCTGTACTCCCTCGGAATAAGATTTGAATCTCGACCACATCCGTAACTTCTGCATCGTCGCGCACATCGATCACGGCAAGTCCACGCTTGCGGACCGTCTGATCGAGGCTACGGGCATGCTGCAGAAGCGGGAGATGAAGGCCCAGGTACTCGATACCCTCGATCTCGAGCGCGAGCGCGGGATCACGATCAAGCTGAACGCCGTCCGCATGAGCTACGCTGCAAAGGATGGCAGCATGTACGAGCTCAACCTGATCGACACCCCGGGTCACGTCGACTTTACCTACGAGGTCTCGCGTTCACTCGCCGCATGCGAAGGCGCAATCCTCGTTGTCGATGCATCGCAGGGAATCCAGGCGCAGACGCTTTCAAATCTCTTTCTCGCGCTCGACGCAGGCCTCGAGATCATCCCGGTGCTCAACAAGATCGACCTTCCCGGGGCTGAGCCTGAAAAGCGGAAGCAGGAAGTGCACGATCTGCTGGGCGTCGACCCTGACGAGATATTGCTCGTCAGCGCCAAGGAAGGCCTCGGGATTCCGGAGCTGCTCGAGCAGATCATACGCAAGGTGCCGCCGCCGGAAGGCAATGCAGACGGGCCGCTTCGCGCGCTCATCTATGACTCGTATTACGACAGGTACCGCGGCGCGATTCCAAGCGTGAGAGTCGTTGACGGCATGATCAAGGTCGGCACGAAGATCACGTTCGGGGCGAGCGAGTCAGTCTACGAGGTTGCCGAGGTTGGTTACAACCAGCTGCGACAGGTGAAAGCCGACATGCTCGGTCCTGGCGAAGTCGGATACGTCGTCGCCAACGTGCGCTCCGTCAAGGAGACTCGCGCGGGTGACACGATCTTCGACGCGACGAACCGCGCGCCTGAAGCGCTTCCAGGATATCGGGATGTCCGCTCCTTCGTTTTCGCCGGTATTTATCCTACCGACACTCAGCAGTACGAAACGTTGCGCGACGCTCTGGAAAAGCTGCAACTGAACGATGCGTCACTCGCCTACGAGCCCGAAACATCGACAGCGCTTGGATTCGGGTTCCGCTGCGGCTTCCTCGGTCTCCTGCACATGGAGATCGTTCAGGAGCGCCTCGAACGTGAATACGAGCTCGACCTCGTCACAACGGTGCCGAGCGTCGAGTATCGCGTCTATCGCACCGATGGCGAGATGCAGTTGATCGAGAATCCGTCGAAGATGCCGCCGTCGACGGTCATCGACTATGTCGAGGAGCCGTACGTGAAGGCTCGCATCATGGCGCCCGCCGACTACATCGGCCCGATCATGACGCTCGGCACTGAGCGGCGCGGTGTCTACAAGAACATGACGTATCTCGATCAGGCCCGCGTCGAATTCGACTGGGAATTTCCACTCGGCGAAATCATTCTCGATTTCTTCGATCGCCTGAAGACCATCAGTCGTGGATACGCGTCGCTCGACTACGAGATGCTCGAGTACCGCACCAGCGATCTCGTCAAGCTCGACATGCTCATCAACGGTGATCCGGTCGACGCGTTCTCAGTGATCATTCATCGTGACAAAGCGTATGAGTGGGGACGGAAGATCGCCGACAAGCTGAAGGAGCTGATACCCCGGCAGTTGTTCGAGGTCATCATCCAGGCGGCGGTTGGCCAGAAGATCATCGCGCGCACAACGGTGAAGCCGCTGCGTAAGGACGTTCTCGCGAAGTGTTATGGCGGCGATATTTCCCGGAAGAGAAAACTTCTCGAGAAGCAGAAGGAAGGAAAGAAGCGCATGAAGCAGGTTGGATCTGTGGAGATCCCGCAGGAGGCGTTCCTCGCGGTCTTACAGGTGGATTAGCGTGTGACGTCGCTCGTTGTGCAGACGAGCTTCCTGGGCGATGTCGTCCTCACAACGCCGCTCATTACCGAGCTTGCGACCAGGGGTCCGGTCGATGTTCTGACGACGCCCGACGGGTCCACGATCCTGCGCAACAACCCTGATATACGTAGCGTCATAATTTATGACCGCCGCGAGCGTGACCGCGGCATCAGAGGTTTTGCCCGGATCGTCCGACATGTCAGGCGAGGTGCCGCGTACGACAGCGCCTACATGGCGCAGGGATCGGTTCGCAGCGCGCTTCTTGTCGCATCGAGCGGCATTCCCGAGCGAATCGGTTTCGACACGTCGGAGGGAAGCCGGCTTTACACGAACCGTGTCGAGTATCGCGCCGATCGGCATCATGCGGAACGACTGTGGTGGTTGTCACAGGGTGCTGGGGCACGAGAGCCGACACCGGACCAGATTACGCCAAGACTTTATCCATCAGCTGATGACCACGCGGCCGCTGACGCGGTGCTTCGCGGAACGCTCGCTGATCCGTCGCGACCGTTCATTGTACTTGCGCCGGGAAGTGCGTGGGCGACGAAGCGTTGGCCGTACTTTCCCGAGCTTGCGGTGCGGGCCGTCGACCAATGGAACGTTGTCGTCGTCGGGTCGACGGCGGAATCTGGAATCGGCAGCATGATTGCCGCACAACTTCCGGCGGGCCAGTGTGTGGTTGCCGCAGGACGGCTCGGGTTGCTCGCATCGGCAGCGCTCATCGGGCGGGCTGCCGCTCTGGTTTCCAACGATTCCGCCCCGCAGCACCTCGCGTCGGCGGTCAACACGCCGACGGTTTGCATCTTTGGCCCGACCGTTCCGGAGTTTGGGTTCGGGCCACTTGCCTCCGACTCTCTGGTTGCCGGAATCGACGGGCTCGCCTGCCGGCCATGCGACAGGCATGGCCCGCAACGCTGCCCGCTTGGACATTGGCGCTGTATGCGCGAAGTTTCCTCGAGCGAGGTCTTCGGGCTTCTGACGCGAACCCTTTCATACAGAGCCAGCGCTTGACGGTGAGAGAGCAGTTCATCGTGGGAATCGACCTCGGCGGAACGAACATCGCGGCGGGCGCCATGCCGGTCGACGGGACGCGCGAGATAGCGATGCGCATGATTCAGACGAAGGCCCACGAGGGCGCCGACGCGGTAGTAGATCGCATCGGTGCGGTGATCGAGGAAGTGATTGCTCAGACGCGCGCCGAAACCGGGGCCGAGCGACGGGATTTCCTCGGAGTCGGGATTGGATCTCCCGGCCCGCTCAACCGCGCCAAGGGTGTCGTCATCGTTACTCCGAACCTCGGCTGGCGCGACTTCCCTCTTCGCGATGAGGTATCGAAGCGAGTCGATCTTCCCGCAACGCTCGACAACGATGCAAACTGCGCTACACTCGGCGAATGGTGGTGCGGCGCGGCGAAAGGCGGGCGCAATGTAGTGGGGATGACTATCGGGACTGGCATTGGCGGCGGACTGATTCTCGACGGCAAACTGTATCATGGATCGTCCGATGCTGCAGGTGAGATCGGGCATACGACAATTGACTCAACCGGGCGCCGCTGCAAGTGCGGCAATTATGGATGCCTCGAGGCTTACACTTCAGGTCCGGCGATCGCAGAGCGGGCCCGGGAGGTGCTCGAGGGCGGAGAGTTCTCGGAGTTGATCGCGATGGTTGATGGCGATGTTTCGAAGATTACCGCACAGACTGTATTCGAGGCCTCGAAGCGTGGCGATCGAGTCGCTTTGGAAGTGGTGCGAGATACTGCGCATTTTCTTGGTGTCGGTGTGTCGAACCTGATCAACATTTTCAACCCGGACATATTCGTCATTGCTGGCGGAGTCACGCAGGCGGGAGAGCTGCTGTTCGATCCGTTGCGGGCGGAAGTTCGTCGGCGCGCGTTCAAGCCGTCGGTCGAGGCATGCCGGATAGTGGCGGGGGCGCTTCCGTTATCGGCTGGGGTGGTAGGAGCAGTAGCGACATTTCGTGCGCAGACGCTTGGGGATCTTTAGTTCCGGTTAGCGATCGTCGCATGGGCGAAAGCGACGTGGTTTTTTCCGGCGCCGTCTATTCATCACGGAGCCACGGTGTCCATTGAGTGACATGGAATTAGAGACAGCTCCGCGCGTGAGGAAGCTTCAGCGGCGGATGGCGTCTATCCGGGCGGCTGGAGGTGCTGTGTGTTCTTGTACAAAGACACAACGACGTGTGCACTGTACGGATGCTGGCCGTGGAGGACGCTCCTCTGCACTAGTGCTCAGTTGGTTCTAACTCCGTGCGGTTCCGTGTCCCCCGTGACTCGGTGATGGACAGACAGTAAGCGAACTTCACAGATCGCCTTCGCCCCGGGAACCGACCCCTACCGTCGCACGACCGATAAAACTTTCCCATCAACCCCTGCCGGAACCGAAAGCCGCAGCAGGCTCGCCATGGTCGGCGCAAAATCAACAGTCTCAGCTCGGGATGTATCCCGCCCGGCACGAATTCCCGAACCCATGAAGATCATCGGCACGTGCCGGTCGTACCACCAGGACGTTCCGTGACTGCTGCCGCGCGGACTACGCAACAGACCCGCCCGGAAGCGAACCTCGACTCCCTCACGCGCGAAGGGCCCGGAGACGCGACCCGGATACATTGACCGCCGATCCAGAAGCTCGAAGCTGTCGCGCGGCTGTCCGCGCGAAAGCTCCTCGTGCGTGTATGCATCTACGATGAGCGGATGCTTTTTCAGATCCGCAGCGAGCTGGCGGGCACCCGCTACGGCATCGGGATTTCCGCTCGCCACCAGCCGCAACGTGTCGAGTCTCGCCAGGTCCGCAGTGCTTGTGCGATAGCCATACTCTCCCCGGGCAATAAGATCTTCAGGAGTGTCGGTGACCCCGTGATCGGCGCTGAGCAACATCGTCCACCTCCCCGCCCCCACTGTGCGATCGAGGAATGTGAAGAATGCACCCAATTCCTGGTCGAGCCTGAGCAGATTGTCGAGCTGCTCGCGACTGAGCGGGCCATAGGCGTGCCCAATGTAGTCCGCGGTCGATAGCGAGACATTCAAGAAATCGGGAGACGTATCCTTTCCAAGCCCTAGCGACGTCACCATCGTGCGCGCCAATGAGAGGGTTGCAACATCGAGCTGCGGCGTCGCGATCCACCACGACCAGAACGCACCAGCGCGCCCTTCCACCGAAAACCGATGCGGGAAGAATGTGTTTGTGCCATTCCCCTCCGTTGCAAGCGTATCCCGGTTCGCGCGTGCGAGTGCACTTCGTGGAGCGCGCAATTCCCACACGCTGTCGGCCCGGTGTGCCTGCAACGTGACGTCATTGAACCTTGTTATCCACTCAGGATCACTGTCACGGTAGTAAGTCGACGTGACGAACCTTCCAGCGACGGGGTCGAACCAGTACACGTATCCGCGCGTGTGACCCGATGGCTGGACTGCACCGCGATCTTTCCCCGAGACGGACGCAACTCGGGATTTCGGGTCGGCAGCGCTCATCCAGTCGGCAAGGCCCGGCCGCATCGAACGTATCGGTGACACGCCTGCAGCGGCCGGCTGGCCGACGATTTTCACCGTGGAGTCAGCGATGTTGGCGACAAGAACCCAGGCGCTTCCGACCTGCTCGTACCACGCGTTGCCAACGATGCCGTGCCCGGTCGGATACGACCCGGTCCCAAGCGATGCGTGTCCGACCGCGGTTTCTGTTGCTGCATGCGCCTGGGAAGCGTTCACATAGGTGAACCCCTGGTCCCTCAACCTTCGAAATCCACCAGTGAACAGGGGATCATATCGGTCGAGCAAGTCGGCCCGCAGCTGATCGACAACAACGAGCATTACCAGCGACGGTCTATCCAGGGAGACGGACGCGGGGTCAGCGTCTCGCGACGGCGCCCCCGAGGCACATGCTGAAACAAAGGCAACCGATGCTGAAAACCCCGCAATTGAAGCAAACCTCATTCGTTACTCCCCAGTTCGTCGCACATCTCGTGTGTATCGGATTCGGTCGCTCCGCAAGACGCGATTTTCTGCGCCTGCCTGAATAAGCTTATACCCGATGCGACAGCTAGTCACCCGGCCCCGACAACCGAGCCCGCGCCGCAGAGTCGGCGTCATAGGAAGTTTCGTCTGGGACGTCATCCATGGACGCGACCCTCGCGACGCGCCAGTGGAGGAGTGGGGCGGAATTACATACGCGCTTGGCGCATTCGAAGCCGCGCTGCCGTCATCGTGGGAGTTTGCGCCGATCGTGAAAGTTGGAGCCGATCTGGCTCCGAGAGCGCGCGAGTTTCTCCGCGACTTCAAGCGCATTGCGGCCGATGCCGCCCCGATTGAAGTCGCTCATCCGAATAATCGGGTCACCATCAGGTATCAAAGCACCGAGCGCAGAACGGAGCGCCTGTCCGGTGGTGTGCCAGCCTGGAACTGGCTGGGGCTGAAGCCGCTCCTCGCGGATCTCGACGCGCTGTACATCAATCTCATCAGCGGCTTCGAGCTCGATCTCGAAACGGCGCAGCTGATCCGCGCGCACTATGACGGACCGATTTATTGCGACGTCCATTCGCTTCTCCTTGCCCGGCAACCCGATGGACTTCGCACGCTGCAGCCCCTGGAGAATCCAGCCGCGTGGTTTCGCTGCTTCGACATCGTACAGGTAAATGAGGACGAGATGTCGATGATGGCGCCGGACCCGCTGGCCCTGGCCGCGATGGCCATCGGCTCGGGAGTGAGCGTTCTCCACGTTACACTTGGAAAACGTGGAGCAGTCTATATCGCGGCGCCGGGCTTCGAGAGCCTGGCGGACCTCGAGCGCGGGCGCTTCTCCCCAGCTACTGGAGCGCTGAGAACAGAGTTGGTCCCTGCTGCACCGCCGCGCGATCTCGACGGCGGAGATCCTACGGGGTGCGGGGATGTGTGGGGGGCAACATATTTCTCACGACTGCTGGCGGGTGACGACATTCGCACTGCAATGCGAGCTGCAGCGATCGCCGCAGCACGCAACGTCGATCATCGCGGAGCCACCGGGCTCTCGCAGTACCTGAAAGGAGAACTAAGCGTCAAGTGACGACCGTCATCAACATGCCGCCATCACTCGACGACAAGTCGTTCGAGCAGATATTCGATCAACTGGCGGCGGTTCCTCCCGACGCAAAGATCCTCCTCGATGCCCGCCATACGCGCTGGGCATCTCCGTACGGTCTCACCGCGCTTCTCGCTGTCGCACAGACCCGGCTCGAACGCCCGACGATCGCGGTGCCCGAAAACGAGGACACGGCCTCCTACTGGGGACGCGCGAGTTTCTTCAAGCATGCGGACAGTGTCTACGAGATTTCGGGCCGTGTGCCCCGCACGCGCCAGAGCGCTGAGTCGAGCGTATTGCTGGAGGTGACGCCAGTCGTCCATACTCAGGACATCCACACAGTCGTCGAGAACATCCAGCAACGCGCACGCGCAATTCTCCAGGAAAAGCTGCATCTTCAGTCGCAGGTCACGATGCGATTTACGATGGTGCTGTCGGAGATCTGCCAGAACGTGATCGAGCACGCAGGCGCTGGGGGATGGGTCGCCGTACAGTCATACAGATGGCAACAGCGTCTCGGAGGGCGTAACGTGGTCGTAATCGCAGTCTGCGACGCGGGCATGGGTTTCCGGAAGTCGCTGGAGTCCTCGCCAAGCCATCGGCCGGACGACAGGTGGGGCGATCGCATGGCGCTCGAAGAGACTGTGATGCGCGGTCTCACGCGCTTCCGCGACCCGGGCCGGGGTCAGGGGCTCGCTGGCGTCAAGAAATTCATCGGCACATGGCACGGCAAACTCAGCGTACGCAGCGGGACCGCGCGTATTGCGATCGTTCCATCGTGGAACAACGATGACCCGATGATCGAGAACCTCGCGCCGTTTCCGGGATCACAGGTCGAGATAACGATTCCTGAAAGGCTTCCTGATCCATGATCAGCCACATCGACGTGAGCACGGTGCTCAAGCGCAGCGTCTGCGATCTGTATTCGAATCTCGTGACTCGCCCGACAGGCGCGGCCGTTCGCATCGGCATCGAGCACCATCTCGACGAGATCGGTGACAAGGCGCTGGCGATTCTCGACTTCTCGCACGTTGGGTTGCTCGATTTTTCCTGCGCGGATGAAATCGTCGCAAAGCTTCTCATGCAGTACGTCAGCGTGGACATTCCCCGACGCGAGGTGTACTTCGTGTTCTACGGAATGAACGAGTCGCACATGGACGCGATCGAGTCCGTCCTCGAGCGCCACAACCTCGCGCTGGTTACACAGCTGGCGGGCGGTGTGGCCCAGCTCGTCGGAACTGTCGATGGTGAAGAACGCCAGGCATGGGAAAAAATCTGTGAGATGGGAAGTGCGCTGCCGGCGGATCTCGCCGCTGCGTGCGGTATGCCTATGGAAAAAGCGGCGCAGACTCTGGAAACCCTGTGGCGAAGGCGGCTCGTGATCAGGCAGGAAAGTGGCTACTTCCCGCTCCGGAGCACGCTGCAGCAATGAAGCGCATGAAGCCTCCCGCCACGAACATCAACCTCGGCTCCAGGTTTCAGCCGCAACTCATGGTCTGGGAGTACGTTGCGACGAAGAAAGGCGACTCTGAGCGGGGTCCGATGATTCGCCTTCGCAGGTCTGAGGCGAGAATTCGCCTTGTCGACGAAGGCGAGCTCGTATGGGTGCAGGGGCCTCGCCGAAAGGAGATCGCGGTGCTGGTGATCGACGAGATGGTACCGGAGGGAAGTGTCGCGCTGCGCGATATCGCCGGGGTCACTCTTACCGAGAAGGTTGTCGTGACAAAACCCGATCTCGACACGCCGCCAAATTCCAGGCAGGTTGGCTGAATGGCCGCCTCGAAAAAGCCGCGCCCGACTGGTCAATCCACGATTGCAGTTCATGGCGGGTCGGACACCCGCCAATCCGGTGCGCCTATCGCGTCGCCGCTCACGCAGTCCGTCAATTTCGTCCAGGACTTCGGGACGGCTGAGGGGCTCAAGTACACTCGGTACGGCAACACGCCAAATGCCGAGATCGTTCAGAAGCGTATCGCGCTGCTCGAGGGAGCCGAGGAGAGTCTCGTGCTGTCGAGTGGAATGGGTGCGACGTCGTGCGCGCTTCTCGCGTTGCTCAGGCCTGGCGATCATCTCCTCTCGGCCTCGTGGATCTACGGCGGCACGCGGAAGCTGTTCGATGAGGAATTTGTTTCGATGGGGATCGAGGTCAGCTACGCCAACCCCGATGAGCGCCGCGTGTGGCGGAACACGATCAGGCAGAACACTCGCGCGATTTTCATCGAGTCACCGGCGAACCCGACGAGCCGGGTTATCGATATTCCCCAGCTGGCAATCCTCGCGAGAAACCAGGGCGTCGCGCTGGTAGTGGACTCGACTCTGGCGAGCCCCATCAACTGCCGCCCCATCTCACTCGGGGCTGACGTGGTTATCCATTCGGCGACGAAATACCTGAATGGGCACCACGACATTCTCTGTGGCGTCGTCGCCGGGACCTCGTCTTATATAGAAGAGGTGCGACGGAAGATGATTGTGTGGGGCCAGGCTCCCGACCCGTTCGCATGCTGGCTGCTCGAGCGCGGAATGAAGACGCTGGAGGTCCGCGTGAAGCGCTCAAATGAGAACGCAATGCGCGTCGCCGAATGGTGTCAGGGGCGACCGGAAATCAGTAGGGTTCATTATGTCGGTCTGCCGGATCACCCCGATCACTCACTCGCAAAGAAACTTCTCGACGGGTTCGGGGGTCTCATGTCAATCGAGCTTGCCGGAGGCGTGGAAGCTGCAGATAATTTTGCGCGCAAGCTGCGCATGATCTCGTACGCTTCCAGTCTTGGCGGCGTTGATACACTCGCGGTCGAACCACGCTTCAGCTCTCATGCGCACATGACGAGTGAACAGCGTGCAAAAATCGGAGTTCCTGACGGGTTCCTTCGTCTGAGCATTGGCATCGAGAATTACGAGGACATCATCGCCGATATCGCCCAGGCGCTTCAGTAGCAGAGCATGATCCGACTACATGATGTAGCGAAGGAATACACGCGCACGCGTGTAGCCCTCAGCCATGTGACGCTGCAGGTGCGGCGGGGCGAGTTCGTCTTCCTGATTGGCCCCAGCGGCTCCGGTAAGACGACGATCCTGAAGCTCCTCTATATGGAGGAGAAACCGACTCACGGTGACGTCTGGGTAAGCGGCGTTCACGCAAATACGGCGAAGGGTAAGGAAATCTCCCAGCTTCGCCGCAGGCTTGGTATCGTGTTTCAGGATTTCCGGCTTCTCGAGGATCGGACTGCCGAAGAGAACGTCGCGTTCGCCCTGGAGGTTACGGGTGCTCCGTCATCGGCAATTCCACAGCGCGTCGCGCGCGTTCTCACTCAGGTAGGTCTCGCATCGAAGGCAACACACCTTCCGCGCCAGTTATCTGGCGGTGAACAACAGCGCGTCGCAATCGCCCGGGCCCTGGTAAACGATCCGTATTTCCTGCTTGCGGACGAGCCGACGGGCAACCTCGATGAGCGAGCCTCGCGGGGAGTGCTGCAGCTGCTACGGGATATCAACGCTGCTGGTACGTCGGTGATCATGGCGACGCACGATCTCGAGATCGTGAGACGCGCCGACAACGCCAGGACCGTGGAACTGAATCACGGGCGTATCGTGTTCGACTCCGCCGAAACTCCACCGCCTGAAACGCGCTACACACCGCTGCTTGGTCAGCCCGCGATAGGCGGGCCGAGCGAAGGTAACTGGCCAGCGCCGCCGGGCGAGGCGAAGTAGATGCTCGCCGTCAGAGAGGCATTGAACGCAAGCCGGCGCGCTCCCCTTCTCAGCATTCTGGGAATCGTGACGATCGCGTTCTCCCTCTTTGCTTTCGGGCTTTTCGCACTGGTTGCGGTCAACATCAGGCATGCGCTTCGCAACGTGGAGCAGCGCGTCGAGATCCGCGCATTCGTGTCGGAGGGAACATCCGCCGACGCGATTGCAGCGGCGATGGCCGACATTGCGGTTTTCCCGGAAGTCGCGAACGTCGATTACATCACGCAGGAAGGCGCGCTCGAGCGGGCGCGTCGCGATATGGGCGAGTTCAGCGATGTGTTCGAGGAAGCAATGCTTCCAGCGTCGCTCGACATACACCTCAAGCCTGGGCTTCGCGATCCCGGCACGGTCGACGCAGTGGCAACCCGACTCAAGTCATATCAGTTCGTCGATGACGTCAGATATGGCGAGGAGTGGGTTCAGAAGCTCTACCAGCTGCGGACTATCGCCGCAGGAACTGGTCTCGGGCTTGGCCTGGCGTTCGCCGCAGTATCGATCATCATCATCGGCGCGACGATTCGCGTATCGGTTCTCGCGCGTGCACGTGAGATCGCCATCATGCGGCTCGTTGGCGCGACTGACTCGTTTGTTCGCGCCCCTTTCCTCATTGACGGGTTTGTGAAGGGAATACTCGGCGGGCTACTGGCCATCGGGCTAACGTGGGTGGCCTACCGCATGGTCAACACTCAGCTCTTCTCAGTTGTTTTCTTCGATCCGCGGCTGATAGTCGTCGGAGTTATTTGCGGCGCACTAATTGGAGTGCTGGGCAGCGCGACATCGGTATGGAGTCACCTAAGACGTATCTGAGGCGCGTCGTCCTCGCGGCCGGCGTCGCTCTGATGTTCGCGGTCCCACTTCATGCTCAGGAGTCGGACTCGAAGATACGCGCCCAGCAGGAAGAGCTCGCGCGTATCCGGCGTGAGCGTGACGAGCTTCAACGACGCGCGCGCGGGCTCCAGGGCCGCGTTCATGACATCAGGGAGGAGGTCAATCTCCTCGACCGACAACACGATGCCACGGTCCGCGTCGTCAGGTCACTCGACCAGCAGCTCACCACGCTGAACGGAGAGGTCGAGAACACGACTGCCAACCTCGTGCGCGCGCAGGATGAGGTTCAGGTCAAACGCGCTGTGCTCACGAAAAGGCTGGTTGAGATCTACAAGCGGGGTCCGCTTTTCACCTTTGACGTGATGCTTTCGGCAAAATCGTTCGGCGACCTCGTCGCACGCTATAAGTATCTCCACATTCTTGCCCAGCGTGATCGCGCGGTGGTGAGTCGCGTCGATCAGCTCCGTTCGCAGATAATCGCGCAACGACGGCAGCTCGTATCGCTGCAAAGTGGTGTCGAGCAGAATCGGGTGGAGAAAACCCGTGAGGCTGAACGTCTCGCTGCGCTCGAGGCTGCACGCGCTTCAAGCCTCGTTCGGGTTCAGCAGGACCAGAAAAAAGTCCAGTCAAGATTGGCCGAGCTCGCGAGGACGGAGCGGCGGCTCAACAACGTTATCGAGCAATTCGAGACTGCAAGGCGACGCGCCGCGGCGCGACCAAATTCCGCACCCCTCGCCCCAAGCTCGATTCGTACCGCTGACCTCGGGCAGCTCGACTGGCCCGTGGACGGATCGATCATATACCGGTTTGGCAGAGTCGTTAATCCGAACAACACCACCACCCGGTGGAATGGAATCGGAATCGCCGCGGCTAACGGCACTTCGGTCAAGTCGGTGTCGGCTGGGGCTGTCGTACTCGCGGATGTCATGGGGACGTATGGCAACACCGTGATCATCGAGCACGGCGGTGGCGATTACTCGGTGTACGGCTCCCTCAGCCGTATTGGCGTATCCAAAGGATCACGCGTGACGAAGGGGCAGATCATCGGCGCGATCGGTGCCACGGATCCATCATTGCCGCCGCACCTGCATTTTGAGATTCGCCGTGGAGGACCTGCGGTTGATCCGCTCGCGTGGCTAAGAGGAACCCGCTGACCGCAGCTCGCAAGTCACGGCCGACCGTCCTACCCGCGCCACTCGGCGCACACATATCCATTGCTGGTGGCACGCACGAAGCTCCGCCCCGCGCGGCGGCGATCGGTGCAACAGCGATGCAGGTCTTCACCAAGATGGCAAGCCGCTGGGCTGAGCGTTCGTGTGAGGATGAAGAGTGCAAAAAGTTCCGGGCGGCGCTGGCTGAGACTGATGTCCGCATCATGTCAGCGCACGATAGCTATCTGATCAACCTAGCCTCGCCAGATGTAACGCTGCGTGCGCGGTCAATCGAATCGTACCTCTCCGAGCTGCGTCGCTGCGAAGCGCTCGGATTGCATTACATGGTGTCGCATCCGGGCAACTACATGGACGACAGGGCCAGCGGTGTCGCACGAAATGCTGAGGCGATAGGGATTGCGCTCGAGGAGCTGCCCGGTGGGCCGATGATCCTCATGGAGACTACAGCCGGAAGCGGCACGGCAATCGGTGCGAGCTTCGAAGAAATGGCGGAGCTGATATCGCTCATTCCTGCCGGCGTGCGACACCGTGTCGGTGTGTGCATGGATACCGCACACGTCTTTGCAGCCGGATATGACATCACGACGGATTATGACGGCGTGATGCAGCGTTTCGACGACGTGATCGGATTGGACCGCCTGGGGATGATGCACCTCAACGATTCGAAGGCGCCTCTCGGGTCGCGTCGCGACAGGCATGAGCTGATTGCCGAGGGCGCGATTGGCGAGGGAGCGTTTCGGCGGATCATGAACGATCCGAGGCTCGCTCAGGTTGCAAAAGTGATCGAGACCCCGAAGATCGAGGAGACCGTTAGCGACCGGCTCATGCTAGAGCGGCTGCGATCCTACATTGTCTCGTGACCTTCGCGCTCCTTTCTAAACCCAGGGGGGTGGAACTACACGGGGAAAGGAGTTTTTGAAGTGCCAGGAGTTATTGAAGGGGATGCTGGATTGTCACGCGATGGATATGGATAACGAGCGTTCTTTTTTTGGGGCTTAAGGTCGGTTCACTTGGCGAGCGTGCCTGAGATTGGCCATGCTTGGCCGTATTCCCGTAGTTCCCAAAAAACAAAGACCGCGATTCCTGATCGGGGCAACGTTGCTTGCACCACCGGCATCTCCTTCAATAACTCCTGGCACTTCTAAACCTCCTTTCCCCGTGTAGTTGGGTCACCGTCCATTACCAGGCATGATGGAACTACGCCAGTAAAAGCCGTTCTTGAAATGGAGGAACACGCAGGCGTGTAGCGCTCGCGCTGGAACCGCTCTAGACTTCAGCGGGTAATGACATTCGTGCCCAGCTCCACTTTTCTTCCACGCGCGCTCTGGCGACCCGCACTCCTGTTTTTTGCGGTCGCGCAGGTCTTGCTGGCGTTTGCCCCGGTGCTCGAGGCAACACGCGGTTCGAACGCTGGCTCGCACGTTGAAGAAACCGGCACGTCGCTTCACCACGCACATGACGAGGCCAGCTGCTTCGCGTGCATCGCACGCGGAATCCTTAGCTCGAGTGAGCTCGGGGGAAGGTCTGCATCGATTTTCCCGCTGGGCGGTGACCCGCTTGGTTTCGCTGACTCAAACCTCCCGCCTGCCCCCCGCCACGGCAGCGCACGCTCTCGGGCACCTCCTTCAGGCCACGCCTAGTTCCTATCCGCCGCGATGCGCGGCGCCCGCGCTATAAGCCGGGAATACAGCGTGAGCTTCGGTTCGACATCCGGACCAACCAACCTGATAACGAGAGAGATTGATGCGAAGATATCTTCTTTGCGCCGCACTCCTTGCGACGCCGGTAGCGGCGATAGCGCAGAGTCCACAGCGCGATTCGGTGGCGCGAGCTGACAGCATTGCGCGGGCCGACTCTATTGCAATCGTTCGCGAGCTCGAGGGGCAACAGACCCGCGATACCACAGACAGGACTGCCGCGCAGGCAGGGCCAGTGAACGCTCGACTGCTCCCTGACATCAGCGTAGTTGGTGACATGATCGCTGATTTCTCGCCGAAAGGCAGTACTCAGGAAGGCGGTCAGCGCTTTGGAATCCGCGAGGTCGAGATAGCACTCCAGGCAGCGGTTGATCCGTACTTCCGCGGCGACGTCTTCATCGGGCTTTCTGATGAGGAGGGTGCGGCAATTGAGCAGGCCTACCTGACGGCAACGGAGCTGCCAGGACAATTCGAAGCGCGCCTTGGCCGTTTCCTCATGCCAGTGGGAAAGCAGATCACGACTCACAGACACGCCCTTCACACTATCGAATTTCCCTACGCTATCCAGAGCTACTTTGGTCCGGAGGGTTTGAAGGGCACTGGGGTTTATTTGAGTCGAGTCATTGCACCTTTTGGCTTCTATCAGGAAATCATCGCGACAGCCGTGGACCGGTTCGGCGAAGCACCCGAAGGCCTGATATCCTCGGAATTGCCCAACAAGACACTCAAAGGGCTCGGATATTCCGCGCGCCTCCGCAACTATTGGGACTTGAGCGAGGCTGCGAACATCGAGTTGAGTTTCTCCGGTATCACTGGAGTGCGCGAGCAGGAAATCGGGTTCGAGGTAGACGGATTCACCGCAGCAAATCGTCGCCAGTCGGTTATCGGAACCGATTTCACATACAGATGGCGACCGCTGCAGCAGGGCCTCTACAAATCATTCATCCTGCAAGCCGAGCTGATGCAGCAACGCAACCCCAGTTCCCTTCCCCGGTTCGTCGAGTCGCTTTCGGGGGACGAGGCGAGCTTGGTTCCGGTCGGGAATTTCACCGGCGGTTACGCGTTTACCAGGTACCAGACATCGCGCAGGACATTCCTGGGCGCCCGGTTCGATTTCCTCGACGATCCCGCGCGTAATGGCGCCAACACCAGGGCCGCTTCGGGGTATATGGAGTTCTTCCCCAGCGAGTTCTCGAAGCTCGTGGCAGGATTCGAGCGATACATGCCGGGCGCCGGAGACAAGGCGCTCAACAGGGTGATCCTGCAGGCAACGTTCGCCCTCGGCCCGCACAAGCCACATCCGTTCTGATCAACAGGCCCTCAGGCCCGGAGTCATAGATATGTCTACAACGAAATTCCTACTGATCGCCGCTGGATCGTTGGCGCTCTACGCGTCGCCCGCGGTCGCGCAGCTCAAAGTCGTCACCAGCACTACTGACCTCGCTGATATCGCAAGCGAAGTCGGCGGCAACAGGATCAACGTGCGCCATATCGGCGAAGGTTACCAGGACCCGCACTTCATCGAGGCCAAGCCGAGCTTCGTGCTGCAGCTGCGCAACGCTGACGTGTGGGCGTTTGTCGGACTCGACCTGGAAGCTGGCTGGATGCCCCTGCTGCTCGACGGGGCGCGCAACCAGAAAATCAGACGAGGCGGCTCGGGTTACGTGGACGTCTCACGCGCAATTCCGCTGCTCGACGTGCCTCGCAGCGGCGTAGACCGCAGCCAGGGTGACGTGCACGCACTCGGAAACCCGCACTACTGGCTCGACCCGAGCAACGGCCGAAGGATCGCGCAACTCTTCAAGGCCAAGTTTACTGAGCTCGACCCAAAGAACGCAGCCGCCTATGATGCGAACCTCAAGGCGTTCGAGGCAAAGCTCGCGGCTGCAGAAAGATCGTGGCAGCCGCAACTTGCTGCAATTCGAGGCAAGCCTGTTGTCGCCTGGCATACCAGCTGGAGATACCTCGCCAACTACACGAAGATGAACATTGTCGGATTCATGGAGCCGAAGCCAGGGGTTCCACCGTCGCCATCGCATCTTGCCGGTCTGATACAGACTATCAAGCGAACTGGAGCAAAGGTCATAATCATGGAACCGTTCTACGCGCGGAAGACGGCTGATTTCGTGGCCTCCAGAACGGGGATTAAGGTTCTGATCCTCCCCCCATCAGTCGGCGGAGAGCGGGCGCTGACTGACTACGTTCAACTCCTCAAGTCAGACATCGGCAAGCTGGCGGCCGCCGTCCAGTGAACGCACTGGTCACTTTCGATAACGCGACGCTCGGGTATGGGCGTCGCGTTGTGTTGTCGGGACTTACGTTCTCGATACCTGAAGGTGACTTCCTTGGAATCGTCGGCCCGAACGGATCCGGCAAGACAACGATTCTCCGCGCAATCCTGAGGTCGCTCAAGCCAATCGCGGGAACGGTGTCCCACGCCTCCAATCTCCGATATGGATATGTGCCCCAACGCGATCAGGTCGACTACAACTTTCCGCTGAAGGTCGTCGATGTGGTCCTCATGGGCCGCTACGATCGCATCGGACTCGGGCGTCGGCCGAGCGCTGCCGATCGCGAGCTGGCGTACGCGGCGCTCGACCATGTGGGCATCCGGGATTTGGCTGACCGCTCACTCAACGCGTTGTCGGGGGGCCAGAAGCAACGCACGCTGATCGCGCGAGCGCTTGTTGGGCAACCAAACGTCCTCATCCTGGACGAGCCCACCAACGGAATGGATCTCGTGTCAACGACGCAGATCCTCGGCCTCGTGCGCGAGCTACATGAGCGTGACGGCCTGACTGTCCTCATGGTAAGCCACGCCCTCAACGAAGTGAGCAACTACGTCGAGCGCATCGCGCTAGTGATGAACGGCGGATTCAGGATCGGGACGGTGGAAGAGATCATGTCATCGAGCGTATTGAGCGACATGTACGGGATTCCGGTTGACGTCGACTCGATCAATGGCCACCGGATCGTCGTGGCACGCCGCGATGTTTGACGCCGTTCTGCTGTTTCGGGAAAGCCTCTACGGGACTCTGGTCATTGCACTCGCTTGCAGTGTGCTGGGGGTATACGTGGTGCTGCGGCGCATCGTGTTCGTCGGGGCCGCACTGGCGCAACTGTCATCCGCCGGCATCGCTCTGGCGGTCTGGCTGAGCGGTCAGGGGATACTGCTTTGGCTCGCTGAAAAACCCATCGGCCTTGCACTAATCGTAACTCTCGCCGGCGTGCTGTTTTTCGCGTCAGGCTCCGGCCGCGGCCGCATCCCTCCCGATGCCACGATCGGCGTCACGTATGCGATCGCGGCAGCGGCCGGCATTCTGTTGATTGCAAAAGCGTCGCACGGTGAGGTCCACGACGTTTTCCTTCAGGGAAACATCCTCGGCATCACACGAACCGACACGCTTGTACTGCTTGCTACGGCTATTCCGGTACTGCTTGCGCACCTTGTATTCTACAAGGAATTCCTGTTTGTGTCGTTCGACCGGGAGACGGCAAGGACACTTGGCTTCAACGTCGGCTTCTGGAATTTGTTTCTCTACCTCACGCTCGGTCTGGTGATAGCGTTTGCGATGCAGTTCGCTGGCGTGATGCTCGTCTTCAACTTTCTGGTTCTGCCTGCGGTAACGGGATTGCTGGTATCCAGAAGCATGGGCGGGACGTTCGTGTGGTCGATCGTCTCTGCCCTCGCAGCCGCCGTTGTCGGGTTTTCGATCTCCGTTCCGCTCGACCTGCCGCCGGGGCCGGCAATCATCGCCGTGTCAGGAATACTGGCAATAATGGCCTTCCTGATCCGCCTCTTGCAGAGACGATGAGCAAACTGCCATCGGAAGGCTGTTTGACGTAACTTCCGAGCTTCATGAAGCGAAAAGACGCCCTCGACTATCACTCGTCCGGCCGCCCTGGCAAAATCGCTGTTGTCCCGACGAAACCGCTCAATAACCAGCGCGACCTCGCACTTGCTTACTCCCCCGGAGTTGCGGAGCCCTGCCTCGAGATTCAGAAGAATCCCGAAGATGCCTACAAGTACACCGCGCGGGGCAACCTGGTCGCCGTCGTAACAAACGGGACCGCGGTTCTCGGACTTGGAAATATCGGGGCACTCGCAGGCAAGCCGGTAATGGAGGGCAAGGGCAACCTCTTCAAGCAGTTCGCGGATCTCGATGTCTTTGACCTGGAAGTCGGGTCGGAAAATCCCGACGATGTCATCAAGTTCTGCCAGCTTCTCGAGCCGACGGTAGGTGGAATCAACCTCGAGGACATACGCGCGCCCGACTGCTTCTATATAGAAGAGGAGCTTCGGCGCACGCTCAAGATCCCCGTCTTTCACGACGACCAGCACGGGACTGCGATCATTTCCGGAGCCGCGCTCCTGAACGCTCTCGAGATAACCAACCGCGACATTGCCGAGGTGCGCTGTGTTTTCTCCGGTGCAGGCGCAGCCGCCATTTCGACTGCCGAGCACTACGTCAGACTCGGGGTGAAGCGTGAGAACATCCTGCTCACAGATCGACAGGGTGTGATCTACAAGGGTCGCGCCGGCGAGATGGATCCATACAAGGCGCGTTTTGCAAATGAGACGGAAGCGCGCACCATCGCGGATGCGCTCGTCGGGGCCGATGTTTTCGTTGGCCTCTCGGTCGCAGGAGCGGTGACTGGTGAGATGGTGAGACAGATGGCGCCGAACCCGATCATCTTTGCTCTCGCCAATCCGGATCCGGAGATAACTCCTGACGAAGTACGCAGCGTTCGGGGGGATGCGATCATCGCCACAGGTCGGAGCGACTACCCGAACCAGGTAAACAACGTCCTTGGCTTTCCATTCATCTTTCGTGGGGCGATCGACGCCCGCGCGACTGAGGTGAACGAAGCGATGAAGATGGCCGCTACCCGCGCCCTCGCTTTACTCGCCAAGGAAGATGTTCCGGAAAGTGTGTCGCGCTTATATGGCCTTGCATCGATCAAGTTCGGCCCCGAGTACCTGATTCCTTTCCCGTTCGATCCGCGTATTCTCCTGTGGGTTGCGCCCGCGGTCGCGTGGGCAGCAGTTGCAACCGGTGTCACGCAAGAATTCATCGACCTCGATGAATACCGCGAGCAGCTCGAGGCAAGGCTCGGACGTGCGCGTGGGGTGATGCGCGGTATCATCAACCGAGCCGTTCGCGATCCGCGCCGCGTAGTGTTCCCCGAGGGCGAAGAGCCGAAAGTGATCCGCGCGGCGCAGGTTCTCGCGGACGAAGGAATTGCCGAGCCGATTCTCCTCGGCAATCCTGATACGATCGCAAGGATCGCAAAGGAAAACGCGATTCCGCTCGACGACATCAGCATCGAAGACCCCGCTGCGTCGCCGCGCCGGGAGCAGTACTCCGATTATCTCTGGCGCCGCAGGCAGCGCAAAGGCCTCAGCAAAGGAGAAGCTCAACAGCTCATCTATAAAGGCAACTACTTCGGGTCAGTCATGGTTGCGCTCGGCGATGCCGACGCGCTCGTCTCCGGCGTGAACATGCATTACCCGGAGACAATTCGACCCGCGCTTCAGGTTATCGGCGTACACCCCAAGGCCGAGGTCGTCAGCGGCCTCTACATGCTCGTGTTCGAGAAGCATGTTATCTTTTGTGGCGATACCACTGTCAACATCGATCCGACGGCCGAGCAACTCGCGCAGATTGCGTACTCGGCAAGCCGGATCGTTCGCACTCTGGGGATTACCCCGCGGATTGCAATGCTCTCTTTTTCCAACTTCGGATCTGTGAGGCACCCCGAAGCAGAAAAAGTAGCGAAGGCGGTTCAACTGCTCCGGCAGCGCGACCCGTCGATCGTAGTTGATGGCGAGATGCAGGCGGACACAGCGCTGGATCCTGAGCTACTGAACTCGGCGTATCCGTTCAGCCTGCTGAGCGACCGTGCGAACGTTCTCATCTTTCCGAATCTCAGTGCCGGCAACATCGCGTACAAGCTTTTGAATCACCTGGGTGGCGCAACGGCAATCGGGCCGATTCTCGTTGGAATGAACCGTCCCGTGCACGTGCTCGAACGCGGCGCGGATGTACAGGATATCGTGAACATGGCCGCTGTCGCGGTGATGGACGCTCAGTCGCGCGGAGCGACAGTTCGCCCGCGACCACTGCCTATCGAAGAAATTACTTCCTGAGGAATAGATCGGATGGCGACGCAGACCAAACCCCGTAACGCGATCATTGAACGCCAGAGCAGCATTGGCCTTTCGAAACAGGGACTCGAGCCGTCCGGCAAGGTTCACTGGAATCTGTTCGCGCCCGAGCTCATGCTCGCTGCCGCGCGTCGCAGCGAGGGGGAGTTCGCAGCGATGGGCCCATTCGTGGCGGTCACAACGCCGCACACAGGCCGGTCCCCGAACGACAAATTCGTGGTGAAGGAATCGTCGTCAGAGCGGGACGTGGACTGGGGCAAGGTCAACCAGCCGTACGATCCAGAGAAGTACAACCGCCTCCTTGCTGACGTACGCGAGTATCTCAACGGCAAGGAAGAGCTCTTCGTCGAGGACCTGTACTGCGGCGCCGACCCGGCTTACCGGCTCTCCGTCAGATACGTGTCCCCGAATGCGTGGCATATGGCGTTCGTGCGTAACATGTTCATCCGACCTGAAGTAACTGACCTGCCGACGTTCGACCCGAACTTCACTGTACTCCACGCGCCGGAGTTTCAGGCTGATCCAGCAGTACACGGAACGCGTACCTCAACTTTCATCGTCCTCAATATTGCCGAGCGAACCATCCTGATCGGTGGAACGCGCTACGCAGGTGAGTTGAAGAAGTCGATGTTCACCGTGATGAACTACCTCCTTCCGAAGCAAGGCGTTCTTTCGATGCACTGTTCGGCGAACGTTGGAAAGGACGGGGACTCAGCGCTGTTCTTCGGGCTTTCCGGAACCGGCAAGACCACGCTGTCGGCTGATCCGAATCGCTCGCTCATCGGGGATGACGAGCACGGCTGGTCGACGGACGGCGTGTTCAACTTCGAGGGTGGCTGCTACGCGAAGGTGATCAATCTTTCTCCCGAGGGTGAGCCTGACATCTACCGCACGACGCAGATGTTCGGAACCATTCTCGAAAACGTAGTGCTCGATCCCGAAACGAAGCAGGTGAAGTTCGAGGATCAGTCGATCACTGAGAACACACGCGCGTCGTACCCGCTGCATTACATCCCACAGTGCATCACCGATGGGCGTGGTGGCCATCCACGTAACGTCGTGTTTCTTACCGCTGATGCATTCGGCGTGCTGCCGCCGATTGCGCGGCTTACCCCCGAGCAGGCGATGTACTACTTCCTCTCAGGGTACACAGCCAAGGTCGCGGGGACTGAACGTGGGGTGACGGAGCCACAGGCGACTTTCAGCGCGTGTTTCGGCGCCGTGTTCCTTGTCTGGCATCCGACGAAGTACGCCGACATGCTCGGCGAGCTGCTGAAGACGCACGGCTCGAAGGTGTGGCTGGTGAACACCGGCTGGAGCGGCGGCGCGTACGGAACGGGCAAGCGAATGAAGCTCGCGTACACACGCTCGATGGTCGAGGCCGCACTTTCGGGGGCTCTTGACGAGACAGATATGCGGACGGATCCGGTTTTTGGATTGTCTGTCCCTGCAGCCATCCCTGACGTTCCGACGGAAATCCTCGACCCGCGCGGAACGTGGTTTGACCCAGCCGCGTACGACGCGCAGGCGAAGAAGCTTGCCGGAATGTTCCGCGACAATTTCGCAAAGTTTCCGGACGCAGATGCCGCGATCAGGGACGCCGGCCCCGGCGCCTGAAATGATGGGTCGCGCTTGAAGTTCGAGATCCTGCGCGATCCTCTCTGGAATAACATCCGCGTCGACGAGCTGACACTTGCGCTCGTCGACACAGGGACCTTTCAACGGCTGAGGAACGTGCGCCAGCTCGGGTTGGCGTACGTCGTATATCCTGGCGCGACTCACTCACGATTCGAGCACGCGCTTGGCACATACAACCTCGCGCGCCAGACGCTGTCATTGCTGTGCGAGACCGACGAGAGTAGTAGCATCGACCCTGTCGACCAGGCAATCGTACGGTCGGCCGCATTGCTGCACGACATCGGTCACTATCCGTTCTCTCACGCACTGGAAGAGATCGGTCAGCTTCACCACGAGGACGTTGCGCGGCCCCTCATCACAACTGGTGAGATCGCCGCGATTCTCACAGCCCATATCGGTCGCGATGCGCCGGAGCGGATCTTCGAGCTCATTCGCGGCGTGAGTATGAGCCCGCTTCAAGGTCTTATTTCCGGATCGCTCGATCTCGACAAGATCGAGTACCTGAAGCGTGACGCCTTCATGTGTGGTGTGCCCTATGGCGAGATCGACGCCGACCGGCTGATGAACTCGATGTTGATCCTCCAGGATCCGGTGTCGGGAAAACCTGCGCTTGGAGTCAGGGAGAAAGGTCTCTCGGCCCTCGAGTCGCTGCTATTCGCGAAATACCAGATGTACAGGAACGTGTACTGGCATCACGCCGTGCGAAGCGCAACGGCGATGTACAAGCGCATGGTCGATGATGCGCTGCGTGGCGGCGTACTCGATCCCTCGCTGCTGCCGACATATACCGACGAAGGTCTCCTTCATCATCTCGAGCATTCGCAGCCCGGACCGCTGCTCGATTCACTGCGGTCTCGGAGGTTATACAAGCGCGCCATCGAGTGGCCCGCGAGCAGACTCGACGACGGCTATGGGGAGTGGATCGCTTCGGACTACGGGCGAGCACGCGCTGCCGAGGATAGACTGGCCGACGAACTGGGGATGAAGCGGGGGGAAGTGTTACTGGACTTCCCGGCCAAGACTGAGATGCTGGGCCTGGACATACCGGTACTGCGCCGGAATGGCGAAGTTGAGCGACTGACTGGCGAAGGTTGGCCTGGAACCATAAACCTGCCCACGTTGTCGGCTGAGCTATACCGGAGCGCGCGCTGGCTGCGGGTATTTACGGCGAAACGAACAACGATCACTTTCGAGATGGTGGACCGAATTATGGCGGAAGCCCTGTCGTGACCGAGGCGGCGGAGCGGACACTGGAGCAGAAATATTTCGACGACCTCGAGGTGCGGCGGCTTCGCAATGTAAGCCGTTCTGTCGCTGGCCGTCTGATGCGAGAACACCCGACGCTCGTGCTGACGCTTGCATATCTCGGTCTTACGTTCGTTGGAATGATCCGGGACCTCTGGTTCTATCGGTACTTCCGGATCAACATCCTCGACTATTCGGAAACCAGCGACTTTCTGCTGGCGGCAATTCGGAATCCGCTCGTCGTAATTCTGTCGCTTGTACCGATCGGGATGCTGCTGCTCGCCGCGAGGATCCGCGAGTACGCAATAGTGAGGTCTCCAAAATACCGGGCGCGTGCTGCCAAGTCTGTCGCGCGTAAGTGGAATACACTTGCGGCGCGCGTCGTGATCTACACGTGGTTTGTTTTTATCTACGCAGTCCTTTTTGCACAGCTGTACTCGATGCGGGAAGTGACGCGGATCAAGGCTGGCAGGGGACAGCGAGTCGCTCTCGCTCGAACCGACGGCGTCACGTCCGGTCCGCTGCCAATATTTCTCGGGTCGACGTCGAAGTTCTTCTTTCTCTACTATCCCGAAAGGAAAGAGACTGAGATCGTGCCGATCGAGAATACGACGATGATCACTCTCGATTCACGGCGAAGGGTTGAGCGGAAGGCAGATTCGGCTTTGGCAAGAAAGGGTGATATTGCGGCTCAACGGCGGCTGCTTCGGCCGTGATGGCGGCTGGATGCGCTGTGTGTTTTTTTACAAGAATGCAACGACGGTTGGACGGCAAGGAGGCATGTCGCGGCGGCCACGCGCCCGCTTGAAAGTTAGTTCCGCTCTTTCTCCGTGCCCCCCCGTGATCTCCGTGATTCCGTGATGAGCAGACAGCGCCGCCTACGACAGATTCTATTCGCCCATGGAACGAATCTCGTCAGCCGAGGCCTGAGGTCACCTCGCCACGAATAACGCGAGCGCTTCAGGGTTCGCAAGCGCCTCTGTATTCGTCACCGGCCGGCCATGAACAACTTCCCGCACCGCGATCTCGCTGATCTTGCCGCTGATGGTGCGAGGAATATCTGCGACCTGGATGATCTCTTTCGGGACGTGAAGTGGACTGGTGTTTTCGCGGATCTGCTTCCTGATGCGCGCCTGCAGCAAGTCGTCAAAGCGCACGCCTTCACGCAACCGGACATACAACACGATCTCCACGTCGCCTGACGCACCTTCACCGGTTTCTCTTCCAATCGCGACGCTTTCCACGATCTCAGGAAGCTGCTCAACCTGACGATATAACTCGGCGGTACCGATCCGTACGCCGCCTGGATTCAGCGTTGCGTCGCTGCGGCCATAGATGATCATCCCATCGTGGACCGTGATCTCAGACCAGTCACCGTGACGCCAGACCCCGGGATATTTGTCGAAGTATGCAGCGTGATACTTCGATCCGTCGGGGTCATTCCAGAACGCAACCGGCATACTTACGAACGGTCGCGTGCAGACGAGCTCCCCGGCTTCGCCTATCCCGACTGGCTCTCCGGCTTCATCGAACACATCCACAGCCATGCCGAGAGCGCGGCACTGAAGCTCGCCTCGATAGACAGGGGCAATTGGATTTCCGCCGGCAAAACACGAAACGATGTCCGTACCGCCGCTGATGCTTGCAAGGTGCACATCGCGTTTTATTCGCGAATAGACGTAGTCGAAGCTGTGCAGCGCGAGCGGGCTGCCAGTCGATAGAATGGTACGCAGCGCGGCAAGGTCGTGAGTGGCTCCAGGTTCGAGCCCGTATTTTTCGCACATAGCCAGATATTTCGCGCTCGTTCCGAATACCGTGAGATTTTCCGCCGATGCCATTTCCCACAACTTGTCAGACGGCGCAGGGAATGGAGCGCCATCGTAGAGCACGATCGTCGAGCCAACTGCGAGCGCGCTGACCAGCCAGTTCCACATCATCCAGCCGAGCGTTGTGAAGTAGAACACACGATCTTCGCGCTTCAGATCAGTGTGGAGCAGCAGCTCCTTGTAGTGTTGCAGCAGCGTCCCGCCGGCTCCGTGCACCAAACACTTGGGTAAGCCGGTCGTGCCGGATGAGTAGAGTATGTAGAGGGGATGATCGAACGGCAGCCGCTCGAACACCAGCTCGGCAGCCGTAGGCGGCGCGAAATCGTCCCATAGGATGCCGACAGGCAATCCTGACAGTGAGGGTTGCCTGTCGCCATAGGGAACCACGACTACTCTCTCGATGGAGCCGACGGCCTCTACAACCTTTGCCGTGCGCTCGAGGCAATCGATCCGCTTGCCATTGTACACGTAGCTGTCCGCGCAGAACAGGATGCGGGGCTCGATCTGACCGAACCTGTCAAGCACTCCCTGCACGCCAAAGTCAGGCGAACACGACGACCATACCGCCCCGATTGAAGCCGATGCAAGCATGGCGATGACTGCTTCGGGAATGTTGGGGAGAAATCCCGCGATACGGTCACCAGCAACAATGCCGGCAGTGCGGAGGGCGGCTGCGACTCGGGCAACCTCCTCATGAAGTTGAGCCGATGACAGCACGCGCTGCCGCCCACTCTCGTTCCACGCAACGATTGCATCACCGTCGTCGCGATAGCGCAACAGGTTTTCGGCGAAGTTGAGCCGCGCGCCCTTGAACCAGCGGGGGCCGAGGGCTGGGTCAGGAGGCGCCATCCGCGCGAGGCCGGTGACTACCTCCGACCAGGGATCAGCCGCGCCTGAATCTGCCACGACGTCCGCGAAGCGCCACATGGCCGGCCAGAATTCCTCGGGATGCGCGACAGACCAGCCATACGCAGCAGCATAAGACGCCTTGCCCGCAAAACGCAGAAACGCAGACATGTTTGCCTGCGCCTTGCGCTCATCAGACGGAGTCCAGACAGCTTCAGTCATTCAGCTTCGATCGTACTGGTCAGCTTGTCGGAGGTGAAAACTGTTCATGCTGCGTGTCAAGCCATGACTTGTGATATGCCGGATCCTCGATCGCGACAGCTTCCTTCGCAACCTTCAGCGGGCGAAAGCTGTCCATCATCACCGCGAGCTCCTCGGTATACTTTGCCCCGATGCTCGCTTCCGCGCGTCCCGGGTGCGGACCGTGGGGAATCCCATCGGGATGATGCGTGATGCTTCCAAACTCGATTCCCTTCCGGCTCATGAACTCGCTCGAGGCATAGTAGAGTACCTCGTCAGAGTCCACGTTCGAGTGGTTGTACGGAGCCGGAATCGCCTCCGGGTGAAAGTCGTACGGCCGCGGGCAGAACGAGCAGACGACGAAGCCATCACCCTGGAAGGTCTGGTGAACAGGGGGCGGCTGGTGCACCCGCCCGACGATCGGTTCAAAATCCATGATGTTGAACGCCCAGGGATAGAAATATCCATCCCATCCAACAACGTCGAATGGATGGTGATCGAGCACGAGCTCGTTAATTCCATCGTACTGCTTGACGAAAAGGGGGAAATCACCTTTCTCATCGTGGGGCTGGAGCTGAAGCGGCCGGCGAAAATCGCGCTCCGAGTACGGCGCACCTTCGATGATCTGGCCGAACTCGTTGCGATAACGCTTGGGAGTGCGAACGTGACCGCGGCTCTCGAACACGACGAACTTGGTATTGGCTCCCGAGTCCATGCGGTACCGATGAAGAATCCCGCGATGAATCACCAGGTAATCACCCTCGCCATACGGAAGCTCGCCAAACACAGTCTCCAGGACTCCCTTCCCTTTACTGACGTAAACGAGCTCGTCAGCCTGGGCATTCCTGTAGAAATGCGAGTCGTGCGTATCCGGCTCGACGTAGTACATCGCGATATCCTGATTGAACAGGATCGGTATCCTCCCGAGCGTCGGGCTGCCGCCTTTCTTTGCCCGCGACGTGAGGAAGTGCCGGTGATGCAGAGTCTGATCCGGATCTTCGACGAGTTTCATCTCCCTCACCCTGCGTACGGACTTCACCGTCGTAGGAGGATGGATGTGATAGAGCAGCGATGACGTCCCGGTAAAACCCTCGTGGCCCATCAGCTCCTCAGCGTACAATCCGCCGTCGGGCTTCCGAAACGCGATGTGTCTCTTACGGGGAATCGAGCCAAGCGTATGGTAGTTGGGCATCAGAGGTTACCGCGGAGGTCCTGCTCCCTTTCCAGCGCCTCGAAGAGAGCCTTGAAGTTCCCGGCGCCGAAACTCTTCGCGCCCTTTCGCTGGATGATCTCGTAGAATACCGTCGGCCGGTCCTGCACCGGCTTGGTGAATATCTGCAGCAGGTAACCTTCATCGTCACGATCGACGAGAATTCCAAGCTCGCGCAGGGGCGCGATATCCTCATCGATCTTCCCGACGCGGTCGAACACGCTGTCATAATATGTTTGCGGCACCCGCAGAAACTCGACTCCACGCGACCGCATCTCTGTGACCGTCGAGATGATGTCATCGGTGGCGATCGCTATGTGCTGGACTCCGGGCCCCTGGTAGAACTCCAGATACTCATCGATCTGCGATTTCTTCTTACCAGCGGCCGGCTCGTTGATCGGGAACTTGATCCGGCCATTCCCGTTCGACATCACCTTCGACATCAGAGCAGAATATTCAGTGGAGATCGTCTTGTCGTCGAACGTCAGGATGTTCACGAAGCCGAGCACACGCTCGTAGAAGCCGACCCACTCGTTCATCTTGCCAAGCTCGACATTGCCGACGCAGTGGTCGACGTACTTGAGTCCAACTGGGACTGTCTTCGCCAGTGAGGTCAGAGGCACGAATCCGGGCATGAACAAGCCGCGATAGTTCCGCCGCTCGATGAGGCTATGGATTGTTTCGCCGTAAGTCCTGATCCCGGCGATGATTATTTCCCCGTTCTCATCGCTCACCGCGTGCGGCTCGACGGCCGCCTCAGCCCCACGCTCCACTGCTTTCCGGAACGCGTCGCGCGCATCGTCGACCCACATCGCGATGTCGCGCACACCGTCCCCATGTCTCGCCACGTGATCAGCGATCGGCCCTTCACCGCGGATCGCAGTCGTAAGAACAAAGCGCACCTTGTCCTGCTGAAGGAGATAGCTGGCGCGATCCCGCACTCCGGTTTCGGGCCCCCGATACGCAACGACCTCCATGCCGAACGCCGACCTGTAGAAGTGGCTCGCCTGTTTGGCGTTCCCGACCCAGAACTCTATGTAGTCGGTGCCGTTTATCGGGAAGGTATCCACCGCATCATCGGCGGTTGGAAGAGTGGCAGTTGCCATCAGTTATCTCCTGCAATGTGTTGCCAACATGAACGCAGCGGCTCGTCTGCCCCTGCTGCCAGTCCTATGCCCGCGCCGCGCGCCCGCGAGCTTCAGCAAGCTTGCGGGCGATCCCGCGATAGAACGCTGCGTCGACAGGCTTCTGCTGCTCCTCGAGAGTCAACGCCGAAAGCTCGAGCGCATACAGAATATTACCAAGATACAGCTCTGCCACGCTCGCTACGGTTTCTTCGCTTCCGGCTGCCTGCTCCCGCGGCGCAGCTTGCTGCTGCTCGTCCGTCAACGGGGGAGCGGCACCGGAGTGACCTCGCCCGTACCGAAGCGCGTGTCCCCGGTAACGACCTTCACAACAATCGCCGTGATGTTGTCGATTCCACCGTTATTGTTGGCGTCAGCAATCATCGCGTTGACGATGCGTTCAGGATTTGCGCGAGACAGAAGCAGCTGCTGGAGTCGCTTGTCCTCCACCATGCCCGTGAGGCCGTCACTCGCGAGAAGAAAAACGTCGCCAACCTTGGTCTCGCCGTTGATAACGTCAGGCTCGATCTCGCTGCTCATCCCGATGCAGCAGGTGATGACATTGCTCTGAGGATGATGGCGGGCCTGGGCTGCGGTGATGAGCCCGGCATCTACCTGTTCCTGAACCAGGGAGTGATCCTTGGTGAGCTGGGTCATGCCCCCGTCGCGAACCAGATAAATGCGCGAGTCTCCGACATGTCCGATCAGGAATCGGGTATCTGATAGAAGCAGCGCCGATGCGGTGCTGCCCATCCCTGTCTTGTCGACTTCCTTCATCGTTCGCTGAAAAACTTCGCGGTTGGCTCTGCGGAGCGTTTCCGAAACACGCGAGCCTGCATCCGGGCCAGCGAGGTCGTTGAGATCGGCGAGCTCGGACGATATCAGGTCGACAGCCATCTGGCTCGCGACCTCACCGGCCGCATGCCCCCCCATACCGTCAGCCACTATAAAGAGGCCGCGGTATTCGTTGGCATCCGCGTAGAGGTTGTCTTCGTTCCCCTTGCGCAGCCTGCCCGTATCGGTTCTTGCTGAGACAGCCAGGTGCACTAAAGCCCGCTCCCCGCGGTTCGCGGGATGAAATAAGTCAAGGAATCAGCTCGTTGAACTGGTCAATTTGAGTGTACAAACTACGCCACAGTCAGCAGAGGCAGCAAGCGTTACCCTGCACGCAGCACTTTCGGAGCGTTTTCTCCGCTCTGAAGCCGCCAGAGGCGTTCGTAAAGCCCGGCCTTCGCCATGAGCTCCTCGTGACGCCCCCGCTCCACAATCTCGCCATGGTGCAGCACGAGTATCTCGTCAGACCCGACGATAGTACTAAGCCTATGGGCAATGGCGATAGTAGTCCTTCCTTCCATGAGAATCGCCAATGCGCTTTGAATCGCAGCTTCTATCTCGCTGTCGACGGCGCTGGTCGCCTCGTCGAGGATGAGCAGGGACGCATCCGCCGCCACAGCGCGAGCGAACGAAAGCAGCTGCCGCTCCCCTACGCTGAGGGACGAACCGCGCTCTCCAAGCTGGTGGAGATACCCATTCGGGAGCCGGCTGATTATCCGATGTGCGCCGACGCGTGCGGCAGCGTCGGCAACTTCCTGATCCGTGAGCGGGTTTGAGAGCCTGATATTGGTGGCGACATCTCCGGCGAACAGGAAGATGTCCTGCTGCACGTACGCAATCAGACCCCGGAGCTCATCCAGCGCCATCTCACGGATGTCCTTTCCGTTCACCAGAATCCTGCCGCGCGCTGGATCGTAGAATCGCATCAGAAGGTTCACGATTGTCGTCTTCCCGGCCCCGGTGTGGCCAACCAGCGCAACCGACCTGCCGGAGAGCGCCGTAAAAGACACCCCTTTCAGCACCCACTCGGGCTCGGCTGGGATATCTGACCGGCCACTCGCCACGTGCCCGGTATCGTAAGCGAACCACACGTCTTCGAACCTCACCTCGACGGCGGTTCTGACACGCGGCTTGGGGGCGTCTCGGATTACCGGTCCGGATGGTTCTGTATCGAGCAGTGCGAAAATCCTTTCCGAGCTCGCCATCGCGCTCTGGAGGATATTGAACTTCTCCGCGAGATCCTGAAGGGGCTGATAAAACCTGCGGCCCAGCTGAAGGAATGCGGCGACGGTTCCAACCGTCAGCGAATTGTCCTGAATCAGCGACGCGCTTGTAACGATGAGGAGCGCCACGGCGACCGATGTCAGCAGCTCTATCGCCGGGAAGTAGATCGCATAGGCTGTAATCGACCTGATGTGAGCGTCGAGATGCTCCTTGTTCAGGTTCGTGAACCGCTGCTCCTCCCAGCTCTCGCGTCCAAAGAGCTGAACGATCCGGATCCCCGCGATTCGTTCCTGCAGGAAAGAGTTAATGCGAGCCAGCTTCGTTCGAATGTCCCGATACGCATCGCGTACGCTCGTCCGGAACCAGTGCGAAACCCCGACGACCAGCGGAATGACGACGAGCGCCGTAAGGGTAAGCCGCCAGTCCATCACGAACATCGCGATGCCTATGGCGACGAGCGTGAACAGGTCGCCAAGCCCCGACACCACTCCAGCAGTGAAGAGCTCGTTGAGGGTCTCGACGTCCGACGTTACGCGCGTGATGAGGCGGCCAGCGGGATTGCGGTCGAAGAACGAAACCGAGAGGCGCTGAAGATGTGCGAAGATCTGCATCCTCAGGTCCCGCATCACGCTCTGGCCAAGCAGGTTGGTGAGCATGGCTTCGCCAAATCCGCACAGGAACTGCGCGACCAGGGCCACTGCAAAAATGATCGACGCAGTGACGATGGCCCCGGTTTGCCGCTGAGGCAGGGCGACGTCGATGACGTACTGGGTGAGGAGCGGCCCGGCCAGCTGAAGGGCTCCCTCGAGGGACAACAGGGCGAGAGAGGCCGCGACAAGACCTTTATATGGTCTTACGTAATGAAGGAGTCTCCGCATGAGATGCGCGTCATATGTTCTCGCGAGCGCGTCTTCTTCATGCATGGTTGCGGGGCTCGACATCGAGCGGTATGCTAACGGACGACATACCGACGCGCCACCGCTCCGGGGGAATGGTACGCAGGTTGCACTTCTCGGGGCCATGCGCCAGGTATCTGGACGCATTTCACCCTACGGAGGAGAAATGAATTTCATCGCATGGATCGTCCTTGGGCTGATCGCAGGCGCGATCGCCAAGGCAATCATGCCCGGTAACGACCCGGGCGGAATGATCGTGACCATGATCATCGGAATCGTTGGCGCCCTCATCGGCGGATTCCTCGGCAGCACACTCATGGGAGCGCCGCTGACCGGATTTTCGGTACAGAGTCTTCTGCTCGCGATCGTTGGAGCACTGATCCTGCTTTTCATCTACAGAATGGCCACGAAGGGCCGCAGCAGGGTACCATAGCTCTAACCCGCCTCGCAGGGTGACGAGGAAATAGGTGCCGCTCTGGCTCTACTGGATCCTTCTGGGTCTGGTAGCAGGAACGTTGGCGAAGTTTCTGGTGCCAGGGCGGGACCCCTCGGGCTGCATCATTACGATCCTTCTCGGGATCATCGGAGCGGTGGTTGGCGGCTTCATTGGCACGCGCTTCGGCTGGGGGACGGTCACCGCCGGCGCTTTCGACATGAGATCGATCGGGTTGGCGACCTTTGGCGCGATAGTGTTGCTCCTCTTAGGGCGAGCAGTTCGACGGCTCTAATCGCTCCGGTTTGCTCGCTCAGTCGGTGTTTGTTCGGCACCGCCGGAACCGACTCAATAGATTGATTATGTGAAAGAAAGCATCATTGTTCGCGGCGCACGACAGCATAATCTGAAAGGTTTCGACCTCGAGATTCCGCGCCGCACTCTGACAGTGATCACCGGGCCATCGGGCTCGGGCAAATCGTCTCTAGCGTTCGACACCATCTACGCAGAAGGACAGCGCAGGTACGTCGAATCGCTCTCCGCATATGCCCGGCAGTTCCTCGAGCGCATGGAGAAGCCCGACGTAGACAGTGTCGAGGGCTTGTCACCCGCGGTTGCCATCGAGCAGCGGAACCCCACCAAGACGTCGCGCTCAACAGTAGGAACGGCGACTGAGATCTACGATTATCTGCGGCTTCTGTGGTCGCGAGTGGGCCGCACGCATTGCCCGGTCTGCAGCCGCGAGATGAAGCCCGATACGGTTTCATCAGTAGCCGACACCGTACTTCGCCTATCGGGCGGCACTCGTTTCTACATTGCATTCCCGCTCCGGCTGTCGGAGCTGGTGACGCACAAGGTCGTCGTCGAGAATCTCAGGGCGCAGGGTTTTCTGCGCGTTTACGCCGATGGGGCCATATCGCACCTCGACGACCTCGAGTCAGCGAAGATCGATCTCACCCGCGTTGCTGAAGTTCTGGTCGTGGTCGATCGGCTCTCTTTGTCAGAAGAAACCGGTGCACGCCTCAACGATGCGATCGGCACAGCGTTCGCCGACGGTGATGGGGAGTGCGTCATCATACTTGCGGAAACGCTCGAGAAGCTCCGGTTCACGGAACGGTTCGAATGTCCTTATGACGGTACGCGTGCGCCAGCGCCGTCGCCGCAGCTGTTCTCATTCAACAATCCCCGCGGGGCGTGCGAGCGGTGCAACGGGTTTGGCGCCGTGCTCGAGTACGATGAGTCCCTCATTGTCTGCAACACCGAACGTACGTTGCGTGATGGTGCAATCGATCCATGGACGAAGCCGAGGTACGACAACAAGCGACGCACCCTAGCCGACTTTGCGCGCCGTGAAGGTATTTCTCTCGACACCCCGTGGAGCAAGCTCACTAGTTCCGAGCGCCACCTGCTGCTCAATGCGAAGACGCGAGGCTACAAGGGAATTGTTCCTTTTCTCAAGGAGCTCGAGGAGAAGCGCTACAAGCAGTACATCAGGATCTTCCTCAGGCAGTATCAGACCGCCCAGCAGTGTCCGGATTGCCGAGGTACGAAGCTCAAGCCCGAAGCGCTGAACGTCAGGGTTGACGGTAAGACGATAGCCGATGTTGCGGAGCTGTCTGTCGGCGCTCTCTTCGAGTGGGTGAACAGCCTCGAGCTTTCTACCTTCGAGCAAGCGGTAGCCGAGACCATCCTCCGTGAGGCACGCGAGCGCATCAGGTTCCTGCGCGATGTCGGGCTGGAGTATCTGTCCCTGAATCGCGCGACGCGCACGCTCTCAGGCGGCGAAGCTCAGCGCATCGGCCTCGCCAACTCCCTCGGCTCGCAGCTTGTAGATACTCTTTACGTACTCGATGAGCCGTCCATCGGTTTGCACCCCCGCGACATGGGGAGACTTCTCACGCTTCTCCACCGTCTCAGGGATTCCGGCAATACTGTCCTGGTGGTCGAGCACGACCCGGCGGCGATAGCAGCTGCCGACTTCATGGTCGAGCTCGGGCCTGGAAGCGGCGAGCATGGCGGCGAGATTGTTTTTGCGGGTCCGATGTCGCGCGTCAGCGAGAGTCCGCTGACAGGCCGCTATCTGACTGGCGAGCGCGAGATACCATTGCCGCTGGAGCGAAGGCGGCTTGGTCCACGCTGGATAACGCTCACCGGCGCGCGCGAGCACAACCTCCAGGGCGTTGACATTCGCATCCCCCTCGGGGCGATGACCGTCGTAACGGGCGTATCAGGCTCCGGCAAGAGTACGCTGGTTCATGACGTTCTTTACCGGGCACTGGAAACGCAGCTCGAGGGCGAAAGCTCGGCAAAGCGGCATCTTGGCGAGTCCATTGGCGCCTACGCTTCAATTACTGGTCACGACGCTATAGATGAAGTGGTAATGATCGACCAGACACCGATCGGAAAGTCTCCACGCTCGAACCCTGTCACTTACATCAAGGCATTCGACCAGATCCGCGCAATTTTCGCAGACGCACCGGTATCACGTCAGCGTAAATACACACCCAGCACTTTCAGCTTCAACGTCGCGGGTGGCAGGTGTGAGGAGTGCGAGGGTGCCGGATCGATCGAGGTCGAGATGGTGTTCATGGCAGACGTGCATGTTCCGTGCGATGCGTGCGGTGGCAAGCGGTACAAGCCGGAAGTTCTCGACGTCAAGGTGAACGGGAGGAGCATCGCCGGCGTTCTCGACCTGACTGTCGACCAGGCGATCAGGTTCTTTCCGCGCGAGGAGAAACTCGGCCAGGCCCTCTGGCAACTGCAGCAGGTTGGACTTGGATACCTCCGGCTGGGCCAGGCAGCGACGACTCTGTCAGGCGGGGAGGCGCAGCGGATCAAGGTTGCGCGCGAGCTCATCGCGTCCACAAAGAAGCGCGGCCGTAAGCTCTACATTCTCGACGAGCCGACGACCGGATTGCATCTCGACGACATCAGGAAGCTGCTGGAAGTGCTCGACCGATTGATCGAGCAAGGCCATACTCTGCTCTTGATCGAGCACAACCTGGACGTCATAAAGATTGCGGACTGGTTGATCGATCTCGGTCCTGAAGGAGGATCCGGAGGCGGACGCCTCGTCGCCATGGGCCGGCCCGAGGAAATCGTCGCGGTGCGCGAATCGCACACGGGCCAGTGGCTTGCGCCGATGCTCGCGCGCTCTAGTGGTTCTCCTGCACCTTCCGAGCGAGTGTCGTTACGATCGCGCGCGGTATGAGGCGCTCGACCTGCACCATCGCCTTGTTCTTCAGTCCGGGAATCGCGAGCCTTTGCCCACGCATCGTCGCTGCGTACCCGTAGCGCGCGACGTCTTTCGCATCGGCTACGCCCGTCATGCGGAAGAGTCGTGAGTTCTGGTGCCCTGCGCGCTCCGCGAAAAACGTGTCGGTAGCGCCGGGGCAAAGACAGGTAACGGTGACGCCGGTATTTCGCAGCTCTTCATCGATCGCCTGCGAGAAGCTGAGGATGAAGGCTTTCGTCGAGAAGTAGATCGACATGAGCGGACCGGGTTGAAAGGCCGCGGTTGAGGCGATGTTGAGAATTCTTCCCTTTCGACGGCGCAGCATCGGCTGCATGAACAGCTTCGTCAGCTGCATGAGGGCGACGACGTTGACTTGAACCATGTCCTGCTCGAGTTCGAAGTCCGTTTCGGCAAATTGGCCCGCTAGTCCGAAGCCCGCATTATTCACAAGGATGTCAACCTTGAGCCCCTGACTGGCTACTTCGTCATACAGACTTTGCGGCGAGTCAGGATCGGCGAGATCGAAGACGAGGACCGTAGCCTTGATTCCGTGTTTTCCTTCGAGCGATCCCGCCGCGGCTTCGAGGGCGTCGCGGTCGCGAGCTACGAGGATCAGGTCATGACCGTGGGCGGCGAACTGTTTCGCGAGCTCGAGCCCGATTCCGCGCGAACCGCCCGTGATGAGGACTGTTTCTTTTTCCGATTTCATCGAGGAAAATTAAACCGGCGGACACGTCAGTCTCGATAACGAGAGGCCCTTTCCACTGCCCAGTCGCCATGGAGTTGATTTGGACCTGCCGTTGGTCTAATTTGCTCTGACCATTCCCGAGTAGCTCAGGTGGTAGAGCAGGTGACTGTTAATCACCGGGTCGGGGGTTCAAGTCCCTCCTCGGGAGCTTAAGGCTCCAGATCACAATGGTTTTGAAACGGGCATTCCCACTGGGAGTGCCCGTTTTTTTTACGCCTGCCGATCGCGACAAGGAACTAGCGCGAACCGTTACTCAATGTCGTCGCGCAAGTCCTTAATCAGTTGTACCTTGCACGCCCGGCAGCCATAACATCACTCCACACGATGAAACGACACAGAATCCTCAGCGCTGGACTGTTTGCACTACCATTGATACTGGCCGCATGCACTGAGCCGCTTGCCCCGCCTGCACCTGAGTTACAGACACCTCTCCTACCGGTTACGACGGCGATCGCGACATGCCGAGCCGACGTGGCGTCGCGTTCCGTCGTTTGCGACGATGTGCGGGCTCCGACGACACTCACTTCCGGGATTCGAGCAGCGATTCTCGTCGGAGGCCAGGAGATGTTCGTCAGGATCGCCACGACAGGAACGAGCTACGACTCGGGCACGCAGATCTTCCGGACCGATTTGTCCGTGCAGAATCTCCTCCAGCAGACTATCGGAACCACCGATGGCTTCACGATGGAAGGTGTCAAAGTATTTCTGCATGGCGGACCCACTGTGACAAGCGGAACGGGGACGGTCACGATGGCTAATGCCGACGGCACGTCGACGTTCACGAATCCCGATCAGCCGTTCTATAACTATCCCCAGATTCTCACATCTTACGAGATCTCTTCACAGCGCGAATGGCGCTTCAACGTGCCGGTCTCAGCCACGACCTTTTCATTTACGCTGCTGATATCGACGACTGTGGCCGACGAAACCGCCGCTTTCCTCGATCGGGTGTGGAAGGGTACGAGCGGAACCGCCTGGAGCGATGCCAGTAACTGGACCGGCGGCGTTCCTGACTCGACGAGCACTGTCGCCGTGCCGGTACCCGCTCTGCTCCCGTCTGGAAATCAGCCGGTGCTGTCTGCCCCGGTCACCGTCAAGAATCTTCGCATCGGTGCCGGCTCATCACTCGGCCTCGGAACGAACGAGCTGACGGTCACGGCAAACTTAGATGCGCCCGGTTCAATCTCCGGCGGCCTGACGATAATGACAGGCAGCGCAAGCCTGCTCGGCGGCAACGTTGACGCCCTGTCCGTCGACGGCAGCATAAGACTTCAGCGCGCAACGCGCGCTACCGGACCTGTGGAAATCACCGGCTCTCTCTCCGCATCGGACAAGCCCCTCACGATCGCAATTCAATGACACGCATCTCATTCCCGCTCAACCGCTCCACGATGCTTACAGGTGCAATGATAGCCGCGCTTGCGTTCGTGTTAGTCACACCGGCGCTGCGCGCTCAGGAAGATTCTGTACTGGCGATAAGCAAGGCGGGTGTAAGTCTGATGCGTGTCAATACCGACGCTTCTCTGGTGGTGCGCGGGGCAATAGACGCAGGATCACTTCCGGCAACGGGAGCGGGGGTACGGCTGATGTGGTTCCCTGGGCGCTACGCATTCCGCACCGGAGTTGTGCGTGACTTCGGAGCGAACTACTGGGACCTCGGGAGCATTGGCTACGGATCCAGCGCCTTCGGTGAGAACACGAGAGCTTCGGGCGATAATTCCTTTGCAGCCAACTATGCGACGACCGCCTCCGGCGATGCATCAGTTGCGCTCGGAAACAACGGTACTGCGAGTGCCGACCGCGCATTCGCTTTCAATGGAACGGCGTCAGCGGTTGGAGCGGTTGCCATCGGAAGCGGCGCCCAGGCAACGAACGACGACGCATTGGCGATGGGGCCAAGCTCCATTGCCGGGGGACTGGCTTCCATTGTGCTCGGGCCGAGCATAGCAAATGGCAATTTTGGAGTTGCGATTGGTCTGCAGAACAGCGCGTCAGGTCAATTTTCAGTCGCCATCGGCAAGAACGCCCGCACAGCAAACCGCCAGGGATCAATAGTCCTCGGCGACGGCTGCGCTGGTTTTTCCTCGGACTCGGTGTACCCGACGGCGAACAACCAGTTCATCGCACGCGGCTGCGGCGGCATCAAGTTTTTTACAAATCAGAACCTTACCGCTGGCGTCGAGCTCGCGGCGGGCGGCGGCTCGTGGAGCAGCGTCTCCGATCGCAACATGAAAGAGAATTTCATCGCGCTCGATGGCGAGGATGTTCTTCGGCGCCTTCGCTCCGTACCTGTGAGCATGTGGAACTACAAGTCTCAGGACAAAGGGATCAGGCACATTGGACCGATGGCACAGGATCTTTTCAGCGCGTTCAACGTTGGAGAAAGCGACAGGTTGATCAACACCATCGACATCGACGGTGTCAACCTTGCGGGCGTTCGTGCGCTCGAGGAACGCACTGCAACTCAGCAGTCGAAGATAGAGGCACTCGAGCGCGAGAATGCGGCGATGAAACGCGAGCAGGAAGCGCTTCGGGCCAGGCTCGAAAAGCTGGAGGCGATGATCGCGCGTAAGCCTTGAGTTCGGCCCCTCCCTTGCCCCACGAGATGGGCACATCCAGCCGGATGTGCCCATCTTAGCATCCAGGACCCGAAGGGAATTTCTGTGTGACCACGCGACAGAAGGCAATCATCACTGCTGCGCTTGCATTCGGATTGGCCGCCGGCATGGGCGTCTTTACCTTCGGGTATGCCAAGGGCGCGTCATATCTGACGAACGATCCCGCCGCTTGCGCCAACTGTCACATCATGAGCGAACACTTCGCAGCGTGGCAGAAAGGAAGTCACAAGGCAGCGACGTGCAATGATTGCCACACCCCGCACAACCTTGTCGGCAAGTACGTCACCAAGGCGCAGAATGGCTTCTGGCATTCATTCTACTTCACGACCGGGCGCTATCCCGATCCGCTGCGCATAACAGAGCGCAATAGAGCAGTCACGGAAGAGGCGTGCCGGTATTGTCACCAGCCGATAGTCGACGCCATCGATCATGGCTCGCGCGCTTCGTGCATCCACTGTCACAAGTACGTTGGTCATCTGGTTCGATGATTCGTGCAGGACCCCGATACACTACCTCTTGAGGTAAACCATGAGCACTCCTGACGACGAACCCCCCCGCTCCAAGGTAGGAATCAAAATGATCGCCGCCGTCGCGGCGATCGGGCTGATAGGGGCAGTCGGAGGCGCCGCGCTGCTCGCCAACATCATGGAGCGGCGGCAAGAGGCGAGAAACCCCTTCTACCGCGTCGTCGCTCTCGAAGACACAACTACCGATCCGGCAACGTGGGGCAAAAATTTCCCGCAGCAGTACGATGCATACCTGCGGACTGTCGATCAGCAGCGCACTCGATATGGGGGCAGCGAAGCTCTTCCACATCCTCCTACCGCTGCAGACCCACGGTCAGTGCTGGCTCAGTCCCGCCTGGAGGAAGATCCAAGGCTCAAGGAATTCTGGTCGGGCTATGCATTCAGCCATGACTTTCGTGAGGAACGTGGCCACGCCTATATGCTCGCTGACCAGCAGTTCACCAAGCGCCAGCAATTCTCAGCTCAACCGGGCACATGCCTGAATTGTCACGCATCGATGTACTCCACATACCTCCGCCTGGGTCAAGGAGACATCACGCGTGGATTCGAAGCCGTCAACAAGATGACGTATCAGCAGGCGCGCGCGCAGGTTGCGCATCCGGTGTCGTGCGTCGACTGCCACGCTCCGGCCACTATGGAGCTCCGCGTAACACGCCCTGCATTCATGGAAGGAATACGAGCAGCGAAGGCGGTACAGGGAATCGCCGATTTCGATGTCAATCGTGATGCAACCCGGCAGGAGATGCGGACCTTCGTGTGCGGACAATGCCATGTCGAGTACTACTTCAAGGGCCCTGAGAAGCGCCTCACATATCCATGGAGCAAAGGTCTGACCGCAGACAGTATTCTTTCTTATTACGAGGATGACGGGCACAAGGACTTTACGCATGCAATCAGCGGCGCGCCGGCGCTGAAAGCGCAGCATCCTGAATTCGAGATGTACAGCCAGGGTATCCATGCGAGATCGGGCGTCGCGTGTTCAGACTGCCACATGCCCTATCAGCGAGTGGGTGCGATGAAGATCAGCGATCACCAGGTCAGGAGTCCACTGCTCAGCATCGATCGTTCATGTCAGACGTGTCACCGGCTTCCGGAGGCGGAGCTCCGCGCGCGTGTCGAGACCATTCAGGACAGGACGTTCGAGTTGCGCAACATTGCGCTCGACGCTGTACTGGAGCTGACACGAAGCATTCGAGTATTCGCAGCGCGCGACAGTACAGCGCGAGGCATCGCCGAGGCGCGAAAAGCGCAGCGATACTCGCAGTTCCTTGTTGATTTCGTCGAAGCGGAGAATTCCATGGGGTTCCACGCGCCGCAGGAAGCAGCACGAATTCTCGCTCACGCGCTCGACATCACACGCAAGGGACAAAACGCGTTGCATGGCGCAGCTTCGGTTTCGCCGGTAATGCTGCCGGGCGCTGGCTCCACTCGCTCTCGGCCGGCTGGCAGTGTCGCACCAACCGGCAACGGTACGAAATAGAATGGTTTAAGCGGCAGCCCGCGCCGACTATGTTATGGACGGCGGTAGATCACTCCGTTCTTCATTACGAAGGACACCTGTTCAGTCACGTGGATGTTCTCGAGCGGGTTGCCTGGCACAGCGACGATATCGGCGAGCTTCCCTGCCTCGATCGTGCCGATTCTGTTTTCCCATCCGAGCAGCCTCGCTGCATTGATTGTCCCCGCGTTCAGCGCGCCGATCGGAGAGACACCGCCCCACTCTACCATCAGCCTGAACTCACGTGCGTTGGTGCCATGCGTTATGACGCCGGCGTCTGTGCCAAGTGCAATGGGCACGCGATTGGCGACGGCGAGCTTGATTGCCTTACGCATTGCCGACGCGGCGGCAAGTGCCTTCTCCGCACGGAAGCCCTTGAGGACACCGTTCCGTGCAAATCCTTCGACGGTTTCACCGGCCATCAGCGTTGGAACCAGATATGTCCCCTTCTGCCGCATGAGCTTCGCGCCTTCGTCGTCGAGGAATGACCCATGCTCGATCGACGCCACGCCTGCACGTGTGGCAATCTTGATTCCCTCAGTGCCATGCGCGTGGGCTGCAACTTTACGCTCGAGCTTGTGAGCCTCGTCGACCATCGCCTTCATCTCCTCGAACGTGTACTGCGTTGTCCCGACCGCGTCTCCCTCTGATAGCACTCCCCCTGTTGCGCAGGTCTTGATCACGTCCGCGCCGTATTTCACCTGATGGCGCACCGACGCGCGGACCTCATCGGCTCCGTTGGCGATGCCATCCTTGATTCCCCCTTCATTCACTCCGGGGCGAAATCCGTTACTGTCGCAATGGCCGCCAGTGATTCCCAGTGAATGTCCTCCGTTCTGCATCCTCGGCCCTGAGACGCGGCCGTCGTCAATCGCCTGCCTCAGTGCCATGTCGTCGAAGTTGTCAGAGCCCAGCACACGAATCGAAGTGAATCCCGCCATCAGTGTCTTCTGTGCATTCGACACACCGAGTATGGCACCGTACGCCGGGAAGTCTCGAACGGACGCCATGTCTCCAAGCGGGTCACCGAGTGTACGCCCGATGACATGAGTGTGAGAGTCGATGAATCCCGGAAGGAGGGTGACGTCGCCGAGATCAACGATGGTAGCTCCGGCAGGTATCGTCACTGATGTAGACGGCCCTGCGGCCACGATCCTTTCCCCCCTCACTACGATTGCCGCGTTTTGTACGATCGACGGGCTCGCGATGGTGATCATGCGCGCCGCGCGGATCACTGTCGTTATGGGAACCGGAGCATGTGCCGGGGACTGTCCGAGCAACGGCGATGATGTGACGGCTGCGAGGAACAAGATGCTCTTCGGTTTCATCGGTCCTGGAGTTGTGGGGGGACGTGCAGGATCAGAGCGTTCGACTGGCAACAACACGCAGCGCTGACGGGCATGAACTTACCATCAGAACCGACTCGCTGGCGCGATGAAGCTCGCCGTCGGCGTCGTATGCGGGAGGCTCGGGAAAAGAAATCTCAAACTGGCTCGAGCGCTCGCGGACGCATTCCGGGAAGCGCTCGTGTTCACCCAACAACGCCGCGCCAAGGACGGCTGCGCGCTTCCACGCCGGCAGGTCGAGTATGGATATGGCATCGAGTTTCCCGTCGGTGGCGACGGCACCAGGCGCGATCTCGAATGTGCCGCCAAAGTACGACGCATTCGCCAGCACGAGCATCAGGTGCACAGCGGCCTCGCGTTGCGACTGGTCCGAGCTCACACTGAGGTTCGATCCGCGAAACCCGAACAGCTCATTGATCGCGGTATACACGTACACGGCGTTGCCGCGAAGCCTCGAATGTTTTTTTATCCCTTCGAGCACCGCGACGTCGAAGCCGAAACCGCAGCAGTTGACGAAGTAGCGATTCTCGATGCGCCCAACGTCGACCCTTTGTTCAGGTGCGGTTGCACAAAGGCGGGCAACTACGCTTGCATCTGATTTGAGCGTGCCGAGGAGCTTGGCGAAATCGTTTCCAGTGCCAGCAGGCATCACCGCGAGCCTCACATCCTCGCCGGAGTTCAGGATCGCGTTTGCCACATTCGACATGGTACCGTCGCCTCCAACCA
>JANPKW010000050.1:0-89908 GCA_031426255.1 Gemmatimonadaceae bacterium | reverse complement strand
GAATGCTAAAGCTCTGCTCAAAGCTCCGTAAGCCACCCGAAAAATTTCAACTTCGGAACTGCAACTGCCGGAAAGGAGTGGGGTGAGTGTTGTGAGAGGCGTGAGTTTCCCCCCGCGCATCAATAGCATTGTTCCGTCGTCAAAACTCTAAAAAGGTAAAAACAGAAATCCGCACACCACTCCGTACGGGGGGGAGTCCCTCACGTCACTCGTATTTCCACTCACCCAACTCCCAATTTTAGTTGCAGTTCTGTCCATCGGATCCAAATCAGGGATTGAGCCAATAGCTGACCTTGATCAGGAACACGTTGTCGGGCGCAGTGCCGAAGAGTGAATCCACTCCACGACCGAATTCGAAATTACCGATAGGCCTGAAGTCCGACCGTGTCTGCTGCCACGCGAAATACATCGTGGACCCGGGACGCCATTCCCAGCGCATCACCGCATTGCCGCGAAGTGACGCAACGTTGAAGTCGGCCTGCGGGACCGCGAATGACAGTGCGCCAGTTCCCCTTCCCGATGGGTAGATACGACCATCGAATACCTCGCCGATGTCTTTCCCGTATACCAGGAAGTCGAACGTACCCGGTTCAGCAAATTCTTTCGTCGCGCCGTATTTGCCGGAAGCGATGAAGGGCTGCGCGAACACCTGAAGCGAAAGGCCCGGGCTGAAGGTGTAGTTGAGCCTGGTGTCGAGCGAGATCGTAGTCTGGTCCACATCGGCGAAGATGTAGCGCGAACCGAACGTGCGCGTCGCGAGCGGATCCGTAACGCGGCCGAGGAACTGAGCCTCTGACTTGTCCCAGTTGAGTGATGGGCCAAGTGAGAGCTCGATGTTGGGACGGGGCTTGAGCTGGATCTCTGCAAACAGTCCGTCGTTTTTCCCCTCGCCCGGTCCGCGTTGCGTATATGTCCCGAAATAGCCCACGACAGACTTACGTGGATCGGAGTTGAAATTCGTGTTGAGAGAGACGTAACCGGGACGGTAGGCTGCGGGTCCCCCACGCGTGAGCCTGTCGTCGACCGTGCCCGCAGGACCATACCCGAAATTCACGCTGCTCGTCCAGTAGTTCAGGAACTGCACGAATCCATTTACGAAAAGTCTGTTCGAGATGTTCTGCCAATCGTAATTGTGCTCGGAAAGCGCAGTCACCGAACCCTGATAGCGCCGGAATCTGCCCGGTCGCGACTCTGTGTAGTTCACCGTCGACTGAAAGTCGATGCGATCGCCACGCCTCTGAAAACCGAGATCGCTGATCTCGTAGTCGGGGCTGATCGTGTTGACGCTCCCGCTCATGTTCCACAGGCGGCCGATGCGGTGAGACAGAATCGCTGATCCGGCAAATCCTGTGAGTGAAGTCGCTGCGCTGTCGACCTCGAGGTGATCTGCGTCGGGACGCTGGAAGTAGTGGTATGGAAGCCTTTGCGTCGCGACTATCGCCGCCTGGTCACCACGCACATGACTCGATGCCGCGAACCCCTGGAGCGTCCACGTGCGCCCGCCCCATTGATGTGAAAAGTCCAAGCCGCCAGTGTACGCCGCCTTGCGAAGAAGTCCACTCAGGTCCCCCTCGAGATTGTCGCGGTTGACGGCGCCAAGGAAAGTGCCCACGGCGGTCTGCCCCTCGCGTGCCTCACGACGAAGTCTGCCCGCGAAATAATTCGTAAGCGGCTCGGCCACCTGCTCACCGTTGACGCCCTCCACTGTACGGAACCTTGCAGTTTCCTCACCTGTCACAGCATCGAGCACACCCATTGCCCAACCGCCCGCGGTTCGCCCGGTGAGTTTTACCGCGCCGAGAATGCTCGTCGCCTCGGGTACATCGCGCTCGTCGTATTGTGGAGTGAGCGACGGCTGACGCCCGATTCGGCGCGAGTAGAAGACGCTATTGGTTCCGTCCGTTCCGAAGTTGAAGAGCTCGGATCCCTCGACGAAGAACGGCCGTCGCTCCGGAAAAAACGTTTCGAAGGCGGTGAGATTGATCACCGCCGGATCGACTTCTACCTGCCCGAAGTCGGGGTTGACTGTTGCATCGAGGGTCATGTTGCTGGTCACTCGATATTTGAGGTCGAGCCCTACGTCAGCACCAAGCTCGTGATTGTCTCGGAATGGATTACCGCCGCGGTTGATATTCTCCGACCGCGCAACAACATACGGCATGATCTCGACCTTCTTTCCCGACGCGAGATTGGTCATGCCGGTGAGATGGCCGAATCTCGGTATGCCGCCCGGCTGCTCTCTTGGAGTAAATGACCACACCGAAAATTCCTGGTTCCGGGCGATCTGTCTCTCGACCTGAAGCCCCCACTCGAGATCCGAGCGACCCGTAAACCGCAGCTGGCTGAAAGGAATGCGCATCTCGGCGACCCAGCCTGAATCAGTGACACTCGTCTGTACTTCCCAAACAGGCTCCCACGAATCGTCTTCATTAGATGGGGACCTTGTCTGATCCCGTCTCACGCCGAGCGGATTCACTTCAAAGCCCACCGCGGTACGATGGTCGTGGCTCGTATCCAGAATGACGGTGAGCCAGTCTGAGGCAGACATACTCATGTCGCGGCGGCCGAGTCGGCTGCGAGTGGCTTGGCGGTCGTACAGCATCGCGCCGATGTACAACGCGTCGTCGTCGTAAAGAAGCCTGATGTCGCTTCTCTCAGTCGCCGGCCGGCCTTCCTGCGGGTCGAGTTGAGTGAACTGGCCAAGCGCCTGCGCGGATCGCCACTGCGCTTCGCTGAGCTGGCCGTCGATGCGGATTGTGCCGTCGAGTCGCGCTGCGGTAGCACGAGGTGCTTCGCTATGGGGTGCTTGAGCGGCGCGGGGAGTGGCCTGTTGTTGCGCAAACGCAGGCGACGAAGCAAAAGCGAGAATGACGAGGAGGCGTTTCATTTTGGGGTAGTTGGCGTCTCTGTGCAGAATTTTCAACACGCCACAGTGTAGTCATTTTCCTGTAGGCAAGGTGTAAGAGGATTGTACGAGTCGGCTCAATTTTCGGTTTCGCGAAACAGATCCGAGGTCTCCGCAGTCCTCAATAAGTCGCGAATCGTCGATTGCCGTTGGTCCTGGATCCGCACGGTCCTCAGTCTTTGATCCTACCTATACGGCATCAGCTAACTTTCGCGCCGATGCCACTCGCGGACGCCCAGAAAAAACCAGCACGAAAACACACTGCCTCACATCGGGCCGAGTTCGCGCTGGCACGGTCACTCGAGAAGGCAGTTTCCGCGTTGCCTGAGGGAGCTGCAGACCGGGTTGGTCGCAGGTTTGGAAGGTTCATTCATCGAATCGGCATTAGACGCGACATCGTTGACGCGAACCTGAGGCTCGCGTTCCCCGAGCGCGACAATCGATGGATCGAGTTGACGACGCTGCGCGCATACGAGCACCTCGGCCGTGAAGCGGCAGCGATGATGCGGCTGTCGAAACTCGATGCGGCTGCAGTGGTTGAGCGTACAACAACCATTGGATGGGATCAGATGGAAAACGCGCTCTCACTCGGCAAGGGCGTTTTGCTGGTGACCGGACACTACGGAAACTGGGAAATTGCAGCAGCAACTGTTGCATCGCGCGGCATACCGATCGCCGCCATCGTGCGCCGGCAGGGAAACAGACTAGTAGATGAAAGACTTCAGGAGTTGCGGCGAAGTCTTGGCGTTGAAACGATATATCAGGGCCAGGCGCCTTCACGAGTTCCCAGAATCCTGCGCGCGAACGGAGTCGTCGGGATCGTTGGAGATCAGGATGCTCGCAAGTCAGGAATTTTCGTTCCCTACTTCGGTCAGCCAGCATCCACCCATCGCGGGCCTGCGCTCTTTGCATTGAGACTCGGAGCCCCAGTGTTGTCGTGTATCGCGCGCAGGCTACCGGGTGATGATGTCCGTTATGAAGTGACCGGTGAGCACGTCCAGTTCACGCCATCCGGTGAGTTGGATGCAGACGTGATGTCTTTGACAGCCGAACTCGCGAGCCGGCTCGAGCGCGCTGTTCGCTTCGCGCCCGAGCAGTATTTCTGGTTTCACAAGCGGTGGAAAACGAAACCGCCTCCCCGCGACGCTTAGTTCCCGCCTCCCGGAACGCGCTCGTTTACTGTAGGGAAGGCAGGAGCGGGATGCGGCCCGATTTGTTCGACTCCAAAACCACTCGCCCAGAAATCAGGCGGTCCTTCGCTGTCTGCGACCCTGTTTGATACAGGTTTTACTCCCTGCTTCAGGTATGCCGCGATTGCCCACAGATCTGAATCGGGCATGTGTCTCCACGACGGCCATGGCATCGGAGGAGCGAGATACTTGGGACGCGCCGGAAAATTCCCCTGGCCAGGGACTACCGAGGTGATCTCAACGTCCGGAGTTTCGCCTGGTCGGAGACCGAATCGAAGTGCGTTGAAGATCTGCCGCTCCGAAAAGCGGCCGAGCCCCGTCGTATTGTCAGGTGTGAGATTGCGCGGGCGAGTACGGAACGGCCCGATCTGGAATTCATCGGTCGCAGGATTCATTACTCCGGCGAGATAACCTTTCGCAAGCGGATTCGGGCCTCCACCGTGGCATCCGCTGCATGCCTTTGCGATCACGAGCCCACGGCCTCTGAGAATCTGCGGCGTGGACAATGGCGTCTCATTTTCCGTCGGATGTGGCGCAGCTGGATACGGACCGTCGCGACCCGATTCTACAACAGAACGCCAGTGGTCGGGCGGCTCCTCACTGCGCGGCGGCGCGTTATTCACTGGCTTCAACCCATGCTTGAGATACGCCGCAATCGACCAGAGATCTTCGTCAGACATGTGCCGCCAGACAGCCCATGGCATTGTCGGAGCAAGAAAATGTGGCTCGGCAGGAAAGTTTCCCCGACCCGGAGTCGACGAGGTGATCTCGACATCCGGAGTCGCGTCCGGCCGCAGACCATACCGAAGCGCGTTAAAGATCTGCCTTTCGGTGTATCGGCCCGTTCCGGTCATATCCGGTGTGAGGTTCTTCGCGTATGTCTTCAGGTTGCCGGCGAGAAACGTGTCAGCGGCGGACTTGGCACCAACCATCCATCCCGCAGCAGCAGGGTTCGTTGTAGCGCCATGACAATCACCACACGCACTGGAGAGGACGACTGCGCGACCGCGGAGAACTCTCTCCTGAAGCGACGGCGCGCGTGTAGTTACGGAAGTCGCCGACGACATCGAGCCGGGAGATCCCGACTGGCTCATGCATGCTGCAACGGTAAGAAGGAGTATCGGTAACGCCGACGCGCGTTCAAGCAGCCGCTTCATACAGCCTCCGTTATTTGACTTCGAGGATCCCCATCATGCCGTGATCTTCATGATCGAGAATGTGGCAATGGAACATCCACTTGCCAGGGTAATTCGCGTAACGCACGACGATGCGTGCCGTCGAATGCTTCGGCACGTTGACCATGTCCTTCCAGCTTCTGAACGGTTCCGGCACGCCGTTCCTGTCGATCACCTGGAACTGATATCCATGCAGGTGGAACGGGTGATCCATGCCGACGATGTTTTCTATCTGCCAGATTTCTGTCGCGCCGAGTTTGGCAGTGAAATCGACACGGTCCATGTCCATCATTTTCCCATTGATCAGCCCCTGGGAAAGCGTCACGACGCGCGTTACTGACGAGTGTGATGTGTCGAGTGCCGGGATCACGCGTAGAGTAGCGGGCAGTTTCACCGCCGCTACCGCAGGCGCCGCCGAATACACGAGCGACAGGAGATCCCGCGTCGTTTCCCAGTCTTTCGGTCGCGTCTGGTTTATGTACCGGTCATACGGCAGCGCCTGAAGCGCAGCGCGATCACCGGGTTTCCCGATTCCGCGAACGAGTAACTCAACGCGCTCTCCGTTTGCGACAGTGATCTCGCTCAACTCCACGGGTTTTTCAAATAGTCCGCCATCGTTTCCGACATGCAGCAGGTTATGACCGGGGATCGCCAGCCTGAATACGCGAGATGCTGACGCGTTGATCACGCGCCACCGTTGTACCTCACCGCTCCGAATGGAAAGCACCGGTTTCACCTTTCCGTTCACGAGTAGAACATTGCCCTCTCGGCCATTCTCCTCGTCGATCATCGCCTCGTGCGAGCCGCGTGCGGGAAGATTGACGGAGCCATCCTCACCAAAGCGATTGTCAGATAGGACTAAAAGCTTCTCCGGGATCGATCGTGGGAGCGGGTCATCTGGTGCGCGTACGATTATCGCGCCGTAGAGCCCCTTTGCCACCTGGACACCGGTACTGTGATTGGGATGAGGATGATACCAGTAAGTGCCAGCTGACCCATGCCGCAACGTGAACGAATAGACGCGCTTCTGTCCGGGCTCGACCGGATGGAACGGGCTTCCATCGGAGTCGAAGGGGATGTGGAGACCATGCCAGTGAACCGTCGTCGGAACTGTGAGCCTGTTCTCGAAATTCACGATCACCCTGTCACCTTCGTTCACCTCGAGAGTGGGACCGGGGATCGTGCCGTTGTACGCGAACACGTCGCTTTTTTTGCCGGGGATGAGCGTCATGCGCGCCTGTTCGGCGACAAGCGATACCTCGACAGTTGCTGGCTCCCTGGAGGTGTTGAGCAGGCGCGCAGGCTGCCCGAGGGCGTCGTTGTCGGGCTTCGACAACGAGTCTCGCGCGGTCAGCGCTGTCGGGATTATGCAGAGCGCTGCGATAAGCGCAGCGGCGGCGCCACGGGTCACGAAATGCCTTTGCCTTTGGAAAGCAGAGGATAGGGTTAGTGAATTGTCAGTTGCCTACCGCTAAGATGTAAGAGGCGGGATGCTACGGCAAGAAGAAAGAATCAGCGCCGCGCGTGCACCGGTGCGCCGTCCCCGAGGACGTTCTCAGGTTTGTCGGTAAGCAGGCGCGTGACGAACCTCTGCCCTTCCCCGATCCGCTCGACCTCGATAGCGGTCGACTCGCCCATTTGCTCGAGACGCGCGAGGCGCTCGGTGAGGTCGCTCGGCAGCTGCTGGACGGGGGTGCTGCCGCGGCGCCAGATGCGGCGCGCGTACGCAATCGCTATCGGGAAAAACACGACAGCCAATAGCGGCGGTACGATATAGAACACCTCCTCCGGCGGGCCTTCCCTGGCGATTCTGGGTGGCTCCACAACTGCGCCCGGAACCGCAGCCGCAATTGCCACCGACGCATCGGCCTTCGCAATTGCGATATCGAGTTCCGCAATTCGCGCATCGAGCTGAACTATCCGCTGCTGCATTCCCGCGGTGGCGGGCCCCTGAACCTCATGGTCCTCGAGCTCTCGCAGAATTGAATGCCGCTGGGAAACGAGCGCATCGAGCTGATTCCTGAGCTCGTTGCGTGCTGCGCGTGCGCCAAGATAGGTGGCTGAGGCGGTTGCACCCTCGCGTGCCGCCGCGGCATCGGCCTCAACCTGGCGCATGGCCGCCTCGACTTCCCGGGCTACAACATTCACCGGGGCTGGGGTTCCCGGCTGGGTAACTGTCTGCATCGCCTTCGGGCTGATTGTTTAGCTTCATTTAAATGTACGCGCGCGACTCGTACCCTGTTTCACAGCGGCCGTCAGCCCCTTCTAAAGCCCCGATGCGAAAAAAGTGCTTGACCTTGGTCCTCCTTGCTGCCTGTTCCGGTCCCGGTGATGTCACCGGTCCGCCTGTGACTCCGCCTCCTCCGCCTCCCCCTGACACCGCTGCGCCCTCAATCCAGCGCGAAATGCGCGGCTTGTGGATCGCCACCGTAGCGAACATCGATTGGCCATCGCAGCGCACCCTCACCGCTGACCAGCAGCGTGCCGAGCTCATCGACATTCTTGCGAGAGCGGAGGCGATGCGGATTAACACTATCGTGTTTCATGTGCGCCCCGCAGGCGACGCTGTATACGAATCGGCGCTCGAGCCCTGGGGCATCATGCTCACCGGCACGCAAGGCGTAAGTCCCGGATACGACCCGCTCGAATTCGCCATCACTGAAGCTCACAAGCGGGGCATGGAGCTTCACGCGTGGGTAAATCCATTCCGCGCAGGCAATACTTCCGATACGGCAAAGATGGTCGCGCCCCACCTCTTCAAAGCGCGTCGCGACCTGGTGCGCATTTACGGTGGGAATATCTGGATGGATCCGGGTGAGCCTGACGTTCAGGATCATTCCATGCGCGTCGTGCTCGACATCGTCAGGCGTTACGACATCGACGGCATACACGCTGACGACTACTTCTATCCTTACCAGATTACCGACAATGCAAACCGCATCGTTCCTTTTCCCGACGACGAATCGTACGCGAGGTTCGGCGGCGCGACCCCGCGCGACGACTGGCGACGCGCGAACATCGATCGCTTCGTCGAGAGGATGTACCGTGAGGTTCACGCGGTAAAACCAACAATGAAAGTTGGGCTTTCCCCATTTGGCATCTGGCGCCCCGGGTCGCCGCCTGGCGTAACGGGACTCGATGCATACGCCACGATCTATGCGGACTCGCGCAAATGGCTTCAGCAGGGCTGGCTCGATTATCTGGCGCCGCAACTCTATTGGTCCATCGCGAGCACGGGTCAGAGCTATCCGGCGCTGCTGGACTGGTGGGTATCGCAGAACAGCATGGGCAGGCACGTGTGGCCAGGCTTGGCATCGTACAGGGTCAATGATGGGACTGCTTCCGCATTTTCTTCGCAGGAAATTCCTGACCAGATCCGCGCTACGCGCGCTCGCCCTCAGGCGTCCGGCAATCTCCTCTACAATACCACGTGGACCCTCAAGCGAAACGGCGGCGCACTCGCCGCAACGCTCGCGCAGGATCTTTACAAGACAGCAGCGCTCGTTCCCGCGATGACATGGCTCGACTCAACGCCGCCCGCAGCTCCGGCTATCTCGGTTTCGGGAGCAAGCCTTCAGATCACACCAGCAGCAGGCGAAAGCCCGCGATGGTGGACCCTGAGGTCGCATTCGTCAAGCGGGTGGATTACTCGAATCATCTTCGCTGCCGAGCGCTCCGTGCAGATTGACACGGCAACTGATCGTTTGCTCGTGCAGGCAGTCGATCGCGCGGGCAACACCAGCACAACAGCGGAGTGGCGGCGCTGACCTCAGCCGCCTCCGACGAGTGGCCGCCCGGGTAGCGCCATTCGCTCGTAGAAATCATTTGCGAAAAGCTGCACGGTTTTCACCGCCCAGCTTGCGCAGCCCGCACTGAGACACCGATCTGGGAACCATGGCCTGCTTGCGGACACGAGCGGGCTCGGCGAAAAAGCTTCCTTCAGGCGTTCTTCGAGGATCTGGCGGCGTCCGCGATTGTCATCCCAGTCGGGGCTGTAACTCAGCAGGGCAGCATGCAGCCTGACCAGTGATTCGGCGTCAGCAAATGGGGAGACCTCTTCATTATATGGGTCTGCATCGGTGACAGAGAGGGCGATCTGGTATTTCTGCAGCACGGGAGACGCCACGATCTGCGGCCATGCACTGACGAGCAGCGCGAGCTCGTGCCGTAAGTGAGAATCCTCCGAGTGAGTGACTTTCTGAAGCTCGAGGTAGAGCTCATTGATCGACGCCTCCAGAAATCCAGCTGCTGACAGGACCGCTGCCGTGACGTAAGCGCGATAGCGCCACTTTTCTTCCGACGGAACTTCACCGAGGTCCTGATCCTCGATCGCAGCTGCGCTCACTGCGAAGTTATGCGCAGAGATGATGTGGTGGCGCGAGAGCCTGTCGCGGCTCCATGTGGATTCTTCGCCTGCGTATCCAGCCCGCCCACCTCTTGGAGCACTTGTCTGATCCGGCAGCGGCCGGCGATCGATCTCGAATTCCTGCGTTTTGGTCGCGTCGTTCGAGAGGCCGACCCTTCGGCGACGATCGCCTAGTGGCACTGGCGGCCCGAGAGGTCCCATACTCGCCCGCCAACCTCGAGGAATGCTGAACGGTATTCAGAGCTTCCGAGCGTGAGTTTCAGAACGCCGAACCGACCTTGAATACGCGCGACAGAATGCGAGGATGGCGGAGGAGCTGTGAAACCGAAACGCGATTTGAAGCCGCGAAGTGTCGCTCCACCAGTTCCAACAAGAATCTGTTCGATGCCCTTCGCCTCATCGAGCTCTCCGGCCGGAGTCAGTGGCTCGAAGCGCTCGTAGTGATGATCGTGACCGCTCAGCACCAGGTCGACGTTGTTCTCATAGAGGATGCTCCAGATCGGGCGGATTTCAGGAGCGCCCTGCCTGTACGCGGAGCTGAAGAGTGGACGATGGAAGTATGCCATCGTACAGAGCTTTGCATTGTCCGTCAGGTCCTTTCTCAGCCACGCTTCCTGTTCAGCGATTTCGCCACGCGATGCCTCGGCGGCAAGCTCGCTGTTGAGAACTACGACGTGCCAGTCGCCAACGTCATAGCTGTAGTAGCCCTTGAAGGCAGGGCCCGCTCGCGAACCGAAGTACCGGTAGTACGGCGCCCCTCGCGCCGACTGCCAGTCATGATTGCCGATCGCGGGACGAATCACCTTCATGATTCCTTTCTTTGGATCGCCCCATGTCGGGGAAAAGCACCGGCGAAGCTGCCTGTCTGTCGCCATGGGATAGGCGTGGTCACCAAGAGTGAAGACCACAGTCTCCACGTTCGACGCAGCGTTTGTCTTGAGCACGCTGTCGACGAGCTTTGACGTTCCTTCATCCCCGATATCGCCGCAATTGGCAATATCGCCTGCGCCAATCATGACTTGGGCGCCGGCGAGTGCGATCTCGTTCGCTGTCGCAACCGCTGAGGGTGGCGTTGTCTGAAGTCCGAAGTTGCACCCGTTGCACCCCAGCGAGAAAACCGGAATGCCGATCCACCACAGAATGTTCTTCCGAATTTCCCGCCTCATTGGCCTCTGTCTAATTGGTTTGCCACCTCTGCTCGCTGCTCGTCAAAAGGCAAATCCAAGAGTCACGAGCAGCCTTCTGTCAGGGTTATCCGTAGCAAGCACCGTGACATTCGTCCCCGGATTCACCACGCCGATCCAGAATCCCGCACCCATTCCGGTATGCCATCCACCAGGTGAGTCTCCCTTGTAATACACCCGAGCGACGTCGGTGAACCCGAGCACACCGACATCGAGCGGAAGGATCAGCGGAAACTTCGCAACTGGAACCCGCAGCTCCGCCGTCCCGTACACCGAAGCATTGCCTGCATAACGCTGGCGCTGCTCGGTGCGAAGCGAACTCGATCCGCCGATGAATGCCGCATCGAACCAGGGGAAATCTCCGAATAGCCGCTGCCCACCCGCGCGCAACGCGAGTATCGGCTTGGTGAAAACCGGCAAAGTCAGGAACCCGGTCGCTACGGCGGCAATGCTCTCGTACGTACTCTCGACGTCCCATGCCGCCGGGAACACGCTGCCGGTGAGTTCAAGCGTCCCCCACACCGGTGGATTCACGTTACCCGTAAAGTCCACCCCGCCACGATTCCTTCCTGTATCCGCTGCAACGCGGGTGTCATGATACATCCGGAGCTGCGCACCGGCCTGTCCGAACCGCCGGAAACCATAGGGCCGTACAAGAGATATGAATCGGTTACTCGTGCTGTCCGCTACAGTGTACTTCACAATCGGTCCGACACTTATGTCGCTGCGTGGACCGAACGCGTATCCGATCGATGGATTGAAGAGGTACTGAGTCTGGGTAACGCGATAGAACTCCGAATCGGAATCGGGGAGCGGCGACGGCACCGTTGGCGGGCAGGCTACGCACAAGTCGTTATCGAGCGACGTGTTGCCAAACCCGCGAAATTCTGCGACGGCGATCTGCGACATGCGAGTCTCAGATGCCACGTGAAAGCCAGTGCTCTCGAAACGGTTGTCAGTCTCGAAACCGACTTCGAAACCTTTGAGCCCCGTGGAGTACGCAAAGTCGAGAACCTGCATGCTCGCGTAGGGTGTCTTCCGGAATCCGTACTTCGTGCGCGACACGCCGATCTTCGGTGTGAAGCCGAGTCCGTGTCCGGTTCTGACTCCAAGGATCGGGCCCGTGCGGGTCCCCCGGTCGCGCGTTGGCTTTACTTCAGTTCCATAAATCCTGAGCACCGGTACTCGGTTGTACGGCAACGCCTTCTCGTCGTTGTCCTCATCCTCCGTGGACTCGCGGAGCTCGTACTTGATCCCTGAGACCTGGCCGTTGTCGTAAAGTCGAACCGCGCCCCCGGTTGACTGGTCCACCAGGCGGTTATCTCCGTTGCCGCCAATTACTCTGATACCTATACCAGGTTCGCCTGATCCCGTCACCGTCGCCATGTCATTGCCGCCGTGCAGATACACGCGGATCTCTCTCGTCTCCGCAGGGTCGAAGCGCCGGCGATAATGCGGTTGTTTTCCAGGCTCCTGCAGCGTAATCGTCACGAAACCCCGGTCACGCTGAATCGTGGCAATTTCGGTCGTATCTGTTCCGTGAAGGTCGATCACACTCGCCATGTAGGCATAGTAGACGTTCGCCCCATCGTGTAACCCGTCACGCCTTGCGCGTAGCTTGGCGAGAATTTCTGCGTTCGACGCGGCAAATTGGCGCGGCTGCGCAGCAACAGCCTGGCGTAGCACGTCGTCTGTGACCGCTGCTTTGACTTCTGCAACAGCCGAGTCCCACGCCGGTTTCTCCAGTCCACTCAACATTCTGCGCTCGAACTCCACTCCGTTGTCGAACAGATCCTGCGGCCTCGGGAACGTAGGTCTGAACCGTACCAGCGTCGGCGCTGCGCCTCGAGCGAGTCCAACGATGAAACCTTCATAATCGATGAATACCTTGTCGCGGTCTCGCGGGATTGGTTGCCACACACCGTCTTTCTCCAGCCGCGCCCAGCTCCACTGGCCTGCATGACGATCATTGTCGTTCAACAGCATGTCGACGAGCACTGCTTTGAGAAATGCTCTCGCGTTGATCCTGTTTTCAGGACTTTCGTTGATCCGGTCGAGCATGTCTGCGCCGTCTTCGATGTTGTCTGCGCCAGCGAATGCTGCCGAAGGCTTGCCCTCAGGAACGTCGGGGCTCTCTTCGATGGTGCCAAGCACACCAGCGAATTCCTTCCGGAACTCTCCGAGCGCTGCGTTGTCGGGCATGGCCACGAGAGCTGCGGGTGCGTGAAGAATTCCGGTCGCCTTGAGAAGCGCTGGTGCCGAAACCGGCGCCGTCGGATGTGACGCGCTTCTCGCATCCATCACGAGGTTCCAGATAATCGTTCCGCGGAATGAGTCGGGAAGATCGAGCATTGCCTTGTACACGGGGCGGAACGTGTACTCACGACCGTCACCGCCCATGAACTTCAATGAGCGCGTCTGCATCCCGCCGCCGGTTTTGGTGGGCTTCAGTCCGCCGGCAAAATCGCCAATGTCCAGCACGGGTACTTTGATTGGGGTCGCCCATATGTCGCGATAATTGTCACCGAACAGGAACCGATGAATCGCGCCCTTTTCGTATTTCGTGCTGGAGACGAGAGTGACGCTGTCTTTCGCGCGTATCGGCGGAAGCGTCTGCGATGCAAGAATGGAAGGGGCCGCGATGATTGCGACCGCTAGTGCTCCGCGCGCTATGATCAGCGTGCGACGGGAAGAGCTCATCTGGTCGTGTCTCCGAAAATGTAAATCAGTTGGAATCCGGGATTGCTGCGGGGACCTGAGTTGTATCTGGAGTGGGCGGCGCTTGGCCGCCAATCACGCCCTGCCACGAGTAGAGTGTGATGTCGGCGGGACGCGTGACACCCTCATCACTGATGATCAACACACCGTCAGGCGTAATTGCCACACCTTCCGGCTGTTGAGGACTGCCGGGAACCGGCATCGATCTGACGACTTGCCCCTGAGGTGTTATCTCCAGCAGAGCTTTTTCACGTCCGGTCACAATCAGGTAGTTGCCGGTCCTCCGATCTATGGCGACGTCAGACGGGCTTAGCTCTTTCCAGTCATTGGACCCGATAGCGTCAGCAAGTGGAATGGTGATGCTGGAGACGGCTGCGCGGCCATCGGGCTGACGTAACCAGCGGTAAATCTTCAACTGGTCCCGCTCGCTCTTCTTGTCGATCCGCTTGCACGGCATGATGAAAGCACCGCTACCGGGCTCGATTTCCAGGCTCTCGAACTCACATTCCTTGCCAAGATTCGTGACATACCGGGTGAATGCGACAGTTTCCCTGTCATCACCTTCGCGGAACTGGTAAACATCGCCGTTGCTCACGAGGAGGTACATGTCTGCCCCCGACACAGCGATGGCCTCGAAGTCGGCGACGATACCACCCTTGCCAAGGTTGAAATACTTCTGAATCACGCCACGCATCGGATCGATGACGTATACGCGCGCTCTTTCGTCGCTGTGCGTAACGAGGCGACCGTCATCGAGAAGCGCTAGTCCGGAAATTTCGCGAAGGATGTCGGGAAGTATCCACTTCGCGAGCGGGTCGTCGCCACCAACCCCCGAAACGATGCGCTCTTTCACTTCCTTCTCGCGCGATTCGAGCAGCGCTTTATCCGAGCCACCACCCGCGCGGCACCCGATTACGGAAACTGCTGCCAGTGCGAGAACGAGCCGCGAGGACATCATGTGCTCAACCCCGCGTTCTCCTCGACTGCCTCCCGGCTCTCGAGTGCGACTGACTCTATTCGATCGCCGGCCTCGTCGCGAACGGCCGTGAGAATGTCATCGCGTGTAACCGCTTTTTTCAGCTTGACCAGGTAGTAGATCTCCGAAGGCTTGCCGGTGTGCGTCACGACTTCGTCGAGCTTCCAGCGTTTACCCAGCCGGTCGAGTACGCGCTCGACGAGCTCCTGCGCATCCCCAACGTGGTCGCTCGTGAGTGAAAGAACCGCAGTGTAGCGCGGCTTTTTCTGGTCTGGTCCGCCCAGGGCTTCGCTCACCCTCTCGAAACGCTGGGCGAGTTTGTTCGCGTCTTTCGGCGAGAGTGTAAGAACAAGATCCCTGTCGGGAACCGCATCATGTTCACCCGTCATCGCGAGGCTACTGAGGGGGCCCGCCCACCGCGAAGCAGCGGTTGGCGTCAACACGTTGCGCCCATAATCCGAGCGCCATGTCCACAACATCACGAAGTTGAACACCACCGTCAGGACTGCACCAACGGCGAGAGTCTGAACACCAGCGGCGAAACCAACAGCGATCGCAAGAAAGATGTAAACGACGTCACGCGTGTCGCGAAGATTGGTCCTGAACCGCACCGCAGCGACGACGCCAGCAAGGGAGAACGCAAGCGCGAGACTGTCCCGGACGATCAAAACGATACCCGCCACAACGAGAGGCAGGATGATCAGCGTTTGCACCACGGCCTGACTGTGTCCGGGAACGTGTCGAGCTGACATGTAAACCCAGGATACGGGCATCATCAGCAGCATCGTCCCGACAAGGATGAGCGCCGTCGTGAGAAAGATTCCCGCTAGCGAGGTTTCATCGATGCCTCCGGCCCCAACCGTCTCGGGTGCACCCCCGCTCGCCAGGGCATCCTGAAGAACCACCGGCCCCGCAGGGACTGTAGTTGCATCGAGCCCTTTGCCAAGCAGGAGATGATCAGTCTCAGGGAGGAAATTATGGAGGAGAAACATGACGCCACCCAGGAACGCGTAGTACGCGATCAGGCGCCGAAGCGGCCGATCGGACCCAAGGGTGAGGACGTCGATGATCGAATTCAATGAACGCATGTACGCTCCTTATCGGGAATGCCGCAGCCCTCTTCGAGCAGAGACTGCGCTATTTATAGTAGTGACCCGCTCCAGACGCTACGCCGGACGCTCCCATCGATGGGTCGGCCGGCAGGCATGAATGATATCCCTCAGAGTGGTCTCAACCCACATCCATGCCCATGAAACAGCCTGTTGCCGCGCTCTTTACCTTGCTGCTCCTTTGCACTGCCTGTGCCCGTGGAAACGATGGGGTAGCAGACACTACCCTCCCGGGTGCCGAAAAGGGCCCGGTTTCCGAAGAAACCGCGAGTCCGGCCGAGGACGGTGCCTATTCCGGGAACAGCAATTCCACCCCCCCGGCCGCAACTTCGACCGGGGTCGGCATCGTGCACCAGATCCGCATGACAGGAGGCACTGGAGGCTTCCGCTTCGACCCGTCGGAGCTCATGATCGCCGAAGGGGCGGCCATCCGGTTCATCGTAGCCGAAGGAGGCCCCCACAGTATCGTGTTTGAAGGACAAGACCTCACTTCCGACATCCAGACTCGGCTCGATCAGCGGATCTCCGATAGAGCAGCCCCACTGACTAGCGGAATCCTCAGCGAGGCCGGCGAGGCCGTAACTGTCTCGTTCGGAGGTATGCCGGCAGGCCGATATCCTTTTTTCTGCGGGACACACGGAAGCGCGGGCATGAAGGGCACCGTTATCGTCCAGTAGTGACAGACCCCCGGCGGCAACGTCTGCGTGCTGCGGCCGCGGCCTTCGTAGTTCCGGCGTTCTTCCACACACCATCGCGACGTGGGTCGGCTCCGCCATCGAGCCAGCCGGGTGCGCAAAGAATCACACCCTGAATTCCCGATTCCTCGCCTTCCCCTGGCTTTACGACAATTCCCTTTTCAGCGAGTCCAGCCGCAATGGCGGCCGTGATCTTCGACGCCTCGCCGTTGAAGCTGCTGCCACGAGCGTAGACGTTCGGAAGATCGATCGCCTGCTGCATGGGCAGATTCCAGGCGAGCAGTCCTACGAGCACTTTTGCGTTGTAGGCGAGAATTGCCGAGCCCCCCGGTGATCCAAGAGCAGCGTGAAAATTGCCTTTCTTGTCGATAACGATGATGGGGACCATCGACGAACGCGGCCGCTTTCCAGCGGCAACGGCGTTTGCCACAGGTTTCCCGTCGATGGTGGGGGAGTAGGAGAAATCGGTCATGGTGTTGTTGAGAACGAATCCGCTCACTACCCGTCCGGATCCAAGCACCGACTCGACCGTCGTTGTCATCGACACCACATTGCCCTTTTTGTCGATGATCACGAAGTGACTTGTACCGGCTTCCTCATTGGTCGCATCCGCTGTCCGGACTGACCCACGCGGGGAACCTGCCGGAGGAGCGGCTCCCGCCCGCTCCCCAATCAGCGTTGCGCGAATTGCGATGTAAGCCGAGTCGAGCATTCCTTCGACAGGAACATCGGCGAAGCCCGGATCGGCGATGAACTGATCGCGGTCCGCGTACATGATTCGGCTCGCTTCGGCAAAGAGGTACCACGCCTGTGGATCCGACGGTCCACGCGACGCGATATCAGTGTGCTCGAGTATACCGAGGAGCTGAAGTAGAGACGCACCGCTCGACGGCGGAGGAGGCACACAAACAGTGTAGCCGCGAAATGGCCTGCACAGTGGAGTGCGCTCGACAGGCTGATATGCAGCAAGATCGGCCAGAGTCATCGATCCAGGGATCGGCTGCCGTGCAATGCGATCGACGATTGCCTGTGCGATCGGGCCAGTCAGGAGGGCGCGCGGACCCCGTGAGGACAGCTCCCGCATTGCACTGGCATAAGCCGGGTTTCGAAACGTATCCCCTTCCTTTACAGGAACTCCATCAGCGCGTACGAACAGCTTCACGACATCCGGTCTCGATGACCTGACGCTCGCACTGTTGACGAATCTTCCGAGACGCGGCGGGACCCGGAATCCCGAATCTGCTGCGCGCATCGTCGGCTGGAGCAACTTCGCCCATGGAAGTTTCCCGAAACGCGAATGCGCAACACCCAGCATTGGCATGGCGCCAGGAACTCCGGTAGCTCTTCCGCTCGTGATGGCCGCAATCGAGCTCATCGGTTTGCCGTCTTCTCCAATGAACATCGTTGGTGTCGCGCCAGCCGGCGCGGTTTCGCGACCATCGAGGAGCGTCACCTTTCGCGTCGCTGCGTCGTAATACATCAGGAATCCGCCGCCCCCTATGCCGGAGCTCTGCGGCTCCACCAACCCGAGCATCGCCTGAACCGCTACGGCAGCATCGACCGCACTTCCCCCCGCATTGAGAATCCAGAGACCTGCGTCAACAGCGAGCGGATTCGCTGCGCCAACACCCGCAGCGCCAATCGTTCCCTGTGCGGGGGACATGGCCGGCAGCAGCAAAAATGCCGCGAGACAGGCGCAACGTATTCTCATTGCATAGCTCCGATGCGTGAGCGATTTCTCGCTTAGTGGCCGTGCAAACTTCGAACGGTGAAGATGCACAAATATTGGCTATCTCGTACCTTGCTAACATGACTTTACACCGCAAACACTCGAGCAGATCGTCCAAAGGTCTGATTCTGCTCGCTGCCATCGTCTCGTCGACACCAGTCGTTCTCTCAGCGCAGTCCGGACCGTTGGCAAATCCCCGACTGCGCACGGCTATCGAAGCGCTCCAGCGTGACAATGCCTGGACTCTAGATCAGCAGGTATCAATCTGCGAAATCCCCGCACCTCCGTTCAAGGAGTCTGTGCGCGCCGCGGAGTACAAGAAGCGATTCGAAGCCCTTGGCCTGCAGAACGTTCGGATCGATAGCGTCGGGAACGTCATTGCAGAGCGACCGGGCACCGGCACGGGGCCAACGGTAATGATCTCCGGGCACCTCGACACCGTTTTCCCCGAAGGCACTGACGTCAAAGTGAAGCGCGAGGGCACGCGCCTCACAGCACCCGGCATCTCCGATGATTGTCGTGGCCTTGCAGTTGTGCTCGCTGTTGCGCGCGCGTTTCGACAGGCAAACGTTCAGACCGTTGGGAAGGTTTACTTCGTTGGAACCGTCGGCGAAGAGGGTGAAGGAAACCTGCGCGGCGTGCGACATCTTTTCACTCGTGAATTTCCAAAGGGTGCGATCGATTATTTCATCTCGGTCGACGGATCCGGACAGGGTATCGCCAGCAGCGCGGTAGGAAGTAATCGCTACCGGGTTCGCTTTGTCGGACCGGGCGGCCACAGCTACGGCGCTTTTGGAATGCCGAATCCGATCCATGCATTAGGCCGTGCGATCTCGAAGATCGCCGACGTCCAGGTTCCTGCCAGCCCGAAGGTGACCTTCAACGTCGGAGTGATCTCGGGGGGTACATCGGTGAACTCGATTTCGGCGGAAGGCATAATGGACATCGACATGCGCTCGCCGTCACTCGTCGAGCTCGGCAAAGTAGACGCGCAGATCCAGCGCACTCTCAAGGTTGCGCTGGACGAAGAGAACGCGAGATGGCCAGCATCCAGCGTCAAGCTCACTCTCAAGGTCGACACACTTGGCATTCGCCCCGCCGCCAGTCAGGCGGATAGCGCACCCATAGTTCAGGCAGCTCTTTCTTCGGCCAGACTCCTTGGTTTCAGAGCCAACACCGGCGCGTCGAGCACCGATGCGAACTTTCCGATGAGCCTCGGGATCCCTGCAATAAGAATTGCCGGGGGCGGTCAGGACCGCGGCAGCCACTCTCTTGACGAGTGGTACGATGACGGCGCCGAGGGATATAAGGGACCGCAGTGGGCAGCGGTGCTGGTCGCTAGGCTTTCTGGTCTTCGCTGATTAAACCGTGATGTACCCAGGACTGGTACGCAAATTGAAAACTGGTAGGCAAACTCAACGCTCAACACTTTGTCTCGCAACTGGCGACTCGTCTGCCAGGAGTTTGGTTTTGGCAGTTGAGTTTTAAGTCGCGGGTTTTAGTTCTGAGTTCTGAGTTTGCAATCCAGTTTGGAGTTTGCGTGCCCAGTTTCGAGTTAGCACTGAGAATTCTTACGGGCCGAACGTCATAATCGGGCGAACCTCGATCGCCCCATGCCGAACCGAAGGAATTCTACTCGCAACCTCGACCGCATCATCGAGGCTCGTCGCCTCGACCAGATAGAATCCTCCGAGCTGCTCGCGCGTATCCACCGCGGGCCCGTGACTCATCGTCGGGCGACCGTTCCGAACCCTTATCGTAGTAGCAGTCGACGACGGCTGAAGTGCCTCTCCAACGATCAACTGGCCACTTTTTGCAACTCCTGCTGTAAAAACCTGGTATTCGCCGAGGATGGCACCTGCCTGATCCTGGGGCATCGTATCCCAGATTTTTTCGTCCTCGTAGATCAGACAAAGATATTTCATGATCCTCCCCGGCCTGTGTTGACCTGAGCGAGCCCCATCATTCGATGCGCCAGCGCGCGGTCAGAAAATCTTTTTCCGGGGCAAAACGTAGACTCGGGCACGGGTGACAGCCATCAGGCGCGAAAGGCTTTTCATTCTCGGTACGTGACGCTTACATCTGTCAGCCAACGCTCACGGGATTTTGACGAAAGACTCACGCGTTGCTAGAAATTCAATCGGCACCTGTGTAATGAACGTTCTGAGCCACCGCGCCACCTCCTGCATCCCCTCCTGCTCTGAAGCGATGTGGCCGATGACGATAAGGCCCTTCAGCCGGCCGGCCGTGACTGCATCGACGCCGTATTCGATCGTTTCCCACTCGTGATCCTCACCCATCACGAGCGCCTCGACTCCCTGTTGCTGCAGAACCAAGCGGTTCGCGCCGAATCCCGGGAAGCCCTGCGTCAGACCGACGCGAGACACCCGAGCCCCAGTATCTCCAACAACGCGAATGGTCTGGGCACCAAGGGTTCTGTGAAGATCCCGTGCAATACTTGCAATGCTCGCTGACGGCAAGTCAAAAACTGTGGCTGCGGCCGCGCTCTGATACTTCTCCCATCCAAGCGCTCGAACCATGCCCGCACGAATCATGTCAGGCTTCATCGCGTGAGGACGGTCGTGGAATCTCCAGACGACTAGTCCCTTCTCGGAAATAAAGCGCTGCTTCACGATATAGACGGAGTCGTTCTCCCTCTCGAGCGCTTCTGTTGCATCACGATGCGAGTAAAAGGTCGGTTCGTGGGTGATGACCAGATTCTTTCCCGCCGCCGCCGCGCGCTGCAACACCTCGAGTGTGGCCATCATCGTCACGGCCACGCCAGTAATTCGTTGCTGCGGGTTGCCTGCCTTGAAGGCGTCCACAGTTGCCTGCCCAACCTGAACTCCCGATCGCGCTTCGATCAGCGCAACGATTTCGGCGGCCGTTTGCCCGGACGATTCAACGGCGGGAAAGAGAATCGCAAACAGGACGAAAGTGATTCGCATCAGGGCTCCCATACTCGCTGCGCCTGATCCAGGTGCCGCTCCTGGTGGCGGGGGATCATCACCATGGCCGAGTAGCAATCGTAGTGGATCTTTTCGCCGAATGGTGAAGTAATCACGACCTTGTCGAGAGCAAGGCCGTCGCCCTCTTTCACCATCTCCGAGAGCTCTATCTGAAGTCGCCTGAAATCAGCGATGATGACGTTCTTCGGCAGGTCACCAGTCGGCACGAATTTCGGCGGAGTCTTCACACCGCCAAGCCGGGCTTTCCGGATGGTGATCATTGGCCCAACGAGCGAGCCGAACAACCATCCGGGAAACGCACGGCGATAGGCGCCCGTCGCCGGCGGAAGCTCACGCGCATCCTCGAGGGCCTTCCTTATGCGCGGCACATACGCCTCGCTCGTGATGTTCAGGTGAGCAACACATTCCGCAACGGACCAGCGTTCCTGGTCGTTGCGCTTGTTCCACCGGTCGTCGGGTGTGGCGGATGCGATCGAGTCCATGCGTTTTGCTGCGTGATCGAGCGCATCGATGACTTGAACCAGCTGCTTCTTCATTTACCTTCTCCCTGAACATCTCATGATACGCCGCCGTTTCGTCGAGCTGGCCGCAGCATACGCGGCGTTGCCTTTTGCGAGTGATCAACAATCGCAACAAGTGCTCACGCGCGCCATTCCATCGAGCGGCGAGCGACTGCCCCTGATCGGAATGGGAACGTGGATCACTTTTGACGCAGGCAGGTCCACGACTGCACGCGACCGCCTGCGGCCCGTGCTGCAGACCTTTTTCGATCGTGGTGGCAGACTTGTCGACTCGTCCCCGATGTACGGCACATCCGAGAGCGTAGTTGGTGGTCTTCTCCCGTCGATGACAGGCCGACCTTCACTCTTCGCGGCCAGCAAGGTATGGATACCCGGCAGACGATTCGGCGCAGTACAGATGGAGGACTCGCGGAAGCTCTGGGGAATTCAGCGTTTCGACCTGATGCAGGTGCACAATCTGCTCGATTGGGAAGGTCACCTCGAAACGCTGAGGGAGTGGAAGTCGAACGGACGCCTGCGTTATATCGGCGTGACCACATCGCACGGCAGGCGGCACGATGAGCTCGAGCGAATCATGCGGAGTGAGCCGCTCGACTTTGTGCAGTTCACATATAATCTCGCTGACAGGTCTGCTGAGGCACGTCTGCTTCCGCTTGCACGCGAGCGGAGGATGGCGGTGATCCTCAACCGGCCGCTCGACGGAGGCAATCTTTTTGACCGGGTGCGGGGACGCGCGCTTCCGGCATGGGCCCGCGAAATCGACTGTGAAAACTGGTCTCAGTTCTTCCTGAAATTTGTGGTGTCCCACCCATCGGTTACCTGCGCGATTCCCGCGACATCGCAGGTTGGCCATATGGCCGAGAACATGGGTGCCTGCACCGGAGCGCTCCCCGATGCGCGCACGCGAGTCCGGATGGCGGCACATTTCGACAATCTTTGATCAACCACTGCTCAACCGAAGGAACTGTTGCTGGCACTGTTTGCACTATCCGCGCTGACTAGCGCGTTTCTCATTTTCTGGGTCGAGCCACTTTTCGCGAAGCTCGTACTTCCGCTTCTCGGTGGGTCGCCCGCCGTGTGGAACACATGCCTGATGTACTTTCAGGCCCTGCTGCTGCTTGGCTACCTCTACGCACATGCGAGCTCCAGATATCTGGCGCCGCGCCGACAGGTGGTGCTCCACGTAGCGCTGCTGGCGCTCTGTTTCATTCAGCTTCCGTTGAGTCTGCCGGGCGGATGGGCTCCACCGAGCTCCGGCAATGTCATTCCCTGGCTCGTCGGAGTGCTCACGCTTTCACTGGGCGCGCCATTCCTGGTGCTCTCAGCTACCGCGCCACTGCTCCAGAAGTGGCTCGCTTCTGCGGACTCGCCGGTTGAAAACCCCTACGCGTTGTACGCAGCAAGCAACGCTGGAAGTTTTCTCGGGCTGCTTGCGTTTCCGCTCGTGCTCGAGCCATCACTGCGACTCAGTGACCAGGCGGGCCTGTGGACCGCCGTATACGCATTCGCGTTCCTCGTAATGCTTGGCTGCGCCGCGGTAATCTGGAAGCGGCTCCCCGCAAAGCGCCCGGACGCCGATGCGCGCGTGGTAATCGATGCAGCGCGGCCGGCATGGAGCGATCGCATCAAGTGGATCCTCCTTGCCTTTGTCCCGTCGAGCCTTCTCCTTGGCGTAACGACATATCTCAGTACCGATGTCGCTGCGACCCCATTGTTATGGGTAATCCCGCTGGCTCTCTATCTGCTCACGTTTGTCATCGTCTTCAGCAAGTTCGGTGGCCGTATCGCTGGCGGTGCAGCACTCGTGCATGCTTTGCTCGTAGCGACGCTCGCTGTTGTTGTTTTCTGGGGCATCAGCATTGGATTCCGGCGCGGATATGCTCTTCACCTCGGAGTGTTCGCATTCACCACTCTGGTGCTACACGGCAGGCTCGCGGCATCCCGGCCGTCGCCGCTTCATTTAACCGAGTATTACCTCTGGATGGCGTTCGGAGGTGCGCTCGGCGGAGCATTTACAGCGCTGGTGGTGCCCGTGCTGTTCGAATCGACTCGTGACTACCTGATGATGGTAGGCGTTGCGTGTTTCCTCCGGCCGACGTTCAATTCCGTAGGATCGGCGAGTTGGCTGCAGCCGCGCAACATCGCGTTAGTCGCTCTGCCGGCCCTTATACTTGTAATTGCATCACGATACGATCTTGACTCGAGACAAGTAGTTGGTCTCCCCGGTTTGTGGATCGTTTCCGCCATAGCCGCGATCCTCGCGCTCATGATCATGCCAAGTGCACTACGCTTCGGCCTCGCCATCTCGGCGATCGGTGTGGCCGGCGCACTGACCAACTCGCCACGAGCAACTGTCTTCAATGACAGGTCATTCTTTGGTATTTACCGGGTCGCGCGTGCATCGGGGCCGGCAACGGTCCTGTACCACGGCACGACTATCCACGGGGCACAGTTCGGCGATGCGAAGCGACGACTGATTCCCATCACCTATTATCACCCTGAAGGTCCGGTTGGCGACGTCTTTCGTGAGCTTGCGCCGACTCTGTCGAATTCCGACATCGGAATCGTTGGACTTGGGACTGGTTCAATTCTTTGTTATTCACGTCCGGGGGAGCGGTGGACGTTCTTCGAGATCGATCCACACGTCGAAGCCATCGCGCGCAATGAACGCTTCTTCACCTTTCTCTCTGCCTGTCCGGTAAGACCCAACATCATCTTCGGGGACGCGAGGCTGACCGTTGGACGCGAAACGGCAGGTAAGTACTCACTGCTCGTCCTCGACGCATTCAGCTCGGATGCCATCCCGGTGCATCTCCTTACACGTGAGGCACTCAACCTCTATACGCGTGCATTGGCCGATGACGGCGTGCTGCTGGTTCATATAAGCAACCGGCGACTCGATCTGGAGCCTGTAGTCGCTGACCTTGCGCTCGATGCCGGACTTCAGGCGCGAGTCCGAAACCATTCGGTTGACGAGGCGCGGCAAGACAGTGCGTACGATTACGAGAGTGACTGGGTGGTCCTGGCACGTCGCCTTGAAGATTTCCGGGGCCTTGCGAGCGATACGTCCTGGGTTGAGCTCGAGCCGTCGAGCAAACGCAGGGCGTGGACCGATGATTACTCGAATCTTTTCAACGTCATCAGGTGGTAGCGACCGCCTGCAGAGCCGCTCGGCACGCCGGCCCTGAAGTGCAGCAGATTCAGGAAAGTGTAGCAAATCGGGGGCAAGCTGAGTAGACTCGGCGAAGCCCCCAACCGGAGAAAGTTCGCTGTTAACTAATCTGCCCCGGCGCAGCCGTATTGCCGCGACCGCTGGCCTCATTGGACTTGCTGCCCTCGTCCCCGTAGCGTGCGACAATTCGACATCGCCTGACTCCCGGGAAGTGGTGATCGGCGGAGTGTTTTCTTTAACGGGCAACTGGGCGAGCCTCGGCGTGACGAGTGACGCCGCGATCGACATTGCCATTGAAGACGTAAATCGCCACCTGTCGGGAAGCGGAATTCATTTCTCGGCGGATGTGCGCGACACCAAACTCGACCCCTCGATTGCGCTTACGCAGACGCAGGAGCTCAAGGCTAAAGGCGTGCAGATAATTCTCGGACCGCAGTCGAGCGCTGAAGTGGCGGCCATCAAGACCTATGCTGATGCGAACGGAGTGATTCTCGTGAGTCCGTCAAGCACTGCCGGATCCCTTGCCATCGCAAACGACAACATCTTTCGATTCACGCCATCGGATACACTCGAAGGCGTTGCAATTGCTGCGTACATCGCCAGCGATGGGATTCAGGCAATCGTACCGATGAACCGGCAGGACGCCGGCAACATCGGCCTGCGCAACGCGACTCGCAAGGAATTCACGAAACGCGGCGGTTCCGTTTCCGCCGGCGTTGAGTACGCCGCTACGACAACAAGCTTCACAACGCCAGTCGCCGCGCTCACGACCCAGGTTGCTGCTGCAGTCGCGCAACATGGCGCAAGCAAGGTTGGTGTTTATCTGGCGGCGTTCGACGAAGTTGTAGACATCTTCAACCTCGCCACGCAGAACCCCACGCTTTCATCAGTGAAATGGTATGGGAGCGATGGCGTCGCACTGACCACTGCCCTGTTGGGAAACGCCACCGCGGCTGACTTCGCTGTGCGCGCCGGTTATCCAAACCCGATATTCGGGTTGGACGAGAGTGCGCGTGACAACTGGTCACCGCTCGCTGCGGAGATCAAACGCCGCTCGGGCACTGATCCCGATGCGTTTGCACTCGCTGTCTACGATGCGGTCTGGGTCGCGGCGGAAGCTTATGTCGCGGCTGGAGAGGATGCCGATATCAGCACCCTCAAGGAGCGTTTCGTGACCGCTGCAAACGCGCACTTTGGCGCAACCGGATGGACTGCGCTCGATGCCGCCGGCGATCGGAAACATGCAGACTTCGACTTCTGGGCGCTCAGAAAAACCGGCTCGGTTACGGCGTGGACGCGCGTTGCGAAATACGACACGAAGCTGGGTATCCTGACCCGCTAGAACTCAAAGGGGCCGAGGCGGTGGTAACGCCTCGGCCCATTTCCATGGCCCCGCGCCTTGCCGCGTCAGCGCATGCCCGACAAGCCTCGCCCGCACCATTGCGATGGGCATCGGGCCACCTTGCAGCACGGCGTCGTGAAAGGCCCTGTTAGTCATTTTTCCTGAGGCAACAAGTTCCTGATGGAGCGCGCGCAGCTGCAGTCCGCCAATCATGTAGGCAATCTGGTACAGCGGGCCGTAGTCTCCACTGAATGACCGGCGCACTTCGCCTTCCGCGTTCGCGCGCTCGAAGTTGACAGTGTCGACGAGAAACTGGATCGCCTGATCCGGACTCATCCTCCCGGTATGGAAGCTCAGTGAGAAGATGATTCGTGCGCTTCTGTGCATCCGCCAGAACAGTGCACCGATCCGGTCTTCGGGCTTCTTCTGAAAGCCGTTATCCCAGAGAAACATCTCCCAGTAAAGCGCCTGTCCTTCGTTCCAGAACGGCGTGCTGAACAATTGACGATGCGAGTTGTACCGCGCGGCCATGAAACCCTGAAGATGGTGACCAGGATTCAGCTCGTGGAAAACAACCGCACGCGAGAAATGCGGGTTGTTGCCTCGCAGACTCATCAGCTTTTCTTCTTCCGTCATCTCTGAAGTCGGATACGACACGAGGATCAGCTCGCCGCCCAGGAAGAAGGGGGCAACGCGCTGGCGCTCCGGGCTCATCATTTCCATCCGCCAGTCTTCACGAGCAAGCGGCGGAATCGTGACCCAGTCGTTTTTTGCGAAGAACTCCTCAGCTTCCCATGCAAGATCGCGGATCAGGTCGGGTTGTTTTCCTGGCTCAACGTACAGGTCCTTCACCTTCTCCATCGCAGCTTTCCAGTTGTCGCCAAAACCCATTTCACGGGACGCCTTTTTCATCTCGCTCAAACTGAACGCATACTCCCGCTCGGCGATCTTGATGAGCTCGGCCGGGGTGTAGTCGATCATCTCGTGGCGAAGATCTTCGGCAAGGCCTTCCGCTCCGATCGGATCTCCGATGATTGGGCCATCGTTGGCCGCAGCCTGCCCGTCGCCCGGCTTGAAGCCTACCACTTTCTCGCGAAGTGTTCGCGCGTAGCGGGTCAGCGATTCGTCGAGTTTCCTGTACGGATCCTTGATCCACCAGCTGAAGACAGGATCGTAGCCGTTGTAGTAGTCGTGCCAGCTCTTGGTGGCGCGGCGTATCTCGTCGATGTCTCGTGCTGCGCGGTTCGCGATTGTGCGGTCGACAGAGCGTATTGCGGCCCGCGGCGATGAGGGTGCCTCGATTGAAGCGCGCAGGCTGTCGACCTGACGCGTGACCGCGGCGATCGTACTCGCGGAGATGCGCGGGTTGACTGTGACGAGATTGCGGCGGACATCCTGGAGGGACAACAAGCGGTCGGCGAATGGAAGTAGTGCACTGGTCTCGCCGCGTTGCTTCTCGCTCCGGCTCAGGAGATCCCGTTGATGCCCGAGGTAGTTGGCGAGAAGAACATAATCGACCTTTCCCTCCTGACTCAGCTTGTCGAAATCAACAGCGCGAAGCCTCGCGTTCCACCCCGCAACGAAGTCTCGCCCTCTCGACCGCTGTTCCGGTGAGTTGTCGGCGTCAAAGCGTCTTGAAAGCGAGGTATAGTCACGCGACAGTCGGGTGACGACGTTGGCAAGCTCACTCGTTGGGCGCCCGACGAGCTCCGTCAGATCCGGCGCAAGCCCCATCGAATCCGGTCGAGGTGGGCGAGCCTGAACCTGGGCACTCACCGTGGTGGCTCCGAAAAGGAGCATGCCGGCTGCTATAACCAGACGTGTCATTTTATTGAGCTGTTGAGGTTTCAATCGAGGTACGGATAGTCAGGGTCCGACAGTCGCTCCGCCCGGCTCGTTGCTTCCGGCCCGGCGATCTCGCTCGCGAGCTTGATGAGCCCGCTGCTCAGATGTTGGCCGTAGCGAAGTACACTTGCCGCGCGGGATTTTCTCGCCAGCAGAAAGGCGAGGAATGGTTTATCCGCCTTGTCGATGTTGCATGCAGGGCACGCAAGGACAAGGTTATCCCGGCGATCGAAAGCCGTCTTGCCTTTTCGTGGTGTGACGTGATCGAGAGTGATCAGACTCGCCTTGATCTTCCGCTCGCAGTAGGCGCACACCGGTCCGTGTGTTGCAAGCAGCCACTCTCGCGTCGCCATGTAGGCGTTGCGCGAGGTGGGCAGTGATGTATGCTCCTGGGGTTTGCGTCCAGGGCCAGCGCGGCGGCGTCGCTTACGTGGGGGTGATGGCATTCACAACCAATTTATCGGGTGCCAATCGGCTCGTCAGGGGTAGAGATTGGTAGCCGCCTGCTTCATTTCCCATACACTTGTAGATATGTCCCATAAAATTGCCTCATCGATCCTCCTGATACTCGCATCTGCCCAGTCACTGTCTGCGCAGGCCCGCACCGCTCCTGCCGATTCAGCTCTGGCTCACGCGATCATGACTGAGCTGATTGGTATCAAGTCGGTTTCGGGGACACGCGAGACGGTGACTGCATCGCAGGCAATCGTCGCGCGCCTTCGAAGCGCGGGTTTTAGCGAGACGGATGCATTCGTCGCAGCGACAGTTGATAGCGTGGGCAATGTCGTGGCGAGGTTGCGCGGCAAGTCAGCGCAGTCACCCGTCCTCCTGATGGCGCATCTCGACGTCGTGCCTGCTTTGAGAGAAGACTGGTCGACCGACCCTTTTACGCTTACTGAAGCGGGTGGCTGGTGGTACGCGCGCGGCGTCAGTGACAACAAGTCGGGGGTTGTCACGATCGTGGCGAACCTGATTCGATGGAAGAAGGCAGGGTACGTCCCCGACCGTGACATAGTCGCAGTGATCACCGGCGACGAGGAGACGCTCGGTGACCAGATCAACTGGTTCGCCAATGGCGCCGGACGCAAGCACATCGGTAACCCGGGTGTGGCTCTCAACTTCGATACTGGCGGCGGATCCATCTATGGCGGCCGCGCCGCAATGCTGGGCGTCCAGACAGCCGAGAAAGTGTACGTGAGTTATCGGCTGACGGTGAGGAATCAGGGCGGTCACTCATCACAGCCGCGCGCTGACAACGCCATCTATTCCCTGGCTCGGGCGCTTACGCGCGTCGCTTCGTTTTCTTTTCCGCTCGAAATCACGCCAACGACGCGGTTGACGCTACAGAGGGCGTCCGCATTCGAGGTTGATAGTATCGCGCGGCTCATGCGCGCAGTTGCGGCCGGGCAAACCGATACTGCTGCGGCGCGGCGGTTGACGGCGGTTACGAGATTCAACGCCATGCTCCGCACGACCTGTGTGGCGACTCGACTCACTGGCGGGCATGCAGACAACGCGCTTCCTCAGATGGCGCAGGCGACTGTGAATTGTCGCATGATGCCGGGCACCGATACCTCTGTAGTTGTTCGCGCCTTGAAGACGGCGATTGCCAACGCAAGCGTCGAGCTCTCTCAAGTCGAGCCAGCAACGCTATCGCCTCCTTCTCCCATGACTCCTCAGCTGCTATCGACACTCGAGCGCGTCAGCTCGCGTTTCTGGCCCGGTGTCAGCGTGGTGCCGATCATGTCCTCCGGTGCCACGGATGGTGCGTACGTGAGAAACGCCGGCATACCTGTGTATGGGCTTACCGGCATTTTTTCCGAGCCTGGCGATTCTCGGTCGCACGGGCGCGACGAGCGGATAGAGATCCGGCGTTTCTATGAGGGGCTGGAGTTCGGCAAGGCGATAGTAGAGGCTGTCGCCAGCATGAAATAAGTGGGGCCCCATTCGATGGGGAAAAGTGATTTGGTGATTTCTGATACTGTCTGTGCATCACGGACAGTGTCAGCAAAAAAGGTTCTGCTTTTACCCGTAGAACCTTCTTGCCCTACTGCCACCGAAATACCTTCGACGAGACAGCCGTACAGATAACAAAGACAATGACGAGCGCGAGAATGTCCCCGGTATGCGCCGACCACGCTTCGCCCCGCCAGATTCCCCGTAAGAGCGACACCGAGTACGTGAGAGGCAGCGCCTTCGCCACCACCTGCAGCGCGGGTGGCATCACAGCAAGTGGTACAAAGAGACCGGAAAGCGCCAGCATCGGATAAAGAATGACCGCACCGATAGGCTGCGCGAACCTCGCTGTCGGAACGATGCTGGCGATCAGAAACCCGACCGACAGGATGCTCCACGTCGAGATCAACAACGCCAGTGCGAATGCGGCGAGCGGGATGTCAGTCCCCATGGGATAGTAAGGCTTGCCCGCAAGGAGAGTCAGGCCAAGTGTGACCGCTGTCAGCAGCAGCTTCACGAGCACATGCGCTGTCAGGATCGTCGCCGGCCTGAGCGGCGTCGCGCGCAACCGCTTGAGGATCCCGCCCTCGCGGTAGATCGATATGATCGCAACGAGTGACAGCACAGCATTGAGAGCGATCAATATCGCTGCGAACACCGGCACATCGACCTGGAACATGCTCCCCGACGCAACACGGCTCGGCGGCATCAACCTCGTCGCGACGCGTCCGAGCAGAATGAACACGAGGACCGGCACAATGACCGTACCGATCGCGCCGAGCGGCTCACGGAAAAAGATCTTGATCTCGATCCAGGTCAGCCGGACTAATCCCCGTAGCATCGTCTAATCCCTGATCGAGTGGCCGGTCACCTTGAGGAACACATCCTCGAGAGTCGGCATGATCGTACGAAAATCACTTACCCTGATGTCGTTTTCCGAGAGACACCTTATGACTTCCGTGACGAGGTCCTCGCCCGTCCCCTTGATAGTGGTCCGACCCTCGCTCGAGACAACTTCATCAACACTTGGAATTGACCGGAATCGCTCCAGTGCCAGCGCGTCTTCAGTAATGAGGACCACCGCGCGCTCGGGGCAGTACCGACGGATCAGTGCTTCCGGAGTATCGATGTCGATGATGCGTCCATGCTCGATGATCGCCACACGATCACACAGCCGCTCGGCTTCCTCCATCAGATGGGTAGTGAGAAAAACCGTCTTGCCACGCTCGCGTATTCCGCGCACGAGCTCCCAGATCGCTCTCCGCGATTGTGGATCGAGTCCCGTGGTAAGCTCGTCGAGAAACACGACCTCCGGATCGTTGATCAGAGCGAGAACAATGAAAAGCCTCTGCTTCTGACCGCCCGAAAGTGTCATGAACCATGAATTGCGCTTGTCGGCAAGACCGAGTTGCTCGAGAAGCTTGTCGCCGTCCGATGGCTTGCGTCCGTATAGTGTCGCCCAGAGGTGAACCGCCTCCTTTACCTTGATGCGCTTCTGGAGCTGCGCCTCCTGGAGCTGCACCCCGATGCGGTCCTGAAGCTTGTAGATGTCGCGAAAAGGATCGAGGCCGAGTACCGAGATCGAACCCTTGTCGGGTACTCGCAGCCCCTCGATGCATTCCATCGTCGTCGTCTTGCCAGCACCGTTGGGACCGATGAGTCCGAATATCTCTCCGTCGTAAACCTCGAACGAGACATCATCGACGGCGACGAACGACTTGTATGTCTTGCGGAAGCCCGACACCTGGATGACGGGACTCCGCGCTGGCCGCGATGAAGGACTCAGGTTTCGGGCTGCTTCTGATGCGCGAAACGCGCTGCGGAGCGCGCCTTCGCTTTCGTTGCCTCAGTCTCGCGATCGCGTGGCGGAGAGTTCGTCACGAGCGACGACAGCAGATGCCGGGCCGCGTGCGTGACTTCATCCACGGCACGATTGAATGCTTCTTCGTTGGCCTTGGATGGCTTTGTGAAACCGCTGAGCTTTCGCACGAACTGAATTGCCGACGCCCGTATCTCGTCGTCGCTCGCGGGCGGGCTGAAGTTGTGAAGGGTCCTGATGTTACGGCACATCCGCGTTCCTCCTTTTGCTGGTCTATGCAATCACACGCGGCACTCGATACATCCGCGCCGCGAAAAAGCCGCCAAGAAAACCGCCAAGGTGCGCCTGCCAGCTGATGCCCGCCTGTCCGGGCATCATACCGAGCATCAACCCGCCCCACATGATAGTCACGAGCACACTGAGGAGTATGCTCCCTGCGCTGCGTTCATACCATCCGCTCAGGATGAGGAAACCCAGGTAGCCGAAGATCACGCCACTGGCGCCAACGTGAACCGACCCCGGCGCGCCGATGAGCCACGCCATCATTCCTGAGCCGATCATTGCAACCAGTGTTACCGTCGTGAAATGACGAGGGTCCCGCAGCATGACGAGCCATCCAAGAATCACGAAGGGAACGCTGTTCGCCAGAATGTGACCCAGGCTTCCGTGAAGAAACGGCGCGAACAGAATCCCGTGAAGTCCTGGAACCGATCGGGGCGCGACCCCAAGCCACAGCAGCGCTCCGCCTGTGAGCCACGTGATGGCGAACACGATCCACATCACCGCGAGCCCGCCGCCAAGAACGGTTGCCTGGCGTTTAAGTCGCATCTGCACTCATCTGCCTCCACCGCCTCCGCCACCACCACCGCCCCCGGAGGATCCACCACCGCCGCTACCGGAGCTGCTACCCGGCGGGCTCGATGCCGACGAAATCGTCGAGTTCAGCCCCGAGCTTACCGAGCTCGTGAAGTCACCGAGGCTCGAGATTCCGCCGCGCCCGCTGTACCACGACATATGCTGTGCTGCCTGCACCGCTGCCGCTGCGCCCGCCGCAGCGGTGAATTTCTCTGTCCATGCATCCTCAACATCGAGAGCGACTGCATAAGGAAGCATGGCCTCGTATTGTTTCGCATCGAGCACCGGCTCGCCGGGACCACGCAGCCCTGCCAGCTCCTGACGCTCCGCAACACTCATGTAGAGCTTGAGCCCCTCGATCTCATCGAGCAAATCCCGGCCTTCCTGCGTCGGCGCGCGGACCAGCCACGCAAACACCGCAACGCCGATCATCATCAGCGCTCCAAGAACGACAATGAACGGTACGCCGAAACCGCCCGACACTGCCAAGGCAATTCCGGTAATGACCATCGCCGCCAGGACCGCAATCACCGTGTTCTTCGTGTTGCGCCTGAAATACCGCGGGTGATACTGGGTGTCGAGCGCTTTCTGGTGTTTCTGCCTTGCCGCGGCGACGGTTGTAGCATTTGTGTTCTTCAATACCAGAGTTTCTTTCCCGCCAGTGAAAAGACCATTGAGCAGGAGGGCTTGAGCGGGAGACGGATCAGCCGCACCCTGAGAAGAGATGCGCTCGAGCCGCCACTCATCCTTGAAAAGCTTGTCCTCGCGATGAATCCGCAGGTGACCGCCAATCGCGAGCGCCAGAACATCGGCCGTAAACGAGCGCGTGTCATAGCCCATGCGCTTCATGAATCGGAGACCGGCAGCAGTGTGTCCCTCCCCCGGCTCATAGCGCGCGATGATGATCCCCTTCTTCGGATCTCGACCCACTCTTCGCCACTGTGTGAACATGTAACCGAGCAATGCCACGAGCCCGACGAGCGAAACCAGCACACCCCTGTTGTCCTTGAAGAAGAGCCTGGTCTTTTCCTCTTCGGTTGGCGCCGTTACAATCCCTTTCGGGAATGTCAGCACCGTCGTAAAGCCTTCGTATGGCGACAGCGGCTGCGTGAGCCGATAGACAGCACCACCCGGCCCGGTGGTCGCTTCGTAGCCACTCCCCTTCGAGCCCTGAGTGCCGGTGTAGGCCTCTGCACTGAGCTGCTCCGCTGGAACATTCGCCGGCAACCGTACGTCTACTGAACCCTTCTCGATCGGAAAAACCCACCCCGTGCCGATCGCATTCCAGTAGAGCTCGTCATTGTTCTCGAAAAATCCGAGCTGGCGCGTAGTGCGATAACGAATCGTGAACACATAGTCGGCGGGGACCGGCAGGAAATCATCGTTGCCGGTATTGATGCGCACGCCGTTGTTCATGCGCTCCGTGAACCACGGCTCCATCACGCCGTTGCGCTCTACACCAAGCACTTCGAGGTCGACCCTCACCCGATTGCCGAATCGATCGCGATAACGCGTGGGAAAATCGCGAAAAATCCCGCGACGGATCTGATTGCCTTCCGCCCTCAGCGCAATTTTCTCAGTGACCTCGATACTTCCGTCACGCTGGATCTGCACCTGGCTGTCGTACGAAGTAATTCGCTCCTGCGCGCCAAGCTGCACTGCCGCGGCGAACGCGAGTGCAGTAAGCGATATGAGCCTCATCGCGTCAGCTCAACGGCGACAGGCGCACGCTCGCTGTCTTCAGCGTGGAAGAATTCACTCTCCGAAAAGCCGCCGGCATTAGCGACGAGCATATCCGGGAATCGCTGTATCGACGTGTTGTAATCGCGAACCGCTCCATTATAGAAGCGCCGCGCATACTGAAGGTGATCCTCCACCTCGACCAGATCTTTCTGGAGGCCCAGGAAGTTTTCGTTCGCCTTGAGGTCCGGGTACGCCTCCTTCAGCGCGAAAAGCTGCGTCAGCGATTTCTCGAGCGCGTTCTCGACTTGTCCAAGCTTCGCCGGGCTCGACAGCGCAATGGCTTGCGCGCGCAGCTCAGTCACCGCGCCAAGGACACCCCGTTCATGTCCGGCATAGCCCTTCACCGCTGCAACAAGCTGTGGAACGAGATCGTGACGGCGCTTCAGCTGAACGTCGATATCCGCCCAGGCCGTCCTGACCTGATTCCGACGGTGTACCAGTCGATTGTAGGAGAAAGCACCCCAGACGATCAGGCCGATCCCGAGCAGAACCAATGCGGTGAACAAGGTCTTCTCTCCCGTTGAGGGGCTACAGCATCAAGTCCGTTTGTCCGCCGCGCGGTTCATGAAAATGCCGGCGCCTGCCAGGACAGCTCCCCCTACGAAACAAATAACCATAAGGATTCCAGCGATGTCGTGGCGGGTGCCATAACGCGCCGCCAGCAGCTCGATAAGCAGTATCGTGATGCCGAAGGAAAGTAGAATCGTACCAAAGCTTAAGAGAATGCCGCTTGCGCCTGGCCTCATTGATCCGCCTCATGGTGAAGTGTGTGGCACTGAATCTACTCCGTCCCATCGTCCGCCAGCGACGCCGGGAGTATACTGCGGGGCCCGAAGCGCTCCCGCACCCGATCAACAGCACGCGCCAGCGTACGGTCGCGCTCAGTCTCGGAATCGGTGTCGGATGCCGCCTCGAAGAGCTTGAGCTGGTCGGCTTCCGGGTCCTGCCCGAGCGAAGACAAGGCTACACCTACGAGTCGGGCGGGCACCCGCCGTCCACTGCGCAGCTTGGCCAGTAGCTCGCGCGCGACCCTCAGCATCACCCGGTCGGCGACCACGGGCTCGACGAGCGTACGACGAGCGGACCTTGTCCGAAAATCGTTATCCCTGATCTTTACCGTTATCGTTCGCGCGGCCAGGCCGTCCGACCGAAGATCAGACGCGACGCGCGTCAGGAGTGCGAGCAACTCACGCTGCAGCACGCTGTCGTCATTTATGTCTACCGCGAACGTCTCTTCGCGACTCATACTCTTGGCTTCCCCGCCGGGATCCACGATCGCGTTGCCAACGCCGTGAACACGGTCCCATAACCACTCAGCTTCACGCTTTCCCAGCCAGCTTTGGAGCGTTGGCAGGTTGTATTGGAGCACATCGGGCACCGTGGTCATTCCCAGTCCCGTCAGCCTTTCCTGAAACTTTGGGCCAATGAGCGGTATGTCGGCCAACGCGAACGTCCGGAGAAATGTCGCCTCCAATCCCGGCTCCACTATATGGACACCATCTGCGCCGCTGTCGGGCTTCGGCTTTGCACGCTCGACCGCGAGCTTCGCTATCAGCTTGTTGGTGCCGCCGCCAATGGAAATGGTGAGTCCGGTGTCGCGATGCACGGCGTCGCGCATCCGGTGCGCGGTGACAGAGATGTGTTCGTTGTGATAGACCCCTTCCGTTCCGCCCATATCGAGGTACCACTCGTCGATGCTCGCGCCTTCAACTACCGGTGCGAAGAGCTCCAACGTCCGACGGATCTCCCGGCTCTTCGTTCCGCACGCCTTCATTGGCACGGGTACGCACATCGCCTCCGGGCATAATTTCAACGCACGTGCTATCGGCATTGCCGACCGTACGCCGAACTTCCGCGTTTCGTAGGAGGCGGAGCAAACGACACCGCGGCTTTCGCGCGAGCCGCCAACGATCAGAAGAGGTGCTTTACCGGCCCCCTCCGGATCGATCATTCGCGCAACGCCAACAAAAAAGGCGTCTGCGTCGGCGAGGAGAATGCGCGGGGCGGACATCCTGTAGTCTTGCAACATCTCGCCGCCGATGTCAAAAACCCCTTGATGCACTATACTGGCGCATGATCGTTCATCTCGTCGACGGCACATACGAGCTGTTCAGGCACTTTTACGGACTACGCCGCTTCAATAAGGGAGAGGACAAGCCGTACGGCGCAGTAATCGGCGTCCTGAACTCGGTTCTCCAGATGTTCGAGCAGGGTGCCACTCACCTTGGCGTCGCCACCGATCATGTAATCGAGTCGTTCCGCAACGACCTGTGGCCAGGCTACAAGACCGGCGAGGGTATCGAGCGCGCTCTGTGGGCACAGTTCCAGCCGCTTGAAGATTCACTCGAGGCGATGGGCGTCGCAGTCTGGGCAATGGTGGAGCTCGAGGCCGACGACGCGCTCGCCTCGGCCGCCCGCCTTGCTGCATCGAACCCGGCAGTGCAGAAAATCTCGATTTGGACTCCCGATAAGGATCTTGCACAATCCGTCGTGGGCGATCGCGTCGTTCAGGTTGACAGAAAATCGGGGAATATCCGGAACGCGGCAGGGGTGCGGGAGAAGTTCGGCGTGGATCCGCGGCTGATTCCCGACTATCTGGCGCTGGTTGGCGATGCCGCCGATGGCTATCCTGGAATTCCCGGAATTGGAAAGACAACCGCGGCCCGGCTGCTCGAACTCCACGGGCCAATCGAAGATTTTCCCGACACCGTGATCAGCGGGCACCACGAGCTTGCACTGCTGTTCAAGGATATCGCGACGCTTCGAACTGATGCCCCCCTTTTCAGTGACATCGAGGAAATCAGATGGAAGGGCCCCACTCCCGCGTTTCCTGCGATGGTAGAAAAGCTTGGCGACCCGCGGCTCATGGAGAGGTGCACAAAGGCAGCTCCTTCGATCGCGTGACGTAGAGCCACCAGCACCACATAACCTCGTCATGCTTCGACTATTCCTGATCCTCGCTGGCTGTATGCTGGCAGCAACGCCTGCATTCGCGCAGGAGTCCCGGGTATCGCTTCCCGCGATCCCGGGGTTCCACACGCTCAAGGGCGACTTGCATCTGCACACGGTATTCTCCGACGGTCACGTCTGGCCGTCCTTTCGGGTCTACGAGGCGAACAGGGACGGACTCGACTTCATCGCGCTCACCGATCACATCGATTATGAAGGCAATCCCGCCGAGATCGAGCGCGACTATAACAAGGCATTCGATCTTGCCGTCGCTGCTGCGAGAGGCAGCAGGCTGATTGTTCTTCGCGGCGGCGAGATTTCGCCTCGCACGCCGCCGTATCACGCGAACGCAATCTTTCTGCGGGACGCCAATGCACTGCCGACACCCTACATGTCGGAGACAAAGGGCTCGTTCGTGATGAAGGCGAGGCCATCAACGGTCGAGCTGATGGCACCCTTCATCGAAGCAAAGCGACAGGGGGCGTTCATCGTGTACAATCACCCGGCCTATCTCTACGACTGGGACGCAGGAACGATGGGCACGGATCTGATGACGCCGTTTCACAGATCCCTGCTCCGGCAGGACATGCTGCACGGGGTGGAGGTAGTGAACAGCGGTCGCTACTACAAACAAGCGCACCGTATTGCGATGGAGCACAACCTCACGCTGATCGCCGGATCCGATGAACATTTCGACATCGCGAACACGCACAAGGGCAGTCACCGGCCGATGACTCTTGTGTTCTCCAGGGATTCGACGGCGGACGGCATCCGGGAGGCAATGCTCGGGCGACGCACAGCGATCTACTTCAAGGATCTTCTCATTGGACGAAAGTCCGAGCTCGAGCCGTTGTTCAAGGCGTCGGTCACGGCAACGGTCGAACAGTCACGAAGGCTCAATGAGCCGTTGCTGCTCGTTCACCTGGCAAACAACTCCGATATCCCATTCAGCATCCGCGCATCTGGCAAGTACGATGTCGACAACCTGCCGCTCGGCAGGATCATCCTTGCTCCCCGTGCGACGACAACGCTTGCGATACGTACCTTGTGGGAATTTCCTCCTTCGGTGACGATCCAGCTGCTTGTCGACAACCTGATGACGGGACCTGACAAGGTCCTCGAAACAAGCCTAACGGTGAACCCCGCCTGGAAACGATGACCGACTCCGCTGAACTACAACCAAGAGCAGGACGCCGCGAGTGGATCGGCCTCGCGGTTCTCGCGTTTCCGTGTTTCCTGCTCTCGATGGACTTCACGGTGCTGCACCTCGCAGTTCCGGCGCTAACAGCGCAGCTGGCACCGAGCAGCACGCAACTCCTCTGGATCGTCGACATCTACGGTTTTCTGATCGCCGGCTCACTCATCACCATGGGCACGCTTGGGGACCGCGTAGGGCGGCGTAAGCTTCTCCTCATAGGCGGCGCGACATTTGGTCTCGCATCGGTAGCGGCTGCCTTCGCCACAAGTGCAGCGATGCTCATCTTCACGCGCGCGCTATTGGGGGTTGCCGGGGCGACATTGATGCCGTCGACCCTCGCGCTCATTCGCAACATGTTCCACGATGAGCATCAACGCAGGATTGCCATCGCCATCTGGATCAACAGCTTCGTCATTGGCGGCGCAATCGGACCGTTGCTCGGCGGCATCATGCTCGAGCACTTCTGGTGGGGCTCGGTTTTTCTGCTCAACGTCCCGGTGATGGCGTTGCTGCTGGTTCTCGGTCCTCTGCTTCTGCCTGAATTCCGCGATCCTGGCGCTGGACGGCTCGACCTTGTCAGCGCCGGGCTTTCCCTTGCTGCAATGCTCGCGCTGATATACGGCGTGAAGCGTATGGCTGCTGATGGGATTGGTGTAGTGCCTGCCGTTGCGATTGGAGTGGGAATCAGTATCGCCACGGGTTTTGTACTGCGTCAACGCCGCCTGGCCGATCCGCTGATCGACGTCGGTTTGTTTCAATTGCCGCCTTTCAGCGCAGCAGTCGTAACGCAGCTTGTCGCGGCGCTATCAATGGGCGGAATCTACCTTTTCGTCGCGCAGTACCTCCAGCTCGTGCTCGGGCTTTCAGCGCTCGAGGCCGGTATTGCGCTGCTGCCTTCAAACGTAGGCGGCATCGCCGGCACAATGCTCGCGCCATATCTGGTGAAAAAATTCAAGATCCATCACGTGATGGGGGCCGGCATGCTGCTCGCAGCAGCGGGCATCGGCATGTTCACGCAAATCGGCGGACCCTCGGCACTCGCGACGATAATCGGCGGTTTCATCTTGATGTCGATTGGTTTCAGCAGCACGATGACTCTGACGACCGACGTGATCATGAGTGCCGCGCCTCCGGAGCGGGCCGGCGCCGCATCAGGAATTTCCGAGACGAGCGCTGAGCTCGGCATGGCACTCGGGGTTGCGGTGCTTGGCAGCGTTGGGACCGCGTCATACCGCTCGATAATGGAGCGACAACTTCCCGTTGGCGTTTCCAGTGAGGCGGCCGAAGGTGTTCGTGCGACTCTCGCGGAGGCACTCGCTGTCACCGGGCGACTTCCGGAACCGCTAGGCGGGCAGGTTGCGGCGATTGCCAGGAGCGCATTCTCTGACTCGCTCGCACTCGTTTCCGGGATCAGCGCAGCGATAGTCATTGCGACAACCATCATGACCTTGATAATCTTGCGTCGGGTCAGCCCCGCACTGCCACCTCCATAAACGGGATTTAATGCGAATCGCGATCGTCGGCGGACCCGGAGTAGGCAAGAGCACTCTGGTGAGGCAGCTGGGGGACCTCTATCACAACGGTTCCTACGGCGAAGGCGAGAAGGGTGTGTGGGAACCACGTGTGCTCATGGACATCGAAGAGGGTGTGAATCCCGTTGGCGTCACCGCGTATTTCGGTGAGCTCTACGACGCCAACTATCGTGATGCGGCCGAGCATGACAGTCCCGACAGAACGATTTTTATCGAGGGCGCGCGGATAACGCTCGAGGCACACATCGTCGAATATCCTTTGGAGTCGCACGACCAGCTTCGCCAGGTCCTGTCGATTGGTGATGCATGGGCCCCCGATTGTACAATCGTTCTGACATCAGGCAGCGACACGATCGAGAAGCACATCAAGCGCAGACAGAGAGCTTACGAGCAGGTAGACAACATGGTGCGTCGCTTCCGCCTCATCGATGCCGAGTTTCGCCGCCTTGCTCCGTTGTATCACAACTCGGTAGTGATCGATCGCGACGGTATCGAGTTTCACGAGCGAGAGGGATTAGAGCAGGTGATTCGCGCGGCGAAGCTGCCGCGATTCAATGAGATCCCATATCGGCAGATGTAGTAGGAAGGCTGCACCAAACCCATGGGGCTTCCGCCGTACCCCGCTCAACCAACCTTGATTGCCCGCCACTTCCCCTGATTGAACCGCAAAACACTCAACAGACACCGAGTTGCGTGCCCGGCGAGAATCGCCAGCCAGATATCGAGCGGATCGAGTGTACTAAACGTTCGAATCACGAAGCAGGCACCAAGGGGAACGATGATCTGCGAGATCACTGAGATATAGAACGGGCTCTTCGTATCGCCGGTGCCCTGCAGTCCCCCGGTATACGCGAGCGCGACTGCAACGAGCAGCCCCGATAGGCTGAGAATCCGTAGGAGCTGTACCGCGATCTCGACGACTGCCGGGTCCGTCATTCCAAACACGATCAGCAGCTGCCGCGGGAAGAACAGGAAAAAGAATCCGATGAAGGCCGCACCGGCGAGCGCGATTCTCGCCGCGACATGCACTGCCTGATTAGCTCGCTCAGGATGACCGGCACCGAGATTCTGCCCGGCAACCGCGGCGGCTGCGCCGAGCAGTCCAACGGATGTCCATGTCACCAGCGAAAAGAGCTGCGAGTATGAGATCGCGAAAGCGGCCTGGGCCGCTGCGCTCTGCGCCAATGAGCCGATGAACGCGAGCATGAATACTCCTCCCACATTCATCGCTATTCCCTGAAATCCCGTTGGCAGGCCGAACTTGAAAAGCGATTTGATGATGGTCCAGTCAGGCGCAAATCCATGCTTCCGCGGAAAGGAGACAACCCAGCCGCCATGCCAGAGCTTCCAGAGTGCATAAATCGCGAGGATGTTGGACGCGATCACCGTTCCCCATGCGGCCCCGGCGGTCCCCATCGCGGGGAACGGGCCGATTCCATTTATCAGGACGACGTTCAGCCCGATGTTCATTATCGTCATCGCGACGCCCATGATCATCGGCGTCCGCGCATCACCCGCTGCTCTAAGCGCGCCACTGAGCATGAAGAACACCAGCATTCCGCTCGAGAAGACCATCATGATGCGGAAGTATGGAAGTGCTTCCGCCTGCACTTCGGGCGCGGCGTTGACAAGGTTGAGCAGCCACGGGGCGGCGAAGTATCCCACCGGTGCCATGATGAAAAACGCAATGCCAGTTGCTGTGATGAAAGCCTGATACACAGTGCGGTCAGCCTTGTCCTCGTCGCCTGCACCGACATGTCGTGCAACAAGGACACTCATCCCGGTGAACACAGACATGATGAAGACGATGACCACGATCCATATCTGGGTTGCAACGCCGATCCCGGCATTTCCAGTGAACCCCACGAAGTGGCCCACCATCGCGTGGTCGACGATCCCCTGCAAACCGCCAAGGATGTTGGTGAGCATCGTCGGCCAGGCAATCTTCCAGACCGCAGGAAGCAATGGACCTTCGACGATGGACCTGTCATATCGAGTGCTGCGCGCGGGTGCCGATGCTGCTGGAGCAGGATGCGCCGGGGTAACGGCCGGCCCGGCCGCTGGTATCGTCATGCGGGGAATCTATTGATGGAAACGGTAGATTCCACCGAGAACCTTACAGCCGCGAGGGGTAGCACATCAGATGAAACTTCTAGTCGTACGTCACGCAATCGCGCAGGATCAGCAGGATTTCGCAAAAAGTGGAGAGTCCGACGATCAGCGCCCGCTAACCGCTGATGGCATCGCCAAGATGGAAAAGGGGGCGAAAGGCCTCAAGAACCTGATCGAGAAGATTGACATTCTCGCTACAAGCCCGCTCACGCGCGCAGCTCAGACCGCTGCCATCATCAGTTCGGAATTCGAGATGGGGGAGGCCGAAGTAATTTCTGCGCTCCAGCCTGGCGCGACGGTCGAAGAGTTCGAGGAGTGGGCATCGAGCCACGCAGGGCGTGATGTAGTTGCCATCGTTGGTCACGAGCCCCACCTCAGCTCACTTGTAACGTGGCTGGTCGTCGGGCGCGGTAATTCAGCCCTTGAGCTGAAGAAAGGCGGTGCATGTCTTGTTGAATTCGACCTGGCGCCCCGAGCAGCGAGAGGAATTCTGAAGTGGCTCCTCAGTCCCAGCCAACTCCGTCGTCTCGCGTGATGTTCGACTGACGTTGCCGGAGTCGCAGAAGTATCACCACCGGACCGACGAGCTCACCCGCCCCATAAAGCTCAAGCCGCGCGAGATTATCGCGGGTTCAGTTCTCACGGCAATAATGTTTGCGGTCGTCGGATATTCTATCGGCCGCACCTCCGACACAGCGCGCAACCTGCCCCCGTCGCGGCTCGCTCTCTCTGTTCCGGCAATCGGTGGGAACGCACCGGCATCACTCGAGCGGCAAATCGCGATGACTGCGGACGGCTCGGCAGTCGTTTTTATCACAGGCTCGGAATCGGGAGGTGATGCCCTCGCGGTGCAGAGGCTGGATGAAGGCGCTGCACGATTTATCGATGGCGCGCCCGCGGAACTTGGGTCTGACATCGTCGCTCGCGACGGAAGTTCGGTGCGGAACAGCAGTCTGTTCTCCCGGCTCCGCCCAAATGACCGTGATAATCCGGGAGCCGCATCTATGGCTGGTGCCCGATTCCAGCAAATGCTCCCCGACGGGCGGAATGCGCTTGCCCTTCGCGCACCCGGTGGGACGGCGGCCGGAACTGCGGTCGTTCGAGATACCGAAACTGGTACGGAGAAGCGGATTCTGAATGACCCCGTCGTCGAGATGCGATACGCTGCTGGTCATATCGTCTACGCGCGAGGCGATGGAACTCTGTGGGCGGTGCCTTTCGATTCAGAGCAGCTCGAAGCGACATCGTCGCCAGTGCGCATTGGACAGGGTGTATCACTTACCGGAAGTGGTATCGCTCAGTTTGCAGTCGCCCGAAACGGAAATGTCGCCTATGTCGCAGAAGAACCCCGTTGGCTTGTGCTCGTGGACAGAAACGGACGGCTTCGCAATGCGACGAGGGAGCGCGCGAGTTATCGGTCCCCGCGGTTTTCACCCGATGGTAAACGAGTATCTGTCGATTTCACTGGCACTGACGGACGCGACATCTGGATTCTCACGCGTCAATCGGGATCGCTGAGTCGCGCAACGTTTACCCGCGACGCGCACGATGCCGAGTGGGTTCCTGATGGGAGTCGCATCACCTTCACCTCATTCATCAGCGGGTCGCTTGGCATTTTCCGCGCGGTTCCTGGGGACGCAAAACCCGATTCGATTTTCGCGTCGCCGCAGCTCGCCTACACCGGACGATGGCTTCGCGACGGGAGTGGCCTTCTGACAGTTGCCGAGAATATTGAGGCGGCATCGCAGCTTGACGTCGCTTTTCTCCCGAATGAAGGGCGAGGCCCACTGGAACCCGTTATCGTCGATGGGTCGCGCGCCCAGCAGCCTGTCATTTCGCCCGATGGCCAGTGGCTCGCGTACGTGTCAAACCGCACTGGAATCGATCAGGTCTACGTGCGACCGTGGCGGCGCGAAGGCAGCGAGCTCGCGGTGTCTCGAAGCGGGGGCACTGAGCCCGTGTGGAGCCCCGATGGACGCGAGCTCTTTTATCGCGGAAGCAACGGCCGTTACCCGATTCTTATCGCAGCGGCAGTCGCGTCCGGTGAGGAGTTCAGAATCGTCGATCGCATCGCGCTCTTTCCGATTGGCGACATTGCCGCCGCGACGCCCCAGGCAAACTATGATGTGTCACCGGACGGAAGAACTTTCGTGATGGTGAGACTTGCGCAGGCAAGCCGCATCACGGTTTTGCAGAATCTGCCGGGGCTGATGGAGCGCGCGAAGAGATAAAACGCAGCTACGGCCTGAGAAACAAACTTTCCTGCCGGTCGTATTGTCGAACAAGCCTCACCGCTGCACTCCTCTCCGAGATCAACTCATGTATCGACGCTCGTTTGCCGCGCTAATTTCGCTCGCTGCGCTCTGTCCCGCTGCAATTTTTTCGCAAGCGCCGGCCGCGCAGATTGTGCGACCGCATGAACAGGCCCCTGTAGCGACGGCTGCCAGGCGCACCGGCTCGATCACCATTGATGGCCGACTTGATGAAGCGGCGTGGCAGGCAGCAAAGCCGGTAACCGATTTTACCCAGTACGATCCGCAGGAGGGGCAGCCATCATCTGAGCGAACTGAGGCGCGGATTCTCATCGATGATGAAGCGGTCTACGTCGGCATGCGGCTTTTCGACCGCGACCCGCGTGCGATCCAGTCACAGCTTGCCCGGCGTGATGAGTCCATCGAGGGAGACCTGGTTGAGGTCGCGTTCGATAGTTATCACGACCACTTGAGCGGCGTGATCTTCCGGCTCTCGCCCGCAGGCGCGCGACGTGACGCGACCATCAGCCCGTCAGGCAACCAGGACAATTCGTGGGACGCTATCTGGGAAGGTGATGCAACGGTGGACTCGCTGGGATGGAGCGCGGAATTCCGTATTCCGCTTTCCCAGCTGCGTTACAACCGGAATGTCGCCGATCAGACCTGGGGCATTCAGCTTGCGCGGAAGATCGCGCGCAAGGCCGAGGTCTCCCAGTTCGCCTTTACGCCAAAGGGCCAGCAACAGGGTATCAATCGCTACGGTCACCTCACTGGGCTGGGGACGCTCGCATCGACCCGCCGCCTCGAGCTGGTGCCGTATGTGCTTGCGAAGAACGAAAATCCAGGTTCGGTTGGCGACAACCCGTTCAAGAAGCGCAACAACATCGTACCGGGCGCCGGTCTCGACGTGAAGTACGGCATCACCAGCAACCTGACACTCGACGCGACAATCAATCCCGACTTCGGGCAGGTAGAGGTCGACCCCGCGGTCGTCAACCTTTCTGCCTTCGAGACGTTTTTCCCCGAGCGAAGGCCATTTTTCGTCGAGGGCTCGAGCATCTTCAGCTTCGGCGACATGCGGTCGAACAACAACTCGAATGGATTCACGTTCTTCCATCCGCGGCGCATCGGTAGAACTCCAGCCGGATCAGTGAACGATCCAAACGCGACTTTTGTCGACTCGCCAGTGGAGACGACTATTGCAGGCGCTGCAAAGCTCACAGGTCGAAGCCGTGGCGGCTGGTCGATTGGACTTCTCGACGCACTGACGATGCGGGAGGAGGCACGCTACAGAACTGCGTCCGGCGAAGATCAGAGGGTCACTGTCGAGCCACTCGCCAACTATTTCGTCGGTCGGATAAAGCGGGACCTGCGTGAGGGCAACAGCACGCTCGGATTCGGTCTGACGGCAGTCAACCGGAACCTCGATGATGAGGACCTCGAGCCATTCTTCCGGAAGTCGGCATACGCTGGCGGCGTCGACTGGAACCACGCCTGGGGAAATCGCACGTGGGCCTTCGATGGACACCTTGCATTCAGTCACAATGTTGGGAGCGCGGAGTCGATCGATGCGCTTCAGCTTTCGCCGGCTCGATATTACCAGCGCCCTGACAAGGAAAATTTCCGGCGCGACCCGACTAAGACCTCACTTACCGGGTATGTCGCAGGATTGACGCTCGCAAAACTCGCTGGCGAGCATTGGACGGGAACTCTGACCTACGAGGAATACAATCCCGGTTTCGAGATGAACGAAGCTGGCTTTCTCGGCAATTCGGACCTGCGCTCACTATCGCCGATCATCCTTTACAACGAGAACAAGCCGAGCAGGTACGTGCGCAACTGGGGTCAATATCTTTTCGCGAATCCGTCCTGGAATTTCGACGGCGACCTGACATTTGCGGGCATCGGATCGATCACGGTTGCAGAGCTTCCTAACTTCTGGAACATTTTCCTGCGTTTTGACTACCGGCCAAGGGTTTACGACCAGACGCTGACGCGTGGTGGCCCGATTGCACGGCTTACAGATGGGGGCGGCGCTCAGCTCGAGCTCAGCTCCGACCGTAGAAAGCGTCTGACGTATGGTTTGTATACCTCGTACTCGTACAACGAGGCAGGCGGGCGCGGTGTGAACATCAATCCGCGCGCCACCTATCGTCCAACAACTGCGCTGCGACTCACGCTTCAGCCGTCGTGGAACCGCACACATTCGATGGCACAGTTCGTTACTCGCGTAGCTGATCCACTTGCCGCCGACACTTACGGTTCACGCTATGTCTTTGCGACGCTGGATCAACGAACCCTGTCGATGGTTACTCGAGTCGACTGGACATTTACGCCGAAGCTTTCGCTGCAGCTGTTCGCGCAGCCGCTCATCGCTGCCGCAGACTTCAAGGATTACAAGGAGTTCGCGAAGCCGCGGGAGTTCGACTTCGACATATACGGCAAGGACGGTGGGACGATCTCGCGTGACGCGGTCACGGGCAGATACACCGTCGACCCTGACGGCGGTGCTGCAGCACCGACATTCTCGTTTAGCGATCGTGACTTCAACCGACGGTCCTTACGCGGGAACGCAGTGCTCCGCTGGGAGTACCGACCCGGCTCAGCGCTCTTCCTTGTATGGCAACAGAGCCGGTTTGGGTCGATTCCGAACGGCGAGTTTGATTTCGGGAATGACTTCGAGCAGCTCTGGCGTGTTCAACCCGAGAACATTTTCGTTGTGAAAGGCACTTGGTGGATCGGGAGATAGCTTAGTTCGACACGGAGCCACGGGGGTCCGGAGGCGGGCGGCATGGCTCAGCGGGCGACATACTTTGTCCGGGCCGCGGCATGCGCTTCCCGCCTTTGTACAAAACAGAACGACGCCTGCATTTGATCGGTGCTGGCTACGGATGTCGCAATATGTTTTGCAATATCCCCGTGATCCCCGTGGCTCCGTGTCGAACAAGTGATTGCGTTTTACCGCAATCTTTTGACAGGCTAGGCAAGCTGCTACGCCAGCAGCTCCCGGATTCTCTCACCATACTGCCGACTGCTCCGCAACCTTGCGCCGCCTCGAAGCTCAACCACATGACCGGTAGCAGTCGTGCTTATCGATAGGATCCGGTCGACCGCAACTATCGCTGAACGATGTATTCGCACGAAACGTCCGCGATCGAGCTGATCCTCAGCCTCCTTCATTGTACCACGCCATAGATGCGTTCGATCACCGGCGTGCAGCTGGAGGTAATTGTCGGCGGAATCGATCCAGTCAACCTCATCGACTGGGACAAAGTGATGAGCGTTGCCCCTTCGCACGACGAATCGCGTCCGATACCCGCGTGCCTTGTCAGCTTCAGTGGCGCTCGCGATCACTGCCTTGCGCGCCGCAACTGACAGCTGCGTCAGACGCTCCCGGGAGCGCTCAACAGCAGCGGTAAACCGCGCTCGCGCTACTGGCTTCGGGAGATAGTCGATAGCACCCACCTCGAACGCCTTCATCGCGTAGTGCTCATACGCAGTTATGAACACGATCCCGGGAACGCGATCTTCATCAAGGGCTGATACCACCCCGAAGCCGCTGAGCTCGGGCATCTCGACGTCAATGAATACAAGGTCAGGGTCGAGTGATGTGATCAGGTCGAGAGCCTGAAGTCCGTTAGCGCCTTCACCGACCAATTCCAGGTCGGCCGACTCGCGCACCAGAGCGCTCACTCGTTCGAGAGCGAGTGGCTCGTCGTCCACGGTTACAACACGCAAGCGCGTCATTCTGATGAGCGAGCTGCAGAGCGACGAGCAGGAATTTCCACACGTGCGATTGTGCCCCCCGGCAAAGCGAGCAGCTCGAAGGTCTGGTCAACCCCGAAGGCAGCACGAAGTCGCTCGCGTGTGTTGCTCAAGCCAATGCCGTCCCTGGTTGCAGCGCCGGCGCGAATGCCTCCTCCGTCGTCTTCAACTTCCAACCGGATCGTGTCGGTTTTCCCATACGCCCTCACTACAATGCTGCCGCCTCCGATCTTCGAGCCGATCCCGTGTGCAATCGCGTTTTCCACCAGGGGCTGAAGGATGAACAGCGGCACCAGCGCGGCTTCCAAGTCACGCGGTATGTCGATCTCGTATCGCAGTCTTTCCCCGAATCTCAGCTTGGCAATCTCGAGGTAGGTTCTGGCGTACCGTATCTCATCCGAAAGTGGCACCACAACCCGGTCACGGTCGCGCAGCACGTCACGAAGCAGATCAGCAAGCTTGCCCAGCATTTCGTCGGCTGCGTCCGGATCGCGGTGGATGAGTGTCGAGATGCCCTGCAGGGTATTGAACAGAAAATGCGGTTGAAGCTGCGACGTCAACGCGACCAGACGCTGCTCCGCCATTCCAGAGCGTAGCCGCTCCTGCTCTACCGCGAGCTTTACGGCCCGACGTCTCGACTCGACTGCTACGACAATTCCCGTGAGAGCGATCCACGGCAGGAGATTCTGACGCAGCGCCTGCGGCAGGTATTCCATAAATCCCGGCCGCGATGGAGCTCCGCGGTATGTGATGCCGAAATCGACCCACGAAGTAAGAATGACCAGTGAGGCAATCCCGAACACGACAATCCCGACAGTGAAAACGCGTGATCGGAGGAAACTGTCGACCCGCCGTGCAATCCAGAGAAACAGCGGCAACGCCAGGAATACTGCATACCACACCACCGAACCAACTCCCAGCATCCACAGTAAAGTCGGAAAATCCGGAGATGACGGAACACGTGGAAAGACCCGGCCGGCGCCCCCGGGACCATCAGGCACCGGGAGTCTGGCGTACCTGCCCAAGGCGACAGCCAATCCGAGGGCCGCTGTCCAGCCCACGGCCGGCAACAGCCATTGCTGGCGTAAGCGTTGTCGTTCGTTCCGCATCTACGCGAACGGTGAGGCACGATGCTCCGGCGCGCAACCGCAACTGCCGTCGCCCGTCCCTGATTCCTGTGGATTCGTCCCTTGACCTGTGTTGCGGTTCGGCGAAATACGCGATTGTCGCGTTGAACCCAACCCGGACACCAGATGCGCTCGACGCTTTACACGACGACATTCGTTTTGATTCTTCTCGGGAATGCAACCAGCGCGGCCTGCCAGCGCACCGCGGGCCCTGAACCGCAGTCGCAGGCAACCGCAGCGCCCACCACGGGCGATGTCGAGACATTCCAGATCGAATCTGCGATTCTTGGTGAAACTCGCCGCGTGCAGGTCGCGCTGCCGGCCTCGTTCGCAAACACTTCGCAGAATCGCCGCTACCCGGTAGTCGTAGTAGTAGATGGTGAAGCACTCACTTCAATGCTGGGCACTGTCAGCGCGCATCTGAGCCGCCATGGCCAGTTCCCCGAATCGATCATTGTCGGCATCGAGAATACCGATCGGCTGCGAGACCTGACACCTCCTGGATTATCGGTAAGCGGAAGCGGCCTCAACGAGGGTGGCGACCGATTCCTGGACTTCATCGAGCGAGAGTTGCTTCCCCATATCGACAGGCGATTCAGAGGTTCTGCCCCCCGCATATTCGTCGGCCACTCGTCGGGTGGAATCCTCGGTACATACCTCGCTGCAACTCGATCCACCTTCTCCGCAATCGTGGCTATTGACACCCCGATGCACCTCGGCGATGGATGGCTATTCGACAAGCTGATGACGCATGCGAAGCAAGGCGGCGCTCCGGTACGGTACGCATCACTCGAAACAAGGTTCGGGTGGACTGACAAGCAGTGGAAAAGTTTTTCGGACGCTGTGCCACCAACGTGGAAACTTTTCAGACAGGAGCTCGAGCACGAATCCCATGAGTCTATGCCTATGCTCGCCTCCTACATCGGATTGCGCGAAACTTTCCGTGACTACTCGATGCAGGTTGCGCCGATAGCTCCAACCACCAGTATCCTTCCATACTACGGAAAGGTGAGCGAGTCGTTCGGCTCACCCGTGATCCCACCGCGAAGGCTACTCGCAAACGTCGTCGAAGATCTGATTACTGAAGGTCGTGGCGCTGCCGCACGTCAGGCTTTCAACACGCTTGTATCCGGTTACGGTGCCCCCGCGAACGCGTCGACGCTCATTGCGCAGATAAGCGAGGTCGAGCGAAGGCCGCCGCCAACCGTGACAGTCGAAAGCCTGCTGGCAACACCGTTCAGCAGCCCTGACGAGGCGCGACGTTTCATCGGTGACTGGGTTGGCGACCACTGGATGAATCCGGAAGAGCCGCGCACCGGCCGTCAGACGTTGAGAATCCGGGTCGTCGACGGAAAAGTCGCAGGCGAAACCATCACTCGAATTCCGGACGGCGAAGCGATGACGCAGCAGTGGACTTACTTCCGTGTGACGCCCCGTGGCTTCACGTTCGGGTTCATGAACGGGATGCGGCCGCGCGGGATGCTGATCCACGAAGCGACCATTCAAGGCGATGAAATAACGGGCACAATGGATTTCGGGGGCATTGACTTCGTGCTTCCCGACGGGACGCGCCCGCCGCCAATTTATTTCGCCTTCAAACGAGTCTCCGGATAATCGGGGTTTCGCTCCAGCGGTCTACAGTGCATTGTATGCCCCACTATGGAACCCAAATACATACTCCTGGGGACGCTGGTCGTCCTGACAGTCATTTACCTGAGCGTCTGGTTCACGGTTGCGCGGAAACGGCGCGCGACCGGCGCTCACGGCGCCGACGAGCCCGTTGCACCGAATGGGAAGCATCTCGGCATCGGGTTCGTCACGAACTTTCTCGACACGCTTGGCATCGGCTCGTTCGCGACCAGCACCGCTGCCTTCAGGCACTGGAAGCTCGTGCCCGATCAACAGCTTCCGGGAACTCTCAACGTCGGACATACGATCAACGCAGTAGTGCAGGCGTTGCTCTTCATCGCCGGGGTTGCAGTCGACTTCAGGACCTTGATTCTCATGATCGCCGCCGCCTGCGCGGGCGCCTGGCTAGGTGCGGGTTTCGTTGCCGGCCTCTCGAAACGAAAAGTCCAGCTTGGAATGGGCACCGCGCTCCTCTTCGCGTCTGTCATCGTGCTCGCGCAGCTGTTCAACCTCGCACCAGGCGGCGAAGCGCTTGCCCTCAATGGCAAACTCCTCGCACTGGGCCTGGTCGGCAACTTTATGCTCGGCGCGCTAATGACGCTGGGCGTTGGTCTCTATGCGCCCTGCATGGTGCTCGTAAGCATTCTTGGCATGAACCCGATTGCAGCGTTCCCCATCATGATGGGATCGTGTGCGTTCCTCATGCCCGTTGCAAGTATTCAGTTCATCCGGCGCAATGCGTACAGCCTGCGGGCAGCAGTTGGACTCGCTGTGGGCGGCCCGCTCGCGGTACTCCTCGCCTACTGGCTGGTTGAATCGCTTCCCACTCTGATGGTCCGCGTGCTCGTATTCATTGTCATCGTCTATACATCGATCACGATGCTACGCGCGGCGTCATCCGAGAAAACAGCTCCTGCCGGAGGTGCAGGCTCAGCAACCCCTGGCTGATTTGACGTCTTCCTCCCCTGACTCGCGTCGAGCTCTCCCCTTACGATATTGAGGAGGTCCTCGGCGCGGAACGGCTTGGCGAGGAACGGGACGTTCAACTCATTTGTGCAATGCGTCACGAGCTCGTGGTCCGAGTAGCCTGACGTGATGATCACCGGAAGCGTGGGAAGTGTCGTGCGCAACGCACGAACCAGGTCCGGACCGCCCATGTTTGGCATTACCGCGTCAGTCAGGACCAGGTCGATGCCGTCGCGGTCTGCGTCGATGACGGCGAGCGCTTCCACGCCGTTCTCCGCTTCGACGACACGGTATCCGCTCGCAACGAGGATACGGCGCGCAACATTTCGCACTTCTTCCTGATCCTCAACCAGCAGGACCCGCCCATTTCCCGCTGCCGAGCCGGGAAGAGTCGGCCGCTTTGCTGGCCGCACGTCTGCTGTGGCCGCGGGCAGACATAACGTGAATGTGGATCCTTTCCCAGGTAAGCTCTCGACATCCACGAACCCCCCCGACTGCTGCGCGATTCCGTAGACCGTGGCGAGCCCAAGACCCGTCCCCTTCCCCTGTTTCTTGGTCGTGAAGAACGGCTCGAAAACTTTCACAAGCGACTCGGAATCGATACCCCGACCGCTGTCGCTAACACCAATTGCGACATAGTCACCAGCGCGTGCCTCGCTACGAGCCTTCGCCTCAGCGATGCTCAACGAGAGCACTCGCGTGGAGAGCTCCAGACGCCCCCCATCCGGCATGGCCTCGCATGCATTCAGTACCAGGTTCATCACCGCCTGCTCGATCTGCACCCGGTCGCCGAGCATTGCAGGCGTTCCAGGATGAAGGTTACGGCTCATCTGAATCTTCTCGCCGGCGACCCGGGCCACCCTGTTCTCCAGACCACCGATGAGCACGTTGGCGTTGATCACCTGCTGTTCGAGCACCTGCTGCCGGCTGAACGCGAGAAGCTGTCGTATCAGGTTTGACGCACGCGCTGCCGACTCCGAGATCTGGTCGATGTCCTGGCGAGACTCACCGGTTTCCGGAAGCGATTCGGAGAGAAACTCCGCGTGACCTCTTATGACGGTGAGCAGATTGTTGAAATCATGCGCGATACCTCCCGCGAGCCTACCGACAGCCTCCATTTTTTGCTGCTGCGTTATCTGCTTCTCGAGTAGAACACGCTCCGTTATATCGAATGAAGCGCGGATGAAATGGGTCAGCTGACCGTTGACGTCGAACACTGGCGACGCATTTATTGAAACCCAGATCAGCGTCCCATCCTTGCGACATGCCTGCCTTTCTCGCTCCACCGTCTTTCCCTTCCGAAGAGCTGAAAGCGAGTTGATCGCGGAACGGTCCAGCTTTCCATCAGGAAAGATCAGGGCTGTAACATTTTTCCCGATTGCCTCGTCTGCCGACCACCCGTAGATGATCTCTGCATGCTTGTTCCACGAGATCACACGACTGTCGGGGTCCGAGACAATGATTGCCTGACGTATCGACGCCAGCAGCTGCGCCTGCAATCGCGCAGCGTCCTCCGGCGCTTGCTCGCTGGCAGCAAGACCGGAGTATACAGCCTCCCCCCGGGGCGCCTCGATACTGTCAGGGCAATGCATCAAACCGCACACAACATTCGACCGTTGTCGGACTGAACGATGTATTCAATGGATCTGAAGGCCTCGACGACTTCCGGATCGAAGTGGGTTCCGCTGCTGCCAAGTATGAGATCTGCGGCGGCCCCCTGAGGCCAGGCATTTCGATAGGGCCGGTCATGATTCAATGCATCGTAGACATCCGCGACAGCGACAATTCGCGCGGGCAATGGGATGGCTTTGCCGCTCAGCTTGTCCGGGTAGCCTGTGCCGTCCCACCGCTCGTGGTGGTGGCGGGCGATTATTGCGGCGGTGTGCATGACTGCTGAGGCTCCGCCGGCGAGGAGACGCGCACCCACGAGAGTGTGCGCCCGCATCACTTCGATTTCCAGCGGCGCGAGCGGACCATGCTTGAGCAGCAGGCTGTCCGGTACACCCAGCTTCCCGATATCGTGAAGCGGGGCGGCGCGACCTATCATCTTTGCTGTCGTTTCGTCGAGACCCAGGCGAAGAGCAAGCGCCTCTGAAAGCTCGCCGACGCCACGCATGTGCCTGCCCGTCTCCGAATCACGCAGCTCCGCAGCTGTTGCCAGGCGCTCGAGCAGCTCGAGCCTCGCTTCCTCGAGCTCGTTGTCGCGGTGCGCCAACGTCGCCTGCAGCTCGCTTTTCTGCTGTGCCAGCGACAGATGCAGCAATCTCGTCTGGAGCATGTTATGGATGCGAAGGACCATTTCACTCGCATCGAAGGGCTTCGTCAGAAAATCGGTAGCGCCGAGTGCGAGTGCGCGCCGCCGCGTCTCAGGAATGAGGTCCCCTGTAAGAACGAGTACCGGGATGTGTTCGTGCTCGGAAAGGATCTCCCTGAACCCTTCAAGTACGTCGAACCCATCGAAGCCCGGCATGTGAAGATCCAGCAGGATCAGGTCGGGTGTCGCGGCACGGGCCAATGCAAGGGCCCGGCACGGATCCGTAGTGGCCACTATGTCATCGTACCTGGCGCCGCTCAAGACACGATGTATGAGCTTCACGACTGATGGCTCATCGTCGATGACGAGAATCCGCGGCGGTCGTGGCCAGAGCGCGCCCCCAGCGACTCTCATCGTGCGTGCGCCTCGAGTGCGACGCTAGCCGCGTTTGGCACGGGAGCCCGCCGGTGCAAACGTTCATTTAGATCGCGAACGGCGATTACTGTCATGGCGACCACCATCAGTGGAATCTCGAGTTTCTTGAGGATAAGGAGGAGCATGTCTCTCTCTCTCACTATTAGGATCAACGCGGGGAACCGCCCCCGCCTGGCCTGCTGCAAGTGATGGAGAATAGACAGGGTGGCATGACTGATTCGTGAATCGGCTATGACGATTTCGTCATAGCCCGCGCGCGCGTCAGACCCAGGCGGGCGCCCTTCTCCTTCTATAGTAGGAGAAGTAAGATCCCGATCATTGCCGGCAGGGCCTGCACGAACAGGATCTTCCTGCTGGCCGTCGCGGCGCCGTAGAGACCAGCGGCAGTGACACAAAGCAGGAAAAACATGGCCACAGTGCTTCCCGCGTCACCAAGCGTCAGGCTCCAGAACAAACCGGCTGCAAGAAAGCCGTTGTAAAGTCCCTGGTTTGCGGCGAGAACTTTCGATGATGCCGCGCGCTCCGGCGTGAGACCGAAGGCCCTCAACCCGGCGGGCCTGGTCCAGAGAAACATCTCCAGCACGAGTATGTAGATGTGAATTGCTCCAACGACGGCAATCGCGATACTTGCGGCTACACTCATCAACCGTCCCCGGTGATAATCCCCTACCGATTCTCGAGCGCCTCTGCCTCGACTTTGCGATCAGTGCTTCTCAACAGCTGACCATAATCCGTCACGGTTTCTGTCACTGCCGCGTGACGAGCTCCATAAGCCTTGATGCGGATTGCCAGGGCACGTTTGTAAAACCCTTCGGCCTCCGCGTATCGACCCGCGTCGCGCAGTGTCCCAGCGAGTCCATTAAGTGTCGTAGCAACGCCCGGGTTATCACGGGAAAGTCGCGCTTCCTTGATCTCGAGCGCCCTTCGAAACAGCGGCTCCGCTTTCGCATGATCGCCGAGCTTCCAGTACGTCTCACCAAGGTTGTTGAGAATAGATGCCATGTTCGGGTGCGCCGGGTCGAGTGTGCGCTCGAAGATCCCGCGCGTCCTCTCGTAAAGTTGAGCAGCCTCACTGTACCTCCCCTGAGTCCAGTTCAGTGCGCCGAGATTATTGAGCAATGAAGCGAGATCGGGGTGACCGGGGCCGAGTCGCTTCTCCTGCATCTCCAGACTTCGCTGCATGAGAGGTTCGGCATCGGCATAGCGCTGCTCCGCCCAGTACACGATACCGAGTCCGGAGAGATGTCGCGCCAGCGCCGCACTATCCCCGTTCGGTGCAGCTTCGGCGATTGGTATCGCCCTCTTGTACAGCGACTCGGCTTCGCCATTCCTCCCCTGCTGCCACCTGAGCGTTGCCAGTGCCCCAATGGCGTGTCCCCTCAGATATCGAGAATCTCCATCCAGCTGCTCGTAAATGCGGAGCGCGCGCTGGTAGTGGATCTCCGCGGAATCCAGAGTGCCGTGACTCGAGTGAGCATGGCCGATGGCAATTTCAGTTTCCGCTACCGCAGGATCATTCGGGCCAAGCGCGCGCGTTCGCGCACTGAGAGCAACACCAAGCTGCGCCCGCGCTGCCTCATATAATCCAAGGGAGGCGTACGCAGTCCCGATCGTGTGCATCATTCTTCCCTGCAGTCGCGGATCACCACCAAGATCTGCAAGCGACCGCTGCGCCCCGCGGTCGAGCAGCTCGCGGGCCGTTACGTTATTCCCGCGTGACTCACCCGGATCCGAAACGTTGAAGAGCTCGACGAGGAAGTCAGTCACCTGTTTCGCCGCGGCGGCTTCCGCGGCGGCCACGCGTTCTGCGCGCGTCGCACGCACGAGACTCAACGCTGTAAATCCCGCGCCGATGAGAAGTCCGATGGAAGCGACAACGCTGGCTGCGACCCCTGCACGATGCCTGCGCACGAATTTGCTCGCGCGATACACAGCGGTAGGAGGCCGCGCAATGACTGGCTGATGTGCCAGATAGCGCCCGATGTCCTGCGACAGACCAAGCGCACTGTCATAGCGCCGATTTCGATCGGGCTCGAGCGCTTTCATTACGATCCAGTCGAGATCACCCGTCAGCGCGCGGCGCAGGTTGTCGGGATTCGTCTGTCGGGCATCGGCAATCATCTTCTGACCGACACCGAGCTGTGTGTACCTGACGCTCGGCCGCGGCGCATTTGTCGTCCGCGATGCAAGACGATAGATGAATGCGTGCATTGCCTGCGCTGACGGCTCTACCGGCAGACTTCCAACCAGTAGCTGATAGAGCACGACGCCGAGCGAGTAGATATCACTGCGCGTGTCCACGTCGATTCCCGATGACTCGGCCTGCTCGGGACTCATGTATGCGACTGTGCCGATCGGTGATCCGATTGCAGTGAGCAAGGTTTTGTCGGTAAGCCGAAGGCCAAGGGCTTTTGCAATACCGAAGTCGATGACTTTCGGAAGTGGCTTTCCGTCCTGCTCCATCACGAGAATGTTCGACGGCTTCAGGTCACGATGAATCACTCCCTTCTGGTGCGCGTGCTGCACCGCATGACAGACGCATGCGAATATTTCCAGCCGCTGCTCGGTCGATAATCTTCGCGTATCGCAATAGTCGAGTAGCGGCAGGCCTTTCACGAGCTCCATCGCAAAGAACGGCTCGCCGGTCGGCGTCTCGCCAGCCTGAAGCACCTTTGCGATTCCGGCATGATCCATCAAGGCAAGTGCCTGACGCTCGGCGTCAAAACGCGCCCTTATCTCGGTGGTGCTGTATCCCGCACGCACGACCTTGAGCGCGACGTGGCGGCGGACGGGACCAGTCTCCGCCGCCTCGTACACGGTTCCCATCCCTCCCTCGCCCAGGACCCCAAGGATCCTGTACGGCCCGATCTGATCAGGATGTAAAAGCTTCGAGCGGTCGGAACCCGCTTCGATGGTCGTCACGTAAACCTCCCTTCCAACTGCTCCCTGCTACCTCCGAATGATGATCATGTCGGGGTCGATGATCACCGTATCCGCCGTTACGCTGTCGCGCGTGCAGATCGCCGAAACAGCGTACTGATATTTCCTTCCGTTCTGCGCGGCGTCGAGCGCCTGCGCACCTGCTGGCCTCGCCTTGGTCGACCTGTAAGGAGGTTTTCTCCGAAAGGGCCACTGGCCGTTCCGTTTGGCGATGACTTGCATCTCGGAAACATTCGCCGATCCATCGAGTCGCCAGTTGATCGAGTCACCCTGAAGAACTTCGATTGCCCATGGCGTGAGCGAAAACGAAACGCCACGTCCGGCCAGGCAATCAATTCTTACATCGACGTTCACTGTCCTGAACGCCCCCTGCGCATCGAGGGAGTCTTTTGTCGCTACTACGGCGGCAAGAACCGCCGCACCGCAGGCCAGCACTACCTTCGCACGCATAACCCTTCCATGGGGGAGAGCGACAAGTCTGCGAGTCGAGGGGCGGCGGCGCAAGACGCTTCTATGGGCTCAGGCCAGGTTGCATCCGCCGCCTTTCCGCGCCCGGGTGACAGAATCACTTCGCGAAAATCACCCCATGGGGTACTGCCAACACCTCGCCAAGGCCCGGCACATTCACTTTGGCCATGTCTAGCAGCGGTGTCTTGGCGTCGCGAGACAATTTTCCTGTGGATGGCTCGAAAGTCAGTAGGTGCAGCGCGGGATCGTTCTTCGACCCGCTGTTGACCACCACTCGTCGTCCCGACGCATCGTTGCCGAGCCAGTGCGGCCTGGTATTGCCGGTGAAGACGTAGCGTGAGACTTCCTTTGGCATCGCGGGATCAGACACATCGAGCACCACGACTGCCTGCTCGGCAGGCACGGTCTGAAGCCAGTACTTGCCTATTACGACAGGCACTGCGCAGTCCTGCCCCGCGAAGCGATATACGGGGGTGATGCGTGGCCTGTCTGTCTCATAGCCTGTAATCGTGTAGAGCCCGCATGTGAAAGTTGCGAGCATCACAGTTTTCCCATCATGAAGCAGGCGCGGCTCGCCGGGAAAAAGATGATGCGGAGTGGTATCCGTCGCGTGTACCCCGTGCGGGTGGTCGGCCGGAATCCGAAGCGTATGCAGCAGCTTGAGATCAGACAGTCGCCATACCTGCAACCCGACACCGGTGTTCTCGATCATGCTGGTCGTAGTCGTGACCGCGCGGTCGAGCGCAGGAATCACCTCGAGGCTATACGGTGTGATCTCCTTGTCGTCGATCCCCGGAGCAGCCGCAGCGACCCACCGTACGATCTTTCCATCGGTGCCAACCTCGGCCAGCCCGCCCGGGGGTGTATTGAACTTCGAGCTCTGAAACTGGTAGGTGACGAGCCTGTTGCCGGACGGAAGCCTTACATATGAGTGAGGCCATCCAAACGGGCCTGCAGTCGTGAACGATGCGCGGACCTTCGGACTCGTTGCATCATTGAGGTCGAAGATGAAAGTGCGTCCGAGTCCGAAGTCGTCAGCGTAAAGAAGCCCGTCGGACTGGAGAAGGTGCTCAGTGTGATGCGTGCTGTAGCTGCCTTCTCCTGCGGGAATCACTCGCGCAATCTTTCCCGCTGTCGGTGACCCGTCACGCAAATCGAACTGAACGAGAAACGCGCCCCGCCGCGAAGTGTCAACCGAAGCCGCCCATGCATAAAGCCATTGGTCTTTCGATTCGGATGGCGCTGTTGGCTGGGCCGAGGCGGGGAGGGCGCACAATGACAGCATGGCGCCGAGCGCAATTGGGTGAATTCTCATTGCGGGAAGCTGGGCAACATCTGCGATTCCAGCAAGAAACGAGATGGGCGCTATTGTCCCTGTCGTCGTCGCCTTGAATAGATCTGGTCCAGAATTTTCTGGCCTTCTACGTCGGTCGACTGGGCTGCTACGCGGCAGTCGGTTCGAAGAAGTCGTGCCCGTATTGAAGCGTGGTGCTGCGGCGGCACTCCATCGAGGAATGCCATTATCAGCAGCTCCTCCTCGGCATCTGGCGCTCGCCATTCCGCCGCGGCGCTGCGTAGTCGATCCGCCGTCGTCGCGGGCAGGCTTTCAGATACTTCCTCGGCATCACGTCTCATGATCAGCAATCTGGGGCGGGAACTGGGCGGCACAATGTCGGTTCTCTATCACGGAGTGTCGGTTTCGTATCACCTAAATATCCTCCAGAAGCCAGTATGCACTGGTGTTGCATGGTTTTACGTGTTGTTTGACGTAGATAACGTCAAATTGTGAAGATTTGGCTCATTTGGGGTATCGAAGCCCCCCCGCTCGGCTTCAGGGATTCTTGGATCGGGACGCTCCGCGCTCGGCTTCAGGGAGTCGCTGATGAGCACGCTTTCGTCCGTTCAACACGGGGCCACGGGGGACACGGGGAAACAACAGGAGAAATCTCGATGTTTCAGGCGTTCAGATGATGGCGGATTCGGACTGGTGGGGTGCCAGACTGCTACATGGCCTTAAGTCATCCAGCGATCAACGCAATCACTGAGAAAATCATCGGCGCGGCCGTGGAGGTCCACCGGGAGATCGGGCCCGGTATGCTCGAGTCAACGTATCAGGAAGCGCTTTGGATTGAATTGGCAGAACGGGGAATTGCGTTCACTAGTCAACCACTGCTGCCCGTTACCTACAAAGGCCGAAAGCTGCGCACCTACTATCGCCCCGATCTAATCATTGAGAATCAAGTGATCGTGGAACTCAAAGCATGCGAAAAAATTCTCGATATTCATCGTTGCCAGGTGCTCACCTACTTGAGGCACGCCAACTTGAACGTTGGCCTTCTTTTTAACTTCAATGCGATCCTGCTGGTAAAAGGAATGGCAAGAGTCAGTTTGTGAGTCTCCGTGTTCCCCGTGGCCCCGTGTTGAACGGAAAGCATCAGCCAGAAAGCCCCAAACCTGCCGCGCCACACGCGACCTAACGCGGATCAGCCGTAACCTTCCCGCCACGCACCAGAGCCCCCAGCACGACCGCAGCGCTGATCAGAACAAAGTTCTTGATGATGTATTGCCCCTCTAGGGTCGGCGCATACGGAACCCGGAAAAACACCTCATCCGGAAACAAGACCACCGGCGTCAACGTCCCGAGCATCTGAAGCAGCAGAAGCAGGATCGTCGCACGCATCCATATCCCGGTAATGAGTCCAAGCCCGATGATGCACTCCCATGCTGCAAGGACCGGCAGCGACACGTTCGGCTGAACGATTCCAAAGCTGAGCACCCGGATAGTGTTACCGGCGAGATCCTGCGCGGGACTCAAGCCCGGAAAAAACTTCAGCACCCCGAACCAGAAGAAGACAATCCCGAGCGAGATTCGAAGCAGAGTCGGCCCGTTCTGCGCCATCCACTGGGTGATGCGGACGTCTACCGGCTCGAGCCAGGTTGGAACAGTCATTGTCGGGGCTACGCAGTTCGAAGAGTGAATACCGTGATTTCGGGTCTGACGTTGAATCTTGCTTTGAGAAGATGCCCCACGCCCCGGCTGATATACAGACGCCGCGTCCGGTCAACCTCGATTTCGCCTGATGTGTAGCGGCGGTTCTTCACCGGCAAAACCGGTGGCGGAAGGAATGGCGGCTTGCACTGTCCGCCGTGCGTGTGGCCGGCAAGTATCCACCCTGCATAGCCGTTCCAGGGGAGCTCATCCATGGCATCGGGATTGTGACAGAGAGCAATCGCAGACTTGCTAGTTCTACTCGCGAGCGCAGCCGCAGGATCAGCCCTGCCCGACCAGAGGTCATCGACGCCGATGATGTCGAGTCCCTCGACATTCACGACGTCGTTGCGAAGCACGCGCATTCCCGTCTCTGACACTGCAGAAACGATTCGCCCAGCGATCGATCGGTCCCGCCACGTGTTGCCGTAGTCGTGATTGCCGGGAACACCGATCGTTGCAAGGCGGCCATTCGGAAGGTGCGAGAGCACCCGCTGGAGCTGCTCGATCTTTGTCTTGTCTGGCAAATGATCTTCCCAGCTTACGAAGTCACCGGTGAACGCAACGATGTCCGGCGCAAAAGGCTTGAGCCTGCTGAGCGATTCGGTGAGATAAGACTCATCGACATAACTGCAGGTGTGAATGTCGCTCACATGCGCGAGCGTTGCGCCCTCGAGCGACTTGGGCAACTCCGTAATCGTAAGATCGCGCTGCACGATCTCGAGCCAGTGAGGCTCGATCACCGTCGTGTACCCGTAAACACCGACACCGGCAGCGAGGGTCGCACCAGTTGCTAGAAATACCCGTCGATTCACCGCCGTAAGATCGCAAACTCCGGCAACACCGATAGACATGCTTACAAATGCCTTGCTTGACACCATAAGCGTATGCTGATATTTCAACACTAGGCACGTGCCACTCCCCGAATCCCGTCACCTATGTCAAAACTTCCGTTAAGCCCGACCGAATCGATGTCACCTGGCGAATCCCGGCCGAGCCAGATCTCGCGCCGAAAATGGCTTGGTGCATCAGCAGCCACCCTCGTCAGTGCCGCCTACTCGAGCCGCGCCACGGCAGAGGGTCAGTCACAGATTCCCGCGCGAGGCGGATCAGTGAACGATCTCGCGAGCGAGGTCCCGAAGTTGATGGAGCTCGCATCAGTACCGGGCGCCGCTGTTGGCGTGATCACAGCAAATGCGGCGGCGACGATGGGCTTCGGCTCCACCCGGGCAACCGACGGTACGGCCGTGAACGCGGACACTGTGTTCGAGGCCGCCTCACTTTCGAAGCCGGTCTTTGCATACCTGGTGCATCTGCTCGTCGCCGAAAACAAACTTGATCTCACGCGACCGCTCTCCTCCTACCTCGCGCTGCCAAATTCCGCAGATGCGCGCGCATCCTCCATCACCGCGCGTCACGTGCTCAGCCACACATCGGGTTGGCGAAACTGGCGCTTCGGCGCAACCGATCAGCTCACTGCCGACTTCGATCCGGGTGCACGCTTCAGCTATTCGGGAGAGGGGTACTACTTCCTTCAGCGCGTGCTGGAGAAGATCACGGGAACGGGAATTCTGAGGCTGACGCGAGATAGAGTCTTCACACCCCTGGGTATGAATCGCACATCGTACCTCTGGTCACCCGACTTCGAAACCTCACGCGCAGACCCACATTCCGGCCGCGGTGTTCCCCTCGATAGCTACGGAGCCGGACTTGGCCGCAAGTTCCGCACAGCGGCGGCCGCAGCATCGGCAAATATCGACGACTGGAAACACGAAGACTTCGAACGGGCTTTCGCTGCAGAGAACAAGGAGCGACCTCCATTTCCGAATTTTCTCACGCCCAATGTTGCCGGCAGTCTGCACACAACCGCGAACGACTACACGAAATTTATCCGACATCTGTTCGGCACTCAGGGCCAGCCGGTTCTCACTCGAATGATGGAGCCGCAAGTCGATATCAAGACCTCCCTGAAATGGGGACTTGGCTTCGGCTTACAAACACAGGAGATAGGTTCGGCGCGGTTACGGCCTCTGTTCTGGCACTGGGGCGATAACACCGGCTTCAAGAACGTGGTGATCGGCGACCCGGCAGATTCAAGCGCAGTAGTCGTCTTCACCAACGGAAATAATGGCCGTCCTCTTTACGAGCGGATCGTGCGGCTGGTACGCGGTCACGACCAGCCCGCTTTCCTCTGGATTTGAGCGACTGCTACCGTTCTGGTTGTCGTGACTGAGAGTCGGGGCCGTTGAAGGTGACGGCCTGCGGCCTCCACGTCTCCGGATGGCCGGAAAAACGCGGCCCGAGATACTCGAGCCAGAGAGGCTTGGCTTCGATCATCACGAAATCGCGCGGGAAGTCGGGCCAGAAGAATTCGGCGTAGCCATCCTTGTAGAATTCTTTCGCCTGGGGATGTTCCGGGTCCGTGTGACGCGCTGCTTGGGCGTGCCCCGTTGCGCCGTACGCTCAGACCTATCGCAGCCTGCAAAGAGCAGGGCTGAGGCTGTCGCGCAACTGATGGCCGCTCGATGAATCAGAGTTGGTTTCGCAAAGACCATTGCGCGTACCTGCCTCCACGTGGGACGGTTGAACGCTGTCGCAATAAAATTCGCTCGACCCGCACGACGGCGCCAATTACTGAGATCGTATCGCTGAACAACCGGACTCCTAGCAGGTATGACCAAGATGTTCGATTCCCGGAATCTTTTCTGATTCGCCTCAAATGGTGGCGGAGATTTCGTCGCGCGAAGCGCGCGCGAATGGAAGCGGCCGTGATGCTCGCAACCGAGGGAGTCGTGCGTGGCGGCCCGTTCAAGGGGTTGAGGTATGCTGAGGCTGCATCCTCGGGAAGCTCGTTGGCTCCGAAGCTCATCGGAACCTACGAGCTCGAGCTTCACTCTTTCATAGAAGAGGCGATCGCCAGACAGCCATGGCGTGCGCTCAACATCGGCGCGGGCGAAGGCTACTACGCGGTCGGAGTTGCGCTTCGACTTCCACGAGTCGAGATCACGGCGTTCGAGACAGAGGAATCCGGCCAGCGACTTTGCACCGCCCTCGCACGAACCAACGGAGTCGAGACCCGAGTCGATGTGCGCGGCAGCTGCAGCAGTGATGAGCTTCGGCGCCTCACTCGAACACCCGCGCTGATCATCTGTGATGTCGAGGGAGCGGAGCTCGACCTCCTCGACCCACGCTCAGCCCCGGGTCTTCGCGGTTGCGAGATGATCGCCGAGGTGCATGGGAAGTATGGAATCGACATGGTGCGCGAGATCGCTTCGCGTTTCGACTCGACGCACAGCGTCGCGCACGTGCGATTTCGTGGACGTGAGCTGCGCGACGCTGGCGCGATACCTGGGCTGTCATCGGCTGTGAAGCTGATGGCACTAGACGAGCGGCGACGCTACGGGCTCGACTGGATTCACCTCGTTCCGATCGTGTGAATTTCGAGTTTCGGCGATAAACACAGATCCGTTTGGGGGCGTGAGTCGTAGAAGGGGAAAACGCCCTCAAACCAGGAGTATCCCGATGTTTCGCAGGCCTTTAGCTCTTCTCGCCCTCGCAGCGGTCGCATCCGCTTGCTCAGCCGAAAACAACCCTCTCTCCCCCGACGCTTCGCTGCTCTCCAGCGCCGGCAGTCCGGTAGCTGCGAGAATCAGCGGCCCATCTGAGACTATTTACGGATTGACCAGCGACAACAGCCTCGTGGTCTTCGGGTCCGGCAAAGCCAATCAGGTCTCGGGCGAGACCGAGATTACAGGGCTGGCTGCAGGCGAGATGGTGATCGGAATCGACTTCCGTCCCAGTGACCTCAATGCAAACGGCATCAACGATGTTGGCAAGCTTTACGGCGTGACGAGCGCAAATCGCCTCTATGTAATCGATCCGATGACCGGTGCTGCGTCTTCACCAGTAATGCTCAGCACGGCGATCACAGGATCGGCTATTGGCGTTGGCTTCAATCCAGTCCCCGATCGTCTGCGAATTCACTCGACCAGCAACCAGAACCTTCGGGTCAATGTCGACCTTGGCACAGTAACCGTTGACGGCGTACTCGCATATGGCATGGGTGACGCAAACTTCGGCGTAGATCCTTCAATCGTTGCAACCGGCTATACGAACAACGACAACGATCCTGCGACCCTGACTGCGCTCTTCGCGATCGATGCAGCAACCGACGCGCTCGTCACATTCCCGGCAGGAACCGGCGGCCCGAACGGTGGAGTAATGGCGACGGTTGGCTCGCTTGGGCTCGACGTTGGCAATGCCGCGGGTTTTGACATCAGCCTTTCTTCGAGTACCGCCTACCTTGCAGCCGCGACATCCGCCTCAGGTAAGTCGACGCTTTATTCCGTCGATCTTGCAACCGGTTCGACGACGAAGCTCGGAATGCTCGCTCAGTCCAAGTCAGCGTTGCTCAGCATTGCAGTGGCGCCATAAAGGTTGGCATCCATGTCGGGGCTAGTGTCGTTGATGCACTAGCTCTGTCGGTTCAACCTGCCCGAGTACGAGCGCCCACACGTACAACATTCCAAGGAAGAAAAATCTGACCGAGTAGATTTACGCACGGAACGCCACTACTCGTCATAGGAAACCAGGTTGCAGGACCTCACCACCGGCTCGCTAAGCAGGCACCTGCTGAAAACGACGAGCTTCATGCTCGTCACGATGGTCTTCCAGACCATGTACTTCCTGATCGATCTCTACTGGGTCGGCCGCCTCGGCACCGACTCGGTAGCAGCCGTCGGCATCGCCGGCAACTGGTCGTTCTTCGTTCTGGCCCTCACCCAGATGCTCGGCGTTGGAACCACGACCGTCATCGCTCACGCTGTAGGGCGCAAGGATAACGATCACGCCCGAATGATGTTCAACCAGTCCCAGATACTTTCTATAGTAGTGGGCCTGGTTTTCCTGATCGGCGGATTGCTCGTCCGGATGCCGTACGTACGAGCAATGGGTGCCGATGCATCCACGATCGACCAGGCCGGGGATTACCTGCTCTGGTTCATTCCCGCGATGGCACTCCAGTTTGCCCTGGTCTCGATGGGCGCGGCATTGCGCGGCACCGGCAACTTCAAGCCTACGATGGTTGTGTCGACTGCCACCATCGTGATCAACATGGTCCTCGCCCCCTTCCTGATTTTCGGGTGGGGACCAAGTCCAGCCTTCGGTGTCGCCGGCGCTGCAGTGGCTTCACTGGTATCGATTCTCGTCGGCGTCATATGGATGGGCTGGTGGTACATCCCGCGCGAGAAATTCCTCCGCTTCGACTTCTCGGGTTGGCAGCCACAGTTCGCAGCATGGCGCCGAATGCTCGCGATCGGACTCCCGGCAGGAATCGAGTTCGCGATCATGACGTTGTATCTCCTGATCGTATACGTCATCGCCCGACCTTTCGGTGCGGCGGCACAGGCAGGGTTCGGGATTGGTGGCCGAATCATTCAAGCCGGCTTCATGCCCGTTGTCGCCCTTGGTTTTGCCGTTGCTCCCGTCGCAGGTCAGAATTTCGGCGCACGCAACGCTGAACGTGTGAAGCGGACGTTTCAGGATGCGGCGCTCATGTCGACGGGCGTGATGGTGCTCTTCACTATCATCTGTCAGGTGGCGCCTGAAGCCATGGTCCGGATTTTCTCAAAGGACCCCGTGGTAGTCGCCGTAGGCGAGGAGTATCTCCGCATCATCTCCTACAACTACGTCGCATCGGGACTGATCTTCGTTGCCGCCAGCATGTTTCAGGCGATGGGCAATACTGTCCCCTCCCTGTTCACATCGGTGCTGCGAATAGTGCTCGTCGCGATCCCGGCCGTACTGCTCTCGCGAATCGCCGGCTTCCAATTGAACTGGGTCTGGTATTTGTCCGCCGCCGCCGTGTGGGTGCAGCTGATGCTGAGTCTCTACATGCTCCGCCGTGAATTCAGGAGGCGGCTTGCATTCAGTTCGGGCTGATCGGCAGCGAGGCCGGGCGAACGTCGGCTGCCGTACTCGCCGACATCAAAGACTGGCCGACTATTCGAACGGCGATGTATTCCTGCTAACAGATCACGGTGCAATCGCACGCATCCGTCAGTGACTACTTGAGGGCAGCCTCCATCAATGCCGTAAAATCTGTACTGCTCTCGATGGTGCGTGCGGCGACCATGAAGGCCTCGCGAAGCCCGCTCGTTTTGAGAAGCCTGCGTTCGACTACTGTCGCGAGCGTTGTCCGCTTGTCCGTATCCGATGTCATCTGAGTACCGACAGCCTTGAACACAGCAAGCGTGATTTCTGGTTCTCCGTTTCCGTGCTGGAGGGCCGCGATCAATGCACCCTTGAGGTCAGTATCGGAAGTCATCTGGGCTGTCGCCTCGAAGTAGGCCCGACGCAGCGTCGCGTTCTTCTTCCCGAGGGCCTTTGGTGCGATCGTCGATAGAAGGGTAAGCCGGTCTGTATCGCTTGAAATTTCTTTCGCGCCCTGAAGCGCCATCAGGATCATTGTCGGATCATTGACGGCCCCGTACTGTGACATCAGGCTTGCGCTACTCGTTCCCTTTGACATCGTGGCGAGAACCGCCTTCAGGTCCGATGATGAGCCGGAAAGACTGCGAAGCGCGTGCGTGCGGACCGCCTCGGCATCTTTTGGTGTTAGCTGCTTTCTCTCAATCAGCGCCTGGTAGTGTATCCGCTTCGAGCTAGAGTTGTTGATCCGGGTGATCTCACTGAGCACTCCGTCGACACCGCCGGTGGACAGCCAGAGCGTCACTCGGGCTGGCGCGTTGATCGCGGCCTCTTTCAACGCTTCGGGTAGCAAACGCGCAACCCAGCGTTGCGCTGCTGCGTCATATGCTGCTGATTCTCCGCCCACTGACGCGGTGTAGATCATCGCGCCGTCAGAAGCAGCTTCAATTCTGACAAGCCTGTTTTGCGTACCGCTGATCTCACGCAGATAGGCATGCGAACCGGGCGGCAGGGATGAAAGCTGGTCGCTTGCGTATGTTCCCGGTCCGCTTACGATGGCCTGCGCGCAACGCCCGGGCCTGTACGACAGAAACTCGAGAATCTTGTTGTTACCGGAATCGTCAGTGAGTGAATGAAGGTGCGTCCACCTGGTCGAGTTGTCCGCGGTGACGGGAATGCTCATCACCGAGTCACATGCGATCTCGCTTAGCGGATTGTGTCCGGTATTCGTTTTGGTCGCGGCTGCCGGCACAGCAACCGGAATCTGCGCGACAACCGGGATGGCTGGCGTCGGCTCGAACGGCCGCAATGCGGCGAGCGGGAGGACGAACAGAACGAGCGCTACGCTCGCAGCGAGCGCGGTCTTCCGATCGAGCGATTTTCGCTCCTGCCTGGAGTCGAGGATCGCGAGCATGCGGCCCTCGAACTCCGATCGCCGCGCCATCGCCAGGGCGGCGAACGCGGGTACAGCGCTCCCGCGATTCTGTGAGCCAATCGATTGAACCATCTCCAGCAGCTCACCAGCATAAAGCGAGGGGACTGTTCCGTCGCGAATCACGTAATCATCGCAAGCGTGCTCGCGCTCGACGCGCATCCTGTGCGCAGCATACCACAGGAATGGATTGAACCACAGGATTGCGACAGTGATCTGCGCGATCAGTTGAGTGAGCGCATCGAATCGCTTTACGTGCGCCATTTCATGCACGAGCACGAAGCGGCGCCGTGCCTCCGGCCAGTCATTCGCTTCCGGCGGGAGTAGAACAGCCGGATAAATCACGCCCCACGTCACTGGGATCGTCACACTGTCTCCGCGAAGGAGCGTCAGCGGACGCGTGATGCCAATGCGGCTCGCGACACGTTGCGTAAGCGAGAGCCATTCCCCGTCATCGACCCTGTCTCCGAATTTTGCGAGGCGTCCCACCCGCCATGTTCCAATAGCGAGTCGAAGCAGAATCAGCGCGGAACCCAGTAGCCACAGCATTCCAAGGATACTGCTGGCTGGCCACTTGCCCCGCTCAGGTTGTGCGACCGGGGATTGTAAAACGGCGGGTGCACTTTCGGGTTCGATAATCTCAGGTGCCGCAACCGTCGTCTCACTCGACGTCGATGTGATTCCAGCGGCGGCGGGGCTAGATGGGGTCTCGACGTTCAACCACGTGGGTGTCGGCAACAAGGGAAGACGCCATTGGGGTACGATCAGCGATGCAACAGGAAGAGCGAGATGCCCGATGACAGCCGCTGTCCAGACCGCGTGCCTCGCAGCGGCAGATCTATTTCGTAGCGCATATGACGCGATGGCCGCCGCTGCAATGAAAATCAGGCCTTTCAGCGCGGTGTCGATCAGGATCGCAAACGCCGCGCTCATCTTCCCTCCTTCTTCGCCTTTTTAATCAACCGGGAAACTCTGTCGAGCTCATCCTCGCTCAGTCGGTCTCCCTTGAGATCTATCAATGCAGCAACTGCCTGCTCCGTCGACCCGTCAAAGAACGTCTTCAGAAGGTGAGACAGCGCTCCCCGCCGGGCCGCGTCCTTCTTGATCGTTGGCTGGTATACGAATGCGCGACCGTCCTCGACGTGGGTTATCCGCCCTTTTTGCTCGAGTGTTCTCAGCATTGCGCGCACCGCCGAATAACTCGGTGGATCCGCAATCCCACCCATCACCTCGGCCACCGACGCACGCTCATGCTCATACAGAAAATCCATGATCTGGCGCTCTCGGCGGCTCAGACCCGTCGCTTGCTCGTCTGGCATCCTAATCTCCGGTAAGTGCTAGTAAACTAGCACACGCACCAGAGTTCGCCAGTGTTCTGCGCTCCTTATGAACTTCAACTCACTCAACGCGAATCGTCTTCGAGATGGATGAGCCGTCCGGCTGAACCGCACTCACGACGAGCGGATCTGTAAACGGTCCGGTCGTGGAGTACTCGTGAGTCTCGTATTGAATGTCTGCGGTGCACACGTCGTTGTTTCCCGAGCGGTCAGTGCCCCACGCTTCAAGTATCAACACACTGCCACTGCGACTCGACTTGATTCGATTGAAATCCCGGCAGCCGCCGGTGACGACCGTGAGTCGCACGGTAAGCCGTCCTCGTGGCGACACAGTTGCCGGCACCTCGATCTCGGCGACGGGAAGTTTAACGTCCCCGACCAGGTCGAAGACGTTGATACACGCCGTGCCGAATAAGAGGATCACCGAAGCTGCAAATCTGGCTTTCACCTTGTGCCTCCATCGCGATCGATCAACTGGCTCGTCGTGTTACTCATATTCGAAGTTCAAACCTGCGGCTGTAACGACCCAGCTGTCGCCCGCTCGGATCAGCTCGTAGGTGCCTCCGGCGCCCGACACCCGGGGTTCAGATTCTCCCGTCCGTGCGAGCGAGCACGTTGACGACCACGCAACAGACGCCGAGTCCCCGAAGAGGCCATAGACGCGCATTGTGGCGCGTTTGCCTCGGACCGGCGTCGATCCATCGCAAGACACGACCTGCTCGCGAGAGATGATTGTATAGCGACTGTTCGCGCCGATGTGATCGAACACCTTTGCTGTCGTTGAGTCATCGACGTAGAACTTCTCGTCGGGTGGCCCAAGCTTGGGAAGCACGGAATCGGCAGCCGCTACGAGAATGTCGAACCCCAGATCGGGCACCGCGATCGACGCCGAAGGTGCAATCGACTGCTGAGGTTGGGCAGCCGGTGCAGAGCGCGCGCAACCCGCTGCAATGAAGGTGACGGTAACGGTGGACAACAATGACATGCGCCGGCCGGCGCGGGCCAAGAGATATTCCATCGTCAGGAGTATACCTCGCGGCGCGCGGGCGGCCAGCCCGAACGGCTACGGAGCCTTCACCCTCTAGTAGATCAGGTCATACGCAGTAATCCACGTGCCGTCTCCCTGGAGACGTTCGCCAAACTGCCTCATCCCGTCCGGACCCTGTGGAGTGAACGTTACGCGGAAGGCGACACGGCCCCCGGCGGCACCTCCAGCCGGCATGCTTCCATCATATTCAGTGCTCTTCGATAGGCGACCTGCGGCGGTGGACTGCCTTTTCCCGCGGCGATTGCCAGATTCTGTCTCGCTTCCGCGTAGCGACCGAGCTCAGTCAGCGCCACCGCGAGGCGCATGAAAGGTTGCGCGAGGGTAGTGTCCTCCCTCACGAGCGCGCCGTACGTCTCCGCAGCGCGCGGCCAGTCTCGACTATTCCACGCAGCATTTGCAGCGCGCTGGGTTGCCGATGGAGGCGTGGGTGCCGGGGCCTGCGCAACGGCAACCGAGCGCGTGAAGATCAACAGAACGATAGACAGCAAAAGCTTTGACAAAACCAGCTCCAAAGAGAGTGTCCCGGCACTTTGGCGCTGGTTCGCCTCCTTCGCTATCAGATTATTGCTCGGGAGTACCCGCCTTGGTTCTCACTCCTCAATTAATCGTCGATCGTCGATTGTAGTGAGTCGCGAATCCGCAACCCTGTCAGATCAACGCGGCCACACATTGAGCGGGGTCAAGGCGGCCCATGTAAGACGAACCACGCCGCGCTAACGGCAGGCTCACGGGACACACTTATAGTGGACAGGTAATCGATTCGGAGCCTGTTCATGATCCTTCCCGTCGCGGCAGCGCAAAGACAGCGTGCTGCCCGGATGCGCCTCGTAGGCCGCGTCTATCCCTTTTGCGCCATTCTCTTTCTGGCCGTCTCGTGCCGCGACGCAAGCGGGCCAACGGGGGTAATCGATCCGGAGTCGATGGAGGCAGCATCGGATACTTCCGGGGTTGAAGTGGTTGGCACAGTGCTCCCGGGTTTTCCACGGGTGCTGGTCAAGGACGCAAACGGCAATCCGTTGGGGGGCGTTACTGTGACCTTTGCTGTAACGCGCGGATCCTCATTTATCTCGGGTCAGAGCGTGACGACAAACCCGAGCGGAATCGCTGTCCTCGGGACATGGGCCCTCGGAACAATTCCGGGCATCAACGAAGTGACTGCCTCCAGCGGATCGTTGAGGCCTGTGAAGTTTCAGATGTCGACCGTGGTGGGCTCCCCCGCTTCCATCGCCATGCTCACGGGCGATGCTCAAGTTGCACAGGCAGGCGGGTTTGTAGCGGTCAACCCTCGCGTAAGGGTCGCGGACCGATATGACAATCCCATTGCTGGCGTAGTCGTCGCCTTTGCAATTCTCACGGGCGGCGGCTCGCTCGAGAATCCAAACGCGAGAACCGACTCATCAGGAGTAGCATCGTCGGGCGCCTGGCGGCTCGGGCCTCGTGGATCGCAGGTTCTTGCGGCTCAGGTGCCGAACCTCACTCCCGTGTCCTTCGCCGCCACAGTGATCGCACCGATCCTGCCATGCGCGAACGACAATGTCCTCCTGGAAAACACTACGGTGCAGGCTCAGCTCACGAGTCAAAGTTGCGCCGCTTCGGACGGCCGCTACTACGAAAGAGTGCGTATCGTGATCGGCCAGCGTGGCGCTTATGATTTCAATTTGACCTCGACTGATTTCGACACCTGGCTCGAGTTGGTCGGCGCAGATCCTATCGCGGAAAACGACAATCGCCAACAATCGAATTCCGGTATCAAGGTCCTCCTCGTACCGCAGACTTACACGTTGATTATCAGCTCTACGGGCCCCCGGGTGACTGGTGCGTATGTGGTCTCATTTCGCAGAACCGACGAAATGGTCGACGGCTGCGAGGAAGCGTTCGTCATGCGCGGCATCGTGTCTGAACAGCTGACGACTTTCAGCGATTGCAAAATCTCGGACTGGGAACAAGCCGATCGGTTTAAAGTTTACCTGCGTTCCGGCGTCCCGGTCTCGGTGCATCTCGATGATCTCTCCTACTCCGACCATGGTCTGAGCCTGTGGAATCCCGCCGGGGCTATCGTCGCACTTGGCTCCACACCCTCCAGCTATCGCCACACGCTGACTTTCACCCCCACCATCACCGGATATTATCGCATCGAAGTTTCGAACTACGGTGACGGCGGGGCAATGTACAACATCACGGTCAATTGACCTCGCCATCCTCCCCACTGCTTTGCCACTTTCCGGAAACGGTCATAGGTTGGGGCATGCACTCCCTCCGGATGCTTGGAGGAATCGGTCTTACCGATAGCGACGGGCGCGAAATTGACGCGCTGCTCCGGCAGCCGAAACATGTCGCGCTTCTCGTGTATCTCGCACTTCCTGAACCGGGCACATGGCATCGCAGGGACTCGATTCTCGGAGTCCTCTGGGGTGATCACGAGCAGACACGGGCGCGCTCGGCGTTGCGTAGTGCGCTCTATACTTTGCGCGGGCACCTGCCCGAAGGGATGATTCGTTCCCGCGGCCAGGATGAGATCAGCTTGAATCCCGCGATGATCATCACCGACCTCGCGGCGATGCGCGATGATCTCGAGGGCGGGCGCGATAGCGACGCGCTGGCGCGATACAGGGGTGAGCTGCTTCCCGGGCTTTACATCTCTGAGGGATCGGAGTTCGAAAAATGGCTCGGCTCAGAACGAAAGCGCGCGAATGCGCTCGCTCGACAATCGGCGTCAAAGCTCGCTGATCGACTCGAGCGAGTCGGTGACATCACCGGTGCAATTGGTGCTGCGCGGCGGGCGGCCGAGCTCGACCCCGATGACGAAGCCGCAGCTCGCCGCTGGATTGCCTTGCTCGACCGCGCTGGTGACCGCGCGCAGGCTTTTGCAGTCTACGAAAAATTCCGGAATCACATGGCGGACGCTTTCGGTGTCCGCCCTTCGGCTGAGACCGTCGCGCTGCTCGACAAAGTTCGAACACGCCGGGAAGCGGCCCCGGAGGAAAAGCGCCAGCCAACGTTCGACACGCCGGTGCTCCAACCTGACACAGCCATTTCCGGTCGCAATCCAGAAACATTGCCGCCGGCTGCAGCGATGTCTGCGCCTGCACGACGGCGCTGGCTACTACTCGCTCTGCCTGCTTTTGCGGCGCTCCTTCTCTGGGCCGTCCTCAGTCCACGACGTGCAGCAACCGCAACAGCGGCCCCCGGAGCCCTTGTCGTTCTTCCCATGGTGAATGCGACCGGCGATCCCGACCTCGCGTACATCGCTACCGGCATTGCAGACGGAATCGCGCAGCGACTTGGCGGAACCGGCGGTGTGACGATTCGATCAATAGCACGTTCTGACTGGAACGACTCGAGCCAACGCGGCATCGAATCACTTCGCCGTGAGTTCGGGGCCGGCCTGTTTCTGCGAAGCAGCATAAGAAAGGACGGTGATTCACTCGAAGTGCGCGCCTCCGTTCACGATCTGGCGACTTCCGAGCAACGAACCTTAGCGACACACCGGTTCACGACTCAGGGGATCAAGGGTGCGGAAGAGAGACTCGCGGCAGACGTTGCCGGAGCAGTCTTCAGGGTTCCAATCCCCACGCGGCCACGCACAGCGGGCGCAGTCGTCGATGCCGAATCCTATCGTCTGACACTCGAGGGGTGGCACCAGTTATTTCTGCGACCTGCGGGCGGAAATATTGCGCAGCGCCACATTGCTGCGGCGCTTTTTTCCAAGGCTATCGACCGCGACCCGCTGAACGCGCGCGCCTGGTCGGGATTGAGCTCGGTATGGGCTTCACTCGTGGTCATTGGCGCGGTTCCCTATGAAGAAGGCACCGTGCGCGCTACGGCGGCAGCCGATCGCGCGCTGGCCATCGACAGCCTTCAGGGAACAGCGCTGGCCAACCTGGCAATCATGCGCGCCTACCTCGACCGCGATATACGGCGAGCAATACCACTGATCAAAAAAGCCGTTGCAGCCGAACCGTCGAACCCCGAAGTGTTCATGATAAGGAGTCTCATTGAGCGAAGTGCACATCTCTACGATGAAGCGCGACATTCCGCCCGCGTAGCCCATCAGCTCGATCCATTGTCGCCATTTTATCTGAACCACTGGATAAGCGGTGAGCTCTGCGCGGACCGCCCGGAAGCTGCACTCGAGCTCTATCGATCGGAGCTTACTCTGAATCCGTCGAGTACAGACGCTCGTACAGGCATGGCCCGCTCGCTCGCATTGCTTGGACGGTATGATGAAGCGATTGAGACGTGGCGCGTGGCAGCCCTCTCCTCCGGCAATACGACGCTGGCGCAGTCTCTTGAAACGGCAAAGGGCCGCGAAGGATATTGGAGAGTCTCACACAACGAGGGTCGCAAGCGACTCGCGACCTTATTGTCTCGACCCGATCGCCCCAGTCCGCTGAGTATCACGCTGGCTCACCTCGCGGCTGGCGACTCCGCTCGAGGGTTTGATCAGCTCCAGAGAATCGACCCTTCCGTTACGCCCCCACTCTATCGTCTGTCGTGCAATGCATCAGTCGATGAGTATCGCGGAACGCCGCGTTACCGAGCGGCGTTGAGGCGAATTGGGGCACTTCGCACGCGCTGATCAGAAGTCGTACCGCGCGCCAATCTGTATCCGCCAGCGCGATGCATCTGGAACGACGCGCCCAATGGGTGGAAATACCGGTTCGCCTTTGAGCACAGGCACCGAGTAGAGCGGACGATCGTTAATCGAGTCCCATCCTCCCACTGGCAGAAGCTGAATGTCCTCACGATTCGTCGTTTCGCGCACGAACCCCCACCGCCGGTAAAGCATGTTTGGGATGTTGAACAGATCGGCGTAGACCTCGAGCACTTTTCCGCTCTTGTCCGGCCTCAGCTTGGATAGTCGCCCGTCCAGAGTTACAACCGCAGGATTGCGACATGAGTTGCGCTGCATGATCCGTCCACGCTGCCGGCCAAGGCAATCCTGACTCTTGATAAATTTGTCGAGCGCCTGGTAGGTCGCCGGATTTGACAGCGAGATGTCCGCCGCGTCACGCGGCACATACATCAGGTCGTTTCGCGTCGTTCCATCGGCGTTGGGGTCGCCGCTCGCGGTGAACGCATACGGCGTTCCAGAGCGAGCGCGCAACGTTGCTCCAATATTGACTCCGTAAGCCCGCGGGGAGATTACAGTCGCGACAAGGTTGTGAGGCATATCGCGCGCGGACGTTCGCAGCGTCCTTCTAGCGAGCGTTCCGTCGACAGGGTTGGTTCTGAAGATTACCGAGCTGATGAACCCCGTCATGCTCATGATATCGAGGGTCCTGGACCAATCATATCCGAACTTCGCAAAGCCTCCGGTCCCCCATTTTTTTTCGAGTGATGCGGCCACAGACGTCGAGCGATCTCCGGAGACGTTGTCATACCGGTAGATCGGACCGAAGGCAGTACTGTCCACCCGAAAGGGTTTCACAATGCCATCGTTTCGAACTGACCCGTACATCATGCGCCCCTCGGAATTCACCCCACGCTCCATGAGGTTTACATCCTCCACGTAGATGTTGTCTCGCGATCTGGTGTGCACCACATCGACTGACAGTGTGGCTGAACTCCCAAGGTCACGATCGATCCCGATGGCATACTTGACTGCCCGCTGAAACCGGAACGCCGGATCGAAAACATTCACACTTGGCACGCTCAGTGACGCTGTGCTCCTGAGACAGCGTGATGGAAGGTTCGCGATGTCCGTAGTGGGAGCAGGAACTCCATCGTTCACTCGGCACACCAGCGTTGTCTGTTCCTGACCTGTGCCAGAGTATGCTCCGGTCAACCAGGCAAGCGGTGGGCGTCCTGCAAATACCCCAACGCCGCCGCGCACTGTAGACCGGCGTTCCCTCCCCAGCTCCACAGCGAAGCCAATGCGTGGGGACAGGACTGCGTTCCCCGACGGGAAATCCCCTGTATCGATGTTGCCGAGGCGCTCGTTGGATTTGAGGGAGGGGTTGGTGCGCGGCGCGTCAAACACCGGCGCATCAACTCTGATACCAGCGGTAACAGTCGCGCGCTCGTGCAGTCGCCATTCGTCCTGCGCATACGCTGCCAGCATGGCCGCTCCGTAGTCAGCGATCGGACCACCTGACGGGCCGGGCAGTGCGACTTCATACAATGACGGCTGACCGCGATCGAGTGCGTCAACGTTTGCGAAGCTCCATACGCCCCACGACCCGAGAAAGAAATTGTCGTCGACGTGCACCAGCATGTTCTGCGTTCCGACAGTCAGGCGGTGCGACCAAATACTCCACGAGAGGTTATCCGTAAGCTCGAGCATCCGCTGGGTTGTTCGGGTTCCCTGCGCCGACTTGGTCGATCCACCAGCTATATAGATGTTCGGAAGGTCCGCGCCAACGGTGAACAGGGGAACTTTATTCCGGGAATCAGAAGCGATTGCAATCTTCGACATACTAACGATTGCCTCGTTGGAGAATCCGCGGATCGTGCTGTTGATCTTGAGCCGGGCATTCAGGGTTCTTGACCGCGCGACAGATCCGCTGTTCGACAGCTGCCACCCGTCGACGTTGTTGAGATTCCTGCTTACCCGGTTCAGTGCATCCACCCGGGCACTCGCGAGCGACTGCACCAGCTCGACTGTGTGTCTCGACGATGCCAGCCATGAGAGCTTCAGGAACAGATTCAGGTTTGGCTGCGCAAGATCGGGCGGCCTTGCCTCGCCAGCGTCAAACCCGTAACGGTCGCGGAAAATTTCTGCAGCGCGAGCGGCGGTTGCAGCACTCACGCCGGTTGTGGGCTCCTCCACGGACGGGCCCTCGAATGTAGTGGTCCGAGTCTGCGCTTCGGCGACGCCAAAATAGTGAAGGCGGTTTTTTACGATCGGGCCTCCGACGCTCATACCATACTGAAGCTGGTCAAAGGCAGGGACGCCAGCGCGAGCAGTATCAGGCCCCACGAGCGCAGCCGTCGAGTAGGACGTGAAGCCGGCCCCGCGGAAGAGGTTCGATCCCGAGCGTGACACGGCGTTTATCAGCCCGCCTGAAAATCCTCCGTGACGCACATCGAATGGTGCGACAAGAACTCTTATCTCATCAAGTGATTCGATCGCGATCGACCGCCCGCCAGCTCCCGAGCCTGCGCTGACGTTCACGCCGAACGGGTCGTTCGTGGTGACGCCATCAATCTGAATCGAGTTGAACCTCGAGTGCTGTCCACTTACCCAGAGGGAACCGGGTCCTGAAGCGTGCGATGATAAGCCAAACAGGCCGGCAAAATTTCGGTCAAGGAGCGGGAGCCCTTGCAGCAAGGCGCGCGAGATAAATGTGGCTGGACCTCCAGCGCCAGCGTTGCGAAGCGTCGAGGCACTCACGATTACCGCGTCGAGTCCGTGCGTAGCGATGCTATCGAGCATCAGTCGAACCCGCACCCGCTCACCGATGTGCAATTCGACACTGTCCAGCAGCGCTGGCAACATTCCAATCGCCCGCGCCTCGATGCGGTAGAATCCCACAACGAGGTTGTCGAACGAACGCTCTCCGGTTTGGGCATTGGTGTTGACCGAGGCACCGGTGCGATAGTCGTATAACGTTACAGTCGCGTTCACAGGATCACCGCGCCTGCTCTGCACGGTGACATGGACCACACCTCCGGTAAGTCCCTGGGCCGGCAAAGCGTCTGTGCTCGCCAGCGTGGCGATCACAGTCAGCGCCACCAGCAGGATCCCGCTCGCGCTCGGGCGGACAATCGACATTGCAGTAGTGTCGGCCGCGCAACGCTCCGACACAATACCCCGAATCGCAGCGCTGTCACCAAGGTCGGCTAAATCACATTTAGACCACGCTGATCTGACGGCCTGCAGACGGCTGCTGCTCAGATTAGTCCCCATATCTCATTTGAGCTTACTAATGACATTTCGAATTCATCCGCGGTCCGGTATGGCAGTCGTTCTGGTGGTGATGTTCGCGTGCACCGAAACGCCAATGCCTGTTGAACCGCCACCGAGGGTAGAGGAAGCAAATCCTGCGACGATACTGGTTGCGATCACACCAACTGCTCTTACCGGGATGGAAGTCGGCGCCGGTCCGATCCAGGCGCCCGCGGTCATCGCCCAGAATTCCATCGGCGAGCCAGTCAGGGGAATTGCTGTCACTTTCACCGTGGTGGCGGGTGGTGGCCTGATTTACCAGAGCAGCCACCCCGCCAGCGGTGTGGTCACAACCAACGAAGCAGGTATCGCTGCAATGCCTGGCTGGAGAATGGGCACGGTGCCCGGCGAAAACAGGCTCGTTGCATCGAGTGGATCGCTCACTTCAGTGGTTTTCAGGGCGCTAACCGTACCGAGCACTTTCCTCGCGGTTCAGAAGGCGATGGGCGATGACGAAGTTGGGCTACCCGGACGTACGGTGCCGAATCCGCCTTCTGTGATTGTCGCGGATGTCTACGGGAATCGCGTTGCCGGCGTGCCTGTGAACTTCGCGGTGGTCAGCGGGGGTGGTACCCTCACCGGAGCCAGTGTAGTGAGCGACATACACGGCATTGCCGCCGTCCAGAGTTGGACGCTGGGTGCAATCGGCCGTCAGGAAGTGTCCGCTACATACCCTCGGATCTTCAGGCCGATGATTTTTACCGCGGTCGCAGTGGATCCGGTTGACCCATTATGCGCCAACGGCCGGACCGTCGCGTTTGACACAGTGGTTCGCACTGAACTGGCCTTTCCGAGCTGCACCACAAGCAGCGGGAGGCCCTTCGACACCTACTCGACAACGTTGCCTGAGGACGGCCTGTATCGCTTTGCCGTCTCTACGGATGTGTTCGATTCGTATCTCGAAGTTTTCGACTCAGCAGGAGTCCGTATGGCGCGCAGCGACATCCGCAACATCGCTACGAAGGACTCACGGATCGAAGCCTTTCTTCCCAGAGGGAAATACCGCGTCTCGGTTACATCGATTTCCAGTGTCGTCACCGGCAACTATGAATTCCGGTTGACGAAGGGGGCGGTCCAGGGGTGCGACGTGCCCGTTATCGCCCGGGATATCCTCGTGATAACTGCGATTCGAAGTTGCCCGATGGAGCCATTCGGCTACTCATCCGACTCTTACCGTATCTACCTGCAGAGAGGTGCAAACATCACGGTTGACCTTGCATTCAATGACGTGTACCTGGAGCCGACACTCAAGCTCACGAATGCCGCGGGCATTTCTCTCAAGCAGGTGACGAACAATGAATATCCGTCGGCCCATATTACACTGGGATTTGATGTACCGGCTGATGGGTATTATGCGATTGTCGTAGCAGACCTCCCGGCAGGCTTTCCATACACGTTGATCGCGCAATGAGTCACCGAACGCCTCGCTATCCTCCGGTACACACCTTCGCAGCGTCATACCGTATCTGAGAACCATTCGCGATCACCTGCCCATCGACGGTGAGGGTGTTTCCCATTCCCGCGGGATGCGCATACCAGACGTCAGCCCAGTTCACGCCCGTACCAAGTGACAGATTGAAGCTGGAGTTACGCAGATACGGGGCGTTCTGAATTCCGAGCCCGGTCGTGTGCCGGCTGAACGACACGAAAATGTCAGTCTGACAACTCCCCGTGATCGTGTTGTTCTTCAGTGTGAGGTCGATGTCCCCACGCAACGTTGTGTTCGCGATTGGAAACGCGGCTTCCGCAATTATTCCGAACCGGTTGTTCAGGAGGCTGTTCCCCTCGACGGTCACACGCGCAACACCGGCAACGTTGGGAGAACCTGGCCCGATCGGACCTATGCGGATTCCTACTCCCACGGGAGTTGCCTGGTGGCTGCGAACTTCATTGTTTGTAAGAGTTGCGGTAACTGTAGCCGACGCCGGAAGTACGTTCGGTTCCACCTCCGGCGGTACGGGAATGAGGTTGGTCGAGTTGACGAAAATCCCCGGAATTCCGCCCGGCCCCATGATCCGGTTGTCGCGGGCCTCATATTCTCCCGGACCGGAGAGACAGATTGCGCAGCTTCCTCCACGTCCCGTGAGATAGTTTCGCTCGACCTTGCCACTTCCGACTCGCAGGTCGAGCACTTCGCTGAAGCCGCCCTCGAACCTGTTTCCGCGAACCGTGAGGCCGGTCGCGCGCATTGAGAAAATCGCGTGGCCGCCGACCGTTGCGTCAGCAGCCGAGTTTCCCGAGCGAAATGTGAAGCCCTCCACTAACACGCCATTCCCTTTCGATCCTTCAGGGTGAGCGTTGACGACGATTATCGGTTGCGCGCGGTTGTTTTGTGCAATTCCCCCCGTGAATACGGTGAGGAGGCCTGGTGATGCTGCAAGAATTGTCGAATCAGTCCCTTCTCCAAGTCCCGTCGCGCGACCACCCGCGTCGGCTGTCATGCGAAAGGAGCCACGCAGGCTGATGTCCGGAACATCGATCACGATGGGGAACCGTTCCATCGCCGGGTCTGACGATTCGGCAACGCTTCCAGCGAACAGACCGGGCCCGACATTGATCGTGATGCGGCACGCGGCAGCTTCGGCTTCATTGCGTGTCACCCGCACCGAGCGTGCGATTGCAACCGCATCGCCGATCCGCTTGAAATGGATGGAGTCCCCGGTCACGCTCGTCGACTTGTTGACGATGAGGTTGACGGGATAATCACCGTGGCTCCTGTGAGTGCTGAGCTCCGCAGTGTCCATCTCCATGACAATCCCCGAAGCGCCCGATCGGTGGCAAACTGGCATCAGCCCGCCCGGAGACGTTGGCTGTTCACTGCAAGCAAGCATAACGCTAAGGATCAGCGCAGCACCGCCGGCCAACGATCGATTCGCTCCGTTCATTTTCAACTCGCCGATAAGGTCGAGCCGAAACGTGCGCGTATGGCGTCAGCTACCTGTAGCGCAACCGTAGCGTGATCGTGGCGTCGAGGTACTTCCTGGCTTCAACCCGCCGGCATTGCGCCAAATTTCTTCAGCACGGCGTCGAATCGCGGTGAGCCACGCACAAAATCCATCGCGGGGAGGCACGGAAGCCGGTACAGCCTGACGCTCTTCTCCCTGATGAGAACGTCGAGCGTTCTGTAGCCTGCTTCAATCTCACCGGCTTCAAACTGAGCTCGCAGGAGCTGGGCTGGAGTGGTCTCCCGTCCAGCCCCCGACTGCTTCAGCTCGTTCAATCTCTTCCTGCCCTGAAACCACCTGGCGCTCCAGTAGCCCTGCTTCCCACGTGACTGCTCCAACGCTTTCGCGATACTCGTGTCACCGGCGGAAGCTGCCAGTGCTTTCCAGAGTACGATTGCCTCATCATACCGCTCGAGACGCACAAGGGCCCTGACCTTTCCTTCGGTGGCCACCCGGTTTGATGGATTTGTGGCGAGCTCACTTTCCAGCACGCGTAATGCTGAAGCCGCCTGACCAGCGCATAGCTCGATCGTCGCTTCCCTGTCGACATGATAGGGATTGAGAGGGTCAAGTCTCCGCGCGACACGAATGGCGTCACGTGCCTTTGCCCAATCCCATGCGCTTCTATATAGATGACTCTGAATGACATAGATCTCGGGGTTACCCGGATCGTAAGTGATTGCCTTCTGAATCAGTTGAGCGCCGGTCGATACGCTTCGTTGACGGAGCGCGCGCAGGAGGCCGAGATTGGCGAGGGCGGTCCCATCCATACTGTCCAGCGCAAGCGCGTGATCGGCAGCAGCTGATGCCCGGTCGTATGCTTCGTCGAATGGAATTCGCTCGCTCGATGCATCTATGGCCCACGCGGAGCTGAGGCCGGACCACGCACGCGAATTTTTCGGGTCGAGCGCGGTTGCCTCCTGAAATAGCCCTCGCGCCAACTCGGTCCTGCGGCCGGTCATGAGGTGATGCCAACCCTCGAGCATCAGGCTGTAGGATTTTGGGTCAATCCCCTCTGCACGACCTCGTGGCACCGATGGGATCTGAGAGCGGAACAACTCACCCGCTACCGCCGCTGCTATTTCACTTTCCGCATTGAGAATCATGTCCATGCCGAAACGCCGCGATGCGACCCTGCGTTCCCCTCTTTCGTCCAGATCGAACAACGATGCGTGCACTTCGTATTCGTCGCCGGAACGCGTCAGTTTCGTTCTCAGGAATAATTTTGAGCCGAGGGTTCGACTCAGAGTGCTGAGATTCCGGCGTGCGGATTCAGGCCAGTCCGATCGCGCGCCGGAAAGAACACTGAGACCGCCCATTCCTTCCAGCCTCCGACCAATCCCCTCGGCCAGGCCGGCGGCGATATATGCATCAGCTCCGCTGCCCGTTTCCAACTGCATCGGCAGAACGACGAGACGCCGCCCCGCTGTCGACAAATTTTTGACTGCAGCGGGTGCGGGCCCCTGCGGTGATCGAGATCCCAATGACGGCGCGAGTGCAGCAATCGCCAGCACTATCAGCACGGCCGCCCCGACTCCAACCAGACGAGCCCGCGCACTTTTGGATTTTCCCGATACCGGGTCTACCAGGTGCGGGTTTAAGAACGGACCTGCATTGGTGGCCTCAGCGGGACTTGCTTCAGCGTGCGCAAGAGATGACGAAATGTCGGCCGAGGCATCCCTCCGCGTGCGGACTGCATCAACAATGGCAACAGTTTCCGCCGACGGTCGGACACCGAATGCATCTGCAACGTGATGCCTGAATTGTTCATACACTGCAAACGCCTGCGAGCGATCGCCTGCGCGGTCCAACAGTGCAATCAATCGTTGCACCGCTGTCTCATCATCAGAGTCGATTTCTGATGCACGCCTCGCGGCGTCTATCGCGCCGCGAACATCGCCCGCGTCCGCCCGGCTTTCGGTAAGGAGCCGCGCTGCCATCAGCGCCTGGCTTCTGACACGGCTGCGCTGAACGGTCAGCCACTTCTCGAAGTCATCAGCCTCCGGAATGTGAATTGAAGGCAGAAGCTCCCCGGCATAACAAGCCAGCGCGTCCGCCAGACGGTTGGCGGAGACGTTGTCCTCCAACGCTGCGACATCGGTTGAGACCAGCACCGGATCGATGCACACCTCATCGTCACCGCGGCTCCGTACCACATTGACCGGCAGATTCTTGCGCAGCTTGTGGAGAGCGCTGCGGAGCGCCGTTCGTGCCCGGCTCTGATCGAGGTCGGGCCAGAAGGCGGCGACTATCGCATCGCGCCGATGCCAGGTACCGGGTTTCGGCATCGCAAGGTAGGCAAGCAGCGCCATATGCTTCGGTTGCCGGAGAAGTACATCGATCTCATTGCCATCCGCGTCCATCAGGCTTACACCACCAAGCATGCGCAGTGTGACCATTGGGGCAGCCGGGTCCGCAGCTCCGACGGGTTTTCCCATGTACACAGTGTCGGTTTTTGACAGCGATCGCACAATAGGGTCGCACCCTGAAATTGACCAAGGCGCATACCACATCACGCTCGGGTAACGGCTGGCTCGCGGACGCTCTGCGCGCCGACCTCAGATTCCAGAGAGTAAAAACGGGCAGTTTGCGGCATATCACGCCTGTCCCACGGCAGAATCGCGAGTAACTGATGATCGGGATACAGCTTCGCTTCGAATATTCAATCGGAGCGTCATGTGGTCCTTGCGAATCCCCGTGTTTCCAGCAGCCCTGCAAACAAACAACTCGTGAAGTGTCTTGTCCTCATGCTAGCGGGCGCCTCCGGGGCCTGTAGCTCGGAAAGCATCAATGACACCGGACTCCGTGTTTCCGTATGTCACAGGGAGCTTTTCGGCGCGGAGCTTACTGATGTCCGGCTGACGGACCTGAGCGATCATAAAAGTCATGGCGACTACGTTGCCCAACTTGTAGTAGACAGACTCAGCACCGGTGGAGACAGCATTCACTTCAGGCGGGTCACTGATGCTCTCGCTGTTGCGCGGTCGGGCCGACTTGAAAGAAACGAGATCACCTCTGCCGCCTGCCGCATCACCATCTCGGTTGCTCCAGGAACTCTACGGGGGAGCACGGCTGCATCTGCAGATCCCCTGTTCGAGCTTTTTCCACTTGTCATCGACGTACCCGACATCACGATTCAAGGGGCACTGCGGATGGGCATCAATTCCTCCGGTCGCGCAACTGGAATCGGTAGCACTGCAGACGTGACGACCTTCGCGCCGAGCCCGGGTCTCCGCCTGCTTGGGACGTCGTCTCGAACCGCGGTCGCCGAGCGGATCATTATCGTCAACGGTCACCCGGATGGGTCGAAGGGGAATGGCGCTGTCATCGAGGGATTTGCCTTTCAGTCTGGCCAGGCGAATCCTGATAGTACCGGCGGTCAGGGGATCCTGACCATGCGCGTGGCCGATGTGATAATCCGCGGAAACAGGTTCGAGGGTGGATTCAACAGCTCAATTGATCTTCAGGCATCACGCGCGCGCGTGGAGCAGAATCATCTCTCCGGCATCGGCAGCTCCTGCGATATCTGCCTTGCAGGTCCGGGAGACTATGTAGTACGCGAGAACACAGTGATCGGTGGCGGCATACCCGGTGTGCTGATTCTGCCGGCCGTCTCGATACCAGTACCGGCGATGGTTGAGCCGTTCATACTTCCAGCTACCTCGCTGGTCACCGCGGTTGTCTCGAACAACGAAGTCCGTGGTCACTCGCGCCGGCCTGTGGGAGTAGGGCTGCGCGTTGGCGCGATCGGTGTCGATGCCTGGACAGTCGCCGGGACGAGTAAGATCTCGTTTACAGGGAACAGTCTCATTGGAAACACCTTCGGCATAATCATCGAGGGCGCGTTCATTAACCCTGCTGACCTGACGCGCCGGAAGGGGGACATCGAAGTCGCCACGAGCGGCAACGTCATCACCGGGAGCTGTCAGAACAACCTCCTGGTTGCTCTCAGCAACAGTCAAACAGGGCTCGGTATCGCGAACAACCCTTCACTCGCAAACTCGGTCTTCTCCCTTACGCTCGGCGCTGACCTGCCGTGGGCAAATGCGTGGTACGCAAACGCACCAGGAAATGGAAATACACTCATGGTTAACGGCGCAGCGATTCCAAATGGGTTCGTGCATTCCTACAACGCGGCGCGAGTCTGCTGACGATCCCTGATGTGGTATGCGTCGTGCCCTTCTCCCCATCTCACTCTTGGACATGGGGAGGCGCGGGTGCGTGTCAAATTCAACTGTCTTACCAGTATCATTCTCTCGATCGTCCTTACCATCGTGCTGAATCTGCTGCTCAGAGGCTGTACGACGTTCTCTGCTGGCGGCACCACCACGTTTTGATCGGGCCCTAGCGGCCTGCCGGCGGATGCTGGGTGAGCAATGCCCCGAATCGCGGATCATCACGGATCGATTCGAGATCCGGGTCCGTCATCAGCCAGTCCCGATTACGCATGCCGAGCTCCATTGCACGCTCGAGATGATCGAGGGCGAGCCCGCGATTTCCCATGATCGCATGCAGACAGCCGATGTTGTACAGCATCAACGGATTCGTCGGAGCCAGCTGGACCGCGCGCCGCGCCCACTCTTCTGCCCGCGCTGTATCTCCAAGCTGGAACAACTCGCTCGCACCGAGCGAAAGCGCTCGTGATTCGCCCGAGTTAAGTGCAAGCGCGCGCTCCGCTGCCGCGATGCCCTTCTCCGCACTCACTTTCGCTTCGGCTTCGCGACCCAAGCTGCGATAACAAGCGGCGGCAAACATAAGAGCCTGGTAATCATCGAGGCGAAGCTCGGCGGAACGTTCGTAATAGATGACTGCCTTTTCGATATTGCCCCGCGCCTGAAGCGATCTCGCGTAGTAGTACGGCGCTTCGAATGATGTCGAGTCCAACTCGATGGCGCGCTCGAACTCCTCCGATGCCTCGTCGAACTTGCCCTGATAGGTTAGGGTCAATCCGCGCGAGGCATGCGCTTCCGCGAGATCAGGATCAAGTTTCAGTGCGCGCCGGCTTGCGGACTCCGCCTGTTCGAGTGCCTCTTCGCCGCCGGCGTGCTCGAAGAACTTGAAGCAGGAGCAATCCGCGAGGCCGGCGAAGGCCATCGCGTAGTCGGGGTCGAGCGCAATCGCACGTCGATAAAGCTCTTCGGCCGCCTCCATCGCTTCGGGGCGTTGCTGATGAAATAGCTGGCGCCCGCGCAGATAATACTCGTACGCGCGTACGCTTTGTGTAGGAACCTTTTTGATCGCTGCTTCTTCCTGCTCGGTCAGGACGACCTTGAGTGCATTCACGATGCTCGTTGCGATCTCGTCCTGAATCGCGAAGACATCTGCCATCTCACGGTCGTAGCGTTCCGACCACAATTGGAAGCTCGTCGCGACGTCGATGAGCTGTGTCGAGATGCGCAGGCGGCTACCCGCCTTTCGCACGCTTCCTTCGAGGACGGTATGCACCTTTAACTTGTGCCCGATTGCACCGATGTCCTCCTTGTTGCCCTTGAACGCGAAGGCGGAGGTACGCGACGCAACGTCGAGCGCGCGGACTTTCGTCAGCGCGTTGATGATCTCTTCGGTGATACCATCTGTGAAGAACTCGTTCTCCGCGTCCGTGCTCATGTTCGTGAAAGGCAGGACTGCGATCGAGCGGCGGCCAGTGTCAGCAGCTGTCGTCGCCGGTATAGCGTTGCCCAGTGCCATCGCGAATTCGGTGACGGTTCCGTACCGGTCTGCGGGGTCGAGCGATAGCGCCCTGAGAAGCACATCAGAAACTCCCGCAGGTGCATTTGCGCTCGAGGGAAGTGGTGCCGGCTTCTCACTGAAACGTTTTGCAATGACACCCTGCGCGGTGTTAGCCACAAACGGTGGAGCTCCCGACAACATCTCGTATGTCACGCATGCGAGGCTGTACTGGTCGCTTCGCCCGTCGAGATTGGACTCGCCGCTCGCCTGTTCAGGGCTGAGATACGCGGGCGTGCCAATCGCGATTCCTGTCTGGGTAAGACTTTCACCACCGGCAGCACTGATCGCCTTCGCGATTCCGAAATCGAGTATCAGCGGCTCGCCGTCGAGCAGGATTACGTTCTCTGGCTTTATGTCTCGATGTACCACGCCGTTCCTGTGGGCGAAATCCAGCGCACCGGCGAGCTGACGTGTAATCCTCGCGGCTTCGCTTACCGGCATACGCTCGCGAGTCATTCGTCCACGGAGCGTTTCCCCGTCGATGTGCGGCATAACGTAGTACAGCGAACCATCAGATTCACCCGAGTCGTGAACCGGGACGATGTGCGGGTGGGTAAGTCCGGCGACGGTCTTGATTTCCTGAAGAAACCTCTCGGTACCGAGTGCAGCTGCGACCTCGAGATTCAGAACTTTGACGGCGACGCTTCTACCGTGCCGAGGGTCGCGTGCGCGATAGACTGTTGCCATACCGCCGCGGCCGATCTCGTACTCTATGGTATAGCGGTCACCGAGTGCGGTGTGGGGAGCGGTCAACGGAGCCTTGGTTGGGCTATTCAGAAAGTGACACTCGCATTCGGCGAGCAGGTCGTTGTCCCGGCGTTGCAGAGTCGATAAATGAATGTACCACTCACTTTCCCGATAACGTCAGTGTGCGCACCGTCGTTGGGCGTCGTGATCTTCACCGAGTTCCGGAACAGATCGACACTGGTAGTTGTCGCGCCGGCCCATGTGAGATCCGTACGCGCCGATCCTTTCACTTTGTAGCCGCGTGCGGTGAGACTGATCGCGGTCGGAGGTGTTCCTCCGAGCTGCAGCCCCCAATGGGTGGCGAGATACTGCTCGAGAACAATCGCCGTCACCTCGCCGAAGCGATCCCGGTTTGTCGCGTTGTCCCGAACGCCAGTGAAATTCGCCTCGATCTGTACGCCGCAGACGTTCCCTCCGGTTACTCCGCCAAACAGACTCGCCTCTGCACCGCAGGAGTGGCGCCTTGTGTTGTCTCCACCTGAAAAGTAGGTGTCACCGTTTGGCCGGGGATCGGCGGAGCTAGGGATCGAGCGGAATCCATTGTTGGCGTAAAGGGTGCCGAGGCTGGTGGTGCCGCGCAGGAGCGCGGAGAGGGAGACGGGTGCGAATTCAGACAGCGTCCTGAAGCTCGCGGTATCCTGATATGCTGAATTTGCGTCGAGTGAAGCGTCGGTCAGATTGATTTGCGAGCTCGACAGAAGGTATCCAAGCTCGAGGCGCTGGATGGAGTGACCATGGCCGTGCATGTCCATGTACCAGGCACTCGGCGACGAAGCCAGTGCCGATGTTTTCGCTGCGTTGATGAAGTCGTGCCATTCGTCGAGCGCAATGTTTGCCTCTGCATCGCCGCAGGCGGCCTCGGGATTCGTTCGATTCGCGTCGAGCTTTAGCCGTGCGAGGTGGACGATAACGATGTGCGGATACTTCCCGAACCGTGCGAAGTATTTCTGCTGCATCGAACGGACGAGGTCATCCGTGTTCAGGTCCGTCGTTGTTGTCGCCGCGCCGCCGCAGATGGATGATGTGCGGTCAGGGATCTCCGATGGCGTCAACGATCCGCCGTGCGGAGCAGTGAAGATTACGGGCGCGTTGCCGGCAACGTACTCGATGTAGTTATTGCGGCCAAAGTAGGACTGACCCGGCGCATATGGTCCCGCGGGAATTGCGAACCTGGGCGAGTCCTGGGTCCCGGGCGCCACGGGTTCAGACGGAGTCGCACAGCCAGCGACCACTGCGGAGAATAGCGAGATTGCGAGAAGTGTGCGCCTGTGCATCAGAGAAACGCTCCCGGTGGTGGCTCCGGACGGTAACGCGAACCGCCGGGCGGCGCCAGCTTCGTGTCGCAACGCGTCGCCGCCATCGTACTGACGATGGCGGCGGAGAGGGAGTTTACTCAGTCGTTGAGTACGAAAGTCACCTTCATCAGAACGCGGTACTCCGAGACCTGGCCACTGGTGATTACGACCTGCTGGCTCTTGATCCATGCTCCGCTGACATTCTTCAACGTCTTGTCAGCGCGCGCGATGCCACTCTTGATGGCGTCTTCAAAGCTCACGGTGGACGACGACTGGATCTCGGTGATTTTTGCAACGGACATTTGACCTCTCAGGTATTGTGGCGACGGTCACAGCGACCGGCTCTGAAAGATGCAACAAGCCGCCCGATTGCGTGGCAGTCGCGAGGAAGCAGCACATTACCTCGACTTCACCGCCCCGGCAAAAGCGCGGTAAAGCGAATCTGGGCGTACGGATGTGAGATCCCCGTCGGCGTGCGTCAGTATGTCGAACTCGAGACCATCGGCATACGCAGCAGTGAGAAGTGTAGTGGCTCTTGCCGTGTCGCCGAGGCTCGCGGCAATTCGTGCTCGAAGCTGAAGCTTTCGACCGAAACGGAACGGCCCCGACGGCTCAGCGAGCATTCGCTCGTACCTTTCCGCCACCGCACGGTCGCCGGATCGCGCGGCGA
>JANPKW010000049.1:0-12700 GCA_031426255.1 Gemmatimonadaceae bacterium | reverse complement strand
CGGTTCGCGGATTCCACTTCCTTTCGCTTGTCCTTCACTGTCGCAGACTCACGAAGGTTTACCATGAACTCGCGTACACGCTGCTGCTTGAGCTGCTGAGTCACCTGCGCACGCTGGGAGGCTTTCACCTTCTCCCATTCTGCGCGATCCTGCAGAACACGCTGGTCAACGCGCTCGACGAAAATTGCGTCGTAGATGCGAATGGGTTTGCTCACCGCGCCAATCGGCAGCGAGAATGCCGCGCCAATCGCCTGGTTCAATCGGCCAATTCCTTCAGCACCACCAACACGCGTGAACGGCTGGCTCTGAACCACCTGCATGCCGGCGGTCGCCGCGGCCTGCTCGAGCGTCGTACGCGCCGCTGCGGCTGCCAACTGCTCCGCACGAGGCATCAGCTTGTCGAGCTTCTTCTGAATAGCGAGCACAGCGCGAACTTCAGGCGTTGCGTCCTTCAATGAAGGAACCCCACCCTTCGTCAGGGAATCAAGCCTGCCGAGGTAGTAGCCGTCTTCCGCGTCGAATAGCTCGCTCGTCTCACCGACCTGCGTCCCCTGAAACGCCCAGGGTCCAACACTCGGCACAAACTTTCCGTCGATCGTCAGCGCGTCCGTATCCAGCACGCTGGCACGCTTGATTGTCAGGCCGAGTACTTTCGCGGCGGAGTCAAGTGCACGCGGGTTCTCGCTGGAGCCGGCGATGCGGGCGAGCTCGTCAGCACGGCGGTCAGTAGCAGTCGCAGCGGAATCACTCTGCTGCATCGGCAGGAGAATGTGACGGAGTGAAAGTGTGTCGCCTTTCTTCTCGTCGACTTTGATCAGATGGTATCCGAATGACGTGAGCACGGGCTGCGAGACTTCGCCTACTCCGAGCGCGAACGCTGCATTCTCGAACTCCGGGACAAAGCGCCCACGCGCCCCGCGTCCGAGCGAACCACCATCGCGTGCTGAGACCGAGTCCGACGATTCAGCTCGCGCGACATCTTCAAAACGCTCGCCGCCGACGATCCGCTCGCGTATCGCGACCATCCTGTTCCGTAGCGCGTTGCTGTCAGCCGCAGTGATGGCACGAGGAATCATTACAACTGAGACGACTGCTCGTGACGGGCGCTCGAAGTCTTCCTTGTTCTTGTTGTAGTACTCGCGAATCGCTGATTCCTCGACGGTGACGGCGCTGTCGGGGATCATGTTCGGCGTGAACTTCACGTAAGTCATCTGAGTCGTATCGCGTGTGTCCTGCCAGATACTCCACAGACGCTCGTCGCTCACATAGACATCGCTCGTGATCTGTTCGAAGAGCTTCTCGCGAGGAATCTGGTCGCGGTAGTACGCCTCGAGCTGAAGGAGGAGGCCCTGCTGCCTCGCGACGGGGCTGGCGAGGAAACGCTGATACTTCGCCATGTCGAAGCGGCCGTCTGTCTGGAGATCAGGGCTCTGAGCCAGCTGCGGCGGCGGCGCAAATCGCGCGGCCTCAGCAATCTCCTCGTCGGTGACGCGTATTCCCCGGCGACGATATTCCTGTCGGAGGAGGACGTCGCTTACGAGCTGCTCGAACGCTTCGTCAGAAAGCCGGCGGCGCTCGTCCAGGCTGACACCGCGACCGCTCTGCTGCGTGGCCTGCTGCTCGAGGGTGGCGGTAGTGTTATACCACGTTGTGGCAAGAATGTCCTCGCCGTTCACCGTAGCGACTTCCGTCGACGGTGAAATTGGACCTACTCCGAGGAGACCCGACGTCTCCGCAAGCAGAAATCCGCCGGCGAAGAAGATGATGAGCAAAAACCAGATCCACTTTGCGGAGCTCCGCATTTGTTGCAGCACGAGCCTGACTCCTAACGGGGCCGAAGGAAAAAAATTGCGCTTGAATTGTGGGGATACAGCCTCACAACCTACGGGAAACGCACGCGTAAAAGCAAGCGGATGGGAGGATAGCGGGGCGAGGACTTTGCGAATCCAGGACTAACGGCAATCGACGATCTACGACTTATCGAGGATTGAGGATGAGGCGTTGGCCGCGAGCGTTGTCCTGAATCCTCAATAAGTCGTCGATCGTCGATTGCTGTTAGTCCTGGATTCGCAGTATCTTCAGCCGTTCTGTCTCGATGTCGGCTGCGACAGCACATCATATAGAGGTTCATGGATGCAAGGGTCCCCCCGGATCGACGAGCTACGGCAAAAATTCCACGAGAATCCGCGACGTTATTTCGCGCCTCTCGCTAATGAATACCGGAAAGCGGGGGATCCCGAGCAAGCCATAGCCATCTGTCGAGCGCATCTCGCGCAGCAGCCCGGCCACATGAGCGGGCACGTCGTATACGGTCAGGCACTGTACGACGCCAAGCGCCCCGAGGAAGCCAGGTCGGTTTTCGAGAAAGCCCTCTCGCTCGACCCGGACAACGCAATCGTTCTGCGCAGCCTAGGTGACATCGCGCGCGTCAAGGGCGAATCGGCCGAGGCGCGGCACTGGTATGGCAAGGCACTGGATATCGACCCGCTGGATTCAGAGGTCGCAGCTTACATCGCTGAATTGACGGAGCCACTGACGGGCGAGCCAGATCAACCGGTTGCGGCCGAAGCCGACGCCGTTGAGCCCAGCGAATCCACGCCTCTAGAAGCAGCAGAGCCCGCTGGTGAAGAGCCCGCAGTGCTTGAAGCGGCGGAAATCGAAGCGGAAGAAGGTGTAATTGCTGCCACGCCGGCCGACGACCAGGGCGACGGCTTCGAGGAACCAGTCGAGCCTGAATCCGAAGCTGCCGACACCCCTGCTGCGATCGAGAGTGGCCCGAGCGCACCCGATGTCGCGTGGCGAACCACTCCGCAGGCCGAAAAGTCTCCGTTCGTCACCCGGACGATGGCGGAGCTTTACGCCAGCCAGGGGTACCCCGATTCGGCCCTCGATATCTATCGCCAGCTGGCAATTCAGCATCCCGACGACAGTGACCTGCGCGACCGGATCGAGGAGCTTTCGGCTGACCCCGCGGTCGAGGAGCCTTTCTCCTTTTCTGAGCGATCCGACGATGTGATCTATCAGCCGACGGCAGAGGATCTTGGCCTTGTCGGCGATACACCTCCGACGTCCGAAGGTGTTCACTTCACGGAAATGGCGCTGGGGGAGAGCGCTGGGGCCGAGGCCGGGTTCGGGGAACGTCTCAACATCGATGAGGACCGGTGGGACCCGTCACTCGCCGATTTCAGCGAGCTTTCGCTCGAGGATCCAGTCGTCCCAGCGGAGGAGCCAGACTCGCCTCAGGACATAGAATCAACTACAACACCGGAGTCGGAAACCCTTGCAGAACAAGCTGTTGAGGACAGTCACCTCGAAACAGAATCAAGTGCGATTGATTTAAATGAGGTGAGATCAGAGCCGGTGGCTATGCCGCCGGCGGAGGAGGCGAGCGTATCCGAGGCGGACGCGGTCATGCCGCCCCCGGAGCCCGTCAGCGACGCGCGTTTCGTGGATCTCCCAGTCGCGCTTGGTGAGGTTCAGACGAGCATAGATGAAGCGGGCATTGATGCCGGGGCCGCGCTTGTAGAGGGCGCCGAGGACGCTAAGCCCGTCGTCGAGGGAGATGAAAATTCGGTCGGCGAGCAATCCGAGGTAGTCGCCTATTGGCCGGAGCTGCCGGCCGCTGAAGACCTGCCCCACTACACGCCAAAGTCGCCGACCATCAGAGAATTTTTCGCCACCCTCGGCGCAATGCGCGCTCCAGATCGCAACGCCGGTGAATCGTTCACGGCAAGGGCTGCGATACCCGAGGCGTCTGCCGTGCTTCCGCCCGATGATCTGCCGCTCGCCACGGAAGCCTTCGACAGCTTGTTCCCGGACGATCCACCCGCCAGCGAAGAGGATACGCGAGCCGCCTTCGCTCTCAGCGGAGCGTTGAGTGGCGCGACACACAATCCCGTGCCCGCATCGCTTCGCACTTCGCCGCCGGTGCCGAGCCCGGCGGTGCCTGACGCATCGCAGCAGGCTCAGGAGTCCGAGGAGGACCTCCGCCGCTTCCGGGAGTGGCTGGACGGCCTGGCCGATTCGTGAGAATCGCCGTTATTAATGGACCCAACCTGAACCTTCTCGGCACACGAGAGCCGGAGCTTTACGGAACGGCCACACTCGCGGACATCGAAGCGAGATTGAGCGAAGTGGCTTCGGAGCTCGGCGTCGAGGTCTCGTGTTCCCAGCACAACGGCGAGGGGGAAATCATCGATTTGATCCACGGGCTTCGTGGGAAGTGCGACGGCGCGCTCGTAAATGCAGGGGCTTACGCGCATTCAAGCCTTGCGATCCGGGATGCGCTTGCTGGAATCCCGCTGGCATTCGTCGAGGTTCACCTCACGAACATTTACGCACGGGAGCAGGCTCGACGCCATTCGGTGCTGGCCGAGTCTGCTGTTGCGGTTGTCTGCGGCTTCGGGGCGGACAGTTACGAGCTGGCGCTCAGAGGGCTCGTCCGCCGACTCTCGCCGAATGACTGATCAAAGGAGCGTCAGGCTCAAGGCGCTCGCCAAGCGGGTCGCGTCGGAGCATATCGATGCGCTCGTCGTCACGAGCCTGCCGAATATTCGCTATCTGACTGGATTCTCCGGGTCGAGCGCGCTGGTTGTGGTGACGCCGGCGGAGATCCACCTCGTCACGGATTTCAGGTACGAGACTCAGGTGATCGGGGATGTTGGTGATTTTGCCACCGTGCGCATCGAGCCCGTCAGCCTCTGGTCGGGCCTCTGGAACATTCTTCAACGGCTGCCCGCTATCGAGGTTGTGGGATTCGAGTCGGCGCACGTCTACCACCGCGATTTTCAGCGTCTTTTGAATGAGGGCTCGCGCTGGCAATGGCGACCGCAGCTGAACCTCGTCGAGGCTCTCCGCGAATCGAAGGATCAACATGAGGTCGCACTCATCGCGGAAGCCGGACGCATTGCGACCGATGCCCTGGCTGCAACGCTCCCGCAAATCGCCGCCGGACTCAGTGAGCTCCAGATAGCTGGACTTCTGGAGAAGGCCCTGCGCGATGCCGGTAGCGAGGAAGCGCCATTCCCCCCCATCGTCGCGTCAGGGCCGAGGTCGGCGTTGCCCCATGCTCGTGCGTCGAAGCGCGTGGTCGAGCGAGGGGAGTTCCTCCTGCTCGATTTTGGTGCGCAACATCAGGGGTATTGCTCTGATGTGACCCGCACGTTTATCGTCGGAAATCCGACCACTGAGCAGCGCGAGCTCTATCATGTGGTGAAGGAAGCGAACCACATTGCCTCGCACTCCGTCCGGGCGGGCATGACAGGAATGGCTGCCGATGCGCTCGCTCGGAGCTACATTGAGCGCTGCGGGCACGGCGAGGCGTTTGGTCACAGCCTGGGACACGGGCTGGGACTGGAGGTGCACGAATCGCCCCGGCTCGCACGCACCGCGGAGACGCCCCTTGTCTCCGGTGCCGTGGTCACAATTGAGCCAGGCATTTACCGACCGGGGTGGGGAGGCGTCCGTATAGAGGACGACGTCCACCTCTCTGAGAATGGTCCGCAGATTCTTACGAACTTTTCCCGAGAGTTAATCGAGGTCGCATGACACATACATCAGTATCACGGCGCGAGGCGCTCACATGATCGACTTGCGCTATGTCAAGAAACTCCTCGAGATGATCGACGCTTCGTCCGTCAACACCATCGAGATAACGTCCGACAAGGGACTCAGGATCCGCGTATCGAAGAACTCGCCACGCGGGCCTGTGCAGATCGCTGCGCCGCAGATGGCGCCGCCGGCTGCCGCACCAGTTGCGGCTGCTCCGGCTGAGGCTCCGGCGAAAGCAGAGCCTGCGCGAACGAACTTCCTCGAGGTCAAGTCGCCGATGGTGGGGACGTACTACTCCTCACCCGAGCCCGGCGCAAAACAGTACCTGAGCGTCGGGGATCGGATTTCCAAGGGGCAGATTCTCTGCATCATCGAAGCGATGAAGATCATGAACGAGATCGAGTCTGAATTCGATGGTGTCGTAAAGGAGATTCTTGCCCAGAACGCGCACCCTGTCGAGTACGGACAGGTGCTCTTCCGGGTAGATCCAAATGGCTAACACACCTGTCGAGCCGCTTCCAGCAATCGGGGCAGCATTCGACTACCGCAGTGTCCTTCGTCAGATGCTCGAGCAGAATGCGTCCGACCTTCACCTGAAGGTCGGTTGCTCCCCAACGCTACGCGTCAACGGTGAGCTCAAAAATCTTCCGATGGCGCCGATGCGGTCCGACGACATGAAGACTCTCGCCGACCAGATCATGCCACCGAAGCGGCAGAAGGAATTTGCCGAGGCAAAGGAGGCGGATTTTGCGCTGGGTGTGCCGGGTATCGGCAGGTTCCGGGTCAACGCATACCAGCAGCGCGGCACGATCGCATACGCCTTTCGTATCGTGCCTTTCCAGGCGCACACGATCGCGGAATTGAATCTTCCAGCGGTCCTCGAGGAGATCTCGATGAAGCCGCGTGGCCTCGTCCTGGTGACCGGTGTGACGGGATCCGGAAAGTCAACGGCGCTGGCCGCGATGATTCAGTACATCAACCAGAACAGGAACGCGAACATCATCACGATCGAAGATCCGATCGAGTTCCTGCACCGCGATAACAAGGCGCACATCAACCAGCGCGAAGTCGGAACGGATACTGCCAGCTTCGCCCAGGCGCTCCGTCGCGTTCTCCGTCAGGATCCGGATATTCTGCTCGTTGGTGAAATTCGAGATCTCGATACGCTCGACACAGCCCTCAAGGCGGCCGATACCGGCCACCTCGTTTTCTCGACGCTGCACACGACGGATGCAACGCAGACTATCAATCGTATCCTGTCGTTCTACCCGCCGCACCAGCAGGCAGAGGTGCGTTTCCTCCTCGCGAGTTCGCTGGAGGCGGTCGTCTCGCTGCGACTGGTTCCCCGATCGGATAAACCCGGGCGGGTTCCTGCGGCTGAGATCCTGATCAATACCGCCGCGGTCCGCGACAACATTCGCGACATGTCGAAGTCCCTGAACATCCCGGAGCTGATCGCAGAAGGAACGATCCAGTACGGAATGCAGAGTTTTGACCAGTCGCTGATGAACTGGTACAAAAAAGGCGTAATCTCATACGAGAACGCGCTCTACTACGCCACTCGGCCCAGTGAGTTCGCGTTGCGGATTCAGGGTGTTGCGGGAGCGAGCGATACGACGTGGGACAATATTCAGCAGGAAGTAACCGCATAGAGTCAACTACCGCGGCAGTTAAGTACCGAATCCCCATCACCAGTCAAGCCATCTGCGCACTCTGAATCCGCTCCGCGTACTCCGTGTTTAAGAAGATTCTCATCGCCAACCGGGGCGAAATTGCTCTTCGCGTGATTCGCGCTTGCCGCGAGCTCGGCGTGCAGACCGTCGCCGTTTACTCGGAGGCGGACCGCGAGTCACTGCACGTGAGGTTTGCCGATGACGATGTATGCATCGGCCCCGCTCCTGCACGCGACTCATATCTGAAAATTCCGCGCATCATCGCAGCTGCTGAAATCGCCGGGGCTGACGCGATTCACCCGGGTTACGGATTCCTCGCGGAAAATGCGGAATTCGCTGAGACGTGCGCCGCGAGCAACATCGCGTTCATCGGGCCGACCGCGGAACAGATCCGTGTCATGGGCGACAAAGCGGCTGCTCGAAACGCGATGAGCAAAGTCGGAGTTCCGATTATTCCGGGGACACCGGGTGGCGTCGAGGATCCTGAAGAAGCACTCAGGTTCGCGCAGGAAATCGGATTCCCGGTGATCATCAAGGCCGCCGCAGGGGGCGGTGGAAAGGGAATGCGCGTTGCTACGGAGCCTGACGATTTCATCAGGGCGTTTCAGCTCGCGCGCTCCGAGGCGCTCTCGGCGTTCGGGAACGGCGAAGTCTACATTGAAAAATATCTCTCACGACCGAGGCACATCGAGTTCCAGATCATGGGCGATCGCCATGGGAACGTCATTCATCTGGGTGAACGCGATTGTTCAGTGCAGCGGCGTCACCAGAAACTCATCGAAGAGAGCCCGAGCCCGGCGCTGACGCCAGAGCTTCGCGAGGCCATGGGCGATGCGGCAGTTAGAGGCGCGAAGGCAATCGACTACGTCGGCGCCGGCACAATCGAGATGCTGCTCGAGGATGGGCAGTTCTATTTCATGGAGATGAACACGCGCATCCAGGTCGAGCATCCGGTAACCGAGATGCTGACCGGTATCGACCTGGTAAAGGAGCAGATTCGCGTCGCTGCGGGCGAGAAACTCTCTGTTCTCGAAGCTCCGCCGTTTCGGGGTCACGTCATCGAGTGCCGGGTAAACGCAGAGGATCCTGCGCGCAATTTTCAGCCGTCACCGGGCAGGCTCGATGTCTTTCATCCGCCCGGAGGGCCCGGAGTCCGGCTCGATACGCACGTGTACACGGGATACGTGGTCCCACCGTTCTACGACTCGCTGATCGCGAAGCTCATCTGCCAGGGCCGCGACAGGCCTGAAGCGCTCCGGCGCATGCAGATGTCGCTCGAGTCGTTTGTCATCGAGGGCGTGACGACGACCATTCCCTTTCTTGCCCGCGTAATGGCGAATCCGCGTTTCCAGGCGGGCGACGTCGACACGAAATTCCTCGAGCGCGAAACCGATCTCATGCGTGATCCCACGTAAATGAAGGTCGATGTCTACATGTCGCCGCGCACGGCGCCGGGTGACGTTCAGGGAAAAATTGTCGCGGTGATCGATGTTTTGCGGGCGTCGACAACGATTGCGGTCGCGCTCGACAATGGTGCGCGGGTCGTCGTGCCATTCGAGTCACCGGATGAAGCAATCACACGATCGAAACAGCTCGATCGCAGCGAAGTTCTGCTTGCGGGCGAGCGCAGGAACGTCGCGATTGAAGGGTTTGACATGGGAAACTCACCTCTCGAGTTCAGCGCCGAGAAGGTGGCAGGCCGGACGATCTTCATCAGCACGACTAATGGGACACGGGCGCTGACCGGGCTTCAGGGTGCCCGCGATATCGTCGTAGCATCGTATGTGAACCACACTGCGGTTACCGCAATGTTGAGGGCAGCTTCGCGCGAGGCAGATATTCTGATTGTATGCGCGGGCGAGGAGGGACATTTTAGTCTCGAGGATGCGGCGTGCGCAGGCAGATACGTTCGCGCCCTCACAGAGCAGAATGCGTCGCTGACTACCAACGACGCGGGACTTGCCTGCGCGCTCATCGACGGGAAGTATGGCGACAACATCGCGAAAATCTTTGAAGACTCGTCCCACGGACAAGCGCTCGCCGAAGCAGGGTTCGGGGACGACCTCCTCGCCTGTGCTGCGGTGGATTCGCACCCTGTTGTCCCCATCTACCAGGACAAGCAGATCACCCGCCTCGGACCTGATCGGGAACGCTGAGCGTGAGCCCGGAAGCTCAGCGCTCAGGCGCGAGCTGATGGGAATCGTACTCATTCTTTTTGCGCTGTTCCTTGGCGGCGCGCTGGCAATGCAGGGAGTCGCGCTGCTACGCGGCGGAGATGTAACTCAGAGTTTTGGGTGGGCCGGCGACCTTCTCGCATATCCGCTCGCGCACGTGCTTGGCTGGCCCGCAGCGGCGCTGATTCCAGTCGCACTCGCCGCGCACGCGCTGCGGCTCTTCGGGAGACTCGCTGAGCGGACGGACCGCTCGTGGATGGTTTTCCTGCTTGGGCTCGTGGCGCTATTGCCAGTTGCGTTGGGGCTTGCTGAGGGCGGGTTGCGCGAGGCGACTGCGTTGTCTGGTCTCTGGGGCGGGCTCGCAGGTTTCTATCTGCTTCAGTTCGCAGGCAAGGCCGGCGCGTGGATCATCGTTCTGCTTTCGCTGAGCGCGCTGATGGCTGCGACGTTGAGCTGGAACCCGGTCCGAGCTGTACTCGGACGAGGGCGCGGAGCTGGTACTGACGAGGTCACCGACACGGAGGAAGCAGAGGCAGAGGCGCCGAGGGCTTCGCGTCGGCGTCCTCTTGTTGAGCCGCCGCCGGAGGAAATGCCGGCACTTGATATCGGTTTGATGAACGGCGCAGAGCCGATCGAAGAGCTTGCGACGCGCGACCGAAAAAAGCGCGAAAAGAAATCTCGATCAGGGGGAGCAACCGAACAGGATGAGCGCATCGCGGCGGCGATCGATTCGACGGCGCTTTCGAATGCACCAATCGACGAGGAGCTGCCAACACCGGACCTGCTCACCCCGCCACCGCCGCGCAACGCCGACCTCGGCAGACGCGAGCTCGACGCAATGGGCGTCAAACTCATGGAAGCGCTGCGCACATTTCGTGTCGACGGAGAGCTTGTTGGGAGAACGACCGGGCCAGTCGTAACACAATTCGAGATCGAGCCCGCGCCCGGGGTAAAGGTGCGTCAGTTCGCTACTCTCGCGAATGACCTCGCGCTCGCAATGCGCGCGCAGAGCATTCGTATAGTTGCGCCAATCCCTGGGAAGGGCGCGGTTGGTGTCGAAGTGCCAAACCCGGTATCGGAGATGGTCGCGTTCCGCGAGATGCTGGAATCGGCGGAATATCGTGATTCAAGAAAGCACGCGTTGCCCATCGCCTTGGGAAAGGACCTCGAGGGTAAGGCGGTGATCGCCGATCTTGCAAAGATGCCGCACCTCCTGATCGCGGGCGCGACGGGCTCGGGAAAATCGGTTTGCGTGAATACCCTCATCACGAGTCTCATCTACCGGCACACGCCAAAGACGCTGCGCTTCCTGATGGTCGACCCGAAGATGGTCGAGCTGTCGGTTTACAACGTGCTGCCGCATCTCAGGCACAAGGTCGTCACCGACAATCGCGACGCGGCATCGGTGCTCAAGTGGGCGGTGCTCGAGATGCAGGAGCGGTATGAGCTTCTCGCCGCGAATGGCGCCCGCAACATCCAGGACTTCAATAGAAAGGTCCACGAAGGCGCATCACTCAAGGTTCCGAAGCGTCCTGATGTCGCGTTCGAGAACACTGAGTACACAGGTGGCATACTCCCGTACATCGTTCTCATCATCGATGAGCTCGCAGATCTCATGATGACGGTGCAGGCCGAGGTGGAGACGCCGCTCGCCATGCTGGCGCAGAAGGCGCGCGCGATTGGCATTCACATCATTCTCGCGACACAGCGGCCGAGCGTGAATGTTCTCACCGGTTTGATCAAGGCGAACTTTGCGAGCAGGATCGCGTTCCGCGTCGCGTCGCAGATCGACAGTCGCACGATTCTCGACACGATGGGCGCGGAAGCGTTGCTGGGTAACGGCGATATGCTGTTCGTTCCGCCGGGAAAGTCCGAGCCGTCGCGGCTTCAGGGGGCTTTCATTTCGAGCGAGGATACCGAGCGTCTTACGAAATGGTATGAGGACAAGAAGAGCCGCAGGCGTGCCGAGGCTGAGGCGAAGGGCTTCTTCCTCGAGGAGACGATCGAGGCGGACATTCTCGAGACGATAAGGAAGCGCGAAGCTGAATCGGCACTCGGTGGTGGAGAAGGCGAGGACGAGGGGGATGCCGATCGCGACAAACTTTTCCGCGAGGCGGCCGAGGTTGTCATCCAGCATCAGCAGGGTTCGACCTCGCTGCTTCAGCGTCGGCTCAAGGTCGGATATGGCCGAGCGGCGAGGATCATAGATCAGTTGCAGACGGCGGGGATTCTTGGTCCGCCGGATGGCTCGCGCCCCCGCGACGTGCTTGCCGGCCTCGACGATCTCGATAGAATCTGCGGTCCGCGCACTTGATTCAAGCTGTCGATTCTCTGTTTCCGACTCGTGGCCGTCGACTGCGTGGAGTGAGGCCTGAAGCCTATGCTTTTTTTCAGTATTCGTTTCTGACTCGTGACGGACGCCTGGGGACCGAGGACTGATCAGTCCCGAGTCGACAGTCCCCAGGTCACAGTCAAGATCAAATACTGAAGAACGGCATAGGCTTCAGGCCTCAGTCCACGCAGTCGACGGGCACGAGTCAGAAAGAACGGATCGACAGCTTGCCGAGCGACAGATTGAAAGGATTGGGTGACACGTCAGCAGTTTCGACGACGGCCTCCCCACGGCCTCACCCCTACCTTCCGCCAATGTCCACGGCACGACAGGTTCTTGGCGAAAAAGGGGAGAGGATTGCAGAGGATTACCTGGTAGCGCGGGGGTGGCGGGTGATCGACCGCCGGTTCCGCAGCGGGCACCGCGATATCGATCTCGTGATGGAGCGGGTTGGAGGGGAGGGGCGGCTCGTCGCATTCGTCGAGGTGAAGACGCGGGTCTCAACCGCATATGGCGGCCCCCTGGGGGCGGTCCACTGGAGAAAGCAGCGGGAAATGGCTCATGCTGCGCGCGATTGGATGTCACGCCACCGCGAGGGCGGGGACAGCTTCAGATTCGATGTAGTTGGGATCGTTTACGGGATGGGGCAACCGGAAGTGGTTCACGTCGCGGATGCATTTTGCGTGAGATGAGTATTGAGATTTTCGCACACCCTTCGTATTTTATTCGGGTAGCGTATTCGCCGTGTTTTTTTGCAGTTTGAGCGGCCCGGAAACGCTGGTCGAGCCTGAAGTGCCACGGTGTTTCAACGACAACGAGAGGACGGAAGAGATGGCGGTATCGGTAATGGGAGATGACAAGAAAAAGGCGTTGAACCTGGCGATTGCGCAGATCGAGAAGAACTGCGGCAAGGGTTCGATCATGAAGATGGGATCCGAGTCGCGCGTACGAATCGATTTCATTCCTACGGG
>JANPKW010000048.1:0-7831 GCA_031426255.1 Gemmatimonadaceae bacterium | reverse complement strand
GGTCACCGATGGTGGCGCCTTCAACGACTACTACGGCTGCAGCCGCTCGGATGTGCTCTCGGTGATCCCGGGCGCCCCGCTCGGCTGGACGCGCTCGGCCAACATCCTGCGGGTGCAGGAAATCGGGAATCTGGCCTGCGGTGCGGTGCAGAAGACCCAGGTCGTCCCGCCCAGCACGACCCATTGGGGGCGGATGTATTTCCGGAACGACGAAACGTCGCAGATCATCTCGTTCCTCAATTTTTCGTATCGGTTCGTCGGGAACATCCAGCTCATCTGGTTCAATCGGCGAGCGACGGCCCAGGGCTTTGAACTCGACGTGCGCCTGCCTGGGGCATATCCGTTCAATATCTGGCGCCTCCAGACGGCCGTCGGGACCGATGCCTTCAATCCGCCGATCGTCCACCTGCGGAACGGCACGTGGTACCGCTACGAGTGGCAGCTCGAATATGTCTCGCCGACCCGTATCCGCTTCTGGCCCCGAGTTTACGCCAACACGGGCGAGCTGCTCTACGACGCCTCGAACTTCTATCAGGTCGATGCGCCCAACTCGGGGCGGGCCACATTGGCGAGCTGGTACGCCGCCGGCAACAGCTTCGCGGTGCCAGACCTGCAACTCATCCGCGACATCGGGATGGGCAACGAAGGGCGGGCCGCCGACCCCCGCCCCGGCCAAGCCTGGTACATCGGCAACTTCGCCATCAGCACCACCGGCTGGCTCGGCCAGTAAGCACGACGCCCACACGAGAACGAGCTGGTTGGCCCCGAGGGACGACAACAGCTGGCTGAGTGCGACCTGGGTGAAGCCCCACGTGCCACCACGCAACGTATCCATCGGAGAGCAAATGCGACGCAGGTGTTCTCCCACGAGACAACTCCTGCAGTGGTTTCTGTGGACGAATCAGTTAGGCGTGCAATCGCGCCACGACTTCCAGCCGCATGCACACGTCGCAATCCACGACCCAGTGCCTGGGAAGCTCACCACTCTCAGGGTTCACTGACTCAGCGCCGGTTGCGTAACCTGAGTGACGTGTTCTAGTGCTCGGGACGCGAAACGCATGCGTGCCCTACAACAACTCGACCACGATTCGAGTTGCATCAATTGCGCGTGGCGCAGAGAATTTCGAGCTCCCGCTGTAGGTGCACCTGCAGCCCTTTCGAGTATCCGATCGAAAGTTGATGCATGAACCAGAATTTTGCTCGCACACTTGAACGCTCCCACACGACGCCAAGCACATGGCCCCGAATGATCGACTTCAGCAATGCGTAGAACCACATCAGCTCATACAGGCCTGCCTGGCTGTAGCGTCGCGCAAACATCCAACGAGTGATTTCTATTACTCGGTCACGCTCCTCCGATCTCCACTTCTTGCTCGAGCTCGACTGCCCGAAATGGATAAGTCGAGCTGACCGCACCAGTACACACTTTTTCTTCTGAAGATAGAGGCGGAAGCAGTAGTCCCAGTCCTCTGCATACATCACGTAGTCTTCCGCCCAGCCCCCGATCATGGCGACAAGGTCGCGATGAACGAAGTATGCAACTCCAAGAATTGCCTCAAATTCAACCGTGTTCGACTTTACGTTTGCATAGTCAATCTTCTTGCGCGAGAACAATTTCAGAAACAAGCTGTATCTTAATGGTTCGAGGAATCCATAGACATCTTGGTCAGAGCTATCGGCGTTTAAGACCCGCGGTGAGTAGAGACCAGCCATCGGATTATGACTCGCAGCCGTGTGCAGCTCCGCAAGGCAATCAGCAAGAACAACAATGTCGCTGTTCAAGTAGAAAATCCATTCGCCCGTCGCGATGTCCGCCCCTCGATTGAGTGCCGGACCGTAACCTATGTTTTTCGGCAACGTGAGAATCGTCACGTTCGGATTGCCTGAAAATGTCTGTGAAAGCGCGTCCTCACTTCCGTCCGATGACGCATTATCCACGACAATGACTTCAATGCGAAGATGAGAAGGCGAGTTGGAAAGAATCGAACGAACAGCGTGAATCGTCAGGTCCTTCGTATTCCAGTTGACGATTATGCATGAGATATCCAAGCCGACTCCAACGAAAATTGTTCTGTCTGTAATCGAATAGTGATTGCCGTGAGTCCGCTGCAGTGGCCGGCAATCCTGTTACGACAACGCGCAGTTTAATCAAGCGCGCTGCTTGAGACAGAGTGCACCTTTGCCTGCTTTGCGGGACAAGGATGTACAGCTGTCAGTAGTCCGCGAGCGTGCGACGGGTATTGCCCAGCTAGAGCAATGAACGCTGGTTCAGGCACTTGTCGCGCACAATTCTGTGCGGCTGAGCGGCTGATAAGCCAAGCGCCGCGGTCACCACGGAAGCGAGCTCGCGCTTCGGGCGGCAACACATATTCAGCGATATCTGACATGTGCGCGTCGCAACACCCTGTTGACCGCGCGGATTACCGACGGAAAGTGAGGAACTCGGCGTTTAAAGCGCGCAAGAAGGGCACCAAATCCCATCGGATTCCATGGGCGGTAGCCCGCGAACGCTGTTTGGTCGAGATGCCTGAAGAACACTTGCTGGAAATTTCCCTCGTAGTCGGCGTGCCAAGGCTTCGGCGCACCCCAGTAGTGGAAGATCGCCCGACTGTCGGCCGTCAGCCAATCGCATACCGGCACTGCGGCATTCCATTCTCGTGGCAGATCTGCCCAGTCATTTTGCAGCGCGCAGTTAAGCGCATCCTGGTCGTGGAGCACGAGACGGTCGCCCCGGTCTTCGGCGTGTTTGATCGCGCGCTCACTGACATGGAGCTCACGCCAACGAATGACATCGATCACCACGAAACCAGCGTTGAAGTATCGCTCCGTTCCGAGGCCGAGACGCTGCAGGTTGTCGCGCATGTCAACCGCACTGCCATTGGCCACGGCGGCGACCGTGCGACCGTCAAGCGGGAACTCCCAGGCCTCAGCGATGTCGCGCTCCACCACCATATCGCAGTCGAGGTAAATGCAGCGCGTGGCGTCCGCCGGCAGCAGTTCATCAATCAGCAGCCGGGCGTACGTCGTGTGCGACACGATCTTCGATGCCATGAGATGCGTGAAGCGCGTCAGATCGACATCGTGCAATGTGATGGTGCCACGCCGTCCGCTTCGGACGATGGTGTTGCGGAGTGCCTCGCGGTCACGACGCGTTACCCCGTTCGTCATGACGTCGAAGTGAACGGCTGCGCCGTCACGCACGGTTTCGAGAATCGATCGCATCGAAACGGCGCACCCGATCACCTGCTTCGAATCGACCGCGAGCAGGACTCGGATTAGCATCGATGGAAGTTCATCAGTGGAATGTGTCACACGGAGCTCGACGACCTTCCACCGGCTCGATCCTCCCGAACGCGTGGCAACTAGTCACTGTCACGGCGCGCGTTAACCGCGATCCCGGGTACGCAACGGAACGATGCAGTGCTTACGCCTGAATCTGAGCCTCGAGCATCTCGGCGTGACCTCAGCATCGACGGTGTGCACGCGTAGCCGCGCTGTCGTCGAACGGCGTCAACGCACCGTGCAGGCTTGCTGCGGCGCGAAGCGAAGGACGACATCCTTCAAGGCCGAAGCCGCAATCCCATAGCCCGCAGGACTCGGGTGGTAATCGTCAGGGAGCAGAAAGGTGTCCTCGACCCGCCTTCCGTCCCGCTTGAGCGGCTCGATGAGATCAACAGTCGGAACGCCGATTGCCTCTGCGCTCGCACGAATGCGATCGTAATCGCGGCCGCCACGGGCGGCGCGAGCGGATTCAGGATGCGGGAACAGCGCGAAAACGAACGGCGTCATGTGTGCGGCGAGTGTGTCCGCCAGCGCAGCGAGGTGCGCGCTGTACTCTCGCTGTGCTGCGTCGACCGCGGTCGCTGGCACCAAGTCCTCGCTGGGCCGTGTACCGTCCTTTACTGGATGGAACGCAGCAGATCGTCGCGCGTCGAGCGCCAAGTTCCAGATGGCGCTCCGGCGCAATACGCGATACGCCAGCGAAACCGGAAACTGCGACTTGATGCGGCGGTTCTCCGCCAGCCCGGCCCAGATGCGCGGACCGATCAGTTCGTCGATGTCGTTCTCGTGGTACATCAGCACGACGAGATCTGGCATTAGCGTCAGTCCGCGCAATGCCATCGTGTCCTGTCCAACGATTGTCGAGCCTGACAGTCCCGCATTGATGACCTGCGCCCGTCGGCAGACCTGCGATAGTTGGCGCTGCAGTTGGGCAGGGAGCGTCTGATCATCGGCCACGTTGTGACCGTACGTGAACGAGTCACCCACGTACAGCACCCTGAACTCACCGGCCGGCTTGCGCCGTGGGAAGTCTGCTCCCCGATATCCCAGGGAGTCGATTCGTGTCGCGTGTGCGAAACGCGTCCCAGTCCCCTCGGTTACCCTCTGGTTCGGACTGAAGATTCCAGGTACGCGCTCATACTCCTGTTCCGACACGGTGAACAATCCCGGCGCCGGCGCCAGTCCGAGGAGATGGAGCAGCGCCTCGGCAACAAGGATTGTCGCCGCGCACGCCAACAGCGCGAGCACCAGATTGACCAGCAGTTGCGGACGTCGCCGGGAGGCCTCGATGGGAGCGCGGTCTGACACGGGTCTACCGACCACCGTCAACGACATCCCTGATCGTGGCGGCGACGTGCTCCACTTCGGCCAGAGTCAGCGACGACGACGATGGCAAGCACAATCCGCGACGAAAGAGATCATCGGCGACACCGCCACCAAGCGTGCAGTACCCCGCGCGCTGGTACACTGGCTGCTGATGCATCGGCTTCCACAGCGGTCGGCTCTCAATGCCTTGTCCCGCGAGTGCAATGCGCACGTCCTCAGGCGTCACGGACGTCGCGTTCTTCTCGAGGGTGATGCACGATAGCCAACGCGCGTGTACGCCCCAGCCCGCCTCTGGCTGGAGCCGTACGCCGGGGACTCCCGCGAGCGCCGCGTCATACCATGCGAAGACGTTGCGACGGGCAGCGACTCGGGACGCCAAGACCCGCAGCTGCACGCGTCCAACCGCGGCGAGGAGATTGCTGAGCCTGTAGTTGTACCCCATCTCCTCGTGCTCGTAGTGCGGAACGGGCTCACGCGCCTGCCGAGCAAGCTTCCGCGCATGGTCAATCAGATCCTTCCGGTTGGAGACCAGCATTCCGCCCGTCGACGTGGTGATGACCTTGCTCCCATCAAAGGAAAAGATTCCCATGGTAGCGAGCGAGCCGGCGTAGCGGGCTTCGCCGCTTCCTCGCGTCGTCGCACCAAGCGACTCCGCGGCGTCTTCGACGATCGGCACGTTCCACCGCTCACAGGCGGCGAGGATGGGCGTCATGTTCGCCAGCTGGCCGTACAGGTGCACGACGACGACCGCTGCAGGCAGTCGGCCAGATCGCCCGCGCCGCTCGAGTTCTTCGGCAAGCAGCACGGGGTCCATGTTCCACGACGCAGGATCTGAATCGACGAATACTGGTGTGGCGCCGAGGTAGATTACTGGGTTGACCGACGCACAGAAGGTCATGGTGCTTACAAGCACTTCGTCACCGCGACCGACGCCAAGGACGCGCAGCGCGAGGTGCAGCGCGCCCGTGCCTGACGATGTTGCGAGCGCGGCCGTTGTCCGATGTGACGCGGCAAACTCTTCCTCGAAGGCGTCCACGTCCGGGCCGACGGAAGCAAGCCAGTTGCTCTCGATCGCTGCGGCAAGTGCGGCTCCTTCATGCCCCGTCACGTGTGGCGCTGAGAGTGGAATTCGCAGGCGAGGATTGATCACGTCAGAGTCTCACAGAAGCGTTCTTGGACGCGAGAGAGCGGTTGACGACCTTCTCAAGAGCGTTGACGATGCGCTCGATCAGTACTGGCCAGGCAAACGTGTCGAGGAATTTCTGTCGGCCGGCCTTGCCCATGCGCAGCCTAGTCGCGTCGTCGGTGAGGATCACAATCAGCGCTTCAGCGAGGGCCAGCGGGTTCTCCGGGGCGACGAGCAGACCGGTGCGACCGTGCTCGATGATCTCGGGCACTGCCCAGGCGTCAGGCCCAACACACGGCAGTTCGTAAGCCATCGCTTCCACGAACGACGTGCCGAAGGCATCGAATCGTGTTGGCAAGCAGAAAACGTGGGCGGAGGCATACGCCGCATTCATCGCGGCGAGTCCGGTCGGCGTGTCGCGATTCAGAAACCCCATCAGCTCGACGCCGTCCGGCGCGGGCGTCGGGTCCTGTGGCCCGACCATGACCAACCTCGCGTTCGGCAGGCGCTCGCGCACGTGACGGAAGGCGGCGAGCATCACATCCGCGCCCTTACGCACGGGGTCGCGGCCGACGAACAGGATCGTCGGCTCGGTGACGGTATCTGGTGCGTTCGCGGTAATGGACACGGGGTCGAAGTTTGGCCCGCATCCGATCGTCACAAGGCGATCCGCAGCCAGACCGAAGTCGGACATGAATGAGCGTCGCGCCATCTCGCTCATCGTGAAGATCACAGCGGCGCCTTGATAAACCCCAGTCTCGCGCGCATGAATTTCCGCGATCTCCCTGCTGCTCAGTGCCGACGCCTCCGAAAACCCGGCGGAGCCACTCCGTGACAGATCGATGTTCGAGTCACAGAACATCGCAATGGGCACGTTCAGGTCGGCCGGCGCCTCGAAGGTCGCGCCGATTTGGAGTACGACGTCGGCGTCACAACCGTGTTCGCGAATGAATGCAGCGAACCGGTCCGACCGGGCGCGAAAGCCAAGCGGACCGAGGTGATAACGAGTCGACCATCGTCTCCGTGACGTCGACGCCGTCAGGGCAGCCAGTAGCCCACGACTTAATCCGTAGAGATCGACATCAGCCGTGACGACCGTGTGGCCGGCGGCGCGAAGCTGCGTCACGACGCTGAGCGTCACGCCAGACCACGAGTCGTATGTCTCTGCATTGCCTTCGCACACGACCAGGATCTTCACGGCCGCTCCCTCACGGCGCGATGAGCACAAAGCCGCCCCGAACAATCGCTCGTCGCCCGGCGCCCGATCGGATGTTTGCGCGGCGAGCTTGGACGGAGGGGGTGCCGAGCCCGCGCGTTTCGCAGCATCGGCAGGAGAGCGTCATCGGCAAACGTGTCCAGCCTCCGAGAAAGTGATCGCTTCGGGGCAGCGACCTCAGGCCCTGAAGTGAAGGACGCCTCCTGCGAAGCCGGGCTCCGGCGGACACGTCAGCAAATGTTACGGCTTGGTATCAGACGAGTCCACCCGTCCGGCGTGTTGACGACAAATGTCGCCCAAGGAAACATCCCGACCAGTCACGCCCAATCTCATGGGAGTGTGCGCTCAGCGCGCACGCTCGGCTGCGCGGCCTCCTCCTCTGCGTGCTCAAGCGGAGAGCCAGAATCCTGGTTCCCTCGTTCCGCCTGCTGGTCGCGGCCGGTCGCCCGACGCTGCCGATGGTTTGTCGATCCGGGACGGTGGACCGGAGCTGACATTCTTGAGACACCAGCGTGACTTTCCGCTCGTGTAGTACAGTTGACGCGCGCGATGCGCTATCGCGGCGTGCTCGCATAGCACGCCTCATACTGCGCGGCCATCTTCGCCACGCCGAACTCGGCGCAGGCTCTCGTGCGCGCTGCGATCCCCATGCGGCGGCGGAGCGCGTCATCGGTCACGAGCCGCGCGAGAGCCTCGGCGAGGGGTTGCACTGCGCCCGGAGGGACAAGTATGCCCTCTCGCTCCGAGGCGACTGCCTCCGGAATTCCGGAGATGTCAGACGCCACGACGGGCTTGCCTGCGAACATCGCCTCGAGGATTGCGAGGGGCAGCCCCTCCCAGATAGACGGCATGCAGAAGACGTCAGCTGCCGCGAGCACATC
>JANPKW010000047.1:0-71732 GCA_031426255.1 Gemmatimonadaceae bacterium | reverse complement strand
ACTGCGCATTATCCCGGCGCTCATCGCATTCGTCTTTGGCGCAACACTTCTCTCGGCCTTGTTCCTGACCCCCTATCCCGCTGTTCAGTACAGCGGCGCGCTCAGGACTGGAATCGCTGCGCTTTTTGGTGTTGGCAACCTTTACCTTCACCGCCTCGGCCAGAGCTATTTCACCTCGGATCAGACCCTCAATCTGTTCAGCCATACCTGGTCGCTTGGCGTGGAGGAACAGTTTTACCTCTTGTTCTCAGTCCTCGTGATCGGTGTTCCGGGATTTCTTTTCGCCTCGAAGCGGCAGAGACATCGCGCGACGGTGGTGGCGATTCTGTTGCTTAGCGTATTGTCATTCGCGCTTTTCCTGCGCGGCGCGGCACGCGACCCAGTCGGGACCTACTATTTCGTGCACACCCGGTTGTGGGAGCTCGGTGCGGGGTCTCTCCTCGCGCTTGCTGCCGCGGGAACAGCGCTGTCATGGTTGCGAGGGAGCACAGCGAGCGTCTTCCAGGTTGCAGCCGTCGGGGGGCTTGGCTGGGCATTGATCGCTCCCGCCGATGCGTGGACGTTCCCGTCGATGCGAATATTCATTGCGGTATTGGCGACTGGGATGTCGGTAATTACGGGGGATAGAAGCAGCACGCCGGTGGCCCGGATACTCGCCAGCAGAGGTGCCGTTTTTATTGGACTGATATCCTACTCGTTGTACCTCTGGCACTGGCCTGTGATCAGCTTATTCAGATTTACGACGGGGCTGCACAATCCCGTGTTCATCGTGCTGGCGTTATTGATCACCGGAGTCCTCGCGTATGCCTCCTACAAGTATGTAGAGCAACCATTGCGCTGGTCACAGCAAAGGCTTCTGACGCAGCTCCTTCCGAAACTCGCCGGTGCCTCAGCAATTGTTGTGGTCATTGCGGTTGTATCTCAAAAGTTTCCGGGCCTCCTTCGACTCGGAACACCGCAACGCTGGAGTGAGGAATGGCTCCCGGATCCCCGCACGGGTTACCTGGCGGACGACAGGCTAACTCAGGAGGACTGTTTCCTGCACATCGGCGATGCAGTGCCTCTGACAATTCCGAGTGCGTGTTCGTCCGAGGAGAGGCATGACGGCAGCGGTACCCCTGACAAACGCAAGGTCCTGGCAATCGGTGATAGTTTTGCCTTCGCCAACTGGGGAATGGTAAGTGCGGGGGCGAGAAAAACCGGATATGCCCTTACCGCATTCGCGCACAGTGATTGTTCGGCCAGTCAGCCAGTCGGCAGCAGACCGCCGTCCTGCAAGGCGTACTGGGAGCTCGTGACCCGCATCATCAGGCAATCGCTTCGAAACAGCGATGTCGTTTTTGTAAGTTTTCGATGGTTCGAGGACGGCAGCGGCGGATACGGACCCGTGCGCACTCAGCTGGAAGAACTGGCAAATGCTGCGGACGAGGTCGGTGCAGCAGTTGTCGTGCAGGCACCATTGCCCGTCTTCGAGCGGGCGGGCTTTACATGCATTCCTGATTGGTATCGCCTGGATTTCACCGGTTGCGCGATCACCCGAGCTGATGCGCAGCAGCAGAGGGAAGCGGCGCTAGGTGTACTGGCGGAATCAGCGATCAGCGATGGAGTCAGCACATGGGATCCCTTCGAGCTCGTCTGCCAGGGCAACTGCAGCATGTTCAACAATGGAAAGCCTGTGTTTCGTGACAAGATCCATCTCTCATATCATGCCTCTCGAGCGCTTGGTGAGAAGTTCGCAAACGGGGTGTCGGCACAATGACAACGCGCCGGGCTGATGTGCAGGAGGGGCCGGTCGGCTCGGCGGATATCACCGGCTGTGTGAGCCTGCACGAGATCGAAGAGAGAGCGCGCGCTGTTTTGACATTCATGGCTCGAGAGTACGTCGAATCAGGGGCAGCGGATGAGATCACCGTCAGGTGGAACCGCGAAGCGTTCGACCGCATAGGGATGATCCCGCGGGTTCTGGCCGGCAGCGACAACCCTGATATGTCGCTCACTCTACTCGGCACCGATATGCGATTCCCGATACTCCTGGCGCCGACTGCTTATCACAAGCTGCTTCATCCCGAGGGAGAAGTCGCGACTGCTGCTGGCGCTGGGGCCGCGGGTGCGACTTACGTCGTGAGCTCGGCAACCACTACTCCAATTGAAGAGATCGCCAGCGTGGCGACATCGCCGCTCTGGTTTCAGCTCTACTTCCAGTCCGACCTCGGCTTCACTAAGGATGTTGTGGAGCGTGTTGTCGCTGCCGGATGCAAGGCGCTCTGCCTGACGGTAGACACTCCAGTACTCGGCTCACGCGACCGGCAGGCTCGCAGCGGCTTTGCCCTTCCCGACGAGTTGCACACGCCTCATCTCGCATCGCGCCCGACACACGGTGCTTTTCTCAACGAGACTCGGCGCGTACAACTTTCCTGGGATGATGTCGAGTGGCTTCGGTCGGTGTCTGATGTTCCGCTCTTACTGAAGGGAATCGTCGCGCCGGAAGATGCAGTCGCGGCGATCGGATCCGGCGCAGACGGACTGATCGTGTCGAACCACGGCGGCCGGAATCTCGATACGGCGATTGCGTCAATCGACGCGTTGCCTGCTGTCGTCGCGGCGGTAGACTCAGCCATTCCCGTCCTGATGGACGGAGGGATACGGCGCGGTACGGACGTACTGAAAGCGCTGGCACGCGGCGCGAGCGCGGTCCTGGTCGGACGGCCCTATTGTTACGGTCTCAGCCTGTCGGGAGCCCCCGGGGTGCAGCAAACAATCGAGATTCTTCGCCGGGAGTTCGAGATCGCGATGATACTCACTGGCCAACGCGATCTTGCTTCAGTAGGTCCCGCGATACTCAGCGGCTGACGGATACCGGCGAATGATAGTGTTGTTCACCACGATCACGTCCATCCGGGTCCTGAGGAAACAGTCGAGCGCCTGCTCGGGCGTGTCGACAATCGGCTCGTTCTCGTTGAAGCTGGTATTGAGCAGAACGGGGACGCCGGTGAGCTTTTCGAATTCCTTGATCAGACGGTAGTACCGGGGATTCGTACGCGCGCTTACCGTCTGAAGTCGTCCACTCCCGTCGGCGTGAGTGATCGCCGGTAGAATCGCACGCTTGTCCTCGCGCACCGGATACACTTGCTGCATGAAGGGATCCGCAGCCGCGCCGACGAAATATTCGTCCATTGCTTCTTCCACGATCGATGGAGCAAATGGGCGGAACTTCTCACGGAATTTTATCTTGGCGTTGATGAGATCTCGCATGTCGCCCCGCCGGGCATCCGCGAGAATGCTCCTGTTACCCAGCGCGCGTGCGCCCCATTCCATGCGTCCCTGATACCAGCCGATGACGTTCCCGTCAGCGATAAGGCGGGCAGTTTCGCGACAAACACTTTCTTCGTCGCCGAAGCGTTGCCAGTCGTATCGCCAGTCCTTGTCATCCCGCGCGGCAACGATCGCGGTGACGTCCGCTGTTGGGTATTCCGTCCCCCAGTAGCCGTGTTCCATCACGAAGCCGCGTGGCTTTGCGAGTATCTGATTCCACACCTGGTAAGCGGCGCCCAGCGCAGTTCCATTGTCTCCCGCAGCAGGCTGGATATACACATCTGTGAATGGCGTCGCATCGCGGACTTTTCCATTTGCAACGCTGTTCATCGCACACCCGCCGGCGAGGCAGAGCCGAGGATTTTTCGTTCGCTCCCACAGCCCATTGAGGACGTGAAACGCGCAATCCTCGTAAACCGCCTGCAGCGAGCGCGCGATATTTTCGTGATGAGGAGTCAGTGGTTCACCCTTTTCACGAACAGGGCCAAGCAGCTTTGCAAGCTCGTCGTTGAAGAGGGGTCCCATGGTCGGGACGCCCCCTTCCCATTTCATCGCGACGCCCTCGTCCCAATGACGGAAGAACTTTCGGTTTAGCTCGAAGTCGCCGCCACTCTTCAGTGCGATCAACTGACCGATCTCTTTAGTAAACGCGGGCGATCCGTACGGAGCCAGGCCCATCACCTTGAACTCGTCGCCGTAGTTGGGAAACCCGAGATATTGAGTAACGGCTGTGTACAGAACGCCAAGCGAGTGCGGGTACGAGACCTTCGTAAGCAAGTCGATCTTGTTCCCGCGCCCAACAGCGGTGGAAGTGCTGACGTAATCGCCAAAGCCGTCGATCGCACAGATTGCGGCGTCGTCGAACGGCGACACAAAAAAAGCGCTCGCGAGGTGCGACGGATGATGCTCGACGAAATGGATCTGCGGCAGCTTGTCTTCAGCGACGCCAAGCGCTTCCGAGAGCGGGGCGCGAACATCGTGAACCTTTTTCAGGTTGCGCGTGCGATTCACGATGTTGGAAATTTTCATCCTGTTCGTGACGGCGAACGCGGCTTTACGAACGAGATTCGCCTTGGGATCCCGGCTGATCGCTACGTGATCGATTTGCGCTCCGGCGATTCCGCCTATCTCGAGTACGCGTGCAATCGACTCGGTCGGAAAGCCCGCCCAGTGCTTGATGCGGCGGAAGCGTTCTTCCTCGACTGCGGCGATGAGAATTCCGTCATGTACGAGCACGGCGGAGCCGTCAGCGTGGTATGCGTTGATTCCGAGGATGTGCATCTATGATTGGAGGCGGAGAAAGGTCAGTGGTTGGGCGCGCACGTGCAGGTCGCGGGGTATGATTGGGCGCCCGGTCAATATACACGGCGTTATGAGGGTATTGCCTCAGAGGCAACTCACCTGTTAGGGAGCCGTAGTCGCATTGAGGGATCAGAGACGATAGCACCACACTGGGCTTTTCCAGCCCATCGTGGGGTTCTCCACACGATTTCCGTCGAGTGTTTCGACGATATAACCTCTGCTAACCAACTCGTTTTTGATTGCGGCTTGTTCGTGGGGCCCGTGCAGCTCGAGAAATACCCCCGGACCCCGCTTATCGAGAATTCGCGACGCCCCTTTCAGAACGACAGCCGCGGCTCCCTCTACGTCGATCTTCATAAAGTCAGGCGGGGGCTCACTTTCGAGCAAGCTATCTAGGCGAATCGTTTTGACGCGAAAGCCTTTTGCGCCGAGCACTGTGTACGTTGGCTCGACCGCAGTGAGTTTCCCTTGCGTTGGATGCTCCGGATTATAGTCGAACTGTACATCACCTTCCGAATCGGAAGCCGCGACGTTCAAACAGTGAACGTTATCCAGTCCGTTTAGCTCGACGTTGGCCAAAAGGGCTGCATGGTCCGCCGGTGACGGTTCGAGAGCAACCACTCTGCCGGACGGTCCAACGAGACTGGAAAAGATGAGCGACATCTGCCCCCTGTTCGCGCCGAGGTCGTACACAGTCTGACCAGGTCGGATCCAGCGCGAGAAGCAACGGGGGGCCGCCACGTTGGTGCCAAGAGCGTACGTCATCCCCATGGCGGGACCAACAACAAAACGCATTCCTTTCGCAGGGCCGCGAACGACCGTTGCGAATCGGCCGTGTGGAAGTGCGAACCTCGCGATTCTATTCATGAGATTCCCGGTTCGCCGCCGCGCTTAATCGCCTTCAGTAGCACCTCCGCACCAAAGAGATTTGGCAGCAATCTGCATCCGGCGTCGTCGAGCCAACCTGAAATGCTGCGAGAAAGGACATATCGCCGTAGAAGCCAGAGGGGTACACTGCCCGTTACGCGGCGATCCGTTAGTCGAAGGCCTGGAGCTTTTGCGAGGAGGTAACGAGCTGCGGTATCGTACGTAAAAAACCTCAGGTGCGTGTCGTCCATCACGCCGGAGGGCGCGTACTCAAAGCGTCCAACAACAAACTTGGCCCGCTGTGCCCATGCTAGGACATTTGGGACGGCCACTATGCACGATCCGCCGTCGAGCATTAACGCCGAAGCCTGCCTGACGATTTCGGCCGGATCGCGCAGATGCTCGAGGACGTGGGAGAATAGAACTGTGTCGTAACGATGCGCTAAAGCGTCCTCAGGCAATCCCGACTCGAGGTCGGCGATCCAGCAACTGTCCAGACGTTCGCGAGCTATTCGAGCTTCCGCCTCTGAGCCCGAGATTCCCCAGACTTTCGTTGCCGGGTTGCGCTTCTTCAAAAGCGCAGCGTTGTCGCCGGTACCGCAGCCAACGTCGAGAATCGCTAAGGCGCTCGAATCCACCAGTTCCAGCAGGGCGCGATTGCCTGAGTTGGAATAAAGTTTATGAGTTGGGTTGGGGGCCAAGTGGCGCATTGTCTGACTCTCACTTATAAAAAGTAGACGGCGTCGTCAGCAAGATCGAGCCTTGGACGGTCCACAGTGCGCGCATTTGCCGAAATGAGCCACCGTGCCGCCACCACGCCCAAGTTTGCCTCCTCGCTCAGGAGCCTGAGAATTTCCCGACTCGATGCAACATCCGCTCTCAGCGCATAACGAACGGCCTGATGAAACGCGTTTACTTGTATGACACGCTCATTGTACCGTGCCGCGGCGGGACGATTGCCTGGAGTCAGCCGAGAGAAAAGTCTCCGTCGGATCTCGCCGTTCTCGCGAATGAACTCAAGTGCGGAGCTAAATTGTTTGCTGAACTGCCCCCGATGCTCCCTCAGCGCAACCAATGGTGTAGCGATGAACCCAATCGGGTAGGACTCGCTGAGCCGAGCCCAGAATTCGTAGTCTCCCGAAACTTTCATGTCATCCCTGAAGCCGCCCAAGGAAAGGAAAGCATCCCGCCGGAGGCTGACGTTGGCGATGTTGCCGGCAATACTTCCGAAGAAATACATGATCTGTGCTGCCAGTTTCGACGGAACGACCGCTGGAGTCGAGTCCACTTCTCCATCGCTTCTGTGCCGCCCTTCTTCGTCGATGAACAGCATTCGGCTGTAGATCATCGCGACTTCCGGATGAATCGCCGCAAATCGTAATGTTGCATCAAGGCAGCCAGGCAGCATGCGATCGTCCTGCGACCACAGGTGGATCCACGGGCTTTGCGCCGCAGCCATCAGCCGGTTGAGCGTGGGGAACAAGCCGAGATTCACGTCGTTTCTCACGATGCGGCAATTCGGGCCAGCGTAGGCCTGAAGCATATGCCAGGTGTCATCGGTGGATGCGTCGTCGCAAATGATGAGCTCGAAGCTCTCCAAGTCCTGCGCGAGCACGGACTCGATCGATTCTTGCACGAACTCCGCGCCGTTGTAGGTCGGTAACACAACTGTGATCGCGGGCGTCATCATCTCGGGGTTATGGTGCGTTTGCAAACGCATTGCGATTTGTCGGCCTTCATAATTCAAAAAGGCTTCACGTGCGCCTTAGTTGCATTGCGGATGACTGGCGGCAAGTGGAAAGTTCGCGCGGAATATACAAACTGACTCTAGCTCAGGGATTACAGACGTGTGACTTCTGCGCCTGATCTGCGTCTGCGTCTGGAGATGGCGGTAGCCGGGGCTTAGTTTGGACGATGTTGGCCATTCGATCGACAGCCTGCGATCCCTGCACGTACAACTGAGCAAGGTCCCCCGATTGGCGGGGGCATACCACACCTGTCCCGGCGAATCCAACTCCTTGATCCGCGACTTATTACCTCCGCGCGCGTGAGCGCGATGCGCGTATTCCTGTCAGGCACCAGTTTCTTGGCGAGTTACGGCGGTCCCGCTTACTCCGTGCCGCGACTTGCGATGGCACTGGGCGACGCCGGAGCTGATGTTGGTCTGTGGTCGCCAGATGGATCAGCTCAGGAGTTGCCTGCGGCCGTAAGTCATCCGCGAGTTACGCGCTTCGCCGGGAGCATTGCCGCGGCAATCTCTGAGTTTGGGGATCCCGATTTGATCCACGACAACGGGCTCTGGCGAAGGCACAATCATCAAATCGCTCGAGTGTCCAGAAAGTTAGACGTCCCCCGTGTGGTAAGCGTGCGGGGAATGCTCGAGCCTTGGGCGCTTCGGCATAGGAGTCTGAAGAAAAAAATTGCGTGGTCTGGATATCAAAAACGCGACCTAATAAGCGCAGCATGGCTTCATGCTACGACTGTGGAAGAGGCCGTAAACATTCGCTCGATTACTGGCGCCCCGCCGACCTACGTTATCCCGAATGGAATCGACGTACCCGACGTCCGGGGTTCCAAGGTCGTGGAGTCTTCTATCCGCACTGCGGTCTTCCTTGGCCGCCTATACCCGGTAAAAGGTCTCCCGGACCTTATCGAGGCTTGGGGGCGAGTAAAGCCTGCGGGGTGGCGGCTCGTGATCGCCGGCCCTGATGAGAAAGGGCACCTCACCGATTTGCAGCGGATTGTTCTAGCGGGGAATCTCGAGAGCGTGGTCACTTTCCCAGGGCCATTGACCGGGGCCGCGAAGTCCGCCCTGCTGGAACAATCCAGCTTGTTTGTGCTGCCTTCGCGGTCGGAAAGTTTTGGTATTGTAGTAGCTGAAGCGCTTTCGTTCGGCGTCCCGGTCATGACGACCACCGCCGTCCCCTGGCCGTCGTTAGAATCCTCACGCTGCGGATGGCGCGTTCCGCCTGACGTCGCCTCACTTGCCGCAGGGCTTCGAAGAGCTACCTCTATGAATGAAGTCTCCTTGCGCGAGATGGGTGCTCGTGGTCGCAACCTGATGGTGCGCGACTATCAGTGGGCGTCGATTGCGGACGAATTTCTTGTTCGCTATCGCGCAGCGCTGGAATAGCGTATCATCGCGAAGAGGGAATCGCATCCCAGGCAAATCCCGAGTCTTCGCTGTCGTACCCGATCAATGTCTATATCGGGTCCTTGGACCATGCCGGACCGAGGGCGGTGTGAATCGCTGACCGCAGACTCCTTGTCGCGGCAGCCAAGGAATACAGTTCAGCGCGGGCGCGGCACGCGGCCTTGAAGACATGGCCACGGCACAAAGCATCTCGAATCTTCTGGAGCGCCTCCGCAAGGGCCGCCGTGTCGGCAAACGGTACGACATATCCTGTCTGACCATCGTCAATCAGATCGGGACTACATCCGACGCGATCGCTGACGACGCATGGAATCCCCGCAGCAAGAGCTTCATTGACCACCATTCCCCAGGTCTCGCCGTAGTCGCTTGGCAAAACGAGACAGTCGGCAACTGCATAAAGGCGGGCTATCTCCGTCTGGTTCATGAATCCAACAAAATGCGTCACGGCATTAGTGCTGGCCGCAATCCGTCGGCAGGTATGGTCCATCTCTCCCGAACCAGCGATCACAACTGTAGGATGCGAATCCATTAGCCCGGCGGCTTCGATGACCTCCCACGGTCGCTTCTTCGGCTCAAGTTTGCCCGCAAACAGCACGACGAACTCCTGCTCGGAAATGCCGAGGGCGGCACGCTCAGCCGTTCTGTCAACACTGTCCGCGGCATTGCTGAAAAAACTGTTGTCGACACACGGGGGGGAGAAAGAAATTCGCTTCTCAGGCACGCCGTAGCTGCGCAAGTATGAGTGGTTCCGCTTGCCGACGCTGAGAAACCCGGTGAAGAGCTTGAGCAAGGCAGTTGTTCTAACCCGCCGCGCGCGCGCAGGGAATCCCGAAGCCGTCATTAATTGTGAATCACCTCGATAGAGCACCGGGATGCCAGCGGCGCGCGCGCTGATCGCAGCCATGACGAGCGAAACCGAATACCACCCTGGAACCATCGCGACGTCGGGCTTGGCCCGCCGTATAGCGGTGGTAATTTCAGGAACCGTGACTCCGAAGAAAGATGAGCTGTGAATTGTCATTGCACTCGACGGCGCCCGTAGAATCTCGTAGTCATAGCCTTCCAGAAGCGACGAGTCCCACTTGAACGCTTCATCAAACCCAACGCCCTGTTGCTCGGGAGTTGGCGTCACGCAGTAGTGCACTATCAGGTCTATATCACGGCATTGCTGCGTGATAAAGTGAAACCATGGCGCATAGTACTGTATTGGGTGCGTCATGACGATTGACAGCCGAACGCGCGGACTGAACTCGCGAGCGGCGAAGTCGGAGTTGACCGATCCCGCCGAACTCATGCCGGGGGCCCCGGTCGAACGGTGAGCTGATTCAGCGCGGACGCTAGTACTCCAGCCAGACTTCGGGCCGAAAACGACGCCTCCAGCAGACTTTCTTGTCCAACCGGATCAGGTGAAGCCCGCATCACTGACACGATAGCGTTTGCCAATTCCTCGACGTGCTCACGGGGTGGGTCTTCGTCGCCGAACGTCACAAGTCTGACCCGGTCACTTTCCTTCCTCCCAAGAATCTCCGAGACACTACTCGACTTGTGATAGAAGGCGCAGATTGGTTTGCCGGAGAGTAACGCCGGATAAAGCTTGCTTGCAGTATAGTGATGCTCAGAACTGCCCAGGAGCAGCAGTCCTGACGCCTGAACCTGGACGCGAAGCGCATCGAGGTAGTCAATGCGTCGCGGGTATTCTTTTACCACGTCATCAACCCCGATTTCTTCAGCGTGCGGCATGACGCGGGGCGCACCATCCGAAGTCCGCAGGTTGCTCGTCCCGATAAAGCACACTCGCAAGCGACGGTATGACTTTAGGTTCCAGTCGCGGATATGAGCTACCGCCGCCAGCAGTGCTCGGGCAGCGTCGACTCCATGCGGGAGAAGCGTGCCAACATAACAAAGGTGAAACAATCCGTCACCCGGATCGAAGAACTGATTGTGAGTGCCGTCCACTGCCAAGCTCTCGAAGTCACGCGATTCACCGCCAATGGGAATCTCGAAAGCAGGAATTGACCGCGCGCTCGGAGTGCGATCGACGATGTCGCGAATAGTCCCGGCAGATACGGCGGTAATCGCATCGGCAGACCGAAGGACATATGGTTCAAGGGTCACTGCTACCCAGCGGGATATCCGACTCTTCAAATCCACCGATCCACCAGAGCCGCCCCCTACGGTTGTGCCCCATGCTCCCACCCACGGATCCTGATAATCCAGAATGAATGGGATCGTGAATCGCTTCTTGAGAAGTGGTCCGAGCAGTGCGGTGTATGACGGGTAGATCGTAATGAAAAGCGCGTCGTACCCCGGGTCTGACAGCAGCTCCGCTGCGCGCCGGTAGAGTCCGAACAGGGAGCGGAGCCCGAGGTCTCCGATGCCGAGCCTGCGGCTGAGCGCTGCGGAAATGGCTTGCGCGCGCTCTACCCGAAGCGTTGGTGGAACGAGCCGTTCGAGATTGTGGTCAAGCTGGCCTTCATAAAGCGCGGAGTCGACCGTCAGAACCGTTGGCTCCCACCCATAAGCCTCGAGATGTGGAGCCAGTAGGCGCACCCGGTGTGTTCCTGCGTTCGAGTCTGGAGGAAAATGAGGCGATATCATCAGAACTTTTCGCACGATTCTTCAGTCTGGATCAGGCCGGGTCGGCGGAGGCGTGCCTGCCGCAAGGGTGCGGCGTGGACGCCTCAGGTGCCTCACCCAGTCCGCCACCGTGATCTTTCCTTCCGCGATGATCGTGCGCAGCAACAGCGGGCGGCGCTGCCGAACACTTTCCCAGGTTCTTCTCGAGATCGCCCAAAGCCAGTTGCTTTTAGCCGTCCGGAGCTGAGCGGGCGTCAGCGGGACGCGTTCGTCGCAGAGGAAGCGCCACACCAATCCGTAGAGTTTGGCGCTGGACACCGCTGCTCTGGAAGTTGTGATTTCCTGGCCTGCATGCCGGCGGTAGAAAAAGAGGTCGGCATTTACAAGGACGACGGAGTGATGCGCGCAGTATCTCATCCAGAAAAAGTGGTCGGATGCAGGGCCAATGTCCGTAAAGCATCCGAACTCCACAAACTTTCGCGTCCGGAATAGCGCGTTGGCTGGACCCCCGTTGAAAAGTCCAATGCCAAGAAACTCCCGCTCAAACGCGAGTTCCGGGGTGAGAAGCATGGGGACCGGGCCACCTTCCCAACTCCGTGATCCAGTCAATGCAAAATCCGCCATCGGCTCAGCGCGGAGGGTTGCAAGCATTAGCTCGAGGCAATGAGGATACATGAGGTCATCGGAGTCGTGAAACTTGAAGAATTCGCTGCGAACAAGTCGCGCCGCCCTGTTCCGGTTGGCATAATCACCGAGGTTCTTCTCGTTTCTGATGACGCGCACCCTGGGGTCAACGGCGTATCTTTGAACGATGTCGAATGAGCCGTCGGTCGAGCAGTCGTCAACGATGATGAGTTGGAAATCCGTCCACGTCTGAGCGAGCACGCTTTCGATCGCGCTGCCAACATACTGCTCGCGATTGAACACCGTGGTAATGACGGTTACCAGTGCAGCTGGCGAACGGTCGCTGTCATCTGCGTGCGTAATCCTGGCTCTCCCGAAGTGGTGCTGCTGATGATGTATCCGTGCTGACATAGAGCGCAATGTCTTGTCCAGATCGAGCTGATGAACAGAGGCCCTGACAGGCCCGACGTCGTCTATGTACTCCCTGACAAGTTGGGGGGAGTTTTCAGCGTAGCCTCCAGCCTCCTGGCTCACCGAGTGCCCGATGAGTTCGAATACTCAGTGGTATTAACGCGGAACTCGGTGGACAATGATGCACGACCAGCCGACCCGCTTCTGGCTGATCGTGTCGCGCGAGTCGAATACTCCTCTCCACCGGAAAATGTATACTGCTATCTCAGGCGACTAAGAAATGCGGTTGGCCGACGCGATGGGGTCATTGTCTGCAACGACTGGGTCGAGCTCGCGATGATCTCGGCGTTTCCGACCCACCGAATGGTTGTGAACATCACACATGCGGACGCTGACTACTACTACCGTCTCGCGCAGATTCACGAGCCGTGGATCGACTGGTTCGTGGTCCTGACAGAGCGAATGCGCGAAAACCTGTGTGCAATGCTCCCGCATCGGCGCGATTCCATTATCACGCTTCCTTACGGGGTTGTGATTCCCCAGGAACCACGGCTTCCCGAGTCGGGTCAGCCGTTGCGGGCGCTTTATGTAGGCAGGATCGAGCACGACAAGGGCGTGTTAGACTTTCCCCGAATCGACGGAATTCTCTCAGACATGGGATGCCGCGTGGCGTGGACGATTCAGGGAACTGGCTCCGTGGAGTCTGAGCTTCGCAACAACTGGAGGTCCGCGCATCCGATCACCTGGCTAGGTGCAGGCAGCAACGCCGACGTCCTTGCGCGGTATCGTGATCATGACATTCTCGTTCTGCCGAGCAGGTCCGAAGGCCTACCGGTAACGCTGTTGGAGGCGGGAGCAGCAGGCGTGGTCCCTGTGGCAAGCGACCTTCGCAGCGGTATCCCTGAGATCATTGAACATGGGGTGACAGGACTCCGCGCTCCGGTGGGCGATGTGGCTGCGTTCGCGAACGCGATCGCGATGCTCGATGCCGACAGGGGAATGCTTGAAACGATGAGCGCAAACGTTGCGCGACATGTATCGACTCGTTTTTCGGCGACCGATCGCGCCCGTGCCTATCAGCAACTGTTCGCGCGCTCGCATGCCCGAAAAAAACAACCCAGGGCTGCCGCGAGTCTCTTTTACGGGAGTCGCCTGGACCAACGCTGGCTTCCAAATGTCGTTGTTAAATGGATCCGTCGCTTCGCCGCGATGAAGAAACCCGAGCGGCGGTGAAGATTCTGCACCTGGCTGGGTGGTACTATCCCGAAAGCATCGGGGGCACGGAAGTCTACGTCCGTTCGCTCGCATCCCGCCAACGCGAGCACGGACATGCGGTTACGATTGCGGCTCCGCTCGTTGGCCTCTCCGGGCCTCGGCGGGACGTTCAGCACGGCGTTGATATTTTCCGTTATTCCATTCCCGACCGCGCGACTCGCGATGAAGCGCAAGGGCGCACTAGCGTCAGGGGTGTAGCGGCCTTGTCGGGATTTCTTGCAGAGTTGAAACCTGACGTTGCCCATTTTCACAGTATTACCACGGGGCTAGGGCTCAATGAAATGGTCGCAGCGAAGAACGCCGGCGCTAAGGTGGTGGTGACGAGTCATCTTCCTTCGACCGGGTATCTGTGCCAGCGCGGCACTATGATGCGCTGGGGGAAGACTCTGTGTGACGGGCACGCGAAGCCTGTCAAATGCGCGGCGTGTGCGCTGGAACAGCGCGGGCTGGACCGCATGAGCGCGTGGAGCTTGGCATGGCTAGGATCCGTGAGCGGCTCGGCACAGTGGGCCGGCTCCGGCCGCGCGGGGAGCGCATTTCAGATGACGGAGCTGATACGGTTCCGGCTGGAGCAACAGCGGCTGCTCTTTACGGTCGCCGACAAAGTCGTGGTTCTAAACGAGTGGAGCCGCCGGGTCGCCCTCGAGAACGGCGCGCCGGAAGGACGTCTTGTGCTAAATCGCCTTGGATACTCGAGCGCAGGCGAGTTTCGAAGAAAGCCACCTCCGGAAATCGCACCAACGAGGGTTCCGATCCGCATCGGCTACCTCGGCAGGTTGGCCGAATCGAAGGGAGTTACTGTGATGATGTCAGCGATTGCCAGGCTCGCAAGCGACGTGCGCGCGGAATTCGAGATTCGAGGCATCGCAAACGACGCCGAAGGTATAGCTCTTTCGAAACGTTTCGCCGATCTGGCAAAGTCGCGAGCGAACGTACGGTTAGAGCCGGCCGTGCCACACGACGGGGTCATGGAGCTCTTGGCATCTTTCGACGTTTTGTGCGTGCCTTCGACTTCATTCGAGAACGGCCCGACAGTCGTCATCGAGGCGCATGCTGCGGGAACGCCAGTCATAGGGACCGGGATTGGAGCAATGCTCGAGTTAATCGACAGTGGCGTCAACGGATTGCTCGTCCCGCCGGGTGACGCTGTCGCACTCGCGCAGGCCTTCCATCGGATCGCGCGCAATCCAGGCGTTATCGATGACTGGAGAAACAATCTTCCGCAGCCGAGGACCATGGCAGAAGTAACCGACGAATACGAAGCGCTTTACCAAGTTATCCTGTCCGACAATGCCCCTCGTAACTGAGATCAAAGCGCGAGCACTTTCCGGAACGCGCATCTGCGTGCTGACGAGCGGACACCTTGCGACGACACCGCGCATGACGAAAGCCGCTGATGCCCTCTCGGAAGCGGGGGCATCGGTACACGTGCTTTCCATTGATAGCACCGACTGGGCGTTGGTTGCAGATCGCGACATCAGGCATCGGCGGCCGAATGCCTGGACGTGGGATTCCATTGACATCCGCAAATCAAGCCGGGCGTATTTCACGTCCGGCATTCGACAGCGCGTTGGACAGTATGCGAGCCGCGCAATTGGCGCCGACAGACTTCCTCTTTATGTCGCGGGCTGCGCTCGCGAGCGCGGCCTCGCCGAGATTGTTTTGAGGGCGAAACGGTTGAAAGTTGACCTCATCTACGGCGGCGGGATTGCACTGGCGACCGCTTTCTATGCGGCACGTAAGCTTGCGGTTCCTTTTGCGGTCGATCTGGAGGATTTTCACACGGGTGATCAGGTCAACAGCGGCCTGGGTCCGCTCTATGAGAATTTGTCAGGCCGCATTGAGCGGGACGTTCTTCCGGCGGCGATTCTGCGCACGGGCGGGAGCGCCGAAATATCCGAGGCATACATAGAGAAGTACGGAGTGGACGTCGTGACCATTAACAATACGTTCCCAATCGAAGGGGTCAGCGAAGCGGACTTCGGTGGGGAGGGTACCCCGTTGCTACTCTACTGGTTTAGCCAGACGATAGGGCCCGGTCGAGGTTTGGAGGACGCGATAAGGGGCGCGGGCGCCGCCGCCGTGGAGATGGAACTCCACCTCCAAGGGCTACCGATCGATCGATACCTCGCATCGCTTCGGGACCTCGCCGCGTCGGTCGCACCGCAGCTAACCATAGTCCTACATCCGCCTTGCTTTCCGGACGACATGGTTCGCGAGTGCATGCGCTATGACGTTGGGCTCGCGGTGGAATCCGGCGAAGTTCTCAACAAGCGGCTGTGCCTCAGCAACAAGGCGCTAGCTTACGCCGCAGCGGGAATGGCCATTGTTCTTACCGACCTGCCAGGCCACCGGACGCTGGCCCGGGACCTTGGCGATGGCGCGTTCGTTTTCAAGGAGGGCGATGTCACCGCACTCGCCGCAAGATTGTCTGCTTGGTCTTTGGACCGGCACTCGCTGCGAAAAGCTAAGCTGGCTACTCAACGGGCCGCGTCTTCGCGGTGGAACTGGGATCATCCGAAAGAAAAGCCAACGTTCGTCGCCTCAATTGTGAATTGTCTCGCCCAGCGTTGAATCACAAAGGGTGTCCTCGCCTGACTTCAGACGAAGCGGGATCGCCCGACGTGGTTCCGGCAAGCGGCGGATCTCAAAGAATTGAGGATAGGCAGGCGCCGGAAGGTTCAGCTTAGTCAACTCGCTTTCGCGAGTCGATTATGGCTCGCCTAGCAGTTGATTGGCCCCCCGGCGCACGCGCGTCTGGAAGCTGCCCCAACCTCGTGGTGATAGCCAATTTGAACCCTCGCTCGAACAGAATCGCCGCGGGCAGCAATACGAGGAATAGGCTCACGGCGGTTCCGATCATCATGACCCATGAAGATTCAAAGAGATAAGTCGAGGACCACAGCACGACTACTCGCACGCCAGACTGTAGCTCCGTTGTTTTCACCATGGCCAGAATGACGCGATCAGCCAAGCCGATTAAACAGCCGAAGGCCAGTATCGGAACCAGCATCAACGGCCAGCCAAAATCAACGTATGACTCGGCGGGATAGCTGAACGCGAAGCTCGTGCTTCTTTCGCGCCCCGCTACCCACACACCGGCGTATTTCCGGACCTTGTCACTCTCCGATGGCAATATCCCCTTCTGCGGGAAGAATATTCGCGGCATCAAGGTATTCCCGACGGCGCCCCAGAGAATCTTTCCTCCTTCATGCGGTATTTCAGCCGGTACTCTCTCAAGCACGAGCGAGGGATAGCGCATCATCCACATCCGCGAAACCAAACGGTCCGATTGATCGATCCATTCGCTTCGTGATTTCTTAAGGATGGGTCCGATCTCAGCGGCGACGCGCACAAGGCGCTGAAATGGTGATGCCGCGTCGGAGTACGTCTCCCTGATGCGCGGCTTGATCGCGGTCCAGGTAAGTCCTGCCGAAAGCGCAATCGCCGCCACCAGGAAGGCCGCGATCCAGGTTTGCGGTCGCCGTCGGTTTGCTGAGGAAATGATGGCGAGCGCGATGAAAACTAGTGACTCGCGGAATACGGCGAAGAATCCGGTGAGCCCGAGAGCCAGTTCGAAACCAATCAGGGAGATTATCGCAATCCAGCGTGGCTTCGGCTTCATTAGGTGCGCCGTCAGCACATACAGCAGAACGAAGCGCGCAAGACTGAATATCAGAAGAAGCTGGGTGACCGACGAAAAGAGCCACGCGATGCGCTGTATGAGCACGCTTGATACGATTGCTGCTGCGTAACTGAACGCGATGAGTCTCAGCGAGATGGCCGACCCCGAGCCGGTGGATGTCTCAATGCGCGCGAGAGTCTTGCGGCTCACGAGGTAATATCCGCTGAACAGCGCGGCGATCGAGCACAGGCCGATGAGCACCATCATGTCGTAGTCGAGCCCGCGCATATCAACGATCCTGCGGCCCGCGAGGAACGAGTAGAGCAGGGCGATCGTTACCTGTGCCCATTGATGTGTGAAAGCCGCGGCGACCACCGGTGGGCCATTGCGCGAGTAAAGAGTTCTCCACCCGACAATCAGGACGAACAGCGAGGGCCCGAGAGTCCACTCTCCCGACGCAAGCAGGACGAGACAGGTGAGCCATCCGAGCAGGTACCACGTCCCAAAAACCGACGCGCGCTCAACCGGCGGCCTTGACATGTGCATTGTTCTCATAGCCGGAGAGGAATCTAACTGTGGCTGCACTCGAGTAGCCGCGTCCGCCGCCTGACTGGATAGGCCTCGCTGCGGAATGTAGTTTGGCCATCGACGGAATGCAGACGCACATTAACGCGGAGAACGCGTGCGGCAGGGAAGAGAGCTCGTGATTGACGCCGATAGTGGCGCTGGGCAGTACTGGCGGGATCTGTGGGACTACAGGGAGTTATTCGGGATTCTCGCGTGGCGAGACATCCTTGTTCGGTACAAGCAAACCGTGCTCGGGGTCGCGTGGGCAGTCATACAGCCCCTGTTTGCGATGCTTGCGCTGACGCTCGTGTTCGGGCGGATTGCAAAGCTCCCCGCCGATGGGGTTCCGTATCACGTTCTCGTTTTTTGCGGGCTGCTGCCATGGCAGCTTTTTTCGCAGGCGCTTTCGGGAGCATCCAATAGTCTGGTGGCGCAGGGTAACATCATCACGAAAGTGTACTTCCCGCGCCTCATCGTACCAACATCGTCAGCGGTGACGAGCGTCATTGACTTTCTCGTGGCCCTCGTGCTCCTGGCGGGCATCATGATGTGGGAAGGCGTTGCCCCCACGTGGCGTATCACTGCGTTGCCACTCTTCCTCGTCATGACTTTCGCAGCGGCCATGGGTCTCGGCCTCTGGTTCGCCGCATTGACCTTGAAGTACCGCGATTTCCGGTTTCTGGTACCGTTCGTACTTCAGATTGGTCTCTATGTATCACCAGTCGGCTTCAGCGGAACAATTGTGCCCGAGAAATGGCGACTGCTCTATTCATTGAACCCAATGGTGCCGATCATCGAAGGGTTTCGCTGGTCATTGCTCCCGGGTGACAGGCCATTGAACTGGACCAGCGTCGGGATCGGAGCTGCAATCGTTGGGCTGTTCATGGTTATTGGGACAAGGTATTTCCTCGCGACTGAAAGGGACTTTGCTGATGTCGTCTAGCGGCTGCCCGGTTTTCCCATGAGTCAGGCGGTCATATCTGTAACCGGTTTGGGAAAGAAGTATCGCATCAAGACCGGCACTCAGAGGGCCGACGGGCTGCGCGACGTTGTGAGCGCCCGGTTACTTGCACTGGGAAAAACTCTCACTGGGGGGACGGGACGGCGGGACCTGCCCGACGCGACGGACAAGCAGCTTGGGCCGCGGCTGATGGAGGACTTCTGGGCGCTGCGCGACATCAACTTCGACGTCAGCAACGGGACGGTGCTCGGAATCATTGGGCGCAACGGTGCAGGAAAGAGCACGCTGCTGAAAATTCTCAGTCGGATCACGCGGCCAACAACCGGGCGGGTGCGAATCAAGAGTAGAGTCGCCAGCCTTCTGGAAGTCGGCACCGGGTTTCATGCCGAGCTCACCGGGCGCGAGAATATTTTCCTGAATGGCGCAATACTCGGCATGAGCAGGATCGATATCACTAAGCGCTTCGACCAGATCGTCTCCTTTGCAGGGGTCGAAGCTTTTCTCGATACGCCGGTCAAGCGCTATTCGTCCGGGATGGTCGTGCGCCTTGCTTTTGCGGTCGCGGCTCATCTGGAGCCGGACATCCTGATCATCGACGAAGTGCTTGCCGTTGGAGATGCCGAATTCCAGAAGAAATGCCTGGGCAAGCTTCATGAAGTCGGGAGCGGCGGACGTACGGTGCTCTTCGTAAGCCACAACATGAATGCAGTCGAGCAGCTGTGCAACGCGGCGATAATGCTGAAAGAGGGTCGGATAATCGAGCACAGCGCGGACGTGCGCGGAATCATCGGCCGGTACCTCTGGACAAAGGAAGGGCGCGGTGCGTCGGAATGGATCACAGGAGGTGACAAGGGAGCGAACCAATACTTCGAGCCAGTCCGATTATGGATCGGCGATGAGAGCGGGAACCCGGTGCTGGATTCAGTCTCGAATACCGACGAGGCATGGGTGCACATCGAAGGTGATGTTGACCGCCTCGATGAATCACTTACCGTGGGCTACGCGATCTTCGACGAGGCAGGCACGCTGCTGTACTGGTCCTACCAGACAGACAGCGGAGAGAACAATCGGCCGAGGCTCCAACGCGGGCGCAATCACCTTGCCTCGATGGTTCCGCGCCGGTTTCTCAATGAAGGGCGGTATCGCGTCGAATTGATCGCGAGTCTCCACTTTCGGGAATGGCTTCTCGAGCCTGGTGTGAGTGCGCCGTCGATTGCGCTCCAGATTCAGGGCGGCTTGAGCGATTCACCATATTGGATGGTGCGACGACCCGGTATCCTCGCGCCTGTGCTCAGATGGAACTCGTTCCCGACACCGGACACCCGGCAATGAAGCACGCCGCGGGGACTATCAATGCCGCGGTGCGTGAAGAATGGCTGGAAAGGCAGTTAGCGCTTATCAAACCCGGATCCCGAATCCTCGATGCCGGAGCTGGAGAGCGGCAGTTTCAACGGCTCTGCACTCACCTCGAATATGTTTCACAGGACTTCGCTCAGTACGACGGAACCGGCGATGGCAGTGGGCTGCAGACGGGTTCATGGGACCAGTCGGGCCTGGACATCGTCAGTGACATCACCGATATCCCGCAACCCGATACCTCTTTCGATGCCATCATGTGCGTCGAAGTGTTTGAGCATCTTCCGGATCCACTTTCGGCAATACGCGAGTTTCGCAGGCTGCTGCGAGACGGTGGCACGCTGATCATCACAGCGCCGTTTGCGAGTCTGACCCACTACTCGCCCCACTTCTACTACAGCGGTTTCAGCCGCTATTTCTACCTTCGCAACCTCGAGGCAGAAGGGTTCGACGTCCTTCGAATCGAATCCAACGGAAACTTCTTCGAGTTTGTCGCCCAGGAGGTCAGGCGAATCCCACAGATGGCGGCGCGAACCTCTCCAGATTCGTGGAACCGTTTGCGTCGCAAGCTCTATCAGCTTTCGAGCAGAATCATGCTGTCGGTATTGAGCGATCTATCGGCAGACGATACCGGATCTTCCGAGCTTTTATGTTTTGGACTTCATGTGGTTGCCCGCAAGAGATCGCCAACGTGATAAAGCGTCTGCTGCGTGATCTGAAACGACGGGCAATACGCCGACCCACGATCACGCCAGGTGAATTCCCCATCGTCACGCTTCCAAGCCTGCTCGGAATTAGTAATCCTGTAATCCTGGACATTGGATGCAATGACGGCAGTCACACCAACGCCTTCCTCGACCTGTTCCCGGAAGGAGTTGTGTACAGCTTTGAACCCGACCCACGTGCCCAGCACGCGTTCAGGCGGAACGTAACGAGTCCTCGCGCCCATCTTTTCGAATTGGCTATCGGCGCGCACGATGGCGTCAGCGACTTCCATGTGAGTGACGGACTCCCGCCAACGGAGGCTGCGCGTCTTCGACCTGGGGGGTGGGACCTCTCCGGATCTATCCGAAAACCAACTGGCCACCTCGAGCAACATCCATGGTGCTCATTCGCATCGGTGATCTCTGTCGTCACTCAGCGGCTCGATACGTGGGCCGCAAGCCAAGGCATCACGCGAGTTGATTTTATCTGGGCAGATGTACAAGGCGCGGAGATTGACCTCATCACCGGGGGGACGGAAACGCTCAACAATACTCGCTTTCTGTACACCGAATACAGTGAACGCGAATTATACGAAGGACAGGTTTCTCTCCGTGGACTCGTTAAGCGCCTCCCCCGTTTCAAGCCGGTAATCGTCTATCGAAACGACGTCCTTTTTCGCAATTCGCTGCTGTGAAGCGGAGGCAATCAATTATTCGCGGCCCACTCTGGTGATAGTCGTCGCGATTAGAGGAGGCCTCGGAAATCAACTATTCCAGTATGCCATCGGACGCCGGCTCTCGCTTCGTCATAACGTCCCCCTGACGCTCGACCTGACCTGGTATGAGGAGTCGTCAGTTCGCTCTGGAATGACGGACAGGATGTATGAGCTCGGCCGGTTCAAAGTTGCGAGCCGCAAGGCGACGAAAGAGGAAATACAAACTGTCAAGGCGATACCCAGCGCGCTCTTCAGGGGTCGTACAGCTCTGGCATTGCTGGGCATTGTTCGCCCGCGCGGATGGATACGTGAGAGAACTCCCTTCGTGTACGATCGGTTTGCCATGTCCGCCGGCGCTGATGCCTATCTCGATGGCTACTGGCAGAACGAGAAATACTTCAGCCGGATCGCCAGCACGTTGCGAGACGATCTTCAGATAAAGATTGCCCCTGGCCGTGAGACCTCGCTGCTCCTGCAGTCTATCCGCGAAAGCGAGTCAGTCGGCATACATGTCCGCCGCGGCGACTACTTGAACGGCACAGGGTCACACGCGATTTGCACGGCCGAGTATTATCACAACGCCATTGAGCGGATGCTGGCACGATTTCCAAAGGCGAAACTTTTCGTCTTCTCCGACGATCAGGGCTGGGTCGCGAAAAACATTTCCGCTGCAGCACCACTTCGCTTTGTCACTCACAACAATAGCGCGAACGCTTATGACGATCTCAGGATGCTTGCAGCATGTAAGCATCAGATAATCTCGAATAGCACCTTCAGCTGGTGGGGTGCGTGGCTCAACTCGTCACCTGACAAGACAGTTTTTGCGCCACGGTTGTGGTTTACGAACAGCGAGGTAAAGACGTCGACTCTCATGCCGAGCGGCTGGCATCAGTTAGGCTGAGCCCGACTGGATCGACAAGGGATGTAGGCGGCGCAACACCGTACCGCAAACGTTAGAAGCTCGAAGTGTGACGCAGTTGCGCCGGGATGGAGGCGTGAGTTGCGCATGACGGACCATGTGCCGGGGGCTCGAGGCGCACCCAGGGCGGCAGTCTCGAAGAGGAGTCGGGCGACACGCGTGCTGAAAGCCCGGTCGTCATAGATCGCTAGAGCAGCGTTCGCGTCAACGAGTTTCGTAGCCCAGCCTGAAGCACGCCGGATCCAATCCGCTCCGGGTAGCGGCGCCTTTGCGGTCAGAGCCGAATGAAGCTGAAGGTCCGCTTCGCTCGCGTCGCTGATGAGCTGCCGCGCCAGATGGCCGCGCGCAATGCCGCTGAGGTGCCGCTGCTCCTCGAGTCGCTGGTTGGTCGCTTGACGCTCATGGAAACGGTAGCGCAGGCCGGTCTTCTGTATTGCTGCAAAGCGCCAGCGCTCCGCCATTCGGGCCCAAAGGTCGTAGTCTTCAGCCCCGCGAAACGACGGATCGTAAAGCATGTCGCCTTTGGCGATTGAGCTTCTGCGAAGCATCACGCTGGGATGAGGAATCGGATTCCCGAAGAAAAGTTCGAGGCGTAGTTCGTCGTGCGTTGCGGGCGGCGTGAAGTTGACAGCTTCGCTGGTACCAAAGCCACTGCACCACATCGCACAAACATCGATGTCGGGGTGATTGTTCAGATATTCGACCTGATCTCGTAACCGGTCTGGGAGGCTCACGTCGTCCGCATCCATTCGGGCCAGGTATCGTCCACGCGCGTGCGCAACCAACCTGTTGAGCGCCAACGGCAGTCCGAGATTCCTACCTTGTGGAATCACTCGCAACCGGGGATCGTTCACCGACGATATGACCTCCGCAGTCCGGTCAGTCGATCCGTCGTCGAGTATCAAGAGCTCGAAGTCAGAGAACGTTTGCGAGAGGATGCTCTCGATTGCTGCACCGATGTATTCGTCGGCATTGTAGGCCGCCATGACAACCGAGACGGTCGGCGCGGCCGCTACACTGGCAGTCAAACTACCCGTCGTATTATCGGACTAGCCGGCCTGACCCGCGTACTTGTACTCGTAGTACGCCCCGTATCGGGCCACCTGCGCTTCGGGGTCATTGAGCACCGCGCCCACAACCCGCGCGCCTATCGCCTGTAGCTGTTGCATCGACTGTTGCGCCGCAGCGCTCTCGGTAGAACCCGCGCGCAATACCATGATCACTCCATCGGAAAGCGTGGCGAGAATCGCTGCGTCGGATGCGGCCAGCAGTGGCGGTGTGTCGAGAATGATGAGGTCGTAACCCTCAGTGAGCGACGCAAGTTTCTCGCGAGTGTGCTGGCCTCCCAGAAGCTCCGCCGGGTTCGGAGGAAATTTGCCGGTACCAATCACATAAAGCCCGGGCACTGTCGTTTCGCGCGTGACGTTTTCCTCGGACTCTACTCCGAGGAGAAGCTCCGACAACCCCGGCTCGCGTGACAGTCCGAATACCCGGTGCAATCGGCCTCGCCGAAGATCGCAATCGACAAGCAGCACGCGCATTCCTTGCTGCGCAAAGGCCACACTAAGATTGGCGGCTGTGACCGTCTTTCCTTCGCCGGGGGATGCGCTCGTGACGACGAGGGTTCGCATCTTCTCTACCGCTTGCGAATACATGAGGTTCGTCCGCAGAGTGCGGAACGACTCTGCCGACGGAGAGCTGGGATCGGTCACCGTCACAAGGTCGAGCATCGGATTCTCATTGCCAGTTGAGGCCGGAAGCCGCCCGCGCGAGAGCGCTCGTATTCTTCCGCCTTTGACCGTTGCCGCCGATGCAAGTCGTGGAATGACGACGAGGCCCGGTATTCCAAGAAGTGGCTCGATGTCACTTCGCCGGCGAATGGAACGATCGAGGCCGTCAACGAGTACCGCCATCCCGAATCCAAACATCAGGCCCACCATAAGTCCAATAGCCAGCCGTCGCGGGGCCCCGGTCGCGATCTGGAAACCAGGGTAACGCGCCAGCTGAACGATCTCCACCTGACCGGCTTCCACGGCTTCGGACATTCGCGCCTTCTGCAACTCACCCTTCAGGTCCCCGGAAAGCTTCTGCGTGGTTTGCATCTCCTGCTGAAGCTGCGCCTCACGAGTCTCTGCCGAGGGAAGGCTGACCGGACGGCCCGGTGCAACTGATGTCCGAGCTTGACCGAGGGCCCCGAGTCTTGCATTGACTGATTCGAGCTGGGTTTGCACCGCGTCTATCATGCGGCCGCTGGTCACGTTGACCTGTGAGTTCAACCTGATAAGATCCGGATTCGTGGGAGCCGCGCCTCCGTCGACCATCGCGTCGCGGGCGCTCTCCTGCGCCATCAGTTGTTGGAAAAGGCTCTGCACCGCCGCATTCTTTTCAACCGCCGGTGACGAGACCAACCCTCGTACGCTCGCTGTGGTTACGCTTTGTCCGGGCCGGCGCGCGCTCGCAAGCAACGCCTCGAGCGAGCGCCGCTCCGAGTCAAGTTCGATGCGTCTTGTTTCAATTTGCGACGCGGTGGCATTGTTCTCGACGGCAGAGGCGACAGAGTTCTGACGTCCGGCTCGAAAACTTGCATAGGCGGACATGGCGGCATTGAGCGCTGAATCAGTCTGTCGGAGTTGCGTCTCCAGAAACTCGCGACGCCTTTTCGAAAACTGCTGTGCGTTGGTGGCGTTGTAGATCTGATACGCCTCCGCCATGGCGTTGGTGATCCGCTGTGTCTGCACCGGCTCATCGCCGGTGTAGGACAGGTCGAGGATGTCCGTCTTCGGACGGCCCGAAACATTAAATCGTCCGAGGATGTCGTTGATTGCTTGTTCTTTTGTCAGCACCTCAAACCGCGCTGATGCAACGGCCGGCTTTTGCGCCACATTCATACGAATACCGTTCGCCGATACTTGCGATCCGTATGGTGCGGAGTTGGCCTCATCGTCGGATTGGATCGAATAGGTGCGTTCAGCAAACGTCAGCGTGGCGGACTTGGCAGGAGAAGCATCGTCGACTACAGCGCTAGCAATTTCTGCGAGGTAATGCTCGCCGGAGGTCGGCGCGATTCGCAGGCCCTTGAGGTCAACGGCGAGTGTCGCAACAGCCTCACTCAGAAGTATCTGGATCTGAGACTGAATCGGGTCGGCGGTGCCACTGAAGGCCATGTCTGGCGAGCTACCTTGGCGGCCCACCATATCACCCGCAATTGCTCGCGAAGCATCGATCAGCCTGACCGTCGCACGAGCGCGAAACTGCGGCTTTTCCGTGCGGACCGAATTCAGCGTGTAGCCTAGTGCGAGCAGGGTCACTACAAGCACCAGGATCCACCTGCGTTGGGCCATGGCGAGATACTCGCGAAGGCCGGTAAACTCGGTGCCACCCGGGCTCACCGCTCGAGGGTCCCCAGCAATATCGAGTGGGTCGCCCGCGAGGCGAACGCGACGTTGCCGCGGGTCAGAATTCATTGGAACTACGTTGCGCAAAACCGGCTGCTCCAGGTTGCACCAGACACAGCGCGCGTTCGCAGTTCAAAACAGGCGCGGTATCGGACGGACTGCCAAATTATCAGAACACTCGCAGCGATTCCAGTAAGGAGTGGGCTGCGGCTCCCGTTAGCCAATTATCCCGTGCAATACTAAAACGTCAGGAATAAGTTGCACTAATGAGAATATCGCTGTTTGCGTGCGCTGTCGCATTCGTTGGATTGATCTGGTGGCTTCGACGGAGCGGGAACTCTGTAGGGCTGCCTGCTGCGTATCTTGGTAATTTGCTCGTGCTGCACGTTCCGGGAGCCGTCGGCCAGGTACTCGACAGGGAGAACCTCATCCAGGGGGATGCCTTCACCCGTACCGGAATGATCATGACTGCGATTGGGACGGTCGCGTTCGTGGTCGGAGCCTTGATCGGAAGGCGTAGGGTGGCTACCCCGACTCCCCAACCTGCTGCGCGAAGCGTTTTCTGGAGGTATTGCCTGCTTGGGGGCGGTGTCCTGACTGTTGTTGCCTATGCGATCAATATCCCGAGCGTCACAGCAGTGATCGCCGGTGGCGGACCGATCTGGATGCTCGGGGTAATGCTGGCGCTACGCTCAGCGACTCGAACGGGTGACGGGCAAAAGGCCTTCAGGTGGCTCGTGGCGTTGACTCTCTATCCCGTGCTGATTCTTTTTCTCACCGGATTCATGAGTTATGGATCAGTAGCGGCAATTATTGTCCTGACTGGCATCGCAATGGTTGCTGCCAGCGGGTGGCGCGTCGCGCTTGGGTATGCGGTCGCTGTCGTCGCAGGAATCAGCATCTTCCTGAGCTACTACAGCCACCGCGACCAGATTCGTGCAGCGGTTTGGGGAGGCGCGGATACTGATGCGCGGATTGCAGCGTCTGTTGCGGCCTTCAGTGACCTGGAGCTTTTTGATCCGCGCAATGGCGAGCATCTCGTCGCTTTCGACGAGCGGCTCAATCAGAACTACTTTGTTGGTCTTGCGGCGGCGCGCATCGAGTCGGGCGCGGTTAACCCTCTGTATGGCCGCTCGCTCGTGGAGGGTGTTCAGGCACTCGTCCCACGGGCCTTGTGGCCCGATAAGCCTGTCGTCGCGGGTAGTCCAAAAATCGTGAGCGAAATGACCGGCCTCACCTTGGGCACAGGAACCTCGTTCGGAGTCGGCAACGTGATGGAGTTTCACATCAATTTCGGAATCCCGGGAGTGGTAATCGGTTTCCTGTTGCTGGGGGCTGCGATTGGATGGCTCGATGTGAAAACGGCCGCCGCGGACCTGAGAGGCGATCTCCGTCAAACGTTCTTATTCTTCCTGCCGGCCGTTGCCTTGATACAACCCAACGGATCGATCGTGGAGATCCTGAGCGGCGCAGCAGCGGCGCTCGCGGCAGCACTTGCCTGGAGGTGGTTATGGGATCGCTGGCCTAAGCCTCAGCCGTCCAAGGCTCAAACCATCGCCAGGACCCCCTTTCCACAGACCATCTGAACATTCACGTCTGGGCCCCGACCTTCACCGGCTTTGGGGGAGGTATCGCCTCCTTCAGCCGGGAGTTGGCCCGCGGCCTGAGGGACCTCGATTTCGACATCCGACTCTTTGGCAAGCACGATCGGAGTGGCCGATGGCCCGGCTTTGCCTTGACGGGTTCGGGTCCGCTACGCGAACCGGTACGGACAGCGCAGTTCGCTGCCAACTGCCTCAGCGCGTGCGCGTGGTACAGACCAGACGGGGTCATCAGCGCGCATTTGAACTTCGGACCGGCCGCCGCACTGGCCAAGCGCTTATTTGGTACTCCCTATACGCTCGTCGCGCATGGGATTGACGTCCATCCCGGCCTTCCGCTGAACACTATGTCGGCGCTCCGAGGAGCAGACAGGATCATCGCCGTGAGCATGTGGACAAGAGATCGGGTCCTGGCATTGGGTGGAATCGATCCGCGGAAAGTTGAGGTCCTCCACAACACTATAGACGACTCGCGCTTCAGCGTCGGTCCAAAGCCCTCGTACCTTGTTCGTCGTCACGGCATTGCGGAAAGCGAGCGGGTCATTCTCACGGTCGCTCGGCTGGATGCGGGCGAGCGTTACAAGGGGTGCGACCGCATCATCGAGTCAATGCCGGCGATCATCGATGCATGCGGACCGGTCCGATTCATCATCGTTGGATCTGGCGGTGACGGCGCGCGGCTGGCTCTGCTTGCGCGGGAGTGCCATGTAGAGAAGGCTGTGATATTCGCTGGTTTCGTCCCCGCGCAGGAGCTCGTTGACTACTATCGTCTCGCCGATGTATTTGCCATGCCCAGCACGGGCGAGGGATTTGGTATTGTATTTCTCGAGGCTATGGCCTGCGGCACTCCCGTTCTGGCGGGAAATCGCGACGGCTCCGTCGATGCGGTCGACGGCGGGCGCCTGGGGGTGCTTGTCGATCCGATAGATGTCGGCGCGGTAGGGCGCGGAATATCTGAGCTCCTGAATCGAGGTGGACCGCCGTGGTGGTTCGATAGGGATGCGCTGAGCAAGGTGGCCACCGAGAGATTCGGGTACGCCGCCTTCGTGAATCGCCTTCGGGTGGTGCTGAACTAACCGAAGCGATAGTTCAGCGACTTCAGTTGAGGCGAGGAGAGGATTTTTGCCAGAATCTTCTGGTAGTCCCGGCCGTCTTTTGCGATACGGGCGCGGCCGGCTCCTGCGAGCGCAGCGAGTTGCGCATCGTCGAGCTGGAAAGCCGTCTCGACGCGAGTCGCGAGTTCTGCGTCGTCATCGAAGAACAGCGCCTCGTCTTCGCTGAAAAATTGAGTCGTTTCTCGCGTACGCTCTGTCGCGAGTAACGCTCCGCAGGCGGGAATCTCGAAGGTCCGCGTTGTGTGAAGCTCGGGAAAGCGTTTCGATATCAAACCCAAGCCGATCCACGCGCGCGAGAAGAGCTCGGCGTAGTCGCGGCCAAATGAATCTTCGGCTTCATAAACGAGTCGGCGATGTCGGCCCCACCGTCGCAGGAATCCCATCCACCCCCGTCCCGCGAGTCGTACGACAATGTTGCGTTCCAGCAGCGACGCAATGCACCGCTCGCGATGCGGCTCCGCCAGTCCTACGAACACCACCTCGCGCCGCCGCTCGCCGGCCCCGAACTGAGGAAAGTGAACCAGCGGATCGAAGCCCTGAGTTGTGAGCAGGATCTTGTCGGGCTCCGATCGGCGCGCGTATTCTGGAAGCTCGAAAGATTTGGTGGTGACGACCAGGTCGAAATATCTCAGGCTCGCCTCGAAATGGCGCGAGTGATTCGCTCCGAAAGCCATGTCCGGAGTGAAGTGGACCATGAGGCCCGATGCTCGGCGGATCCGGGAATTCGTTTCCGGTGTCAGGAACACTCCCTTATCCACCCATGCCAAGTCGAAGTGACGCCCCATCACTCGCGCGCTGACTTCGGCGTTGATCCTTCCGACAGCCTTACCGATCTGATGGCGAAACGCCATGGAGCGCCACAGCCGCTGCGTAGATAAGAGTGGAGGGTCGGTGTCGATCCATTGCCAGGACCAGCCGGGTGTGAGACGCTTGAGCCACTCTGCTCGCATCCGCGAAGTAGATCCCGGAGTAAGGATCCCTATGTATGCTGCGTGAACAGGACGTTGGTCAGTCATCTGACGTGACGAGGCGGGCCAGTTCCTGTTCCATCACCGCGGCCGTGTCCTCCGCGGTGGCGGCTGGCGGTGCGTCGGGAATCCCACCGCGATCGGCAAGCTCATCGATGTCGACAGATGCGAGGTCGCTGAAGTCCAATTCGATAATGCGCGGCGCCGCGTCACCGCGTGCGTGCTGTTTCACGCCCGGCATCTGCGAAGGGAACAGGACATCCAGTCCGCACGCGGTGTATTCGTACAGCTTGTTCGTTTCGTTGTGACGATAGTTGATCGTGCTTGCCTTGTAGATGATCAAGCCGGTGTGAAAGTCGCGCAACCGCCCGGGAAGCTCATCGTATGAAATTCCCCCGGCATGAAAGCGGACATTTCCGTTGGACGAGTTCTCCAGAAACTGCCGTGTCTGCGCGTCATGGTTGTACGCGAATATATCCAGAGTGATGCGCGACGGCGGCTGAGTTCTTATCCAGTTGACGACTTCGGCAATGTAGGTGTCCTTGACGGATACCGACCCGACATACACCAGTCGCAGCGGCCCATTCCGGCCAGACCATGCTCGGTTTGGCCCTTCGTACCAGGATGCTGGGGGAAGATTGGGAAAGACTCGCGCAAAGCTGGGGTTGATACCCGGGTTGTCATTCAAAAAAAGTTCGAGGCGTTCGCGATTCGTTTGTGAGATCCATGTGGCGCGTTGAAAAAGGCGCGACCGTTCAATCGAATGAGAGATTCGCGCCAGGCGCATGCCGTTTTCATGGAATTCGGCCGGCGAGTGATATTCGTGGTGGTGGATGAAAAGTGGCGCGTTGCCGAAGCAGCCTGCAAGGAATGCCGGCAGCGACGACTGTGGCTCCATATACAGAATGGCGTCGACACGCCGGAGTGTCAGTCGCAGTGCAGTGCCGATCAGGAAGTCCACATAGCCGCGGAGCCGGCGTGCGCCGCGTCGGGACACATCAGGTGATCGATGAATCGTCACGCCAGCGCAGAAAAACACATCAGGCGCTCGATCGGAATCCGTTGTATACAATGATACGCGCCACCCTCTTGATGCGAAGTAACGGGCAAGGTTCACGGTCGGCGGATACATCTCGACAGGCATCCAGTGAATGATTCCAAGACGGCGGGTCATTGCGGAGTGCCCAGCCACTCAACCGCGCTCGTCTCGCCCGCGGCGGCCCTGGTGATCACGCTCGCGACGGCACTCACGTACGAATCCGGCGACAGCCGCTTTAACGTGTCTTCTGCTGAAACAGAGAATCTGGCGTATTCCTCCGCGTAGTTGTCGCAGGTGAACTCGAGTGCATCGGCGAGACCCTGCGCGTCGCCGGACGGGAACTGGCGCCCGACTCCGAAGTGCTTGCTGAATTCACCAAGCCCCCCAGCGGACGACACAACCGTTGGACGCCGAGCGACGCACGCGTCGAGCAAGACCCGGCCTAGTGGCTCGGCAAGAGAAGGAATCGCCAGAACGTGAAGTCGTGAAAGTTCGAATGGCACGTCCTTCTGAAAACCCCTGAAGTCGAAGTGATCGGACATGCCAGAATCCATGACTGCCCTGGTGAACGCTTCAGTGGTTCGATTATCGATTCCTTCGCCTATGACCACAAATTCGACCTGGGATTTCCCGGCTTCGAGCATCAGGCGTGCAGCTGCGAGAAACAACCAGTGGCCCTTGGTTTCGGCGATTCGTCCAAGTATGCCGATTCGCCACTTTGCGTCGAGTGGCGGCATGCCGGAAGCTGCACCGACGCGCATCACAGGCTGATAGAAGATCGATCGCTTATGGTCCTCGACATTCGCGAACGAGGCAGTGAAGTGCGAGTTGCAGATAAATGCTGCAACGGATGCGTGTTCACTCCTATGCGACGCGACATAACGAGCATCTTCAAGAGTTTGAATCTGACATACGACAGGCACGTCGAGTCCGGACGCTATTACGTTGACAGCCCGCAGCATTCCGGCCTGATTCAGATACACGACCGATGGTCTCCGGGCCGCAATGTGCCGTCGAGTCAGGAAGTAGCTCCGCGCTTTTCTGAAGCGACTCAACTTGTGCGAGTCGCGATGCAGCGTGGTCGTACAATCAATGCCCCGGTCCAGCAAGAGCTCTGCAAAGCCGCCACCGCCGGGCAGCACCACATCCCAATCGAATCCGAGCGTCGCCGTACCTTCAATTACGTCGAGCAGGCACATCTCCGATCCGTAAAGATTCCCGGATGGCTCGATAGCGGTAATCTTCACGCTGGCCCGCCGCGGCGGATCATTCGCAGTCTACGGTTTGTTTTCAGCTGCAGAATGGATTTCCAGCCGATGGAGTACGCGACGATTTGAAGACGGCGCGCGAGTTTCCAGCCAAGGAAAGGGAGCAGCAGGCGAAGGAGCCGCCCGCCTTCGAGCGCGCGCGAGCTTCCGCCCAATCTCTTCACTTCCGTCTCGGCCCGCCGCGCGAGGTCGGGAAACTCTGGATAAAACGCATGCAACCACAGTTGCCACCTGTCGGCACATATTGCTTTCATGACCCCCGAGGAATCGTGCGCGAGAAGAGTATTACAGCCGAGGAGAGTCGTCTGAAAGGCTGATTCCATTGCCGCGCGACTTCGCCTGCCTGACAGCGCGCCTTGCACGCCTTCCCGGTACGCATATACCGCGTCGGCCGCGAACCGCACACCGCGCGAAGACAGCACGAGCCGTATCGAGAAATCGAAGTCGTTGTTCAACGAGAGCGACTCGTTCCAGCCGCCCGCGCGGTCCCAGACCGAACGCGGAATCAGCCAGAGCCATCCCCCCATCATTCCTTCATCCCTGGTCAGGGAATCGATAATCCATTGCTTTGGCTCGTCGTAGTCGCGATCCACCGACTCCGGTCTCACCCACGGTTGAGTCGGATCGTCAAGGAAGTATCCCCAACGGCACGATGCGAGGACATCCGGTCTCTCGTCGATCGCTGCGAGCTGTGCTTCGATATGGCGCGCGTTAAGGTAATCGTCAGCGTCGAGAAACTTGATGAATTCCGCGTTCGATTCGCGAACCCCCCGGTTGAGCGCAGCGCTCTGCCCCCGGTTTTCCTGCGTCACCAGGCGCACACGTGGATCTGCGATTGCACTGACGACGAGCCGCGTTGCATCTGTGGAACCGTCGTCCACTACTACGATCTCGATATCGCGTATCGTCTGATCGAGCACCGAGGCGATCGTCGTCGAAATGGAGGGAGCCGCGTTCCAGGCGGCGATGATCACTGAAACTCGAGGCGTCATCAGCCGCGTGCAAAGACCATAAGGTTGCGCCAGTACCAGCTCTCGGCGCCGCCGTTTTTCCATTCCGACTGCCAGCTCTCCGTCAACGACACGTTCAGCTCGAGTCCGGCTGTGGAGAATTTTTCGATCCAGTACTCATGCAGCTGCTCGTTCACATGATCGACCCCGCCTTGTCCTGGTGTTGCGGCGGTGAAGACAACGAAGCGGCCAAGCCTGCTGAGCGTGCGGACGAGCCGGTCAGCGAACTTCCCGGGAAGGTGTTCAGCCATCTCAGTGCAGCAAACGACATCGAATAAACCCCAATCGGGATCTACCTGATCGAATCGCACGTCGAACGGCCTGACGTCTACCCCTTTGCGCCGCGCAATCTCGCGGGCGGACTCAGAGTATTCGAGGCCCACTGTCTCCACGCCGCGCACGGCGAATGCATGCAGGAGCGCCCCACTCCCGCAGCCAACGTCGGCGACGCGTGCGGGGCCGAGATCTCTGCAGACACTTTGGACGATTACGCTCGACGACTTTGAAGCTGGCCCGTCGACATCCCGTTCGAAGTAGCCGGTATTGTACAGCCCTTGGTTATGCTCGCGGAAACGACCAGCGAGCGGCTGAGTCATGCGGCGAAGACCCGGCCACGACCGCACGTCTGCGGGAAGCAGCCTCCAAGTCCCTCGGAGAATTGCGTAGAGCAGCACTAGCTTCGGTAAGGACTCAAACCACCCGCCATTTCACGAGCAGTCAGCCCCGACTCACGAAAAAGTTCAAGCGCTTGCGTCGGCTGTCGACTCCGCGTCGCCAGCGAGATAAGGCGACGAGCGTGGTGTTGCCTCAATCGCCTGATTGCATTGTCCCGTTCAACGTCGTTCAACGGACAGTGAGCTGACTGCAGTGCTTTCATCCCGAGCCGAAAGCGATCTCGCAGATACCGGAACGAGGCATCGCTGCTCGTGAATTCCTGCCCGGCATGCCGGCGCCACCACACCAGGCCCGGCTGCAGGAGTACGAGCGGAGACTGCGCTGCCATTCGATACCAGAGATCGGTGTCTGCGATCACGCCCCACACCGCATCAAATCCCCCAGCCGCGTTGAATCGTTCCCGATTCATTATTGCGCCCGTCGGCCCGCAGCCCATTGCGCCGCCACCGAGGAATTCTCTGAACCATGCATCGTGCGGCAAGAGTTGCCACGGATATGGCTCATCGACTTCAGGCTCGCTATGGCACAGTCCCAGTCCAGCGGCGGGGTGAGCTTCCATCGCTGCGACCATTATCTCCAGGCTATGCCGGTATATGAGGTCGTCCGAATCGACATACTTGATGTATTTCCCGCGCGCGAGGACAGCTGCTCGTGACCGATTCCCATAATCGCCAAGATTCCTTTCGTTCTTCACCGCGACGACGCGGCTGTCGCCGGAGGCGGCGCGCAAGGCAACCGCATGTGAATCGTCCGTAGACATATCGTCGACTACGATCAACTCGAAGTCGTCCAGCGTAGAAGCCAGCACGCTTTGGAGGCACTCCGACAGGAACTTCTCGCGGTTGTACACCGTTACGAGTACAGATACGAGCGGTGGTCGCGACAATTCGATCAGGGGTGAAGGGCGCTGATGGAGGGATTCACAGCCGGAACGGTTCCGTAAGTCGATCTGGCAGAACTGGAATATGCCGGGACTAAACCAAGTTCCGACAATCTGTTGAAATAGAAGGTGGCTCGCGAAGTACTTCGCAGAACGTGGCGCCCGTTGACGTACGCGCGGAACCCCGCTGCACGTGCGGAACCGATGAGCCCCGCGGCGAGCGCCAGGCCGACCAGGCTGGATGCCGTGTCGTAATCCTCCATGTCGACTGCGCGCAAGACCGAACCGAAGTAAAAGCTCCGGACGAGGCTCGCCTCTCGAATGCTGGTCAGCAGGTTTCTTTCTTCCAGCTCATGGCGCATCCAACATACCATTTCGGCCGCGCTCCGAATTCCTTTCGCGGTGGATAATTGATCGCCGAAGCGGGGCCCTTCATGCATCCGGTAGTAGGAATCGGGCGGCGCATCGAAGTTCATCCACGCGACTTGAAGTCCCGCGACGATGCAGTGGAAGTGAAAGGCCACATCGTCCCAGTCGAACTCAGGCAGCCACGAAACGCCAGAAGCTTCGAGCGTGGACGACCTGATAGTAACGCCCCCATTGACCCATGGCACATCTATCGGATGTGTCAGATCGAGAAACCGGTCAAGCTCCGGCACGGGGCTCTGCACGTTGACCCACCGCATTCTTTCCGCGGTTGGCGAAAGGATTGCCTGCCTTCCGACGACGATATCCGCGGATGGATGTGCCTCGAGAAATTCGCTACGCCGTTGCAGGCAATCGGGCTCGAGCAGGTCGTCGGAATCGAGAAACGTCACGATTTCGCCCCGGCATGCCCTCAGACCGATGTTGCGGCTGGACTGTGCGCCCCTGACATCCGATGCCGGTTTGACGATTACCTCAAAGCGTGAGTCGACCCGATCGAGCGAATCGAGAAAGAGGGCTGTCTCGTTGAACGAGCCGTCGTCTACCAGAATGAAGCGGGCGTCAGCAACTGTTTGAGCGCGGAGGGAGTTGACGGTCTCTCTTAGCAGAGCGAGCCGGTTGAACGTGGGGACTACCACCGCGACACCTGTCAACGCTCCCTCGGCCTCAACTCGCTGGCAACGTGAAGCGTCGGACTGAAGCCTCGACCCTTTCCCTGAACGATGGCCTTGTCCACTCGTGCTGCTGCCACCGATAGAAAGTGCGGAGTACTTCCGCGTACTCCTCTGTTTCAGTAGTACCAACAGCGGAGGGGCTGACTTCCGGGGCACTCATCCGCATGGGCTGCTTCGCAAATACTTTTCCCATTCGCCCAGGCTCGCAGTTGGTTCCGTCGTCGCCGAACCCGATGTTCCTGACCAAGCTTCGGTCCGGGTACAATGTCATGCCCCCTCTCAGGAAAACCGATGCATACCACCGGACCGCCCATGTATCGAGCTCACTGGCCGCGTTTCGGTCGAGCGAGCTCAGATAGTCGTAGGCGCCGTCGATGTTGAACCTGGATACGTCGCCCGCTCTTATTTCCCGGGCGAGCGCATCGGGTTCATCCCGGTAGTGCTGCCACGCCCTGCGCCAGGTCGCCCATCCCCAGCTGGCCGGCGCGCGAAGCAGGCCAAGGGCAGGGATCCCGCTCGAGTGGGGAACCTGATAACCGGATATCTGAACGATGTCTTCCCGGTCTTTGAACGTTTCAAGCGCCCGGTTCATGAAGGTGAGAAAGGCGCGTGAGACGATGAGGTCGTCCTCCATCACGATCACCCGGTCATCGCTCTCGAGCATGGCGCTCACTCCTTCAACGACGGACCGGCGCAGGCCGAGGTTTGTTTTCGCTTCCCGCAGGGCTGCGCCCTTCTTATTGCACCATTCGCTCAGCCAGCTTCGAACCTCACCTACGGCCTCGATTTCTTCGGCGCGGTCCCGTCGCGCCGCATCGGAAAAGACGACAACTCGGGCAGCGTCGAACCCTTTCGCCCCTTCGAGCGAGGCGAGGGTCCTTTTGATCAGGGCGAGGCGGCGAAACGCGAAAACGGCTACTGGCGCACCTTGCCGGGGCGCCTGATGAATCCTGCGCGCGGAGTTGGAACCCTCGTTCGTCCTGCCTGAGTCGACGTCCGCTGCATGCAGCAACCGCTCGAGTGAAACCTCACCTGTGGATTTCGGGAAAGCGTAAAGGTGCAGGTCACCGGCACCGTATTGTTTCAACCTGTCTGCCAACCGCAAAGAAGAGTCGTCAAGAATGTCGACTTGAGTCTCAAACGTCGCGATCGCTTCGAGCCATCCCCGAAGGTCCGGTGGCGACAGTCGATATGTAAGCCGGCTCAGGGAGGCGCACTGCCCTTGGGTGTCGCCGAGCGAATGTACGTAGGGGAAGTCCGGGTAATAACAAACGCGCTCAGCAACGGCTCTTTCAGCTGCCTGTCTGACGATGACGTGATCCACATGACCACCGATCGCCACCGGGCTCAATAACGTATCGTCGGGCCGGAGGCTGCGTCGCAGGATCGTCGCGATCGTGTCGATCGTCGCACCATCGTCGGGATGGGGATTGACCGAGAGCGAACTCGGGTAGAGGAAGTTCCCTCGCTCGTCCTTCCGATATGGCGCGTCCAGCAGGGACAGATGCCGCCAACCTGCACCGAGCGAGCGGTTGGCCCGTCGGTCTTCGCTGCGGCGCAACCTGTAGAGCCGGATAGGACTCGCGATCCCGGTGACCCCGTGCAACCAGAGCGCGGATGGGCTGTATGGTCCGCGCCACGCTCCACTGGAGAACACTGTCCAAACCTCGGTATGGACGCCGTGTCTCATCATCGACATCAACCCGCCGCACGAGAGCACGGCGTCATCGAGGTGGGGAGACAGGATGATGCACCGGCCGGGGCGCGAGGAAACGCTCATGCCATCTGCGATTTGATGGGACCGAGTCGGATTCTCATTTCCCGGGCCTGGATGCTGTCGAGCTTGGCGCGATGAAACCAGGGCGCCACGGAAAAGAAATTAGCAGGCAGTACTGACATGGCTAATCGCCGGGCGAGGCGGAGCAGGGGATACGCGTGCCTTCTAGTCAACCGCGCAACCGCAAGATAAGCAAGTGCGTGTGGAGAACGAAGGGTACTAGAGGGGAAATCGTCCTCCCACTGCTGCATGACCTTTGAGGCCTCGTCCCCTCCCGCACCATTGAACACGAACCATTCGGCCTCGGCGAAATATTGTGCTTCCACGAGCGGGAGGTATGCCTCGTGCCTTGTGGCTCGAAGAAACGATGAGGCTTGCACGAGCCGGGCCCGTCTCATTGCCCAGGCATCGGCGTCGCTGACGTTGGTAATTCGGGGTGTCCCGGAACGTCGGATGAAGACATCAGGAATCGCGTTCGAAATACATTGAATCGGGAGTTCCGAGAGAAGCGCACGCATGTGCAAGTCGGAATCGTCACCGTAGAAGACCGCTTCATTGAAGCCCCCGATCGTCATGAACGCTTCCCTTCGCCACAACGGGGAAGAGGTGTGCCAGGGCGGATCGGAAGAGATGAAACGCCTGGCGGCATCGCGGATCTCGCCCATAACATTCCACAGTTCGGCGCGGTCGCCGGGGGCCTCGTCGAACAGCATCACCGGGAAGACCCACATGTCCGCATCGTCGTTGGCGCTGGCCGCGGCAAGTCTTTGCCCCACGCACCACGGAGCGAGCAGATCGTCCGAATCCAGAAAGATCAGGTACGCGCTCGTACTTGCATCGGCCCCAATGTTCCTGCAGCGTGACGGCCCTTTGAGACCCGATTCCCTCGACATGACTCGAACGCGCGGCCCACGCAGACCCTGCAGGCGAAGGAGATGCTCGCGAGTCGATCCATCGTCAACGATAATGATGTCGACCGATTGTGTGTCGGATGCCAGGACGCTCGCCACTGTATCGGCGACGAGGTCGCTCCGGTTGAAATGCGGGATGATCACACTGACACTTGGGCCGGCTCCGGTCATGAACGGCGTGAGCCAACGCTGAGAGTGCGACGCACTTTCGAAACAATCTTTCGTGGCATGGTCAGCGCATTCGATCGCCGATCTAGTCGCCACGTAATCGCTTGTGAGGGATGCGACCTGTTGTAAAGGATTGTCCGGAAAAACGAAAAGAGATTGGTAGGCCAGACGTAACCGTAAGGTGGCCCAACCCAGGCAGAACTGGCGTCTGTCGCGTACTCGATTCTTTCAGTCGCGTGCACATGGAGCGCGCGGACGGCGAACGAAGGATTTCTGACGCGATACCCCGCGGCACGTAGCTCATGGATGAGCCGGTTGTCGCAGCGAGGTGTGCCGAGATGAAAATTTCCGATCACATTTCGCGGACCACCGCGGAACATCCACGCATCCTGACTGTCGTTGCGGTCGAAGAGTCTGAAGCCATCCCACCGTGCAAGCGCGAAGCATTCATCTGACTCGATGGACCGGAGTGCTGCATCCAGCGTTGCGTCGAAATGAATGTCTGTGTTGGCGATGATGGCGACATCATCGGGCTGGGACAATTCTGTGATCCAAGAGAAGAACTGATCGTAGGTGGGCCGTGATGCCACAGGCCTCATGGAAAGTTTTGTCGATACCGGTAGACAGTCCTCGCCGCCTTCTGCCAGCACGCAGACTTCGCCGATCGATGCGTGAGCAAGATTGGCATTCAAGCATTGCACGTACTCTGCGCGTCGCCGCGAATCGGCCTCGTCATACCACGTAGTGAACAGCCGGTTCACTTTTGCGCCGCGATGCCGATCCGATCGAAGTTTCGAAGTGCCATCCGAATACCCTCGAGAAGTGGCGTCGTCGCATGAAAACCGAACGACTCCTGCTTCGTAGTATCGCCACCCCGAGCGAATACTCCAGTCGGCTGGTCAGACATGCCGGAAATCTCCGGCTCGTACCCGCATTCCCGCGCCGCCAGCGTAGCGAACTCGATAAAGCTCGTCAGGCTTCCAGTGGAAAGGTTGAGCGCATCGGCATTACTTATGGAGTCCATTGTCGAGAGAACGCCGTCAACGCAATCATCTATGTAAATGAAGTCACGCATCTGCCGTCCCGTTCCCCAAACGCGAAGCGTCGCGCTCCCCTTGTTGTCAAGCGCCCGCTTGACAATGCTGGGGAACGGATAGGTCATGTCCTGGTCCTCACCATACCCTGAGAAGGGCCGGTAGCAGACGGATTCGATCCCATGTTTCTCGTAGGCCAGCCGGGCAAGGTACTCACACGTGAGTTTGGCCCAACCATAACTCATGTCCGGCATGCCGAGGTCTTCCTCGAATGAGATCATATCCTCACGCAGCAGCCGGTAGTCGTTCTCCCTCTGAAATTTGATCGGATACGCCGCGCTCGAGCTGAAGCAAACTGTCTTGACTGGCTTCGCGCGCTCAGCCCACTGCCAGAACTCGGCATCGATCGCAAGGTCATCCGCGACGGCGAGTGGCTTGTTCTCGATCATTGCGCGGCCGCCGACCAACGCAGCCAGATGCAGTACATAATCGAATTGTTCGTTCGGGTTCCGGGCGAACCACTGCCTGCAGTCGACCTTCTCGAACCGGAAGCGACCGTAGTCGCGCGGGTCAAAAAGTGGCCACGAAAACGAAGGGTCGATCCCTCCCGTGTCGGGTGCAATCGGGTCAACGCATACCACGTCGGCGCCGGCTTCGAGCATCCGCTTGCAGAAGCGGCGGCCAACGAATCCTGCGCCGCCAGTTATGAGAACGCGTGTCACGGTGTCAGTAATCGAAAGAAGTTGACGTACTGGTCAGCACACTGCTGCGGAGTCCAATGTCTCAGCGCATGCTCACGATTCATGGCGCCGACCTTTCCGGCCTTTGCCAATTGGAATGCTTGCTCAACGGCCGCTGCAGCCGTTGACGGGTCATCAGGGTCGAAGACAGGATTGCCGGTACTCCGAAGGAGCTCGCCAATGTCCCATGAGTCCGGGCCGACGACCACGCGGCCGAAGGTCATTCCGAGCGTGATATTCCCGGAGTTGAGAACCCTCAGCCTCGGAATGAACAATACATCCGCGGCATTGACGTACAGCTGCGTGTCCGACTCCTCGACGAACCCGTAGTTGAGCCTGTATTGAGGATGCAGGCGATAATACAGCCGCGTAAGATCACGTAGCCAGTATTTCAGACGGATCCACTCGACATCAGCAAGGTTTTCGCGCCAGCGGGACACAAGCAGGATCTTGTTCGGTTGGCGGATCGCCTGGAAGGTCTCGAGAATGAGCTCCCGCTCTGCGTTGCTCCTGACCATGCCGAAGATGAGCAAGACCTCTGCATTTGCGGCGAGTCCCAGTCGCCTCCTCGCTTCTTCGCGGCTCACCTCATTCGGAAGCGACGCGTAATTGTGGTGCGGTATCACCACGTGCGCCGGCGCGTGCCCCCGGTTGAATACCGTGGTTGCATAGCGTGCCTTGAACTCCGATACACTGGGTGTGCCGAAGTGGACCACTCCATCGGCGAAGCGGTAGACGGTTTCGTACATCATTTCCCATCGCTCATCTGCCGAGGCATCATGTGGCAGTAGAACGTGGCGGGTGACGACGATGAGACTGCGCTTCGCCCAGAATTCAAGCCGCTTCTTCACTTCAGCGATGAGAGCCAGCTCGAGTCCATTGACGTACGCTCGCTCGACTTCATAGGTGAGATACTCAGGAAAATGGAGATGGACGACATCGTAGTCGCCATCCATGTTCCAGAAAATATCGCTGCTGTGGGTAACATCGCAGACACGCGCGAGCGCGGCATTGAGATCTACGAGAAAGCGATTGGCAGGGAGGGGGATGTTCGCGACAAGGATGCGCATCACGCTGCAGTGACGTCGGCCCGGGGCTCCCGATTCTCGCTTGCAGCATCCAGCAGTTCCTGCAGAACCCGGATGTGCCGCGACATACTATAATGAGATCTGACGCGCTCTCGGGCATTAGATCCCATCTTACGGCGCAGCGTTTCGTCCCCCAGCAACTGCGACATTCGCCGGCCCATTTCCTCAACGTCCCGCTCCGCGATCAGGTATCCAGTTTCATCATGCGCGACGACATCCGGAATTCCCGCGTGCCGAGTTGAGATTGTTGGCAACCCTGCTGCGCCCGCTTCGAGAATCGTCACTGGCGTTCCTTCAGCATCTCCGTACGACGGGGTCACAGAGTGTTGCGCGAAGATGGATGCGGCGGAGTAGTGTCGCGTAACTTGATCATGTATCACAGCGCCCGGGAATGAAACGTTCGCCTGGATCCCCCACACACTTGCAAGCGTCCGGCAGGTTTCGAGCAGCTCCCCGTCACCTGCCATTACAAGCTGCGCATCCGGATGCTCCTTCAGCGCTATGCGGAATGCGGCGAGGGTGAGGTAGTTGGCCTTGATGTCGGTGAAGCGGCCGACCGATAGCACAGTTTGCGACTTGTACGCAGGCACGATGTCGAAAAACTTGTCCCGCGGTCCGTACGGGTTATAGACCACCTTGGCCGGGTCGGCGCCCAGGTCTATCAGCGCCGCGGTCATCAGATGTGAGACGCTGATGATTCGAAACGCGTACTCGAACATGCCCTTGTATCGCGCTCTGTATTCGTCGACGACACTTCGCCGATGCGCGTCGTGACCATGGAAGTGAACCACGAGTGGTATGCCGAGTTGTTTCGCATGGGGGAATATGTCAGCGCCGCTCGTTCCGAACTCTGCGAGGATGACTCCCACTTTCTTCTGGCGAAGGAAGGCAGTGATTGCGTCGTCGATTCTCGCCGGGGAGAGCGCGTTGCGTGCGACGAGCCGGTTGTAGATCGCGTGTGGAAGCAGCTTTGATGCGCGGGTGAGCCCCGGCGAACTGGAATAAAAGAGCCGGATTGTCCGACCTTCAAACGTGAGGTCCGGGTACCAGTGCTCGACACAGATTTTCGGCCCGGAAAGCAACTCGACGTGGGCTCTCACGAAATCTTTCAGGACCCGGTTCTGGTCTACGCCGACGATGCAGGTCGTTGTCATGAGCGCTCCAATCTAAACCGACCGGGCTTTCGCGCGCACGCGTGCCTGCCTGAAATCGTCGAGCGGTTTCGCGAGGTATCTAACGAGAAGGTAGGACAGGCCGAATGTGCACACGATAGTCAGCCAGCGGGTAGCCTCGTCTGAAACCGCAAAGAGAGAGGTCGCGAGCCCGAACACGAAGAGGTGGGACAGGTACACCGGATATGACATTTCTCCGAGAAGCCTGTCTGATCGGAGATTTCGTGATGCGACGAAGATGAGAGGCAGGCAAAGAGTGACCAAGCCGTAGTATGCAGCCCATTTGACGGAGCCACCCGGGAAGAACTGGAACGTCGTAGTCAGCATGATCACGACGAGCCAGCCTGACCACGCGAGAGCGGGAGTAACTCGATGCCTGACGCCAAGGTAAAGCCTGTACGAAAGCATGCCGGCCACAAAGAACAATATCTCAGTAGGAAAGAATCGGTACGTCCATGGATCGTCGTTCCAGCCCAACATCCGATAGTTGAAGACGCGGAGCATCAAGCTGAGGGCGGCCAGCGCAATCAGCTTCCCGGTGTTCTGCCGAACGAGGAGTGGGGCGATCAGGTAGAACATGAGCTCCAGCGCGAGTGTCCACGCCTGCGGCACGAGCAGCATATTGAAAAGCTGGGGGCTGGTCTCGCGAAAATTGCTTGTGAACGTGAGCTCACCCGATGGCCCGGCCGCAAGGAACATGACGGCGTCCTGGCCGAATACAATTATGTTCGCGACAATCAGGAATCCCCTGGCCCCGGTGGACAGCGAGTCGAGGCTGTCGAGGAGAGGCTGCGCAAACCACGCCGTTTGCCTTGTTGCGTAGAACGCAGCCGACACACCCAGGGTCAACAGGAGAATGCCCCAGTAGATCGGGAAAATCTTCAGGAACCTGTTGGTGATGAAGAGCGAGTAGGACCCTCGCCCGACATACTTCTCGGACAGTATCAGGGCCATGTAGAAGCCCGAGACAATGTAGAACGTCTGAACGGAGACGACGGTTCCGGTCATGGTCCAGCCGTGCAGCGATCCTACGTGCTGAAGCACGACTGCCGTCGCCAGTAGAACTCGAAGAATTCCCACAGCGTTGCGTCGGGTCTATGCCGGAGTCATGTCGTTCGCGGACGCAGACCTAACGGCTCGAGCACCCTGATTCTGACGATAGCTCGCAGCCTCGCCTGATAAGCAGCGCGCGACCGTCTTCGCGACACGATAATCGGCTGCTGCCGCGGGTTTGCGCACGCAACGATAAGTCCGTCGACTGAATAACTCTCTCCTGGTGTGTGCTCGGAGATGATGTTGTACCCGAAGCCTCTCAGAACCGCCCGGCACTTCTGATGAAGGTTCTCGCCGTGCGTCGAGATGAATACCCACTTGACCCTCCGGCTCCGGAGTGCACTCTCGGCTCCGCGAAGCATTCGGACCTCCGCTCCCTGGATATCCGCGTGAAGCACGTCCAGCTGCGTAATTCCGTGGGCCTCGAGCAAGGAGTCCACGGTGGTTGTCGCGACCGACGCTGTCATTCCTGGCCAAAGCTCAATCGGTGACTCCGCTGCGACGCTGTCGCTGACTGCCGCTCGAATGAATGCCCCACTCCTGCCATTCAGCGAGAAATTACGCCGCCCGGCTTCGAGCGCTGACTCCAGGGGCTCGACCAGAAACGCGCGTGCGTCCCGCACTGAGGAAAGGAACCACAGTGAGTAGTATGCCCAGAAACTTCCGAGCTCGAGTATTGTCCCCCCGCTGGAAACGTGTTGGATAGCCTCATGGAAGGCGCGCTCCTCTTGTGGCTCGTGGTGCCCCCTGAGACGCTTTATCACTTCGGTATTGTACGATCCGTAATGGCTTGCGAGGTCAACCTTTATTCCGTTGTGCATGAGCTGGTAGCTGCTCGCTTCCCCAAGGATGATTGCCCCGGCGCCCGGCACCTTGGCAATGAAATCGCAATCGCCGCACCCCGCGGCTAGCTCGATTCTCTCTGCGTCGTTCACGAGGAAAGGATTTCCCCGATGCGCGCGAATACTTCAAAATGACTCGAACGGGCGAGTGTCTCGTTGTTCTCGAACCAGGTCGCGTTCTGGCGCTGTATCATGGTCAGATCCTGATTCAGCGCAGCGTGTATCGTCGTTGCTGGATCGTTGCCGTAGTCGCCGGGGTCAATCCAGAACGCGCCAGCAAGCACACCCGCAGCGGAATGACTGTCAGGGTGATAGACGGGCACACAACCGGCGCGCGCTGCTTCAACCATCTTTTCCGTGAAGTAGTTGGTTTCGTTCATGTTCTCGAGCGCGATTGCGACCCTGTACGTGGAAAGGAGATCGCGTTTTGCCGAAGCAGGCCAGTCGCCTGGGATTTCACCTTTGTAATTGGGCGGCGCACCGCGGCTTGAGAACCGACGGGGTCGGTAGGCGCGCCAACTCTCACGGCCGTACAGATCGACCCTCTCGTGCGTTGCAAATCGATTCCTGAACGAGATTCCCGGGTGTCGACGCCATGGATTCCCACCGTGATTGGAAACCACAGCGACTGCGGACGGCTTACGATCCTGTCGCGTGTTGACGACAAGTGGCTCGAAGTGTGTTACGTGTGGAACACGGTAACGCTCATCCGGGTTATCGTGGCAGAGGAACTCACTTTCCGCCAATTGCGCGCGAAAGGAATGCCAGCTCCCTCCGCCGAGGTCACGGAACTGTGACTGAGGTTCGCAACAATACCACGCCTTTCGTCTCGGAAAACTGAACAGTTCCGCTGAAGGCGACCAGTCGCAGAGGAGCGCATCGGCCTGCTCAAGCGGGACTTCCGAAGAAAAAAAAGCGGTATCCGTTGAAAGCTGGGTCATCCAGGGTGAAATGACACGGATCTTGATTGGTGCCACTATGACCTGCTTGCTCCCGTACCGAGTTTCGCCATGGCCAGGCGGACGCGCCCAAGGAAGCGTCGTGCCCACGTGTATGCCCGGCGCTGAAGCGGTATCTGCGGCTTACGCGACCACGAAGATTCATACGGTTCCAGCGGGTCCGCGAGTCGGATACTCCGAGGCACCCTCTGCTCAACTCGTGTCGGAGCACCGTCAGCGGCCTGCGTCAGTAGCGATACCCAGTGATCAGTCGTAGCGCCGTGGGAATAGTGAGCCTCGATCTTCAATCGTGCGTTCAATGAGAGCCGCTCCCACAGGCGCCTGTCACTGCGCAGGCGCCGCACCGCCTCGACAAATGCGTCACCGCGATCATGGACGATTAGCCCCGTTTCACCGTCCGTCACAAGCTCCGGAATGCCGCTTTCGTTGTACAGGCAAATTGGTACCAGGCCGCAAGACATTGCCTCCAGAAGCACAATCGGGAGGCCTTCGTAGTCCGAGAGGAGGACGACCGCCTGATGTCCCGCAAGCCGCGACTGCATGTGATCGCTTTCGAGTCGCCCTCCCCACGACACCCTGCCGCCTCCGCGCCTCTCGAGGATATCGAGCATCTCAGCCCGCCGAGGTCCATCGCCGTAAATGCTGGCCGTTACGTCCGGAACTTCGAAGGCCGCTCTGCAAAACGCTTCGGCGAGCGCCGAAACTTGTTTTTGTTCCTCAGCAAGACGACCGGCGTAAACAATCGAGAAGGAGTCAGTTTTGAACGAAGCGAACTCTGAGGGGACTTGTGCGCCGTATGGAATCCGATGGACCGAGGTTGAGCCCGGGTGAACTGCACGGACTTTTCCCTCAAGCGCCTGCGATACACATACGACTGACGACAGAGCGGATTCGCGCGGGCCCTTGATGAAAAGTTGTATGAAGGCGTCCGTCTCGGCCCCATCGGTGTGAATGATTCCGACTGTCGGCGCGCCAGTCTTTCGAATCCACCTCACGGCGTGGTACGCTGCTGGTACTTCGTTCGGAACGAAAACGTCAGAGGGTCGGTTTCGGAACTGCTGCAGTATCCATCGCACACGGTCTTCTGTGTAATGATGTGCAGTTGTGAACGTGCATTCGAGTCCGTTCTCCTCCAACGCTCTGGATACGGGCCCCTTCTCGCCGGTGTGGAGAAGCACGAAGCACCGTACGTCGATGCCCCGTTTAGACAGCGCTGGGAGCAGCCACTTTATCCAACTGTATGGACCGCCAACGATATCCGGCTTGTCGTACACGCAGAATGTTACGCTTACGCGCCGATGCACCCTACCCACCGGTAACCCCGTCGGTATAGATACCGTCAAGGGTTTGCGCCACTACACGCCAGTCGTACAAACGCAGCACTCTTTCGCGATAGGACGGAATCTGACGCGGACCACTGAGCGCTACAATCAGTTGGGCCTCCAGGTCTTCTATGTCGCCCCCTTGGTAAATGTATCTTGTGGGCTCATCCCCGAGTGCCTCCCGCGAACCGGGCTCGTTGGGGACGACCACGGGCTTTGAGTGAGTCATTGCCTCCAACACGAGCGTTGGAAGCCCCTCCCGTCGGCTCGTTACTACCACGACGGCGGCTGCGGCCAGTGCATGCTGCACTTCGAGATAACTTTGCGGGCCCATGAAGATCACGTTCGCAGTCGGCGTGAGTCCCCAGCGAGAGAAGACAGCCGTCGCAGTGAGTCCGGCGCCAATCATTACGAATCGCAGTGCGGGGAGGCGAGCGGCGAGCCTGATGATGTCCGCCGGATTCTTGGCGCCATCGTTACGGCCAACATAGAGGGCGAACTGTTCACCGTTGGCAACGCCCCGAAACTGTTCGCTGCTGGCGACATCGCACATCGCGACATCGACGGCGTTCGGAACATGGACAGTCGAAATATCATGCTCACCGAGCAGATACTCTTGCTGCCAGCGCGAAACGGAAATCCGGACATCGGCATGGCGCGCATCGATTGTCAGCGCACTATTGATCTCGGACTGCCACGCAGCGAGTGGCTCACCTTCCACTTCGGCCGAATAAGGCGCGTGGTACGTATGGACCCATAGCGCATCCCCGCCAGCCTGCTTCCGACACCATTCGATAAAATAGGGATACACGTGGGAATGAATTGCCCTGACCCTACGCGGTCGCCAGTCCATCATCTCGGCACGAAACGTCGTATGAAAATCGTGGTAAGACAGGTTCGCGACGAGATCGTTGGGCGGCGAGAGTTCCACGCGGAGTGCGGAATACTTTCTGATACCTTCCAGATGGTGCCTGACTCCGTTGCCCACGCCGATGTTTGCGCCCACCAATACATCGGGAGGGTCAGTCTCAAGGCGATGATGCCAGTCAAGGAGGAGTCGCCTTTGCCGAGATTGCTTTTTCGCGGCCACCGCGCGATTCCAGATAGCGGGGACATCGTATCGAAGGCGATGTCTCATCCGATCCACATGTGACATTATTGATGGACCGGCGAGCATGCGAAACAACTTCCGCTTCACTGGCGACGGCCCAGGCGTGTGATGCCGTCAAGAACACTCGACAGATGCCCACCTGGCGAAAATTCGCTCGCGATCCTGGCCCGATTTTCAACACCAGCCGCCGCGCGCGCCGGATCGTTGAGGATGTAGCGGCCCATCAACTCTGCCAGCGCAACGTGATCTCGCTCTGGCGACAGGAAGGCTTCCGCGCGCGCTGGGCCGAGGGCCTGCCGCATCCCGCTTATGTCGGTGCCGATCACGCATTTGCCATGAGCCATTGCCTCGAGGACCGCGTTCGGGCACCCCTCAAGCCTCGAGCTGTGGACAATAAGATCCGAGGCCGCGACAAGTTTCTCGATGTCCAGAACTTCTCCGAGAAAATGGACTCTTCCGCCAAGTCCGAGATCGTAAGCCAGTGCTTTGAGGTCTTTTCCCTGTTCGTCGGTTCGACCGGCAAGAGCGAGGTGATACCGTCCACTTGCCGCTTCAGCGGGAAGAAGGGCGAACGCGCGCAGCAACGTTTCGTGGTCTTTGAATCTCGTGAGATTCGCGGTCATCAACATGAGCTTGTCCAGTGATACAACCCCGAGTCGCTCCCGCCATTTTGATCCATCGGCAGGGCCGGGAAGTGGCACGGCATTGTGGAGGATCCGTATCCGTTCGCTCCTGACGCCGCACTTCTCTACGAGAAAGTCCCGCCCCGCGAACGAGTTCGATACGACATCGGGTACATTGTTCAATACCCATCGGTCCAACCTGCCGCCAGAAATACCGCGGCCTTCGTCACGCTGGTTCCACCACGTGTACTTCGCGCCAACCCGACGCCAGATCAACCCCGCAACACGGGAATTACCTCCGATGTATGGAAGCAAAAAATCGGGGCGAACGACCGTCCGGGTGTACCGCGTGAATGCCGCGAGGCGATACGCTTTCGCAGCCCAATGCCGCCGCCAAGTCAGCCGATGATCCCAGTCGAGTGGATGAATGTGAATTGGAATCCCGGCCGCTTCCACATGATCCGTAAACAACCCTGCGGTTTTTGACCAGCCAAGGAATGAAACGCGTGCACCCACCTCGTCGCGCAGCATTTTCGCAAGAATGAGTGCTTGCCGCTCCGCGCCGCCCAATTCTCCAATGTAGCCAATGAGGAAAACGAAATGTTTCCCTTCGAAGGCCGTCATGATACCGGCGCAAGCGCGCCCGCCTGTTGCCGAAGCCATTCATCGAGCACGAGCAGCAGCCACGTGTTCTCCGGCTTGCGTCGATCGAGAACATGCTTGACCGCGGTCGGCTCGAACCACTGCAACAAAGGACTGTCCCTCCCGGTCAGCCGTTCGCGAACGTTCTCGCGAGTGACGGCGTCAGCGTAAAGCCAAGCGTCAAGGGGTAAACTGAATCCCTGCTTCGGTCGCTTTGAGAATTCCGGACCCATGTATCGCGCCAGAATTCTCTTCAGAGGGAGTTTCCCCTCGAAATTCTCGCCGTCCAGCCTGAAAAGGGCGGCTGGCCGAATGCGGCCTGCCGCTTTGAAAACACGGAGGTCGAGGAGCGGCGGCCGGACCTCGAGCCCAAACGCCATGCTTGCGATGTCCACCTTCGTGAGAATGTCCCCTGGGAGAAACGTACTGATGTCTGCCTCCTGCACGCGCCGGTGTGCGGCACTCGATTGCAGGAAAAACGAGCGGGCAAGCGCGTGGCTTGGTGTATCAGCCAGGAAACGGTACTCGGGTCGCCAGAGCAGCTCGCGCTCCTCATGATTGAATCGACCGACGAAGGCCAGCCAGTTATCAGGGTCGGTTGCGGGTGACAGTGGTGTAACGTAGCGCCGCGGCCAGGCGCGCCGCGCTACACCGAGGGCTCTTCGGCGGATCCGGCCGCCCGTATCCGGATCCAGGGCCTGCATTCGGCGGAGCCATCCACCATAGGTCGGGTATCCCAGAAACAGCTCGTCGCCGCCGTCGCCCGAGAGAACCATCGGCACTGACTTCCGCGCAAGGCGTGAGACATACCACGTTGGAATTGCCGACTGGTCCCCGAACGGCTCGCCGTAGTGACGAACCACTTCCGGCAGGATGTCGAGCGCCTTCACGGAAACAACTTCCTCATGGTGGTCGGTCTGAAAGGTCCGCGCCACCTGACGTGCGTACGATAGCTCGCTCGCGCCCTCGTCATCGAAGCCGATCGAGAACGTCTTGATCGGGCGGTCGAGGATGCGCGACATGTAGCCAACGATGAGGGACGAGTCGACGCCGCCCGACAGGAATGCTCCAAACGGAACGTCGGCCACAAGGTGGCGTCGAACGGAGTCACACAAGACTTCGTCGAGCTCGTCGTCGGAAATTGCATGACGCCCAGCCGTGGTGGGAAAGCGCGCAACCCAGTACGACTCGACCTTGATGTGAGGCTCCCCTATGCGAACGGTCATGCAGTGGCCGGGCGGCAACTTGTGCGTTTTTCTGAACGCCGTGCGAGGGCCGGGGATGTACTGAAGCCTCAGGAACTGCTCTATCGACTCGAGATCGACCTCACCAGTCCATTCGGGATACTTCGCGAGAGAGTGAATTTCCGATGCGAACGCCAGCCCGTCGCGACCGAGGTGATACACGAGGGGCTTGATCCCGAAGTGGTCGCGGGCGATGTAGACTTCACGCTTGCGGAAGTCCGCGATCGCGAACGCGAACATGCCCTCGAAGCGTTTGGGACACGCCGCACCCCATTCCTCGTAAGCGTGGAGCACTACTTCAGTATCAGAGTTCGACCTGAAGCTGTGTCCTTTACTCCTGAGCTCATCGCGCAACGCGCGGTAGTTGTACAGTTCGCCGTTGTAAGTGATGATGACATTGCCATCGTTGTTGACAAACGGCTGTGCGCCGCCTGCCAGATCGATGATCGAGAGTCGGCGATGTCCGAGGCCAACGTTGTCCCGCCAGAAAGTTCCGTCCCCGTCCGGCCCCCGGTGCGCCTGACACGAGACCATCTGCTCGAGCGAGCGCGCCGGGTTTTCGCCGAGGGCGTAGTTAACGATGCCAGCTATCCCGCACATTCCGCTTCAGCCCTTTGAGAATCCGCGCGCGAGCCGGCGCAACAGCGCGCGACTCAGGTGGGTGCCTGAGTTCAATTGACCCTCCAGCTCCGCCACTCTCCGTTCGGCCACGGCCGCGCGAGCCTCGAGTGCCGCCGTTGCCCGATTGAGGGCCGCGTCTGAATTGCGCAGCTCTGCAGAAGCTTGCTCGCGCGTCGTGCGGTGCGTGGGGGCGTGGCTTGCAGAAGTAGAGTAAAGGAACCTCGCCTCTTCGCGCGGCATCGACGTTTTTACGAACGTATAGATGGAGCACCCACCCTCCGGCACTTCCATCACTTCAAGCGGAGAAAAGCCCTTCACTTCGCAGTACGATAGGATCTCGCTCGGCCTCGCCACCTCATACGGAAGACCGCCGAGCCAGTCGATCACATCGTGATAGACGTTCATTCCGCGTTCGTTCCGGATGCTTAGAGAGTCCTTACCACCGGATATGTCGGCGGCCATCTCAGCCACCATTTGCTGTTTTGCTGAATCATCGGCGGCATTGTAGCGACGCTTGAGAGCAAGGTGATCGTCGTATCGGGGACCCCCCTGATAGATCGATATCCACAGCTTCCCGCCGTCGCGGCACAACCTGCATGCGTTCCCAAGGGCCTGCCACATGGCGCCCGTGTGGTGCAGTACACCCCAGGAGTACACGATGTCAAATTGACCCAGCTCTGCTACAACGTTGTCGTCAAGCACTGACGCATTGAGGATCGTCCAACCGCGGCGAAACGTAGTGTTGGCGTCGGCGAGGTTGGTTGTTGCCTCGACACTTTTCGGGTCCACGTCGATCGAAGTCAGCGTTGCGCAGCCTGCTTCGCGAAACGCCAGGGACGACAGACCTGAACCCGATCCAACATCGACGACCGATCGGCCCGCAATCTCCCCTGGTCCAAGCCACCGCTCCAGGTCGGCAACTGCGGCCGCGCGAATGTTGTCGTCGATAGTCGGCAGGAAATCGAGCCAGTTCTCGCCGAATGAAAAAGAAATTTCGTCCGGGGAAGGGGGGAAATCCGGGGTAACTCTCTGACTCATTTATGGAAGTGTAGGTGCAGAACCAATGTACACGCGTTGTGCATCGCATTCCACGCGCATACGGCTTCCCGTGGCTCGACTTCGCCGCCCTGCGTAGATTGGGCATCCTCACACACGGATCAAATTGCCAAAACGAAACGGCCCGGTTTTGACACTCGAGGAGCGGGTAATCACGCCGGAGAGCGGCCTTGATTCGTTTCGCAAGGCGTTGGCATCGATCGCGGCGAACTGGCCACAGGCCTGGTCTCTTGGATGGCGATTCTACACCAGGGACACCAGCGCTGAGCATCGTCAAAGCCTGCTTGGCTACCTTTGGCTCCTCGTGCCCCCGCTCGCCAACACGCTGGTGTGGGTATTCCTGAATGATCAGGACGTAGTTCGCATCGATTCCGGAGGTGCGCCGCACACGTTGTTCATACTCTCTGGAACCGTGCTGTGGACCGTCATGAACGGGAGCCTCATGGCAGTGCTGACGGTCGTCAATACCGCACGTGGCGTTCTGGCAAAGGTAAACTTCCCGCATGAAGCGTTGATCTACTCCGCAATTCTGAAGTCGCTCACGGATGCGGTTGTGGCCTCGGCCCTCCTTATCCCCGCTCTCTTTCTGTTCAGGATTCCGATGCGTGCGGAGATGCTTCTGTTCCCGGTGGCACTCATCGCGTGCCTGCTGCTTGGTGCGGTTCTCGCGCTCGCCATTCTTCCTTTGGCCGCGCTCTACAGCGACGTCAGCAGGGCAGTGCAGCTCGTGCTGAGATTCGGATTTTTCCTCACACCGGTAATCTTCCAGCTCCCGGCTTTGGGGCAGGCGCGCACGTTCATGCTTGCAAACCCGGTGGCGCCGCTCATTGTTTCGGGGCGGACCTGGTTGCTGGGAACGGGTGAGACCTTTCCGACTGGAGTCGCCGCAATTGTTGCAGCTTCGATCCTCGTGGGAGGTATGGGCCTGGTGCTCTACAAGGTTGCGATGCCGAGCCTCATCGAGCGGCTGAGCAGCTAGCGCCCTCGGGTTGCACGCTGCATCGCCGCCTCTGTTTCAAGCAGCGCCCGGGAGCGCGCTTTCACGCGAACCGCGGGAACGCCGGCCACTACCGTGAATTCATCGACGTGCGTTTTTACCAGGCTGAGTGCGCCGATCGCGGCGCCTTCACCAATCTCGACTCCAGGCAGGATGACACTGCCAGTGCCGACGATTGCATGCCGCCCGATGATCACCGGACGACTATCAAACCGCCTGTAATCAGGCGGAACCATCGGCCCGGTCATGACGTCTCCGCTGAAGTCATCTGTTGACGAGTACACGCTGACCCGGCCTGACAGTCCGACGAAGTCGCCGATAGTTATGCGGCCGCTCCCGATGAGAGTGACCATCACAGCGATGTGAACGTAGCTGCCAATCGATATCCCGCCCTCGCCAGCCGAGAGCACGCAGAAGTCGTCGATGCGTGAATTGTTGCCGATCGATATTCTCCCTGCGCCGTACATCCTCGCGTACCTCGACACGCGGACGTTCTCCCCGACGCCTGCAAGCCCCAGCTCGGCAAGCTCCGATTCGGAATAGAAACTGGTGCTGGTCATCGGGTTGCCGTTTCCACAGCCCAGTCGCCCGCCCACAGTACGCTGCTGCCGCTTCCATGGTTTGAGCTGACTCGCAGCTCGATCGCCTGATCTACTTGTGCGTAACTCGTCATCCCATCAGGCGACAGGACGATAACGCTGACATAGTATCTCCCGCTGTTCAGCTGCAGGCCTGCGATAGTTGCGCTCACGCGGCATGCTCCACTTTCGTCGGGGGAAATCGGTACACGCCGAAACGCAGATCCTAATACCTCGACCACCGGCACGACCTCCTGGTTCCAGATGAGAAGTTGGATCGTCGCGCTGTCCGTTCCAGCGAAGAAAGTTGTCGTCACTGCAATTCGGATGTCCGCATTCCATTCCACTGTGAGCTGCTCGCCCCGCGACGCAGTCGCAACGCCGGACGTACCGGTCACCTCCACAATCTGCACCTGGCCGCTGCCTGTCGCCGATTGTTCCGCAGACTTGAATCCCGAATAATACGAGTCCATGCCCTGGGAAATGTTCCTGGTAAGTGCCGTCGTACTCCCGTGATGCAGATGCAGTATCTCGGTCGCAATTCGGGCAACCTGCGGCATGGAGTGGCTCACGAAGACACAGGCTGAAGTTTTCAGAAGATCGCCGATGCGGGCCAGACACTTCGATCTGAAACCCACGTCACCGACAGCCAGCACCTCGTCTATCAGAAGCACGTCGGGCTGCATTTGCGCCGCGACGGCGAATCCGAGACGCACTTTCATGCCGGAGCTGTAATTCTGCACCGGCATATCGATGAATTCACCGATCTCGGAAAAGTCCACGATATCGTCGAAGCTCGCGCGAGTTTCGGCGGCCGAAAAGCCAAGGAGTGCGGCCTGATGGAATACGTTTTCCCGGCCGGTGAGAATTGGGTTGAACCCGGCATTCAGCTCGATGAGCGCGCCAACCCTTCCTCTCATTGTGATGCGTCCGGTGTCCGGGCGGAGCAGGCCGTTCAGGATCTTCAACAGTGTGGACTTTCCGGCTCCGTTATGCCCAATGAGGCCAAGGCATTCGCCTCGGCGTACCCGGAACGAAATATCGGAGAGGGCCCAGAATTCGTCGCGCCGCAGTGGAGGTAGCACGACGCCCGCGGTATCGGCGCCGGGCAGCCCGTTTGACATGCCGCCTCCGAGGATGTCGCGGACGCCGTACCACAGCGAACGCTTCAGCGACCGGCAGAATTTCTTGGAGACGTGCTCCGCTTCAATCAGAATCTCTTCAGTCACGTTATCTGTAAAGTCGGGTCAAAGTAATATCGCACCCCGGCGGGGTCATTCATTATGTTGGGAGCGTGTCGAAATCTTCCATGCTGCATGTTGGACGCCCCAACGTTGGCGACCGGGATGCCCTCTTGCGGCGGATCGACGGAATGCTGGACCGCCGATGGTTCTCGAACGACGGTCCCCTCGTACGTGAATTCGAGACCCGCATCGCCGATTTCGCTGGCGTGAAGCATTGTGTGGCGATGTGCAATGCGACTGTGGCTCTCGAGATCGCAAGCAGGGCACTCGGATTCGAAGGCGAGGTCATAATGCCTTCGTACACGTTCGTAGCTACCGCGCACGCATTGCACTGGCAGGGGATAACCCCGGTTTTCGCCGACATCGACCCTACTTCGCACAACATAGATCCAGCGTCGGTCGAAAAGCTCATCACGCCGCGAACTCGCGGGATCGTGGGCGTTCACCTCTGGGGGCGACCGGTGGACACCGAAGCGATCGAGGCGATCGCCGCTCGTCATGGTATCCAGGTGATGTACGATGCAGCGCATGCAATTGGGTGCTCGCACCTCGGTCGCATGATCGGCTCGTTTGGAGCATGCGAGGTATTCAGCTTTCACGCTACCAAGTTCCTGAACAGCTTCGAGGGAGGAGCGGTCGTCACGAACGACGACGCTCTCGCGCGTCAGCTTCGGCTGATGAGGAACTTCGGCTTTGAGGGATTTGACAACGTCGTGTATCTGGGGATCAACGGGAAGATGCCCGAGGTTTGTGCTGCCATGGGCCTGACCTCACTGGAAGCCGTCGACGAGATCGTCTCCATTAACCGTACTGTCCACGAGCTGTACGGAAAGTCGCTCGAGGGAGTTGCTGGTGTCTCGCTGCTTCGGTTCGACGAACGTGAGAAGAACAACTTCCAGTACGTTGTCATCGAGATCGACGAGCAAGTGTATCCGCTGGCACGCGATGATCTCGTCGCGAAGCTCCATGAGAGTGGTGTTATCGCGCGCAAATATTTCTGGCCTGGGTGTCACCGGATGGAGCCCTATCGTTCGACTCAGCCGGACGCATCGGAGCATCTTACAAACACAATCAAGGTCGCGGCGCGCGTGGTCGTCCTTCCGACCGGACAGTCCGTGAGCGAGCGCGATGTCGTCGACATTTGCGACCTTATTCGACGCGCTGAATGATCGGTGAAGCCGCTGCGCGGGGCGAGGCGCTGGCGCTTTCCGCGCAACGATGGCCGCCCGGAACCCCACCGCTGGTCACGATCCTCTGCACCTCGTACAACCACGAAGAGTACATAGCCGCTGCACTCGATGGGTTCCTGCGACAGGAGACGACGTTTCCGGTGCGCGTCGTGGTTCACGACGATGCTTCCACGGACGGAACGGCGGAAATCGTGCGCGGCTACGTCAGCCGGTACCCGGACCTGATCGAGCCGATTCTCCAAAAGGAGAACCAGCGGAGCAAGGGCCGATGGGCGATATCGATATTGATTCCTCTTACAAAGTCGAAGTACTTCGCGATCTGCGAAGGTGACGACTATTGGACAAGTCCTGACAAGCTTCAGACGCAGATCGAGCTGCTCGAATCAAAGCCGGAGGCTTCGGGAGCGATTCACAATGCGGATGGCAAGTTCGAGGATTCAGGCGAGCTGATTGCCGGCCATTTCGGCCCACCAGTCGTGAAGACGGAGTATGGCGTGGACGACCTGCTTGCGGCCGGAAATTTCGTCCCGACGGCATCGATTGTTTTTCGTCGGTCAGTCATCGGTGAGCTGCCGGCGTGGCTGGCCGAGGTTCCCCACTGCGACATAATCCTGCTTACGATGGCCACCCTGGAAGGGCCTCTGGCTCACGTGAATCGCAGCATGAGCGTCTACCGCAAGCACTCCGGAGGAATTCACTCACGGGACACGGAAGCCCTGCAATACCTCAAGTATCTCAAGACATACTTTTTCCTCGGAGCGAAGCTTGGCATGCATGACAGGCCATCGTTCATTGCGGGGCTCCAATACGGCTTTCAGGGACTCGAGAGGAACCTCCGCTCGCAGGAGGAAAGAATTCGCGCGCTGGAGTTTGAGCGAGACCAGTTGCGCGGCACAGCCGACGCAATCATGGGCTCAAAGACGTTCAAGGTTGGGCTTGCTTTGAGCAAGCTGCGGGACCGAATCGTCGCGAGATGGGTCGCGAGCTAGAAAAAGGCCGGCTGACAACCGCGGGCTTCGGGTCATCAGGGAATGCTCGCACTGCTCACCAAGGGTCGAGCGTCAGGTCTTGCTGCCGCTCCCGCTCGCTGAGTAGTCGTAGTAGTAGTACTGTTCCGAAGACTCGAGTATCTCTGTGGGATCGTTGAGCACAGTCCCGAGGATGCGTGCTCCCACTAGCTGAAGCCTTTCCTGTGCAGCGCGCGCGGCCGACTTGGTAGTCACGCCAACACGTATGAGAAGTATCACTCCATCCACCATCGATCCGATCACAGACGCATCAGCCGCCGCAAGAACTGGCGGAGTGTCGATGATGAGGAGATCGTACTGAGCACCAGCTTCGGAAAGCAGGTCCCGCACGCGATGGCTACCGAGAAGCTCACCAGGGTTCGGCGGATGGACTCCTGTTGTCAGCACGGAAAGATTGGGGATGGAAGTTTCCTGCACTACCGATGCGAGGTTTGCCCCGGTCGCAATTGCGTTAGTGAAGCCGGGTGAACGCGGAACCTTGAAAATCCGGTGCAGGGATCCGCGCCTGAAGTCGCAGTCAATTGCGAGTACGCGCAGATCCTGCTGAGCAAAGGCCATTGCAAGGTTCGCGACCGTCGTGCTCTTCCCATCTCCAGGCGACGCGCTGGTTACCGCGATCGTGCGCAGCGACTCTACGGCGTTGGAGAAAATGAGACTCGTGCGAATTGCACGATACGATTCAAAGACCGGCGACTCGGCGTAGGTTGCGAGTGAGACTCCCTTCCCATTGCTGACGTTTTTCGCGCGCATTCCAGGCAGCCGACGAGAGACCGACGTTCCCCTCGTCAGTGATGGAATACTGCCGAGTGTCGGAAGTGAAAGCAGTTGCTCGACGTCGTGCTTGCGGCGAAGCGACGTGTTCAGCTCGTCAAACAGGAATATCAGGCCAATGCAGATCAGGGCGGATACCAGCCCGCCGAAAAGGAGCTTGCGCCTCGCGCTCTGGGGCACGGAAAACGCGGCGGGCGGCGCAAGGTCGATGACTTCCACTTTCCCACCCTCGGCCACCTCGGAGATCCGGGCCCGCTGCTGTTCCTGGCGCAGCTGGTCGGCCAGAACCTGAGTGGCGCTCGCTTCCTGCTGCAGGCGCTCCTCTTCAGCTTGCGTTATGGGGAGTCCGCTCACCGTTGAAGCCGTCTTGGCAGCAAGACCATCGAGTGCATTTATACGGGCTTCAAACGTCGCGATCTGGCTCCTCACTGCCTGTATGAACTGTTCGGCAATTGCGGTTATTTGCGTGTCTAGAAATTGAACATCAGGATTGGTTGATGCGCTCGCAAAGGGGCCCTGTGTAAGTGAGTCACGCCTGCTCGAGAGGAGCTGAAGTCGGGCATACAGGTCAGCGAGAAGGGGGTTGCTGCCGATTCCTGGGGCACTGATCAGCGACTTGATCCTGTTCATATCGCCGCTTGACTGGGCGGCCACGGCGGTTCCAAGCAATGCCTCGAACACCTGCTTGTCAGCCGCGATCTCCTCACGCCGTGTTCGTATTGCTCCGAGCGTCTGCTGTTCCTGCGAAGCCTGCTGACGGGCGTCGAAAGTTTTGGTGCGGATGCGGAATGCGCTCAGCTGCCCCCGCTTGGTCTCGAGAATTGAGTCGGTTGTGCGCAGCTGCTCGTCGAGGAACTTGCGACGCGCCCCGGCGAATGCCTGGTCGGACATGCGGCTCAGCGCCTGAAGCGAAAGTGTCAGAGCGTTGAGCACGCGAGGGACGAACGCCGAGTCCGGACCGAGCAGCACGAAGTCTCCGATATCAGTCTCAGGCCTCCGGCTGACGGAAACCGACCCGATTGATGCAATGGCTGCTTCTCTCGTCGATACGGCAAATTTTGCGGCGCCGACGGTTGGACGGGACGCGACGATGAACGCGAGCTGACCGAGATCGATCGGCTCGCCGTATCCGGCCTTCGCCTGCCGCTGGCCAAACCGCGCTAAGACACTGTCGGGCTCGAAGTGAAGAGCGAGCGTGTCGGCCAAGGCAAGCTTCGGCGCGGAGAATCCTGAAATCCACTCAACAGCTGCCGGGCCAACTGGACGCAGCTGGAGCATGCCTTCGTCAACTGCGCGCTCACGCGTGCTGCGCGCGTTGAGAAGTTCGATCTGCGAAGTCACCGGGTCGAATCTCCAACTCGACGCATCAGCGTTGTTGCCGACACCGGAAGTCAGGGTGGCGCGAGTGTCGCGGAACCTTACTGTCGCCGAAGCCTGGTACACTGGCTCCTGGTTTCCGCGTGTGTACCACGCTACTCCGACGCCTGCCGCGAACGCGAGAGGAACGAGCCAGATGCGTCGGCGCAGTACTGACCATCTCCGCAGCAGATCCGAGGACTCCGCATACGGTTCAACCACGTAGTCGGCGCGTTCCACATGAGTGACTTCAGCTTGACCCGATGGTCTGGCCTGAATGGAACGCGATGGGTCCTTATCGGACTTCATTGTCCCACTTTCGACTTACGCAACTGGCGCAAAAGGACCCTTATCTGATGTTGAAAACGCGCGCGCGACCCCGGTTCGATGATGAGCTTCGAGTGGGGAGGCTGCTCGGGCGCTACGCCTGTCGAAAGCTAAGAACCGGTCGGCGATTTTGCGAGTGCGCTCAGGGGTTCCGTTACGCCTCACGGACCTCAGGCAAACGCTGTCGGCGAAACCTGCGAGAGCAGGTGAAAGAGCCGGAATACTGCGGAGCGCCTCAGAAGTCCAGACGATTGGCCGAGAGTGAACAGGAATCAAGTCAGTGTCCGACGGCTGAATACCGAGTCCAAAGAATTGTCCACTTCGATCGTGGTCGCGCCAACGAAACGATCGAATTCGCGCGCGAGGTCTTCGAGCGTCCAGTAACGCACGTCGAATTCGCGCGGCCTGCGGTTTCCGATTCGGTGGTAGGTGTTGCGCAACCCCCGGGCGTTCGGCATCTGGATGAGTGCGACGGCTCCGGGGCGCATAGCGTGGCCGATCGATCTCAGCGCTTTCTTCGCGTCATCGGTCGAAAAATGCTGGATCACGCCGTAAGAGAAAACCCAATCAAAGGAGCCCTTCAAAAGTGGCAGATACCGTGCGTCGCCGCCGACGAACGAAGCTGGCTGACCGAGTTGGGCGGCTATTCGTCGCGCCGCCAGTATGGCTCCCAAGTCGGGATCGATCCCGACGGCGCGTTAGCCTTTTCGGGACGCTGCAATTGTCCAGCGGCCCCAGTTGCAGCCGACATCCAGGAAGGTTGCTCCGTGCCACGAGGGCAAGCGCAGATCCGGTATGGGATATCGACGAAGATTCTTTCCGACCGCGCGCCGGTACATGTTGCCGCACGTCGCGGCGATCACAGCTTGTACCACAGGATCGATTGAATCCCTGTCGACGTCCACGTGGTGTGAGGCGACCTCGTTATTTCGTACGTCTGCCAATGTTCGCGCAATGGCGCCGTTGGTTTCTGACGCGTCGTCGCGGAGCAGGATGGGCACTCCGTCAACGACGGGATAGCATGGTCCTGCGCGCAATGAAGTCCTTCTTGCCCGCTGGTAAGTGGCGTCCCGTCAATCGGGCATGCGAGCAGGCCGAGCAGCCAGCTATCTACGGCGCCTGATCGTTCGACGCGGCCGGGATTTTCCCTACTCATTTTTACGTCCACCAGAGTCGTTCAAGTAAACCAAGCGATTTTCGGGGGCGCATGGTGACGATGTTGCCACGACGCTTCAGTTTCCATTCGGGACACAGCCGCTGGAGCTCGGCTATCGATGTCGGAATGAGATAGTCGAGGCCGCGCGTGCTGGTGACGAGGATCCCACGGGAATTTAGGGCGTCCAGCATCAGCGACATGTAATCGCGGAAGTGCGAATCACAACACGCGTAGGACCTGATGTTGACGTCGACAACAAGGTCAAACGGCGATCGAAGGCGTTCGCGGTAGGCAACGACATTGTACTTGTTGCACAACAAAACATCGAGGCCAAGTGTGGCCGCGTGCGCAACTTCGCGACCGTCTTTCGAAATACCTTGTGCCACGGCCGCACCGAACCTGCGCGTGAGCAGGCAGTTGCCCACCCCTACGTGCAGAACTTTACGGAAGCCCCTTTTTGACCTCATCCAGCCTGCAACCTCGACCTCGTCGGCCGTGGGCTCGCGATGCAACCAGCCTTCGTTGTCGTTGGGAACTACGTGCTCGGGGCAGGTCAGCGGCAGTAACTGCTGCATTGTCTGGCTCTCGCTCGTAATCGTAACTTATCGCGCATGCTCAATGACAATCTGGTTTGCGTCGTGCACGATGGACTCAATCCGACAATCTATCCAGTTTCAAGATGACCCATGGAGCGGTGGCCAGAGTTCTCCGCAGCCGACACGCTGCCCTTGGCATCCTCTTGGCGCTGATCGTTTTTTCCTGGGTCACAGCCGCTGGAAAGGGCGGACTCGATGTTCAGTTTCAACCTGACTCAATTGGTTATCGAGCACTGGCGGAGGCTGAGTTTGATCCAATCCAGTCGCTTAACTCGATTCGGCCGCCTGTATACCCGGCTATCGTATCTCTTTCGGGCCTTCTGGATAGGTCTTACGAGCTACTGCCGGAGTTGCAGTACACTTTCTTCAGCGCCGCCGTGGTCGCGCTGTTCTTCACTCTTGTTGCGGTGGGCTTCCGCGCATGGGAGGCGCTGCTCGCTACGGCACCATTGCCTCAGTCTGCTGTTCTCGCGGAATTTGGCCCGCTTATGCTCAGCGAGATCAGCGGGACGTCGCTGGCAATCATATCAGTCTCAGTCTCGTTGCTGTTAAGTGCCAGAGGCCCTTCGGCTCGCCGGAACCTCATGCTGGCGCTCATCGTATTTGTGACTGTCCTGACCCGTCCTGCGTTCTTGTTTCTTGTAGTCATGTGCCCGTTGGCAATACTGCTGTTGTCCCCCGCTTTCCGACCAGGCAAAGGCAGACGGCATTTCTTCCGGGAACTCTTCCCGAATGCGATGGCAAGCGTTGGGCCTCTTGTGGCTTACAGCGCGATCCGATGGGCGGTGGTAGGCCACTTTGGGCTGGTCAGTTTTGGGGGAGTGAGTCTGGCCGGGTTCGCGACAAATGCCGCGTTGCTGAATTCCGCCAATGTCTCGCGCCTGCCAACTCCGGAGCTTCGATCGCTAGGCCGCAAGATCATAGACAAACGCGAGTCAGTTGCCACTCAAAATGACAGGTCTCGTGCTCACCCTTCTTTCATTTTCGATTCAACTGCGATTCGACACGTCGGACAGTACCAATTCTGGAGTCAATCGTATGACCCTTCGTTATGGGAAGTTTCGATCCCGGCCACTCGTGAGTTCTTCAACGCTCCGTCAGCGGAGATCCTCAACCCTGCGTGGATTCAGGTCAATCGAAGCTTAAAGGACCTGTCTGTGGCAGTGCTAAGGCGGGAGTGGAAAGGATATCTCCAATGGATCGGGCTCTCCTACACGCATACGATGCAGACTGTCTTTCGCGTAGAGACTGCCGGCCGCTGGGGGATAGGTTTGTGTTTGGTAATGATCACACTGATCCTGCTCGGCGGCGCTGCGCGTCAGGTCCTCCGCTCGCTGGAGAAAGTCGATGTCACGAGGAGGGGCGCAGGTTTAGTAGCGGGACTCGCGCTCGTCCTCACCGCCACGCTTGCATATCCTCCCATGCACAACCTGATATCGACCTCTATTGCGGTGACAAAGGGCACTATCCTAGGAAGCCTGTATCCGCTGGGAGTGATGGTATGTGCGTTCGTCGCATCGTTGTACCTGTGGATCCGACGGTACGAGAAGCCCGTTTCACTCCATGGCGGATCGTTTCGCCGAGCGCTCGCGTTCGGATCACTGGCGTTTTTCTATTTTGCTTCAGGACTCTTTCTCGTTGTCCTCGTGGAAGTCCCGTGGAACAGGTATGTCACTGCTTTAGCAGTTCTGATGCCCGGCGCAGTCCTTCTATTATCATTCAAATCAGTCGTAGCGATGATTAAGACTTCCGGCATCAGCGTCCTCGGCGCGCGGGGGCCAGCGGGACCCCTCAGTGATACTGGGTGATGTAAGCAGTGTGATCAAACCAGATTGTGTACGCAGCATACCCAGCCGACAGAGCATACGGGACAAAGCGTGGTAAAGGTTTGTCACCCGTTGCCAGGAGGGGCGTGAGCACCAGTCCAATCAGGATGAGCAGGGGCGGCGCCAGAGCCCATGTCAGGCGAAGGCCGTAGTAGCCCATGAGCGCGAAAAACGGTATGGCCACGACGTAGTAGCTCGTGATTGGCAATGCTACTTCGCGGAACCGTAGGCCTGACCTCTTCCCGGCGCGCGACACGATGCCAAGGGCAACCGCCAGCAACAGCGCGGGAAATGCCGCAGTTAGCCACAACGTGCCGAAAAAGAGGCGGCTGTTCGCGATCCATTCTGCGACGAGTCGCGTAACCCCGCCTTCTCGAAAAGCATTTGATATCCAGACGAACTGACCGTATGCAACGGTCTCATGCATGTAAAATCCGCCGGTCTCGCCAATCACGTAGGCGCGCCAAATTGACAAAGGCAGGAAGAATGCGACCCACCCAATCATGAGCTTCAGCCACCAATAGTTCCCGCGCAAGAGTCCTGGCAACAGAAGAATGCTTGCACTAATAGCAGCAAATAAGACGATGAACGCACCGTAGCCCAGCGAGGATAAACCACAAAGCAGCCCGGCCAACATCAGGGCGCCGACGGTCCACCGTGGCCCAGCGGAACGCTGCAGCGTCAGGTTCACGGCAAGCATCGGAATGAGGACGTTGAACATCTGCAGATGTGGGGTCCAGAAGAACGCCTTTGTTACACCGTTCACGAGCAACAGCGTAAGGGGGATTATCGCAGCTGCTGAGAATGCCGACGAAAGCTTTGTGATTCGGAGAAACAGGTACGTTGCGGCTACCAGCGCGACCCAGTTGATGAGCAGGTAACCCAGATAGTAGGGATTGAGAGGCGATTCATACCAACGCCTGCCCCCAAAGCGAGAAGCCGCGAAGCGCTTTACCAAAGCATTCGCGCTGCGAAAGGGAACCGATGCCACCCACCCGACGACTGGATACGCCGGCCGGCTCAGTCTCGCACTGTCTTGCTTCTCGAGCACTCGTGCCGGTCGTTCCGCCAGTCTCAAGAACGCGTAGGAATCGCAATTCATTACGACTTGAAGCCTCGACACGAGTTGGCGTTTCTCGATACACAGGTCTCTCATCCGACTCTCAGATAGCCAGGGGGTTAGAAGCAGCGCGCCGCTGGCGAGGCTGACTAACAGCGCGCTAGTCGTCAATTGCGATAGTCGGTATCCCATCAGGCTCTTGGTATCTCGCAGCTGTCGCTGTCGCGTGTATCAGGCATCAGATAAATTCGGCCGAACATGACTGATATTCTTCCAGTAGGGCTTTCGAAAAAATCCCCCCGGATTGCCGTTCTCATCCCCTGCTTGGACGAGGAAGCGGCCATCCGGAGCGTCGTTGCGGATTTCCGAGGCGTGCTTCCGGAAGCCAAGATATATGTGTATGACAACGGGTCCACCGATGGAACAGTTGCAGCCGCGAAAGAGGCGGGGGCAATAGTGAGGATCGAATCCCGACGCGGAAAGGGCAATGTAGTTCGCCGGATGTTCGCGGATGTCGAGGCGGATATATACATCATGGTGGATGGCGACGGAACGTATGCGTCACAGGCTGCGCCAACGATGATCAGGAAGCTCATTGACGAGAATATCGACATGGTTGTGGCGACCCGTACCGAGGCCAGCAGTCACCAGTTCAGGGCGGGGCATAAACTCGGCAATCAGGGCTTCTCGAAACTGATTGCGGCATTGTTCGGGCGACAATTGACGGACGTTTTCTCGGGCTATCGGGCCATGAGTCGCCGATTCGTGAAGTCCTTTCCAGGGTATTCGTCAGGGTTCGAAATCGAGACCGAATTGGCGATTTACGCTCTGAACCTACGCATACCGATGGCAGAGATATCGGCACCGTTCGGCCTCCGGGTTGAAGGTTCGGTGAGCAAGCTGAGCACTACGAGGGACGGGATGCGGATTCTTCGCGTTGTCTTCTACTACCTGAAGGAGATCCGGCCGCTGATCTTTTTCTCCAGCGTCGCTGGGGTTCTTGCGCTTGCCTCTTTGGTGCTGGCCTATCCAGTGTTCATTACATATCTCGGCACAGGCTTGGTCCCTCGCTTCCCGACGGCAATTCTTGCAACCGGCCTCATGGTCTTATCCTTCCTGTCCCTTGCCTGCGCGCTGATCCTAGACAGCGTAGCAGCGCTGAGGTGGGAAGCGAAACGCAACTCGTATCTCCAGGGGCGCACGCTCTCGGAACAGTAGTGGCCTCGAGCGGCAACCGAGATCAAGGTTTCTGCAAGGACCTCGACCTTCCAACCGACCTCTCATCAGGGCCTCGAAGGTGCCCGGCGAAGACGGGCATCGATCAGCTTAATCAGTGAGCCGGACTCGCTGGACTTCACTTTCTTGACGAAATATTTGTCCGAGGCGGACAATTCATCAAAGTCATCTTCAACGTAAGTCTTGTTGAGGGTGGGATGAATGTGATGGAGGTTGGCCATGAGGTATGTTCCAAAGCCGCGATAGGGCTCGATCCCTCCTGCGTTTTGCCGAAACGGGGAGTTCGCAACAAGGGTGTGAAAGTATCGTTCGTCCGGTGCGAACGAATATTGGTAAAACCTGAAGAGAGGAGAAGTGGGAGTACTCTGCTGAAGCAAGTACGCCGCGCAGTCACCCGTAATCGCCCACTGCATGTGCCCAAAACAATGCACGTATCCAAAAGGGAGTCGACGTCGAATTGGTCGCAGGGCTTTCTGCAGTATCGCCCGAAAGTCGTAGTACCGATTTACAAGCCAGCGGGGTGCGTCGATGAAATGATAGCGTACGGCCAAGTCGACATAGACAGGCGAAGCGGCCTGCGCAATGTCGAAAAAGCGAATGAATTCGAGATTCGGATGACCCAGAAGGTAATCTTCGATGGACTTAGTCGGTTTGATGGGATAGTCGAGTCCGTTGAGGAGCACGAGTCGATCGTACTTCCTTCTTCGGAGCGCCTCGGCGAGAAGAAGGAGAGTCGCTTCCACGATGCTGAATCCAGCCCAATACACGTTTATTCGACGCTCGAGCAGAAAGACGTCATCCCGGTTCGTTGACGGCTTGAATTCCTCGAGGTTCACCTTTGCGTCGACGTGCACGAAGAAGTCCGCATTGCCAGTGAGTGCTTCGACGAGCCGATGGAACTGTGCTGGATCGGTGTGGCACAGCACCAGGTATGCGATACGTGGAGCGTCCGTCATTCAGATTCTCAACTCCTGAGAAAGGATGCGAAGGGCTCCAATAGATCTCGACAGCTTGTCGCGGTCTTGAATTGGATTCCTCGTTCCTGCACAACCGCTCCGGGCGCCCTCTCGCTTAAGCCCGAAGGCCACTAACCCGACGGTCGAGATGCAGAGCCCGATGCTGCCTTAAACGCCTCTGGAAAGAATGCAGATTGGAATCGCTGGATGAAGTCGGGAGGAATTGCGCCGGCCCATACTTGAACGATTCTTCCCTCCGCAACCAAGATGGTTGTCGGTACGGCCGGCGCGAGGCGCGACATGAGAGAATCCGATACAGTGACGACCGGGAAGCGGACGCGATTCTCCTCCTTGAATATGCTGACCTTCTCAGGCCTTGCGGAGACGACGCCTACAACCGCAGGTAGGCTCGCTGACTGTGAAATCGCGTTTGCGATCTTGACCCAGGTCTTGCAGTGAGGGCAATCGGGGCCGAGAAACGAGACCAAAGTTTCGCGCCCTCCTTCTCCAATTGGGTGTTTTGCCGCCCATGACGCCTCCCACTTCTTACCGGGCTTAATCGGGTTGGTGTCGATTAGCGGGTGTCCGTTTATTCGCTCCGAACGCTGCGAGGCATGAGCCAGCAGCCCGACCATCAGTAGCCCGCTTCCGATTGCAAACAGCTTCCACAGTGGAATGCTGACGTCGAACCGAAGCGCGTTCCAGGCAGCGAGCAGCAGAAGCAAGAAAAACGCGTTCAGCGCAAGGCTCTCCCGGATGGAGGGTTGGGCGAAGCCGCCGTAGCATCCGCAGTCTTCCGTTCTCCCGGATCGTACGGACCACCAGCTAAAAGCAGAAAGGCCAATCAACATCCCCATGGAGGCCGGTAGCGAGATTGACGGAGCTAAAGAAACAACGAGCATGAGGCCCCAGCCGGCTTCGAATGCCGCAACTGATGTTGTCGCGGCTTCGATCCAGTTGACTGGGAGAATTCCCGTCAAAGTCAGGTGCCTGCGAAAAGTTCGTGGATTGACCGCTTTGAGAAGACCCGTGCCGAAAAAAACAAATCCGACTATCGCGCTGGCGGCGTGTCCGACGTCCTGGCTGGAGATAGTAGTCAACATTGCGTTCGTGTCAATCAGTGGCAATCATGCTGGAATTCCCCCGTTCGTTCGAATATACTCACGCTTCAATCTCGCGAAATGCAACGCGACACACCTTAGCAAGACGGCGTGCACAGCCAGGCCTACGACGCCATTCACGTTGATTTCGACGGCAGGCAGGTCTCTGTCGTGTCGAACGTGAAGGGTCTAGTCAAAGCGATATGCGACATCTTCGACCATGCACTTGTCGATCATCCGATAGACGTGGTCCGCGAGATTCGCATTTGTGAAACTGCTTCGGGTTTCCTGATCAAGAGCGGGTCGGTCGAGGCGGTGGTTGGGGACTCGCTTAACGACTTGCCGCAGCTGGTAAAACGTCAAATCAGCGAGGCTTTCATGCAATCACGGCCAGACCTTTTGTGGATGCATGCGGGAGTAGTCGCTCAGAATGGAAAGGGGTTGCTGCTTTCGGGGCCTTCTGGTCAGGGCAAGAGTACGCTTTCGACGATGCTGGTCCACAACGGATGGAGCCTGTTGTCGGACGATGTTGCGCCGCTTACATCCGAGGCCTTGGTTCTTCCGTACTACGAGCAGCCATTGCGAAGAATTCCAGCCGACCGGTCGCTAGCGCCGACGGAAGTGGCAGCGCTTCCGCGCTCTCCGGTGCCGGTCTCGAAGTTCACCGTGGCGAGAGAACCGGTCAGGGCGCACTTGATGGTATTTCTGACGTATCAGCATAATGGTGGGTGCACGTCGGACCGGTTGTCGCCAGGCGCTGCCGCACTCGAGATAGCCAGAAATACTGTTAACTTCGGTCAGGTGAGTCAGGTTGCGTTGGGCAAGGTGACTAGTCTAGCCAGCAGCGTACCTGCATTTGCGCTTTGTTATGGCAACAGTTACGACGCTGCAAATGTGTTACAAGCGCTTATGCCAACTTGACTTGCTTCGCTCCACTGACTAGCGCATCTTGTGTTTGCGCGTCTCTGCATTGCTCTTTCGCCCCGGGGTCCCGTAAATGAAAATCCCTCGCTTAAAATCCGGTCTGGTCCGGCATCCCCTTGACGAGCAGGTGCTCGTCTACGATCCGCAAACAGAGGCTGTGCATCTTCTTGATCAGACGACCGGATGCGTCTTCGAGCTCCTTCAGGAAGGGGGATGGACTGCCGCAGGGATCGAAGCTGAGTTGAAACTGCGCCTTGGTGTCGAACAGACTGACGGTCTACTCGCGCTCGCGTTGGCAGAGCTTCGCGGATCAGGAATGCTTGTGGTGGATCCAGCTGAAAGCCTCGTGCCAACGGTTGATCGTAGAGAACTGCTGAAGAAAGTCGCCTCGATCGGTATCGCCGCCTTTCTCATTCCTGCCATTGCAACGGTGACGGCAAATCCAGCGTATGCAGGCAGTGGGGCAGGTGCTCTTGGTGAATGCGCGGCGTGTACGTCGTCGGCAGACTGCGCTGCAGGTCGGACGTGTCAAGCCAGCAGCCTCGGTGGGGCGCGGTGCTCTGACGGAACGCCGCCTGCCGCTACTACCTACAGGAACGGCGGACCCTATACGATCACAAACGTCCCGGGGAATAACTGTTCGGGCGATGCCCAAAACTCAGCCAACGCACGTTGCTGTTCCGGTAGCGGGAGCTTCACGAACTGTACTGAAGGTGGCAGCGGATCAAATAAGACGGTGAGTTATACGCTGACTTGCAATCCAACGCCCTAAGGCGGCGTTCGCCGGACTTCTCGCTGGTTTAAGGTTCGCGGTTCGTTTTGCTGGGCGACCTAGTTGTCGTAGGGGTGCGACGTGATCGAACTGCTGTAACATCCCAGCAGTGCCGGCAGCGTCGAAGGGCCGCGACGATTGGTTAAGGTTCCCTTTCATTTCGCGTTTCCAGTGCTCGCGTGAGCTATCCGCCACATGCGCCAAGTGTCTGGCTGTCGCCGCTTCGAGCTAAACCTGAGCAACGTGCCGTTTCCCCTTCAGGCTTGCGAAGCGCACTGCGAAGGATTGTAGGGCCAAGCGGCGGGAGCGACTGACGCATGCGACCGGAAGCCGAACTCGTCCTTCTACTATGCCGAATTCCTATTCGAGTAGAATCAACTCGGCTGATCCGCGCTTTGCTAAAACGATCGCTCGAGTGGGAAGCCGTTTTCAGTATTGCCCAAGCATGGGAGGTCGAGCCTGTAGTGTTCATGAATCTCCGCTCGCTCGGAGGCGAGGCGCTCTCGGGCGAAATTCATCGGCAACTGGCCATCAGAGAACAGGCTAGCCGGGCACTGGCCCTTGGTGCGACGCTACGCGCCTTGGAATTGATCAGGCAGGTGGAATCCCCCGTACGTCGAGTGCTACTCCTCAAAGGCCCGGCGCTCGCAGTCGCCGGATACGGCGACCCGTCGCTCCGCACATCCGCAGACATAGACCTTCTTGTTCGGAGAGCCGACCTTGCGTCAGCAGGCGACAAGTTAGTGGCGATCGGCTACAAGCGCGATTACCCGCTAATCGACGAACGCATGCTAATCAAGAATCAGCACGCATTGGAGTTCTCTCGGCCCGGCAGCAAGGTTGAACTTCACTGGACTTTGTTGTCGCGGCACTTGCATCTCAATATCGATGTTGACGAACTGTGGACATCGAAGCAAGCAATCGAACTGGGGGGTGTCACGATTGAAGCAATCGCTGCGCAACATCTTTTCTTTTATATCTGCGCACATGGCGCAAAACACGAATGGGCGCGGCTCCGATGGATTTGCGACATCGCTCAGTTCGGTGAACGGCTCTCACATGGCGAAGTAGAGTCGGTACTCACCCTCGCAACGCGACTGCACGCGAAACGGCTGGTCCTTCTTGCCCTGGTGCTCGCACGGGACATTGCCGGGGCAGACATTTCGCGGTTCGACATCGGATCTCTCGGAGAGGAGAAGCATGTCCAAGCGGCGGTCAGCCATGTGCGCCAAGGTTTAGGATTAGAGGCTCAATCCTTTGTCGGGGTTTCGCGAATCGTCCGGGACGAAAGGTTGAGGACTCTTTTATTCTGGGCTAGAGCGCGAGAACGATTGCGTGACCGCGCAGCGTCTTTCACGATAATGTTGTTGTCATCGCAGCAACAGAAAGCCCTCCGGTGGTCTCGCCACTGACCAACCAGCAGGGCTTAACCCAACTCGTGGCGGGCAGCGACAGAAGGCACCTCAAAAAATCGGTGCCTTCCGCCGTACATTCGCTCGCCTATAGCCGCGTCCTAAGCAGCAGGTTGGGGGTCCCCAAGCCAAGACTTGAAATACGTCCTGGTGTTGCGAGCTGAAGGAGTGCTGCGCTTACAGTCGCTGGGGTCTCCGAAGGATTGCCTTGGAGGTAAAGCGCTGCCGCTCCAGCAACATGTGGCGACGCCATTGATGTCCCCGATGCGACCTCAAGGTGCGTGTCGCCAGAGTCGAACGCCGAAGTTACGTTCTCCCCCGGCGCCAGGATGTCGACGCACGCGCCGAAGTTTGACATCGCCAGATTCGAGTCCGCTGCGCCGGTACCGCCAACAGTGATTCCGCTGGGTGCACTTGCAGGTGAGTAGCTACAGGCGTCGCTGGTCTTGTTTCCAGCCGCGACGACTACGGTGATCCCGGCTGCAATGGCTCGCGAGACTGCGTCATTGACAGCCTGGGAAAAGCCTCCGCTGATGCTGATGTTCATTACAGCCGGCGCGATGCCATTTGCGGTCACCCAATCAATGCCAGCGATGATCTGACTCCAACTTCCCGACGCATTGCAGTCAAGCACGCGGACCGAGTGCAAGCGTGCGGCCTTCGCCACACCGACTGTAGCCCCGCCGACGGTACCGGCGACGTGCGTTCCATGCCAGTTGCAGCCCGTGGCGCCATAACCATCGTCAATCGCGCTAAAGTCTGCCGTTGCCCGGCCTCCGAATTCAACATGCGTGGTCCGAATGCCAGAATCGACGATGTAGACATGCACGCCGGTTCCGGTTGCCGTGTAGGTGTACTTGCGGTTTAATGGGAGTGTTTCCTGGTCAACCCGATCGAGACTCCACGGTGCGTTATCCTGCGTAACAACCCCCGGGGCCGTAGTGCCACCGCTGCCGCCCTTGCCGCCTCCTTTCGTGGATCCACCGGTGGTCGGTGTCCTGGAGCCAGATGCGTTTGCATCATCGGCCGATACTAGCTGATCCTGCTCGACGTATGCGACGTTCGGGTCCTTCGCGACGGCGGCTGCCTCGTTAGCGGTCATTCGCGCTGAGAAGCCTTTCAGTCCATTCTTGAATGTCTTGCTGATCTTACCATTAGTCTTTGACATCAACTTCTTTGCTTTGCCTTCGACGTCGCCCTCGCCATCCCGCAACACGACGATGTATTGATCCGCGATCAGGTCGCGCTCGCCACGGCTGTTTTGCGAAGCCGCGACGCGCATGGCGCTTAGGGGTGCCATCTCTGGCGCCGATGCAGGCGCAGTTGCATCCTGACACGAGGAGAGAACGGTGACAGCGCCGACCACTAATGCCAGCGGCGCGGCCTTGAGGAAACGTGTTGACATTGTAGTCTTCCGAG
>JANPKW010000046.1:0-20504 GCA_031426255.1 Gemmatimonadaceae bacterium | reverse complement strand
TCCGCTCCTAAGAGCGCGAGCTTCTCCAACGATTTCTCGGCTGCCGCAGCCAGTTCTGGGTCCTTAGTCCCTGATGCTTTGTCCATCTGCCCAACATCTATTCCACCGACCATACCGAAGCTCCGCTTGATGCGATAGTTGCCTCGATGATTCTTCCTGTATGCCATTGCCGTTTCCGATGATGTGGTGCCGATGTAGCACTAGCTTCGGCTCAATCTGCAATCGATACAACACGGCGTGCAACCCCCGACTTAATTCCGAAAATTCCGTAAATTGTTGGTATTATACGACTTATGGATAGTAATCCGCCGTTTGCGTTGATATGGTCTTGAGTCTCATGGCACCGGAACGTTCTTTTAATCCGTAGGTCCCGGGTTCGAGACCCGGCCGGGTCATTTCGCAGTGCCAATGCCGTACCCCCGTCCCGCGCCTGTTACCCATCGGCATCCACTTCGTCTCAAGCACGAGGCCAATACGGCCGCCACATACCCGCAACGGCTCACTTCGGTAGACGACGACTGACGTCCGACCTCGCCTGGTGATCCGCGAACGCGCCCTTCGGGGCGCGTTCTTTTTATTGGGCTGAAGCCGTAGCTTGTCTCTCCATGATTGCCGATAACCATCCAATGCGGTGGCGCACTCTCGGGCTGCTATCAACCGCGGTGCTGCTTGGCATGTCGCTCTGGTTCGCCGCGTCAGCCGTGTCACCGCAACTTGCGACCGCATGGTCGCTCGGGCCTGCCGAGACCGGATGGCTCACCACGATCGTGCAGCTCGGGTTCGTGGCAGGCACGGCGATGTCGGCGATGTTGAACCTCGCTGACGTCATTCAGTCAAAAAAACTGTTCGCCGCGTGCGCAGTAGCCGGCGCAATCGCAAATGCGTCGATCATCCTTGTGTCCGGCTATGAGACGGCGCTCGTGATGCGATTCTTTACGGGCTTCTTTCTGGCGGGAGTCTATCCTCCTGCGATGAAGATGATCTCGACGTGGTTCCGTACCCAGCGCGGGCTGGCGATCGGGACAATCGTTGGCGCGCTGACTGTAGGGAAGGCAACTCCGTATCTCGTTCATGCGATTCCCGACATCGGCATCGATCCGGTCATTCTCACCGCATCGGCCGGGGCAATAGTTGCTGCGTTGCTTGTCGCGGTGGGATATCACGACGGTCCGTATCCATTTGCGCCGCGCCCCTTCTCGTGGGGGCTGGTCGCGACTGTCGCGCGAGTGCGGGAATGGCGGCTGGCTACTGGTGGATACCTCGGTCACATGTTCGAGCTTTACGCATTCTGGACGTGGATTCCGGCGTACCTTGCGGCTAGCGCCATGCGCTCGAATCCCGAGGGCGACACAACCGGAATTGTTTCCCTGATCGCTTTCGGAACGATAGCGCTTGGCGGAGCCGGCTGTGTGTGGGGGGGACTCTACGCCGATCGGACCAGCCGGCAAAGACTTGTAACGATCGCCCTCATCGCCAGCGGCACGTGCTGCGTCGTGGTGGGATTTTCCTTCGGCGCATCGCTATTGCTGATCGCCCCGATTGCACTTGTATGGGGATTCTTTGTCGTGGCAGACAGCGCCCAGTTCAGCGCCATGGTTACCGAATCGGTTCCGGGCCACGCGGTTGGCACGGCATTGACTATTCAGACGTCACTTGGGTTCCTGCTCACCATGGTGACGATTCAAGGCGTACCGTGGATTGCCGAACAGATCGGCTGGCAATGGTCATTCGCCCTGCTCGCGCTTGGACCCCTGGCGGGAATTGCGGCGGTAAGGGGCCTCGGAACTACAGGCCACAGGCCTCGGGCCTCCGGCCATGCGGCCGTTCCTGACGCCTGAGGCCAGTGGCCTCTCGCCTGACAGGTACGATTCTTCCCCTATGGCAGGCGTGAACATGAAAGCATTCATTCGCGCCACTCTCATGGTGGTAGTCATCAGCGGCTGCAGCGTCATCCAGCGCAAGCCGGCCGAGCCGGTGCAGACAGCGGAGCTGCCCACTGCGTCGGACGAAGCTGCCGACACCTTATTAGTGGATCTGCACCGGGTCGATACTACCCTGATCATCGACATGCGGTACGCGACGGCGAATAACTTCACAAAGGATACGTTGCCGGGATACGAGGCGAATCGCGCCTACCTTCGCGCCGAGGCTGCGGCGGCACTCGCAATCGTAAATGCAGATCTTCGTGCTCAAGGTTATGTGCTCAAGGTTCTCGATGCATACCGCCCGGTGAGAGCAAGCGAGGCGATGGTTGCATGGGCTCAGCGAACCAATCGCAACGACCTGCTGCGCGATGGGTATATCGCTGCGCGCAGCAGGCACAATCTCGGTGTCGCAATCGACGTCACTCTTGTCTCACTTCCATCGCGGACGGAAGTCACGATGGGAACACCCTACGACTACTTCTCGCCCTTATCACACACGAGGAACGCGCGAGGGCAGATCGCGAAGAACCGTCAGATCCTCAAGCGCACCATGGAGCGACAAGGTTTTGTGAACTACGAGAAGGAGTGGTGGCACTTCAGCTTCGCAGTACAGAATCCCGTCCGCTTCGACAGTGTCGTCAGGTAGAGGTCAGCGCTGCGGTTCCTCCGTTGACTCGACGATCGGCGCAAGCGACGCGGCCTGAAGCTCCCGGTTCAGCGCAGGCAGAGCCGAATTCAGCGATGACCGGATTCGCTTGAGCTGAACGTCGAGCTGCGCCGACAAGATCCGGAATACCTCCAGCGTCTGGTTCGTCGGACGCGCATCGGTACTCGAAGCTACCCCGGCAAGCGCAGCGATCTTGTTGTTGAGCCGGATTGGATAGTTGAGCGGGTCCTGCCCCGAGCTGTTCTGAACCTGGTAAATCTCTTTCTCCGGCGCAGCAAGCTGTGCTTCGAGCGCTTTGGCACGTGTCTCAAATGCCGCGCGCTTGTCAGCCGGCATCTTCGCCGTTCTGTCAGTCAACTGCAACCTGATCCCCCTGACCAGCTTTACGGCATCGTTTGCTTTACTGGTTTCCTCTCGCACTTTCATCAGAAAGTCGAACTGTTCAGCCAACTCGGCCTGCGAGGCCTTGGAGCGCGGATCCTTCACCACGCGGAAGGCTTGCGTCAGCGTGTCTTTGCCTGTGCGTAAGCGCACGGAGTATGCTCCGGGAGCAGCCATCGGTCCCTGCACCCCCGCTGACCACATGATGATGTTCTCGAAAGTAGTCGCGTCGGGGTAGCGGAGATTCCACGAAAACGTGTTGAGTCCCGCGCGATTTGATACACGCGGTGCTGCATTCCCTCCGCGCCGCGGTCCTTCTCCTTCACCTGGTTGATCGTCGGCGCGGCGAGTGGCGGTATCGGCTGGCGCCCCCGCGGCCTTGAGGCTATCAGCGCGCACCCGACGAACGCTGTCCGCCCGCAGTGAATCGCGCGCGACACGCGACTCCTGCGCACTGGTGAATGTGCGTATGACTTTCCCGCCTGCATCCAGGAAATCCATCAAAACCGTTTGGCCCGGCGTTTTGAGCCAGTAGTACACAATTGCGCCTGAAGCTGGGTTCTGTCCTGCGGGATGGCCCCCCGCTGCGCCCGTTCCACCCCCGCCGTTGAAACCGGCGCGATAAACGTTGCGCGGTTTGAACAGATGCACGGGCTTGGTCATCATGCTCGGCTGCATTTGTCGCAGCGCCGATAGGTCGTCTACTATCCAGAACGAGCGTCCATGCGTTGCCGCGATGAGATCGCCTTCCTTTACGGCGAGATCGTGAACAGGCACGATTGGAAGGTTGCGCCGCAATGTCTGCCAGCGCGCTCCGTCGTCGAACGAAACCCAGACGCCTCGCTCGGTGCCGGCGTAAAGCAGTCCGCGCCGTTCCGGATCCTCGCGTACCACGCGCACGAACTCGTTAGCAGGAATCCCTTCGGTCGTGAGGCGCCACGTTGCACCGTAGTCAGTGGTCCTGTAGATGTACGGCCGCATGTCATCCATCTGATACCGGTTCGCAGCGACGTATGCGGTACCAGCGGCATGACTCGACGCTTCGATGATCGAAATCCTCATCCACTCGGGTATCCCGGGCGGGGTGACGTTCTTCCACGTGCGGCCGTTGTCACGCGTAACGTGAACGAGTCCGTCATCGGAGCCGGCCCAGATCAACCCTGCGGTTCGTGGTGATTCCGCGATGGTGAAGACAGTCGCATAGTACTCGACCGAGGTCTGGTCCTTTGTAATTGGTCCGCCTGACGGCCCGAGTGTCTTCGGGTCATTACGCGTGAGGTCGGGGCTGATCGGCTCGAAGCTCTGGCCTTCGTTGCGCGACCGGAACACGACGCTCGATCCTACATACATGGTTTTCGGATCGTGCGGTGATATCACGATCGGGAACGTCCACTGAAACCGGTACTTGGCATCTGCGGCATCGTGGCCCATCGGATTGTCGGGCCACGGATTGATATTGCGCTCGAATCCGGTTCTGCGATCCAGACGCGTCAGATACCCGCCGTATGATCCGGCGTAAATGATCTCGGGATCATCCGGACGAACTGCTATGTAACCGCTTTCGCCTCCACCTGCGTCATACCAGTCGCCTATGGAAATACCGCCGTTCGCGCGGCTCGGTCCACATAGTGTGGAATTATCCTGCTGAGCACCGCACACCCGGTATGGAAAGTGGTTCGTGGTGGTGACGTGATAGAACTGCGCGGTGGCCTGATCTTGCTCGGTCCACGTGCGACCAGCGTTGAACGACACGTTCGCGCCGCCGTCGTTGCCGTTGATCATCCGGTTGTTATCAGTCGGCGAGATCCACAAGTCGTGATTGTCACTGTGTGGCACTGCCACCTGGCGGAATGTCTTACCGCCATCAGTCGAACGATGGAACCCGACATTCAGCGCATAGACAGTATTCGTGTCCTTGGTATCTGCGTGAATGCGCGTGTAGTACCAGGCGCGCTGTCTAAGGCTTCTATCGGAATTTGTCTTTGTCCACGTCGCGCCGCCGTCGTCGGAGCGGAATACGCCGCCCGAGTCGGCTTCGATGAGCGCCCAGACGCGCTTCGAGTTCGCGCCGGAAATCGTAATTCCCATCTTTCCCAGCGTGCCTGATGGGAGGCCGGGGTTCCGAGCGATGTTCGTCCAGGTTGCACCGCCATCGGTGGACTTGAACAGTCCTCCACCCGGTCCTCCTGAAACGAGCTTCCATGGTGTGCGGTACGCGTGCCAGAAGGAGGCGTACAGCACTTCAGGGTTTGCAGGATCCATGGCGAGGTCAACTGCGCCGGTGGAATCGTTCACGAAGAGAACACGTTGCCAGCTCTTGCCGCCGTTCTCCGATTTATAGATGCCGCGTTCACCATTCGGGCCGAATACGTGGCCGAGGGCTGCTACATATACGATGTCTGGATTTGTCGGATGCACGCGAACGCGCCCTATGTGCCGTGTTTCCGCGAGTCCGGAGTAAGTCCACGTCTTGCCCGCGTCCGTTGACTTGAAAACTCCGTCGCCGTGGGAGACGTTACCGCGAATAGGGGTTTCGCCCGTGCCGACATAGACGATGTCGGGGTTCGATTCGCTCACGGCGATTGCGCCGATGGTTCCGCCGAAAGTGTTGTCGGTGGTCGGCGTCCAAGTTGCCCCGCCGTCGAGTGTCTTGAACACACCGCCGCCGGTGGTGCCAGCGTAATACTCCCACGGCCGGTTGGTCGAGCCCGCGACAGCAACTGATCTGCCTCCGCGGAACGGTCCGATCTCGCGCCACCGAATTGCTGTAAGCGCGGCAGTATCGTATGCGCTCGCTGGTGCTTGTGCGGCTGTTGTTGTTGCTGAGGCGATCGAGATCGTCATCGCGATTGCGACGTTGATTCTTGTCTTCGACACTTGTTTGAATCTCCGGCTGTGGGGGCGGATGCAGACGAGTTCTAACTAGACGCTGGGGTGCTGGCTGGGCAAGGGGGCAAGCTGGAATCCGATGATAGGCAGAAGAAACTGCTTTTTTCGGAAAAAGCTGTTTGATGTTCTGTTGTTAAGGGGGCTATCCGCCCGGCTCGCCGCGTTTCCAATCGCCCGACGCGCCGCCGGTCTTCTCCAGCAGTGCTACCTCTACGATCGTCATGCCGCGGTCGAGCGCCTTGGCCATGTCGTAAATCGTGAGCAACGCGGCTGTTGCGGCTGTCATTGCCTCCATCTCGACCCCGGTGCGCTCGAGAGTTCGCGCGTGTGCCTGCACTCTGATGCCTGGCAGCGAATCGTCAAAGGTGAAATCAACGCCGATGTCGGTCAGCGCAATCGGATGACAAAGCGGGATCGTTTCAGAAGTTCGCTTTGCTGCCATGATCGCGGCGATGCGAGCGACCCCAAGCACGTCACCTTTCTTGAGTGCGTTCGCGCGGATCGCGTCGAGCGTAGTAGCGGACATTCTTATCGCCCCGGCGGCGAGAGCAAACCGGTCGGACGTCTCCTTGCCCGTGATGTCGACCATTCGGGCACGACCGGAACCGTCGGTGTGACTGAGTCTTTCGTCGCTCATCGCATTGCGCCCGCGAGGTCCCGCAGCAACCCCGACACGATCAGCTGCGGATTCACGTTGCCACTTGCCCTGAGGCGCGCTGTCCCGACGAGATCCGATGCACGGCTGACAGCAAGGGCGCGTCCTTCATTCCCCTCGTGAATCGCGGCGCGCATCCGTTCGGCGAGAATGACGACCAGCGCGTCGAGGATTTCGGTGAATCCGCCGCGTGCGCCGGCAGCCCCGACACTTAGTGCGGCAGCATGTCGCTGCGAGATCTGCCTCGAGGCTGCTGCATCGAGCAGCTTCCGCGCTGCCGCCATCGCCTTGGCGCGCGCCTCATCTCCAAAAAGATTTCCCGGTGCGCCGCCGGCGATCTGGACTTTCTCGGCAACAGCCTTTGGTGTCGCGATCTTCAGCGAAGAAGCAACAGCAGGATCCGCGAGAAATTCCCGCACAGCCGCTTCGGGTAAATAACCGACTCGAACAGCTACCGTTCTCGACCTGATGGTAGGAAGGAGCGCGCCCGGCTCACTCGACGTGATGATCACGGTGGTGTTCGAGGCTGGCTCCTCGAGCAGCTTCAGAAATGCGTTTGCCGCGAACTCCGACCCGTCCTGCAATCCCATGCGCTCTGCATCGCCGACGACAAACACTTTTCGCCGGCTCATTGCTGGAGTCTTCGAAGCCTCGCGGACAATGGAATGAACAGTGTTGACGAAGATTCCCTCGTTGCCCGGTGATGCGGCGTACAGGCCGTGGCTGTCCGCGCGTTCCCGTATTACATCTCGGAAATCGTCTTTCACGTCGTCAGGACCGGCATCTGCGTCCTTGAGCCGCGGTCTCGGGAAATACCAGTGTAGATCGGGGTGTGTAAGATCTCTCGAGTATCCGCAGCTGCGGCAGCGTCCACAGGGCGGCTCCTCATTTTCGCAGAGGAGGACCTGGGCAAGCCAGAGCGCGAGTCGTTGTTTCCCAACCCCCCTCGGCCCGTGAAGCAGAAGGCTCGAGGGCAGCGAGCCGTTGGCCACCGTTCTGGCGAGGCGGGCTTTTAGATCGGCATGGCCATAGAGGTCGATAATCGGCATGACATTCAAAGTATAGCCAAACTGGAGCCGGCCGGACTGCGACTGCGGATGTCGCCATTGTAGATTCCACCCCCGGTATTCAATAACGTGAAACAGTGAGCATGGCACGTTTCCTGACCATTCGGATCGTGCTGGTCAAACCAGGGCAGGGGGAGTAATGGCTGGGCATCTGACGGGACGAAAGGTGGCGTTTCTCGCTACTGATGGAGTTGAACAGGTCGAGCTTACAGCACCATGGCAGGTGTTGAAGGAAGCGCGCGCTGAAGTGCGCTTGATTGGGGTCAAGCCGGGAACGATCCAGGGCGTGATCAACGATGAGAAGGCTGACACTTTCACTGTCGATCTCCTTCTGGATTCGGTAGTTGCTCAGGATTTCGATGCGCTGGTCCTGCCGGGGGGAGTGCGCAGTACTGAGGCACTTCGTGCCAATCCCGCCGCTGTTCAACTGGTCCGTGCCTTCATGGAGGCAGACAAGCCGGTTGCGGCGATTTGCCACGCTCCCCGCCTTCTGGTCGAAGCAAACGCTGTCGAGGGCCGCACTCTTACTTCCCATCCCGAGATAGCCGATGACATTCGAAATGGCGGTGGCGCGTGGGTGGACAAGCAGGCTTCCCTCGACCAGAAGCTGCTGACGAGCCGGCGCCAGGAGGATCTGCCCGCGTTTTGCGGGAACCTCGTTGCGCTGTTATCTACGGCAATCGACGAGCGCAGGCTCGACAAGATGGTGGAGCAGAGTTTCCCTGCGAGTGACCCACTTCCCGGGCCTGTAGCACCACGCTGAACGGATGATTCAGGGGCCGCTCGCAGCGGCCACTAAACGGCTGCACTTTGCAACGTAAAGTACTTGACAGGCCTTGGCGAAAAGCGCTATGATATGAGAATGACATCCGTCCACCCGCTCCGGCCACCGCCACAGAAAGACCTCTCGTCGCTCCACGGCCGGGCAATGGACAACCTGGCTTTTATCCGCAATACGATGGAAGCGGCAGGCTCGTTCACCGCGGTTTCCGGCTGGGGAATGGTCGCCATCGGGGTCGTCGCGGTGTTCGTTGCCATCATCGCCTCGCAGGCGTCATCTGAAACACTTGCCCTGAATATCTGGCTCGCGGCCGCGATCCTGTCACCGCTTCTTATGATATGGGCGATGGTCCGGAAAGCACGCGCTGCAAAGATGCCCCTTCTCTCAGGACCGGGCCGAAAGTTCGTGCTGAGTTTTTCCCCGCCGATGTTCGTGGGTGCGGTTCTGACTCTCGTTCTGTACAGGGCGGGTTTCATCAACGCGATTCCGGGCGTCTGGCTCCTGTTGTATGGAACAGCAGTTGTCGCCGGCGGCGCATTCTCGGTGAAGATTGTGCCGGTAATGGGACTTTGCTTCATGGCGGCCGGAGTCATTGCCTTGTTCTCGCCGGTTTCATGGAACGACTGGATCATGGGAGCGGCGTTCGGTGGTCTTCACATTGGGTTCGGCATCCCCGTAGCCAGGAGTCATGGTGGCTAAGAATGGAGCAGCGAGGGACGATGCCCGCTCGCACGGCCCGGTGAAAGGCTCAGCCCCGCGGCGGCCTGCCGTGAAAAAGCCTGAGGAGCTCGATCGTCTCATACACGAGCGGCTGAGATTGGGGATCGTGAGCGCGCTGGCTGTAAACGATTCACTTTCCTTCAGCGACCTCAAGAAGCTCATGAGCACGACCGACGGCAACCTCAGCGTTCACGCGCGCAAGCTCGAGGAGGCTGAGTACATCGCTTGCACGAAATCATTTGAGGGGCGCATGCCGAAGACACAATACAAGCTCACGGCGGCCGGCAGGCGGGCGCTGGAGCGTTACCTCGATCACATGGAAGCCCTGATCCGCGCAACGCGCGACGGCAGGTAAGAGATCAACATCACATGAGCTCGAACAAGCCACGCGGCATTCACGTCGCGATTATCATGGATGGCAACGGCCGCTGGGCGACCGCGAAAGGACAGCTTCGTACCGCAGGCCATATCGCCGGCGCAAAAACTGTCAGGAAGATCGTTGAGGCGGCACCTGACTGTGGTATCGGAACGCTGACGCTGTACGCATTCTCCGCCGACAACTGGCGCCGCCCTACGCGCGAGGTTGGACTGCTGATGCGCCTCTTCCGCCGGTATCTCATTTCGGAAGTGGCACGCTGCGTCACGAACGGAGTGCGGATGAAGATTATTGGCCGCCGCGACAGGATTCCGGCCGAGCTGCTCCGCGCGATCAACAACGCTGAGAGCGCCACGCGCGACGGACGCACGCTCGAGCTCCGCATTGCCGTTGATTATTCGTCACGCGATGCGATTCTCCGCGCGGCTCAGCGCCTCCCTGAAAGTGCGTTCCAGGACATAGGGTCGGATCGCGAAACGTTCTCGCGGCTCCTTGCCGAGGTGGATCAGGGTATCGATGAGTCGCGTGACGTGGATCTGCTGATCCGGACCGGTGGCGAGCAGCGGCTCTCTGACTTCCTGCTATGGGAATGCGCTTACGCTGAGTTGTACTTCACGCGTCGTATGTGGCCCGAGTTTTCGACCGCGGATCTGGCTGAAGCCGTTGAGGAATTCCGTGCTCGTGAGCGTCGCTTCGGTGCCGTGCCAGTGGTCGCTGCGGGCTGATAACCGGAACTACAACAAATTTGGGGCGGTCGTCAGCATGAAGTAGGAAGGCCCTCTCGGTCGTTCGATGGGTGCGTGCAAGTTGGTGATTTCTGATGCTCCGTTCGACACGGAGCCCCGGGGGTGGCACGGAATTCACGAAGGGGGGCACGAAACTCACGGAGGAAAACCGGAGAGACACCGTGCCGACGAGTTCGCCGCGGTCTAGCCTCCCCGCAGTTCAAAGCGTCGTTGCGTTCTTGTACAAAACCACAACAACGCATCCGGCTGCGTGTCGGAAAGCCGTTGGTCTCGAAGGCATTGTCCGTGAATTCCGTGCCCCCTCCCGTGAATTCTGTGCCACCCCTCGGGGCTCCGCGATGATCAGACAGTGCCAGACGAAATGAGTCGCCGTCGACCTAACATCCTCGAGTTGCCAGCGTCTACCAGTTGTCCACGCGCATAGGGCGCTTTGGGCAATTACCGATGTGGAGGTTCGATGTCGAAATTTCGCACGGCTGCCCTGGGCGCCGTTGTATTCCTCGGAATGGCTGCGAGTGCCGCTGCGCAAGCACCTGTGACAGCAGACAGCGCGCGGAGAATTGACGAAGGCGGTCCGCGTCGTGAGCACGTTGAAGGACAGCGCAAGATGCGGATGGAGCGCGGCATGCGCAGAGGCGACGCCCGCATGGAGCGGGGAATGCGTCACCGCGGCGTGCGTCAGGGCGCAATGCGTAAGGGTGGCGCCGAGGGCCGCATGCGCGGGCGCGAATTCGCTCGTGGCATGCTCGCAGGACACGGAATGGCGCAGCTCAATCTCACTGAAGCGCAGAGAACACAGGTTCGCGCTATTCACGAGAAGTATCAGCCGCAGTTCAGGACGCTGCGGGAACAGTCGCAGCCGCAGATGCGCGCAATGATGGATGCCCGCCACAAGGGCGACACGTCAGCAGCGACACGCCAGCGCTTCCAGCAGCAGCGTGAGCAGATTCGCGCTCGCTCGCAGGCGCTTCAGCGTCAGCAGCAGAACGAAGTCCGCGGGATTCTGACGCCCGAGCAGCGCTCGAAAGTCGACGCCGCCCGCGAGGTTCAGGCCAGGAGGATGGAAGAGCAGGCGCGTGCCCTGCAGGAACAGGCACGGCAGCTTCGCGCCCGCTGATTTCCGAAACGCATCGATGAGATTGAAGGCCGCCGAAAGGCGGCCTTCTTTCATATGCCGATATGCTGGCTACACGGCCTCCATCCCCGTACATTTGCGACACAACTCAATCGACATCTACCTGCGGGGTTCGGGAATGCCAATCAAGGACGGAAAGCGTTATTGCGTCAATCACCCCAAGGTGCGCATGAACCGCACTGAGAGCTTCAAGGCCCTCATGAACGTAAAGGGTGGGGCGACCGACGGTGCGATCAGCTCGACTGCCGGACTCGTTATCATGACGTTCGTATGTGAGGAGTGCGGCTACCTGGAGCTGTACGTCGCGGACAGAACGCAGCACGAGTAGCAGCCAGTGGCTGCTGAAGTCGTTCAACTGCGGCGGCGTGGCTGGGGTGAGACCACGCGCCGCGATGCGTGGTGGATCCAGCCCGCCGTTGTTTTCGTAATCCTTTCGAGCTTTCTCGCATACGCGACGTGGGCGGCTTTCCAGAATGCCCACTACGAGTACGAGGGATATCTTTCGCCGTTCTACTCGCCACTACTTTTCGGCGACTCTCCGACGAGCTGGTTCGGGCCCAAGCCCGGATGGTGGCCGGCATTGCTGCCTTTTTCCCCGGCGCTGATCATCCTCCCGTTTCCAGCGGGATTCAGGTTCACCTGCTACTACTACCGCGGCGCATACTACAAGGCGTTCTGGTCTGACCCGCCCAGTTGTGCGGTCGGTGAACCTCGCAAGGGATATCGCGGTGAGAGCTCGTTCCCGCTCATCATCCAGAACATCCACCGGTATTTTCTCTACTTCGCGCTGATCTTCCTTGTTTTTCTCGCGCACGATGTATGGAAGGCGCTTTGGTTCGTGAATCCCCTTACGGGTACAACCGAGTTTGGAATCGGAGTCGGAACGATCCTGCTCACGGCAAACGTCGTCCTCCTCGGCGGCTATACGCTGGGCTGCCATTCCCTGAGACATCTCGTAGGAGGCCGTCTCGACAGGCTTTCCGGGCGTCCGGTACGGAAGACCGCGTACGATTGTGCGAGCTGCCTGAACCGCGGGCACATGCGATGGGCGTGGGCGAGTCTGTTCATGGTGGCGTTCTGTGACATCTATGTTCGCCTGCTCTCGATGGGTGCATTGCACGACTGGAGACTCATCTAGGTGGCGGACTATGAGACACACTCGCACGACGTCCTTATCGTCGGTGCAGGCGGGGCAGGGCTACGCGCGGCAATCGAAGCAGCGGCGACGGGCGCGCGTGTTGGTCTTGTCTGCAAGTCGCTCCTTGGAAAAGCCCACACGGTGATGGCCGAGGGTGGTGTTGCCGCAGCGCTGGCGAACGTCGACGATCGGGATAACTGGAAAGTGCATTTCGCGGACACGATGCGCGGCGGCCAATACATGAACAACTGGCGGATGGCCGAGCTTCATGCGAAGGAAGCACCGGATCGCGTGCGCGAGCTCGAAGCCTGGGGTGCAGTGTTCGACAGGACGCCCGACGGCCGGATCCTCCAGCGGAATTTCGGGGGTCACAAGTACCCGCGGCTCGCGCACGTCGGCGATCGAACCGGCCTCGAGATGATTCGCACGCTCCAGGATCATGCGATTCATCTCGGCATCGACGTGCACATGGAATGCACCGTCATCGATCTCTTCAAGGATGGTGACCGCATATCTGGCGCGCTGGCCTACGATCGTGAGCGTGGCCGCTTCCGCATCTTCGAGGCGAAGGCAATAGTGCTCGCCACAGGGGGAATCGGGCGCGCGTTTCACATCACGAGCAATAGCTGGGAATACACAGGCGACGGGCAGTCACTTGCCTACCGTGCAGGCGCGGCACTTCAGGACATGGAGTTCGTGCAGTTCCACCCGACGGGAATGGTGTGGCCGCCAAGCGTTCGTGGAATTCTCGTGACAGAAGGGGTGCGCGGGGAAGGTGGCATCCTAGTCAACAAGGAAGGCCGGCGCTTCATGTTCGACGACATCCCCGAGAACTACCGGTCGCAGACGGCTGACAATGAGGAAGAAGGCTGGCGTTACGTACAGGGTGACAAGAACGCACGCCGCCCGCCCGAGCTGTTGACGCGTGATCACGTTGCACGATGTATCATGCGCGAAGTGCGGGAAGGCCGCGGTAGTCCCCACGGCGGCGTATTTCTCGACATTTCCTGGATCAAGTCGAAGCTTCCGAATTCGGTTGATCACATCAGGAAGAAGCTTCCGAGCATGTACCACCAGTTCAAGCAGCTTGCCGACATCGACATCACGTCCGAGCCGATGGAGGTGGGGCCTACCACCCACTACGTAATGGGTGGCATACGCGTCGATGGCGACACGCAGATGTCGACGGTACCCGGGTTGTTTGCTGCCGGAGAATCCGCGGCTGGTCTGCACGGCGCGAACCGCCTCGGTGGAAATTCCTTGTCGGACCTGGTCGTTTTCGGTAAACGCGCTGGTGAATACGCCGCTCGTTTCGCCGCGGATCAGGTCGCAGTCAAGCTCAATTCGGCGCAGGTAGATGCGAGTGCGCGCGCGGCACTCGAGCCGTTCGACCGCGCGGATGCGTCGTCGGTCGAGGGTGCATACCAGGTTCAGTACGCACTTCAGGAGATGATGCAGGAGCTGGTTGGTATCGTGCGGCGTGAAGACGAGATGACGCGCGCGCTTGACGGCCTCGAAGCCCTGCGTCACAGGGCAGCGCGGGTGAGCGTGACCGGCAACCGTGAGTACAATCCCGGTTGGCACACGGCGCTCGACCTCTCGAATCTGCTCACTGTCGCCGAAGCAGTAACCCGCTCGGCCATCGAGCGGAAGGAAAGCAGAGGTGGTCACTTTCGCGATGATTTTCCGGACAAGGATTCGGACTACGCGGGCTTCAATATTCTTGTGACACGCAATGCGGATGGATCCATGGCTGTCGGTCGCGAACCCATTGCGCCAATTCGGGAAGATCTCATGCAGATCATCGAGGAGAACAAGTAGATGACTGCATCCGTTTCGCGTGGTATTGTGGAAAGTGGCCAGCGTGCGGCCGAACGCAGCGATGCCAGTGCCGGTGGGGAATCGCGTACGGCGACGTTCAACGTGTGGCGGGGCGACGCAGGCGGCGGCAAGCTCGAGAGTTACACGACGAGCGTGTCCGAAGGCATGGTGGTTCTCGATGCGATCCACCAGATACAGGCTGAGAGTGCGAATGACCTGGCCGTCCGCTGGAACTGTAAGGCGGGTAAGTGCGGGTCGTGCTCGGCTGAAGTGAATGGAATGCCGAAGCTGATGTGCATGACGAGACTGAACGATCTCGATCTAGAGAAGCCTGTGACGGTCGAGCCAATGCGCGCTTTCCCACCGGTAAGGGATCTCGTCACTGACGTATCGTGGAATTTCGAGGCAAAGAAACGCATTGCGAAGTTCAAGCCCCGCGCGCCTGATGCAGCTGACGGGACGTGGCGCATGTCTCAGCCGGACGTCGACAGGGTGCAGGAGTTCCGAAAGTGCATTGAGTGTTTTCTGTGTCAGGACGTGTGTCACGTGCTGCGCGACCATCACAAGCACGATGAGTTCATCGGTCCCCGCTTCCTGACATACGTCGCCGCACTCGAGATGCATCCGCTCGATACCGTGGATCGCACCGAGGAGCTGAAAGAGGCCCATGGGATCGGCTACTGCAACATCACCAAGTGTTGTACCAAGGTGTGTCCTGAACACATTGCGATTACCGACAACGCGATCATCCCGTTGAAGGAGCGCGTCGTCGATGAGCATTACGATCCGCTGCGGGCGCTCGTGCGCATCTTTCGGCGAAAATCCGGATAAGGAAGGAACATGTACGAGATCAAGCCGATTTCACGCGATGCGATTCCGCGCGCCATCCAGAAGGCCGAGCGTTATCGCCTGCTCAATCAGTCGTGGGCGGCGGAGAGCATCTGCCTCGACATTCTCCAGGTCGACCCTGACAACCAGCAGGTTCTCGTGATGCTCGTGCTGGCGCTTACCGATCTCCACAGCGGTGTAGCGGCTTCAGGTGTGAAGCGTGCGAAGGAGTATCTCGCTCGCATCACCGATGATTATCAGCGTGCCTACTACTCGGGCATGGTTGCCGAGCGTCGCGGGCAGGCTCTTCTCGCGCAAGGCGGCATGGGCTCAGGCGGCATGGCATACGAGTCATTGCGTGACGCCATGGAATGGTATGAGCGGGCTGAGCAGATCAGGCCTGCAGGTAATGATGACGCGATTCTTCGCTGGAACACGTGTGCGCGCGTGCTCGACGGGAACAGCAATCTCGAACCAAGTGGCGATACAGGGTACGAGCCCGTGATCGAGGACTGACACACGGAGCCCCCCGGGGGGCACGGAAGTCACGAAGGGGGGCACGGAGTTCACGGGATAAAGTTAGAGAAATATTGTCCCGCGCCACTGGCGTCCCCGCAGCGTATGCGCCGTTGCGCTTTTGTACAAATACACACAGCGCTTCTCAGCCGCGCGGGCACAATCTGTTGGTCCCCACCGCATCTTAGTGCGCAGGGGTCTGGTTTGAATTCCGTGATCCTCCGGTACTCGGTGATTCCGTGTTGAACGGACAGCGCGAGTAGAACAGACAACTCTTCCCACACGCACCAATCACAGCGGTCCGTCTCGTGCAGAGTTTACCCCTATGTACAATTACGCCATTGCCGCGCTGACACTTGCGCTTGCATGCTCGAACGGCGCCGAGCCAACCCCGGGTGGAAATGGAGACGTCGACCTGAGGCTGGTCGAAGTCGCCGGGGGTTTCTCGAGTCCGATCTACGTCACTGCCCCCGCTGGCGACCCGCGGCTGTTCGTAGTAGAACAAGCGGGGCGCATCCGCATTGTCGAAAATGGCCAGCTCTTACCAACGCCTTACCTCGATATTGCCGCACGCGTTGGCAGCGGCGGTGAGCGCGGCCTGCTCAGTATGGCATTTCATCCACAGTACCGGACGAACGGATTCTTCTTCGTCTATTTCACCGGTACGAACGGAGAGATCCGCATCGAGCGCATTACGGTATCGGCAAATCCGAACGTCGCTAACTCCACTTCGGCAAAGGTCATTCTTACGGTTCCGCATCCGAGGGGAAATCACAACGGCGGCCTCGCACTGTTCGGGCCCGACGGAATGTTGTACCTGGGACTAGGTGACGGCGGGGGTGGCGGCGATCCTGACCTGAATGGTCAGAACCAGAACACGCTCCTCGGTGCGCTGCTCAGAATCGACGTTGACAGCGGCGACCCGTATGCGATCCCCGCCAGCAATCCGTACGCGGCCCGCAATGATGCGAAGCGGGAGATATGGGCGATCGGGCTGAGGAATCCCTGGCGCTTTGCGTTCGACCGCGAAGCAGGCAATCTCTATATCGCGGATGTCGGTCAGGGGGCGCTCGAGGAGGTGAACGTTGTCAGCTCCGCCCGAGCTGGTGTTAACTACGGCTGGAACGTGATGGAGGGGTCGGCGTGCTTCAATGCGTCAAGCTGCAATCGGCAGGGGTTGGAGCTGCCCGCTCTCGAGTACAATCACGCGGGCTCAGCCTGCTCAGTCACCGGCGGCTTCGTGTACCGGGGCGCGGCGATCCCTGAAATCGCGGGTCACTACTTCTACGGCGACTACTGTGCAGGGTTTGTAAAAAGCTTCAAGTATCAGAACGGAGCGCCAACTGCAGAACGAACGTGGGCGTTCGGCAACATCGGTAACGTGACATCGTTTGGCTTGGACGCAGCCGGCGAGATTTACATAACTGCCGGTTCCCGGATCTATCGAATAACGAAGGCAGCGTAGTCAGGAACGGTTTCGAACTGCTGAACGATAGACCCAGAGAATGAGAAGCGGCTGAAGCGGGAGCCTCAGGAACAGCAACGCCTGATATGTTGCTGGCGCATCCCCCGCTATCGCGTTGGATAGCATTTGGATGTTTGCGGGGAAAACAGCAATGAGCAATGCGATCAGCGCGATCCCGGAGGCCCTGCGCGTGGCAGGAAACAGGAGCCCAAGCCCACCCGCGATCTCGGCCACACCGCTCAGGTAGACCATTTCGAGCCGGTACGGGACCCAGAGCGGAGTGATGGCTAGATATCCTGCAGGAATCAAGAAGTGCATAACTCCCGCAACCACAAAAAGGGCGCAAAGAAAAAAGAGGTTTCGCGGCGTGGGCATATCCCTATAATAACGTCATGCGACTTTTCCCTCTCGCAGTGGGATGCATCGGGATGGCGGCGACCGGGCTGGAAGCGCAGGTCACGTCCACCGCGGCGCGCCCAAGTCAGATTCACGCGATTGATGGAGTCGTGATTGACAGTGTCAGGCGCAGGCCGCTCGCCGGTGCAGAAGTCGTGATTGCAGGTACTGCGACCAGCGCCGTCACGGACTCCCTTGGGAGATTTTCTTTCGATTCTCTTCCGGCCGGCCAATACAAACTTGCTTTCTTTCACCCACTTCTTGACTCGATGAGCGTAGCGACGCCGGCACTGGCGGTTGCGGTGCCACTTGCGCCCGGAACGGCTGTTGTGCTTGCGATCCCTTCACCTGTTACGCTTGCACGAACCATCTGCTCCGTGGACAGCGTTGCAAATACTTCACTGCTTCTTGGGCGTGTAACCGATCCCGATACTGGAGAGCCTGTGATCGGGGCCAGCGTCTTCGTCGAGTGGACGGACTTCGAGGCGACGCGGAAGAAAGGGCTCGAGCGAACTTCAAGATCTGTTCAGGGTGGGAGTGACGCAACGGGAGCATATCGGGTCTGTGGACTGCCAGCCGAGGTTGAGGCGGTTGTCCATGCGTCGCGCGACGGGGCAGGGACCTCGAGAATCGCAATATCCAGTACGAGGAGCGGAATCCTCATCAGGGACCTCACATTGGAATCGCGGGCGGCGCAGGGGGGAAAGCGCGCAACGATAACTGGAACCGTGCGAACGGCGGATAATACTCCCGTTGCTGGCGCCTCGGTGATGGTTCCCGGGGTTTCACAGCGTGCAACAACCGATGCAAACGGCAGCTATTCCCTCGACGGACTACCACTTGGCACGCAGAACGTCACGGTCCGCCGACTAGGCTTTACGCCAACGGTCATCGCAGTCGACCTTACTTCGCGTGAGGTACAAAGAGTCGATGCGGTGCTGAATGAGTTCGGTGTCCTGATTGACCCATTGTACGTAATCGCCCAGCGCGACCGTGCTCTCGCCCTCATCGGCTTTACGGCGCGGCGGTCGCAGGGCCTCGGCTCGTACGCGACGAGGCAGGATTTCCAGCGCAACAATCCGACGTTTCTTTCGGACATTGTCCGGGGCATGCGCGGAATTCGCGTGGATTACACAGACGGGCGCCGAGTTCTGCGAGGAATTGGACAGGGAGATGACTGTCTCCACCTGGTGGTCGACGGCGTCCATCAGGAATCGGAGATCCCCGGTGATCTCGATGATATCGTGCTGCCGCAGCACGTTGCTGCCGTTGAGGTGTATCGCGGGTCTGCGGTCCCCGCGCAGTTCGAGAATGGCCTTACGCGCGGATGCGCAACCATTGTAGTGTGGACGAGGACGAGGGTTAAAGACTTTACCAGAGATCACTGAGCTCCGTAGCAGAGCGCGCAGAGGAACCGCGCGCGGAGGCGCTGAGATGGATTAACCAGGAAGGGGTCATAGGCGTGAAGTGGAGCAATATTGTGTTGGCGGGCGTGGGAATTGTCTTCGCACCAGCATTGAGAGTCGACGGGCAGGTAGCGCCCCGGGCAGAGGCACGCGCGCTGTGGGTCACGAGATTTGATTACGACTCGGAAGCGAAGATCGCGCGGATCATGGAAACAGCGGCACGAGCGAACTTCAACATCATCTACTTCCAGGTGCGGGCATCGGCAGACGCTTATTACCGGTCGTCGATCGAGCCGTGCGCCGCGCTGTTGTGCGGAAAGTTGGGCGGAACGCCGAAGTATGATCCGCTCGAGGTCGCCGTTCGCGAGGGACGGAAGCATGGACTCGAGATCCATGCCTACCTCAATGGACTTACAGGCAGAGCCGCAGGGATAGAGGGACAATGCAGGGCGATGCCTGAGCCTGACGCGGGCAACCCGCGTCACATCCTGCTCGACCATCCAGAATGGGTAATGGCAGACAAGCGCGGGAAGCGACTCCCATGTCCGAACAGTGAAGAGTACGTGTGGCTTTCACCGTCGTTCCCGCAAGTCCGCACGCAGCTCGCGCGAGTCGCGGCGGACATTGCGCGACGTTATGACGTTGCCGGCATCCATCTCGATCGAATCAGGTTCCCTGGCAACGCGTGGTCGTGGGATCCGATAAGCCGTTCGGAGTTCGGAAAAAATCCGGATACCAACCCCGCCGAATGGCGCGCTTACCGCACGGGCCTCGTGAACCGCATGGTACGGGAGACTTTCGACAGTATCAACGCAGTGAAGCCAGACATCGTCCTGTCGGCCGCGGTCTGGGGGATATACTACGACAAGTGGCAGTGGAAGACCCTGGCAGCAAACACCGAGCTCATGCAGGACTATCGGGCGTGGGCGAAGCAAGGATATATGGATATCCTCGTGCCAATGACTTACTCCCGCATCAAGGCTCGATGCGCCCGGATTGACTGGGGATGCATGCTCGATGAACAGATCGAGGGCTCAGAACGCGCGACAGGCCGCCACATGTACATCGGAATCGACGCGAGCAAGGGAGCCCGCGAAGTGGTAAATCAGGTTCGCCTGGCTCGCAGCCGAGGGGTGACAGGCATGGCGATCTTTTCGTATTCAGCCCTTGCTGATGTCGGCGGATTCCGTCTGCTGGGATCGACAGTGTTCTCGGAGCGCGCATCAGTTCCAACGATGCCCTGGAAAACCCAAGCCATTCATTGATGCGGGAACGCACCTGCGTCATCGTGAATCCGGCAGCGGGGCGAGGACGCGGGGCAAGGATGATCCCCTCTATCGCCAGTGCCTTTGCGGAACACGGTGTGCGCGACATCAGGGCGAGCAGTGCGAGAGGCGACGAGGGACGGCTCGCAAGCGAGGCGATTGCGGAAGGCTTCACGACGCTCGTCGTGGTTGGAGGCGACGGTACCATGTCGAATGTGGCAAACGCGATCCTGAACTCCGGCGAGGATGTGAGGCTCGCGGTGATGCCTGCTGGCACTGGAAACGATTTCGCCAAGCTCCTCGGCACGCTCAAATCAGATGCAAGCG
>JANPKW010000045.1:0-2006 GCA_031426255.1 Gemmatimonadaceae bacterium | reverse complement strand
TGGGACAGCAGATCGAGATCGGCGCGATTGATCCCCCGGAGCTCTGAGAGCCGCATGCCGCTCGAATAGAACAATTCGAGCATCGCGCTGTTGCGTACATCGGTGAAGCGCCCGTCCTGAGCATGAAGCGCGGCACTCTGGAAAAGAAGGTCGATCTGCGCGCGATCGAGATATCCAGGCAGGTACTTCTCCAGTTTCGGGCTGCTCACGCCCCGCGCGGGATTCGCTTCAACGATTTCATTGCGATTCATCCAGGAGTAGAAGCTCCGGACCGCGGAGAGTGCGCGGGCGATTGATCGCTTACCGAGTTTTTTTCGATGGAGGTGGGCGAGAAATCCGCGAATTGCCAGCCGGTCTATCCCCTGCCAGCTCCATTCACTCGATCCGTAATAATCGGCGAGGTATGCGGACAGCTCGTCGAGGTCGCGCCGGTACGCCTTGAGTGTGTGCGGCGAGACATCGCGCTCCTTCTCGAGATGGAGAAGGAAGTCGCTGACCTCGCCGTGGCCTGTCATCAGGCCGAAATCGTCGCAGCGACCGGAAGAAGCGCGTTCTCGCGCGCCCAGTTGCCCATCGCAGCGAGCGCCCGATCGGCGAACCGCTCCCGCTTCAACTTCTTGTCACGCACCGGTTCGACAAGATCGTCGAGCAGGCCAAAGTTCGCGTTCATCGGCTGGAAATGTTTCGGCTCGGCCTCGCGAAGGTACCGATAAAGAGCTCCAAGCATTGTGTCGGGTGGAGGAAGCACAGGGTCCAGCCTCGACAGCATTCTGGCCAAGTTGATTCCCGCCAGAAGGCCTGTGGCCGCACTTTCCGTGTAACCCTCGACACCTGTGATCTGACCCGCAAACAGTACGGTCGGGTCATCGCGAGCCGACAGATGGTGTGTCAGCGCAGCTGGAGAATTCAGGTAGGAATTACGATGAATCGAGCCGTACCGCAGGAACTCGGCGTCAGCGAGGCCGGGAATCAGGCGCAGCACCCGCTGTTGTTCCGGGATGCGCAGTCGCGTCTGAAATCCGACAACGTTCCACATGTTGCCGTTCCTGTCCTCCCGGCGTAGCTGCACTACCGCCCACGGGCGTCGCCCCGTCCGCGGATCCGTGAGACCGACGGGTTTCATCGGACCAAAACGTAGCGTATCGTGGCCACGAGCAGCCGACACTTCGACTGGCATACATCCCTCGAAGTACGGCACCTCGTCAAACTCATGGCCATGGAATTGGTCTGCCGATGTAAGCGCGATAATGAACGCCTCATACTCTTCGCGATTCATGGGGCAATTCAGGTAAGCACCCTCTTCTGCCGCGTTTTCCATCGTCTCCCTGCCGTACCGCGAAGCAGTAAACGCAATCCCTTCGTCGATTGATTCGCGGGAGACAATTGGCGCAATCGCATCGTAAAACGCGAGCGCGTTGACACCGAGCCGGGCGCGCATTGAATCGGCAAGGGCATCCGACGTCAGGGGCCCTGTCGCGACAATGCAGGGGCCTTCGATCCCGGTCACTTCCTCTCGATGAATCTCGATGAGGTGATGCGACTCGATACGGCGTGTTACCGCTCCGGCAAACACGTCGCGGTCAACAGCAAGCGCACTTCCCGCCTGCACGCGAGCTTCATCGGCGCACTCGAGAATCATCGAGCCAAGGGCACGCATCTCAGCCTTGAGGAGGCCATGCGCATTCGTGACCTCAGTGCTCTTGAAAGTGTTCGAGCAGACGAGCTCTGCAAGCTTGTCGGTATGATGCGCGGGAGTTGTCCTCACCGGCCGCATCTCGCACAGCCGGACAGTATGCCCACGCTCGGCCAGTTGCCATGCAGCTTCAGAGCCCGCCAGGCCACCGCCGATGACCGTTACGATTTGAGTCACGATACCCCTGCCGGGAATTTCGGGGTCAGGCAACCACTGCTTCGGGCACCACTTCCGCCACATCCCATTCGTTCGCGCAGCTGATGCATCGGCGGTACTCGCCTCGTGTCTTGTTCGACTTCATTTCAGCACCTGC
>JANPKW010000044.1:0-45680 GCA_031426255.1 Gemmatimonadaceae bacterium | reverse complement strand
GAATCGCCTCTCGCGTCCGCGCAGAAACCAGCGAGGTCGCCCGGCTCGAAAGCCAAGCGACCTCGTCGGGGAATCCCAATCAGCTGGAGCGATGCGCCGTGCAGGAATCGAACCTGCAACCTAATGATTAAGAGTCATTTGCTCTGCCAATTGAGCTAACGGCGCTCGACCTGCAACCGACACGCGCCAGGAGGGAATCGAACCCCCGACCCACAGCTTAGAAGGCTGTTGCTCTATCCAACTGAGCTACTGGCGCAGGTAGTCTGTGATAATAATTAATGGTGGGGCCGCGTTGAAGTCCCGACGGTCGCAATCTGCGCAATGAACGACGAAATGTCGAGCCGGTCAGCCTTCCCGCACATCGGATTTTTCCACGGAGCCGCGGTGGGAAACCCCGACCGGCTCAGCCGACTCCGACAGCAACTTCGTAACGAAGCGCTGGCCTTCCGAAACCCGCTCGATCTCGATGGCGATCGACTCCATGCCCTGCTCGAGTCGCTCGAGCCTTTGGACTGATTCGCCTGCAAGCTCGGCGCGATCCGACCGCTTTGACACGCTGCCTTTTCTCCAGCGCCGGCGCGCGAAAAAGAGCACCGCGGGAATCGCGAACAGGAGTGAGAAGAAGCCACCCGCGAAAATACCTTCTTCGAAATCGTCTGCGCTCGGGTTCCCGTTACTCGAATATGCGACGAGGTCCGATGGCGCACCGGCGACGGCCCGGCCAGTTACTGCAAGGTCGGTCTCGAGCTGCAGGATGCGCTGATCCAGGATTTGAATTCTGCTCTCGAGGCCGGTGCGGCTTGCGCCCTCGGGGGCTTCACGAATTTCAGCGGAGAGCTCGCGCCGCCTGGCCGAAACGCCTGAGAGCTGCTCGGAAAGCTCATTGCGCTGCTCGATGAGCTGTTGCAGTTGCTCCGAGGTTGCCGGAATCGCAAGCGTCTGCGTCTCGCCGTTGGGCCCGACGTTGGTAATGGTCATAGTTGGCGCTGGTGGCGCCGCTGCCGCTGCCGGAGCGGGTGGGACTGGAGATGCTGTCTGTCCCTGATTTGTTGCTGTTGCCTGAATCATACTTTTTCTACGGCTTCCTCAACCCTAAGGTTACAGACAGTTACGGTCGATTTCGCATGACAGCCCGCCTGTGTGCGATTTTCAGCATTGCACCCCTCGCAACAATCTTGTAAATACTCGCCATGATCACCCCTCCATTCGGCGTTCCCCGGGGTACCCGTGTTGAGGCGGTTGAAGCCGCGCTCAAGGCCGATGTCGAGATGCGCCTCAAGAACGTTTGCGCGCACTGGTCAGACGAGGATTTCAGAAAACTCGTCGACGAAGTGACTCGCACTGCAATGAAATACATCCCGCAATTCAGCAATCGGGAATAGAGAAGCACCCCCTACAAGCTACAAAAAAACCTGCCGCGAATTTACGGCAGGGCTTTTTGTTTACCAATCGGGGCGCCCGGATTTGAACCGGGGACCTCCTGCTCCCAAAGCAGGCGCGATACCGGGCTACGCTACGCCCCGAAAAACTCTACTCAGCACAACTTAACGACTTCCTTCCCTGCGGAACACAGCTCGAGCCAGGGCATGCCCTCCCAGCGCCTCGACCAGCGCGCGAAATGCACGTCCTCGATGACTGATCCGCTGCTTTGCCTCAGTGCCGGCCTCACCAAATGTGCCTCCGATCTCCGTAGAGAAAAAATAGGGGTCGTATCCGAAGCCGTTGGTGCCAACAGGCTCTCGCACTATCCGCCCCGAAGTCTCGCCCAATGCGACAAGCTCGACGGACACGTCGACGAATGCTGCCGCGCACGAGTAGCTGGCCGACATGTCATCATCGCTTGCCAAACTGGCAAGGAGCTTCTGGTTGTTCGCGTCATCAAGCGCCTGACCGTTCAAATCTCTGCGACCCGCGAATCGTTTGCTCCATACCCCCGGTGCTCCGCCAAGCGCGCGGACAGACAATCCGGAATCGTCGGCCATCGTCGGCATACCGGTCATGGTATGGAAGTGCCGGGCTTTCGCAATCGCATTAGCCTCGAAAGTGTCGTGACATTCGATGCCATCCTCGTCCGGCGTCTCGGCGATGCCTGCACCTTCGAGCGAGACGCCAATGATGCCCGCTTCTTCGAGTATGCCCTTCAACTCGCGAAGTTTCCCGGAGCTCCTCGTCGCAAGCAGTACGCTGCTGCGGGTCACACGCCGAGCGCCTGACGCTGGAGCGCGTCGAGCTTTTCGATACCGGCAACGGCGAGATCGAGCAGCGAGTTGAGCTGAGCCCGATCGAAAGTACCGTGCTCGCCTGTCCCTTGAACCTCGACGAACTGCCCGGTCGAGCTCATGACGACATTCATGTCGACTTCGGCGCGGACATCCTCCGGATAGTCGAGATCGAGTCTCGCCTCGCCATCGATGATCCCGACGCTGATCGCCGCGACTCGTCGCTTAATCGCTGTTGCCTGGATCTTCTTGCTTGCAACCATCCAGTCGAATGCCTCGACGATTGCCACTGACGCACCGGTGATGGCCGCCGTTCGGGTCCCGCCATCAGCGACGAGGACATCACAGTCGAGCTTTACCGTGAATTCGCCGAAAGAGAAATCGTCGAGCATCGCGCGAACACTGCGGCCGATGAGCCTCTGAATCTCCTGCGTCCGCCCGCCGACCTGTGACCTTTCACGCGAGGTGCGCGTTTTCGTCGCGCGCGGCAGCATCGCGTACTCCGCGGTCAGCCACCCCTGGCCGCTGCCCCTGCGCCATCCCGGTACGCCATCCTCAACCGATGCAGTACAAAGGACTCGGGTAGACCCGAAAGACGCTAGACAGGAGCCCTCCGCGTAGGGTGCCACGCCGCGCTCAAGGGTCACGACTCGGAGGTCGGCATTCGTCCGATCGGTGCGCGCTGAATTCTTATCTGCCACTGAGCTTGTCTATGATTGAAGTTGTCGATTGACCGGGCGTGAGCGGAACCACGACGGCTTCCCCTCCCCAGCTTTCTACTTCGCGAGCGCCGACGATCGTCTCGACAGTATAGTCGCCTCCTTTGACGATCACATCCGGCGCGAGACAAAGCACCAGGTCCAGGGGTGTGTCTTCATCGAATAGGACAACTGCGTCGACCATCTCCATCGCGGCAAGAACGAAGGCCCGCTCCGATTCACTTCTGATCGGGCGTTGGGGTCCCTTCAGCCGTCGCACGGAAGCATCGGTGTTCAGTCCAACTGCAAGTGCATCGCCGTGAGATCTCGCGGCCATCAACACGTGGACATGCCCGGGATGGATGAGGTCGAACACACCGTTCGTGAACACAACGCGGCCGGGTCGGGCGCGACGCCAACGCCGCGCTTCCTCCCAATCCATGATTTTTTCCAGTGGAGCCCGAGGCGTCAGAACGATCTCTCGGCGGACGGTTTCAGATGGAAAGTGCGCTCGTAGAAAGGCAGGACCAGATCGACATCGTACTCGGTCCAGATGCGTATCTGTCGCTCGTTGCGGACGATGTTGACCTCTTTGGCCGTAACCGGAAGCTTCACAGAATCGCTGAACACCCGGAGTCTGCGCTTCATCTCGGCGTCGGTCCGCGTACTGGCAAACCGAACCTCCATTTTCATCGCATCACGGTAGCGGAAATACGCCATGGCGTCATCGGCAACAACAGAACCGACATACACCAGGCCCGCTAGAATGGCGATCTGGAAAAGACAGCCTAACCGGCTCGCGCCTCGCCTGGAGCGCATTTTACGCCGCGCGGTCACCACTGCGACTGAGCTCCCTGAATTACCTCATTGACCAGACGGTCGATTGCCTGCTTTCTTCCACCCGCCTCACCGCGCTCTTCGTACTGGCCTTCGACAAGCAGTCCCTTCCGCTGCCAAAGCGACTTACCGGTTGTCTGATCCACCATCTCGATGTCCACTGAGATCTGAAGCTGGCGGCGCGCGCTCGTCTGATTCTGATTTGTGGCGCTGAATCCGATCGGGATATCGGTTTCGTAGCGCTGGATGGTCCCGCGTACGATTGCGCTCGCTCGGCTCTCGGCAGCTTCGCGAAGCCCGAGCTTGTTGCGGAGCTCCGTGCGGAGGGCCAAGGCGATCTCCTGCTGGATCTCCGGTGTCGCTGTCAGGTTCTCGAATGGAATGATGGCCACGGTACGGACATGCGACGGTAAGCCCCCTCCAGCGAATCCGTAGGGGATGCAGGCTGACAACAGCAGCAGGGCGCTAAGGACCCCAGATCGACGCATCGAACGGCTGTACCTCTTCATCGCGCGTAATTCCGAGCCAGAGCTTTCTGCGGCCCGGTACTTCATATAGTAGACGTCCACCCTCGTCCCTCGTAACCAGTTCCACGATTCGACCGCCGCTCAAACGAGCCAGGCGCATCAACCTGTTGCCCTTTATGGTAACTCTCCAGGCGGCGGGCCGCCCAATGTCGGCATGCAACGATTCTCCCTCGGTCGTAATGACTGTGTCGGGCAATGCCGGTATCGCGAGACGTCCAAGCGCCGCCCACATCATTTCAGGCGGTGGAAGAAACCGCTCGACCTGAGCCTGGTTCGTCGCGGTCAACTTGTTTCCGATCAGTATTGCACGACCCACTGCCAGGCCGCCGTTGAGGAAGAGGTCGACCCGGGCGCTGTCGGGTGAGGCGATGCGCATCGCACCCTCGCCCCGGGCAATAAGGCTGTTCTCCTCATAATCCCAGCGAAACACGACGCGCCTGTGCCCCCTCGCCAGCTCGATCACTGGCAGCTTTCGCTCTGGCGCAGGAACTCCTTCGAGCGGGCGCACACGTGGCCGGGCGCACGCCGACGACACGACAACGGCAACAAGTGCGGCAGCGTGAAGAAGGTTCATCTTACAGTCACCGACAGAATGCGATCACCCTGAATGATTGCATCCAACGCCCCATAGCCGCTGACGACCCTGCCGAAAACCGTGTAATGCCCATCGAGATGGGGTTGTGGCGAGTGGGTAATGAAATACTGGCTTCCCCCTGTATCGGGGCCTGACAGCGCCATTCCCAACGCGCCGCGCTCATATCGTCTTGGATTCATCTCATCACGAATTGCATAGCCGGGGCCGCCGTTTCCATCATCTCGCGGATCTCCATCCTGCGCAACGAAGTTGGGCACCACGCGATGGAATCCGGTCCCCCTGTAGTAACCAGTGCGCGCGAGGTTCATGAAGTTCCACACGGTAAGCGGAGCATCGGATCCGTAAAGCTCCAGCACGATCGAACCATGTCTCGTCCGGATAGTCGCACGCTGACTTCGGCCACTCAGCGCGGGGAGTACGTATGACCGTACTTTTTCCTCGTACCACGAGAGTTCCCTGGGCTGACTCGACACAACCCTCCAGCGAGCGAGGATCGATGCGCTGTCCGCGGCTTCTCGCACGAGCGGATCGCCAGACGGCGCAAGCGCAGCAATTCGTTGGAGAACATCCTGACTGAACGTTGCGCTGTCACGTTGCCAGGCCGCTGCGAGGTATCCAATAGCGGCAATCCTCGCATCGTTTCCGGAATCGGCAAGCGAGAGCGCGTACGCATCGAGCACCGCGGGTACATCGGCTGCACGCGGGTGACGCGCAAGGTTGCCAAGAATCGTGGCGCGAGCGTAGAAATCCTTGTCCGTCAAACCTGCTGATAGCGTTTCACGGACGGGCGTCGCGAATGGAGTCGTATCATTGCCGGCAAGTAAGCCATAGGCGCTGGCCCTCACACGCCCATCACTGTCCCGTATCATCGATCGGGCTGCGGCCTTCACCGCCGCAGAGTCGGCTGCAGCACCGGCAGCGTTGAGCGCAGCAAGCCGCAGATGCCAGTCGCTATGGGCTTTCCAGCTATCCAGCGCGGGCAATCTAGCTCCGGCACGGCGTGCGGAGGCGAGAATGCTGGAACGATACGCCAGTGAAGTATCGCGTGACCATAGCGGAGCCCACGCTGCAACGGTCGAGTCGAGCGCGGTTCCAGCAGACTGTGCTGCGGCAATGCGGACATTCGCATCGCGATCCAGGGTTGCCGCACCGACCAGCGTTGCGCCGCGCCCTTCGTAGGTGGCCAGCGATCTCACTGCATTGACACGAACGTGTGGATGCGGATCATTCACGAGACGCGCGAGGACTGGAAACGCCATGTCGGCAAGAGAATCGCCGGCAGCCTGTCTCGCGAGTCCGCGTGCGATCTCAGCCCGTGCGCGTTGTCTGGCGGCTGCATCGAGAACATAAGCATCCGCCAACCGCGCGTTGGACTGTGTCACAGATGCAGAGCTTGCCCCGCGCATCATATACTCACGACCGGCGAGTCGGATCAGATCCCGGGCTCCGGCCGGTGCGCGAAATCGAGCAACTGCGTAAGCTGCCGCCCACTGCACTGAAGGTTTCGTCGACATCGCCAGATACGGGCGTAGCTCGGCGACTGGAACAGGACGAAGTTTCGCAGCTGCAAGAAGCAGCTGAATCATTCTTGCGTCGTCAGTGCCCTGCATGGCCAGGCCCCTGATGATCGCCCCTCGCGCGGGCGCACCAATTTCGCCGAGCGCCCATGCCGCTTCGCGTGCGAGCGCGGGCGCGCCGTTGAGGGCGGTTGCAAGCGCGGTTACTGATGTCGAATCGACAAGCAGCCCGAGTGCATAGGCTGCATTTGACGCAACCCGGAGATCCCTATCGTCCAGCAGCGACCGGAGTATCGCTGCACCCTGGAGTCCTCCCGGTGCACCAACCTGCCCGACGCTCAACGCAGCTGCGGAGCGAAGTGGAGACCACGTGGAGGTCAACGCGCTGTCGACAAGTGCGCGGTTGTACAATCGACTGTCGGTTGCTGCCAGCAAGCGCGCATACAGCCGTACCTCGACCGGAGTCGGCGCGCGCGCTGGTTGCTGCGAGGCGGCAGTTCCACTGACGGCGAGCATCGCGACAAGAAGCAAGGATCTACGCAACGGCCTTCTCGAGGATTTTTCTGAGTTCCGGCGGCAATGCGACAAGTTTTCCTTCTCCGTTGATGGAAGCGAGGGCGGTGCTGGCTGTAACGAGCTTCAGACCCGTCTGAGCATTCTCGATTAAATAGTTGAACGTCACGCTTCGTGAGCGCACAACGCCAAGGGTGGTTCGCACCCTGATGCGATCCTCATATCTTGCCGCCGCGTGATAGCGGATGCTCGCGTCAACGACAGCCAGGCCGATGCCCTCACGCTCCAGGTCCGCATACGATCGCCCGACGCGCCGAATGAAATCTGTCCGGCCCATTTCGCACCAGATCAGGTAGTTCGCGTGATACACCACCTGCATCTGGTCAGTTTCCGCATACCTGACGAGAAACTCGATCTCGCCTGTGACGCCGGTGTCTGTGGATTCTGCCATGAGCGATAAGATAAGCGTCACTGCAGGCGATCGCCGGTTTGTGAACCATCTCCCGCCCGGCTACAATTGGCATGTGCTCAAATCGCCTTGTTATGTCATATCCGATGCGCATCTTGGCGTCGCCTCGCTGGACATCGAGCGCGCGCTCGTTGCATTTCTGCGAGGTCTCGAGGGACGCGCCGGATCTCTCCTCATCAACGGCGACCTCTTCGATTTCTGGTTCGAGTGGAAGTCGGTAATTCCGCGCAACAGCTTTCGCGCACTCGCTGCGCTCGCTGATCTTCGGGAATCCGGTCTGCCAATCGTCTGGGTCGCGGGTAATCATGACTGCTGGGGCGACGATGTCCTGACGCAGGACTTAGGCGTCGAGTATCAACTGGGCCACTGGGAAGGATCGATTGCGGGGTGGAACGCGCGCGTCGAGCATGGCGATGGCCTCCGCGAAAAAGAAGACCGAGGCTACCGGATGATAAGGCCTGTCATGCGCAATCGCGCAGCGATCACCGCCTTCCGGGCACTTCATCCGAACTGGGCGACCAGACTCGCCGTCGGGAGCTCCGGCGCAAGCCGATCGTACAGGTCGCGAGATGAAGGCCGCGGCCTCCGTGCAATCGCGATGCGCGAGCTGGATGCAAGCCCGGGGTTGGATCTTCTCATTTACGGGCATTCGCACGTGGCAGCTCTCGAGCGGGCAACCGGGCGGGGCGTTTTCGCAAACGCGGGATCATGGCTCGATGCGCCAACCTACCTCCGCATAACCTCAGAAAGCATCGAACTGAGGTCTGCCACGAACGGATCAGCCGAGGGTGACTGTCTCCACTCGATCGATAGACGCGCCGAGGAAGCGCTGGCCAACACGTAGAAACTGCTCGGGCGCATCGGATGCAATAAACCGATAGCGCGCAGCATTGGTTGCCGTGTGAGTAATTCCGCGCTCGCGCAGAACCGAGGCTGTTTCCGCCGCCGTCTCGGCGGCACTGTCGATGAGACGCACATCTCTTCCAACCACACTGCCTATCACACTTTTCAGCAACGGATAGTGTGTGCAGCCAAGAACCAAAGTATCTACGTCTGCCTTTGCCATCGGGTCCAGGTACTCGTGCGCGATCAGCCGCGTCGCTTCTGTGTCCAGCCACCCTTCTTCGGCGAGCGGTACGAAGAGCGGGCACGCCAGCGCAAATATCTCGGCATTTGGTGATACCGCTTCGATTGCGCGTTCATACGCACGTGACTTGATGGTGCCCTGGGTTCCAATCACGCCGACCCGGTATGTCTTCGTAGTTCTTGCGGCAGCGCGTGATCCGGGTTCGATGACGCCCACGATCGGGAGGTCGTACTCAGCCTTGAGGGCCGGCAGCGCATGCGCAGTGGCCGTGTTGCACGCAACGACCATGGCTTTCACGCCCTGCTCGAGCAGAAAGCTCGTGATCTCACGGCTGTAGCGAAGAACCGTTTCCGGGCTTTTCGGTCCATAAGGCACGCGGGCCGTATCGCCGAAGTAGATGATGCTTTCATTCGGCAGCTGACGCATTAGCTCGCGGACGACCGTCAGGCCGCCGATGCCGGAGTCGAATACTCCGATCGGCGCCGCGCTGTTCACGTCACCACGCAAGACGCGCTCGAAACCCCACGCGCTGTTCAGCGGAGCTCACCTGTACGTTTGCATCGAAGTCTGCAAGGTTTGCCGAGACGTAGGCATCTGCACCCGCAAAGAGGTGATTGAATACGACAACCGCGAGCCAGTCCTCGAGCTGAGAGCGGCGAGCACGTACCCGCCCGGCAAGATTGGGGTTACGCGGCACATATACGATCACTGGTTCGCCAGTTTCGGGGTCGAGCACCGGCTGGCCCTGCTGGTCAAGCGAAGGTGTGCCCACCGTATCCGCGCGTGCCTTCTTCGCTTGTGACAGGGTGTACCACGACTTCGCCGACATTCCGACCGCACCGGCTTCAGCCAGCAGAAAAATCGTCGCCGCCTTTGGCCGCTTGAAGCGGAGCTGCATGGAGCCGGGCGCAATCAACGAGGTGAGAAATGCGCGTCGCGGCGACGGATATGCGCCAGCGGCCACTGCCGGTTGTGCAGCGGCTGGTTGAGCAGACGGTCCACCTGGTGCAACACCTGCACGCGTACTGTCGGCTCGCTGCGCGAGCGCGTTCTCGGGCACCGCGAGAAGAGCAGCCAGCAGCGCACCGGCGACCGCGACGTAACTCGTTCGGATAGTTCTACGCCCCGACTGCGGCAACGAGATCGATCTCGATCAGAACGCCGCGCGGAAGCGCAGTGACCTGGACGGTCGACCGGGCCGGGCGGGCATCACCGATCCACCGCCCATAGATCTCGTTGACTCTTGGGAAATGCGCCATGTCGTGAAGATAAACGGTGGTCTTCACGACCTGCCCCCAGGACGCGTTTGCGGCGTCCAGCACAGCCTGAAGATTCTTCATGACCCGTTCAGTCTGCGCGTCGATATCCCCATCGATGACCTGTCCGGTCTCGGGGTCGAGCGCAATCTGGCCGGCAGAAAAAAGAAACCCGTTCGCTATCGTCGCCTGCGAGTACGGTCCAATCGCTGCAGGCGCCTTCTCAGTCTTTATATGCTCCACTCTCAGCCTCGTTCGGGAAGAAGATGAACCTGCCGCAATGTTAGTCGCTGACCGTGTCGTCACGCCAGTTTGAACAATGCACGGGTGTTCTGCGCGGTAATCCGTCCCATCTCGCGAGGTGCAATACCTCTCGCAAGCGCCAATCGCGCGACGGTGTTTGCAACCCATGAGGGTTCATTTCGTTTTCCGCGATATGGAACTGGAGCCAGGTACGGAGAATCCGACTCGGCCAGGATCCGGTCCTCCGGGATACTCCGGAGCAGTTCGTCGTCGCTCCACTTCCGGAACGTAACTATTCCTGCGAATGATACGTACCACCCTGCCTCAACCGCCGACGTCGCCAAGGCGTGCGACCCTGTGAAGCAGTGCAGCACCCCGCGGACGCCGTTCTGTCCTGCTTCCAGAATCATTGCCCGGGTGTCGTCTTCTGCGTCACGCGTATGCACTACCACCGGTACACCCAGCACGCTCGCAAGCTCGAGCTGCCTGGCGAACGCCGCTCGCTGCTCATCCCGGGGCGAATTATCGTAGTGGTAATCCAGCCCGCATTCACCGATCGCGACCGCGCCGCCGGTGACATGTTCGTTGATTGCGGGAATATCTCTCGATTCGTCGAAGCCGATCGCATCATGCGGATGCACGCCCGCGGTATACCAGATGAACCCCGGATAGTCTGTCGCGACAGCCTTTGACGCGAGAGCGGCGCCGAGGACATCCCCGGCGCCGCTGCCTGAGCCGATGCATACGATCGCCTCGGCCCCGGATTCCCGCGCACGCGCAATTACATCGCTGCGGTCGCCGGCGAACGCTTCGTCGGCGAGGTGCGCGTGGGCGTCGATGAACGTTGCGACACCGAGGTCTTCTTCGGCCATTTACGGTATACCCAGATGAGGATTGGAGCAGCTACGTACATCGAGCTGAAGGTTCCGGTGAAGATTCCGAAACCCATTACCCACGCGAATGGCCGGATGACGTCTCCACCAAGCAGGAGCAGCGCGATGACAGAGCTGAGTGACAGCGAGTGGGTGATTACCGAACGCGGAAGCGTCTCATTGATGGAGCGATTCAGCGTGTCGTATAACGATTCCTTGCGGTTCTTGCGCAGATCTTCACGCAGGCGGTCGAAGATGATGACGGTGTCGTTCATCGAATAACCGATCACCGTAAGCAGGCCGGCCACCACCATCAACGAAAGCTCGATGTTCATGATCTTGATGAACACCAGCGTCGCAATGAAATCGTGCGCGGTGGCGACCACTGCCGCGAATCCCATCCTCCACTCGAAGCGGACGGCGAGGTACACGAGCGTTATCAGAAACGATATGAGCAGCGCAATCGTTGCGTTTCGCTTCAGCTCGCTGCCGACCCGTGGTCCAACAGCTTCCGTACGCGCGACGGTCACATTGCCCGCCCCATACGATGTCTGGAGAAGCGCCCCGATCTTCGTCGCGATATTGCCAGCGGCAGTGTCCTGAGCCGCAACCTGCGACGCCTCGCGAGCTCTGATCGTATACTCACGATCCGACCCGAATTCAGTGATCTCGGCGCCTTCTACGCCCGCTGCGGTAAGCCGGTCACGAAGCACCGCCACATCCACCGGCTCACGGAACTCGACCTGCATTAGCGTGCCGCCAGTGAACTCGATGCTGGTGTTGAGCGGGCCCCGCAGGTATGAAACTGCGCCAAGAAGAAGGAAGGCGACGGTAAGACCAACGGCCCACTTCCACCAGCGGATGAAATCGTAATTGGTGTTATGAAATATTCTCAGCATCAGATGCTCAGGGTCTGCGGAGCGTTTTTCTGGCGACTGAGCCAGATCATGAAGAAAGTCCGAACGACGAAGATCGAGCTGATCATCGACGCGATGATTCCGGCGAGGAGGGTCACCGCGAATCCGCGAACCGGCCCCGTTCCGAACTGGTAAAGCACGGCTGCCGTAAGCGCCGCAGTGACGTTGGAATCAACGATCGCGGTCATCGCGTTGCTGAAGCCTTCATCGATCGCGGTACGTATCGTCTTGCCGCGGTCTATCTCCTCGCGAATTCGCTCGAAGATCAGGACGTTCGCGTCAACCGCGACACCGAGTGAAAGAACGAATCCAGCAAGTCCCGGCAGCGTGAGCACCGCGTCGAAGCCCGCCAGCATTCCAAGCGTGAACAGCACGTACATCATCAGTCCGGCAATCGCGAGCATCCCGGAGAACTTGTAGTAGAGCACAATCATCAGTACGAGAAACGCGATGGCCACAATCGCCGCGCGTGTCCCCTGGTCGATTGAATCCTGGCCCAGGCTCGGGCCAACGTTGCGAATCTCCACGATCTTGAGCGGCGTCGGCAGTGAGCCAGCGCGCAACACGAGAGCAAGGTCAGATGCTGCCTGCAGGTCGCGGCCACCCATCGTGATCTGGCCACGCGTGCCGATGGCGCTCTGAATTACCGGGGGCCGTCCCATCACGCGATCGTCGAGAACGATCGCCATGTAATCCTGAATGTGCTTCGACGTTTCATTCCTGAACCGCCTGCCGCCTTCATTGTTGAACTGGAACTCGACGATCGTACCTTCAGTTGGCGATGTGTTCGGCTTCGCGTCAGTCAGGTACTCACCGGTGATGATCGCTCGCTGATCGACGACATAGATCGGGCGATAGCTGAGATTTCCTATCTGCGCCGAGTCGATTCCGAACAGGAGTTCCTTCCCCGGCGGGATTGCTGCCTTAACAGCAGGCATCGACAGGTAGGACTCGAGTGTCGGCACGTCTGTCATGGCGACGTAGTATTCGCCGGGAATCTGCCCCTGCTGAATCAATCTCGAGAATCCGCCGCCAGCGGCGATGGTGGTATCAGCGGCAGCACTATCGGCCGCAGCGGTATCGGCGCGCACCAGAGACGTATCGGTAGTCAGAAGGTCGGTGACACCGGTCGTCGCACGACCAGTGTCTCTCGCGGCAGAAGGAGCCGCACCTCTCGCCGCAACACGGTTCTTGACCGCAGCGTCGAGTCGTGGAAGCGCCTTCTCGAGAGCCTGGGTTTCGTCAGTGATCTTGAACTGGAGGAACGCTGACTTCTGCACCACTTCCTGCGCGCGCTGTGGATCGTCGATGCCCGGAAGCTCGACGATGATCCGGTCGTCACCGGAGCGCTGAACGAGCGGCTCGGAAACGCCGAACTGGTCGATTCGGGTACGCACCACGGTGAGCGCGCGGTCGAGGGCTTCAGCCTTGTCAGGAACCCGGGCTTTCGTTTCATCCACTTCGAGCGCGAGGTGCATTCCACCCTGAAGATCGAGACCACGCTTCAGCGGGACGCGCTTCACTGTATCATAAACGAACCCGTCCGGGCCCTTTACGCGTTGTGTGACGTCTCGTGGGAAAAGTGCATAAACAGAGGCGAGAACAAGCCCCAGGACGATCAGAATACGATACTTCAGGTTCATTGAACTGAAGGGGTGGAATTTGCGTTTTGTGGGGAGCCTTTAAGGTTACCGGAGATACCGAACGGAGTCAACGCAATAAGAGCATTATCACGGTCCTTCCCGAGCTGTTTCACCAGCTCCCCGGCACCTGCAAAGCGTTTAGTCTCGCGCAGGTAGGAAACGAAGTCGATCCTCACCCGGGCGCCATAGAAGTCGGCTTCGACGTCGAAGAGGTGCGCTTCGAGAGAAACCGTCGCATCCCCGAAGGTTGGCCGCGGACCAAGATTCATCATTGCGCCATATTTGCCGATCGGCGTCTGCACCATCACTGCATAAACCCCTTCGGGCGGCAGGAGTTTCCTCGGCGAAGGCGCTGACAGATTGATCGTGGCGAACCCAAGCTCCCGGCCCCGTGAGTTGCCCGCTACGACTTTTCCGGAGACTGAGTAGAGGCGGCCGAGCCCGTCGGCCGCGCGAGCCAGGTCGCCGCCGGCAATCGCGCGTCTGATTGTCGTCGATGAAACGTGCTGGCCGTCGCCGAGGTCTACGGCCTCGACCACGTCGACGCGAAAACCACGTTCTTTGCCAAGTGCCCGCAGAACGCTCACGTTGCCCGCGCGACGGTGCCCGAAGCCGTGGTCGTACCCTATCAGCAGCTCCGACATCCGGAACCGGCGCCGCAGAATGAGCTCGACAAAATCCTCTGCTCCATATGCCGCCAGATCGTGATTAAACGGAACCAGCGCGAAGTAGTCGATTCCGGTTTCAGCGAGTACCTCGAGCTTTTCCTCGCTTGTCGTCAGCAGCTGTGGAGCGGCAGCAGGGTTGACCACCTCGAGCGGATGTGGATCGAAGCTCACCACGAGACTCGGGAGACCCGCCACCGCAGCGCGATCCACGAGCCGGCTGATTACGTCCAGATGACCCCGATGCACGCCGTCGAACGTGCCAACGGTGACAATCGTACCGGTGATTGTCGGCGGAAGCCCGGACTCCGAGATCGATTCAGACATCGGACGCAGCCACTGAGAGTTTCCGAAGAGGCGGCGGCGAGCCAAGCATCGCGTCAACGGTGATGGCGGTGCTGACATCGAACTGGCCACTACGAATGCGACGGAGCGCAACGAGATGTGCCGCACTTCCAGTCAGGCGACCGAGATCCCTGGCGAGAGAGCGAATGTAGGTCCCGGTCCCACATTCGATTGTGACATCGATCTCGTCGTTCCTCTCCGCCCTGATTGTCCAGCTCCCAACCACGACGCTTACCGGTGCAAGCTCGAGCGGCGCGCCTTTTCTCGCAGCGTCGTACGCACGCGTGCCATCAACCGACTTGGCGGAATAACTCGGAGGAACCTGCTGGATAGTGCCGGTCAGCGATGGGAGAGCCGCTTCGATCGCCTGAACTGCTGGCGGCGGTGCCTGTCTGGTCGAAGTCCCGGTACTGTCATCGGTGTCAGTCTCGTCGCCGAAGCGGATCGTTGCTTGATACTCTTTCGGCTCAGTCACGATGAACGTCGCAAGTCTGGTTGACCGACCAAGCAGGAGGATCAGGAGTCCAGTGGCGAACGGGTCGAGAGTGCCAAGGTGTCCAATACTTTTTTCGTGATATGCGCGTCGCGCCAACTGAACTACATCGTGCGACGTGATGCCAGCGGGCTTGTCGACCAGGAGCAGACCTTCGGCAGGTCCTGACAATCGCGCCGGCCTCAGCCGCTGGTGTCTTCGCCCTGAGTATTCGGCGAAGGTATTTCCGACTTTGCTGGCGCGTCGTCAGACTCAGTCTTGATGCCGGCAAGGAGCGACTCGATCCGAGCTGCCCGCTGCACGCTATCGTCTTCGCGAAACTGAATTTCGGGAGCGACTCGCAGGCGCAATGCGCGGCCCACTCTCGACCGCAGATGCGAAGCGGTGCTGGCGAGGCCCTCGAAGGTCGCTTCCTTCTCGGCATCGCTCCCCATCACGCTAACGAATACCTTCGCATGCCGAAGATCAGAGGTGAGCTCCACTCCCGTCACGGTGACGAACCCGACGACGCGAGGATCCTTTACCGACTCTGCGAGGAATGTCGCGATTTCCTCGCGGATCGCTTCCCCTACGCGATCCGCGCGGCGAGTGTTGCGCACCACGCTACGCTGTCGCCGTAGACGTCAGCGTTCGCGCGATCTGATCCTGGCGATAACACTCGATGACGTCTCCGACCTTGATGTCGTTGAAGTTCTCGATGCCGATACCGCACTCGAAACCTTCGCGCACTTCCTTCACGTCGTCCTTGAAGCGGCGGAGCGAGCTGATGTTGCCGTTGTAAACTTCCACTCCATCGCGGATGACACGCGCCTTCGCCTGGCGATTGATTATGCCACTCCGAACCGAGCAACCGGCGATGAGTCCGATCCGCGGAACCTTGAACGTCTCGCGCACCTCCGCTTCGCCAAGCACAACCTCGCGCTCTTCCGGCCGAAGCATTCCCTCGAGTGCCGAGCGAACGTCCTCGACCGCTTCGTAAATGACCTTGTAGAGCTTGATGTCGATGCCTTCGCGCTCAGCTGCCGCGCGCGCATTGTTGTCTGGCCGCACATGGAAGCCGATAATGATCGCACCCGCGGCACGCGCGAGCAGGATGTCGCCTTCGTTAATCGATCCGACACCGCGATGAATAACGTCGACCGAGACTTCATCATGCGACAGCTGGCCAAGCGCGTCGGCAAGTGCTTCTGCCGGACCTCCCTGGTCCGCCTTGATGACAATGCGAAGCGTACGTTTCTCGCCAGCCGCGGCGGCATTCATGAAGTCCTCGAGCGAAACGATGCTCTTGGACGTGCGGCGACTCTTGGCCTCACGGTCGAGCCGCTGGCGGGTCTGCGCTATCTCGCGCGACTCGAGGGCATCCTCTACGACGACGAACTGATCGCCGGCCATCGGCACACCGCCGATTCCAAGAATCTGAACCGGGATCGCAGGGCCTGCCTCCTTCACGATTTTCCCACGCTCATCGAGCAGCGCACGGACGCGACCGGAGTACATGCCGCAGATGAAGTCGTCACCAACCTTGAGCGTGCCAGCCGAAACGAGGACGGTTGCGACTGCACCCTTGCCCGGATCGAGCTGTGCTTCGACAACTGCGCCGACTGCGCGACGATTTGGATTTGCCTTCAGATCCAAAATCTCGGCCTGAAGCAAAATCTGCTCGAGCAGGCTGTCGACACCGGTTCCCTTCTTCGCCGAGATTTCGCCGGAGAGAACTACACCACCGAACTCCTCGAGCACGACACCGTGCTGAAGCAGATCCTGCTTTACCTTGCCGGGGTTGGCGGCGGGAAGATCGATCTTGTTGATCGCCACGATCATCGGCACGCCGGCATTCTTGGCGTGCGATATCGCTTCGATCGTCTGGGGCATGACCTGATCGTCGGCAGCGACTACGAGCACGACGATGTCAGTGATCTGCGCACCACGCGCACGCATGGCGGTGAACGCCTCGTGACCTGGGGTATCGAGGAAAGTGATGTGCTTTCCCCCCGAGAGAGTCACGTGGTACGCACCGATGTGCTGAGTGATTCCGCCAGACTCGCCTGCGACGACGTTCGCTTTTCTGATGTAATCGAGAAGCGACGTCTTACCGTGATCGACGTGTCCCATGATCGTGACGACAGGCGGACGCGGCTCGAGTTCCTCGGGGGTATCGGTGATAACCGAATCCTCGAGACCTGCCGTGTACTCCTCTTCCTTCACAGCCTGGAAACCGAACTCGCCTGCAATGAGCTCGATCTGGTCGAAGTCAAGACGCTGATTGATGGTTACCATCAGGCCAAGCGTCTTGAATGCGAAGCCAACGATCTGAGTCGCTGGAATCTTGAGGATCGCCGCGAGCTCGCTCACCGTGATGAACTCGTTGACGCGAACCGTTTTCTTCTCGCGCTCGACCTGTGCGACGCGTTGTGCCTCCATCTCCTCGCGATAGTTCACATCGTCTGACCGACGTGCTCCACCGCGACGCGTTGGAGCGCCGCGCAGTGCAGTCATCGTTCTCGAAATGCTCGACGAGACTGCTTCCTGATCGACAGACCCACGTTTGCCTTTCTTGCCGCGACGACCACGATCGTCTCCGGCAGCAGGCCTTCCACCGGCACCGGCTCCGCCATCACGACGCGGCGGGAAGCCAGACGGGGCTCCGGGCGCAGCTGATGCAACCGGGCGCGGTGCCTGGAACGGAGTGCCAGTCGCGACAGGGCGAGGGCGCGGTGCTCCAGGAACAATCGGTCGCGGACGCGGTGGTGCATTTCCTGACGATGGCGCCGATGAGACTGGCGGGGCGTCAGTTGAATGCGTTTGCGGCTGCGGCCGCGGCTGCTGGCGTGGAGCAGAGGGGGCGACGGGAGTGGCTGCTGGTGACGGTGGCGGCGAAGCCGGGTGCGCCTGCGCCTCAGTCGGCGCAGGTGAAGGCGCAGCTGCGACTGGCGCCGCAGACTCTCGCTTAGGCTCTGCTGATGCTGCGCCCTCCGCAGGTGCGGGAGCGTCAGCCTCGACCACTGGCGCAACGCTTCGCCGGCGTGGCTTTACCGCCTCGCCGGTACTGACATCAGAAACCGCGATCGTATCGGCTTCTTCCTCTTCCGTTACCGGAGTCTCGACGTCAGCTGCCTTACGGCGACGGCGTGCCGCCGCTGGCTTCTCGGCCGCAACCTCGACAGGTGCCACAGGCTCAGCCGCCGCAGTTGTGCGGCGACGGCGTGAGGGAGCCGCTGCAGGTGCAGTCGCACGCGCGCGCTTCTCTCGCTCCCAGCGCGCTCGGATCCGGGCGACCTGGTCGTCCGAGAGCGGGCTCATGTGACTGCGCACCGGAACATCCATCTGTCGAAGAAGGTTGATCACCTCATCGACCGATATTCCGAATTCGCCAGCCATGTCGTTAACGAGAAGCTTGCTCAAAACCCTACCTCCTTTATACCTGCCGCCAATCCCGCATCAATAACGCCTACAACTGCAACTGCCTCACGTCCTGCAACACCACCCAGCTCGGCGGCCGAGAACGAGTTGATCACAGGGACATTCCGCGCTTCGAGCAGCCCTGTAATCTTGTCCAAACTATTCTTCGAAGCATCACTTGCCACAAGCGCAACTTTCAGTTTCCCGCGCTTTGCCGCATCCCTGACCTGCTGCACTCCTACCACGGCAAGCCGTCCGCGCAGCCCCAGCCCGATAAGGCCGAAGATCTTGCGCCTGCCGGCATCCGAGATCATTCGCCTTTCCGTGCTCCTCTCTTCGTAGCCGGTGCGGCCGCCGCGTCCGACTCCGGGCTCGCATCACCGTCTGTCGCATTCGTCGCGTCGCCGGCGCCACCGTCACTGCCAATTGTCCCTTCGTCGCTCGTGTCATCCACGACCGCCGGTTCAGGAACCTCAGACTCAGAAGCGGCAGACTCATCGGCTGAACCTTCTTCCGTCGTCAGCTCGTCGATGATCGTCATGAGGCGGTCAGCCTCTTCCGGAGCGATCCCGGCCAGACGAAGGAAGTCTTCGCGCTCGAGATCGATGATGTCGTCGAGCGTGCGATATCCTGCTTCCTCGAGAACCGCGACAGTTGCCGGCTCGAGTCCTTCGATCTCGGCAAGCCGCGGATTCACGCTCGCATCACCTTCGCCCGGCAGAGGCGCAAAGATCTGCTGCTCGGAACCGCGTTCCATCCATTCGCGGCTCGAGTAAAGCTCGATCTTCCACTCCGTCAGCTCCGACGCCAGGCGGACGTTCTGGCCGTTGCGTCCGATCGCCAGCGAAAGCTGGTCTTCATCGACAACAGCCTGAATCGTCTTCGTCGCTGCGTCACTGAAGACGCGGGCGACACGGGCAGGCGCAAGCGCCAGTTTTGCAAAACGCTCTGGATCTGCCGACCATGGCACGATGTCGATCCGCTCTCCACCAAGCTCATTCACGACGGCCTGAACACGCGAGCCCTTGAGGCCGACACAAGCTCCTACTGGATCGACGGAATCGTCGCGCGAGAACACGGCGATCTTCGTGCGATTGCCAACTTCACGGGCAGCCGCGCGAATCTCGACGATACCCTGCTGAATTTCCGGAACTTCCAGCTTGAAGAGCGCCTTCACGAACATCGGATCGCCGCGGCTGAGCATCAGCCGCGGGCCTTTCGGTGTCTCCTCAACGCGCTTGAGAACTGCGCGCAACGGATCGCCCTGATGGAAATGCTCACGGTGATTCTGCTCGCGATAAGGAATTACTGCCTCCGCCTCGCGGAACTTGTTGAGCATGATCACCAGCTTTCCGCGCTCGATCTGCTGAACTTCACCGGAGAGCAGCTCGCCGACCCGACTGGTGAACTCGTCGCGAATCTTCGTGCGCTCACCTTCGCGGACGCGCTGAATGATGCGCTGCTTCGCAGCCAGCACAGCCATGCGTCCGAACTCGGCGAAATCGACAGGATCTTCGAGGACGTCGCCAACCTGGAACTCAGGGTCTTCGTAGCGGGCCTCTTCGAGAGAAACTTCACGTGCTGCGTCAGTAACTTCGGCAACGACGGTGCGCAGGCGAACGATTTTGATCGTCCCCTTGTCCTCGTCGATTGCGACCTCGGCCTGAACCGTCGGCCCGTGCTTCTTCGCAAGGGCGGCAGTGATGCCGTCGAAGAGAAGACCATGCAGCTCAGTCTTGTCCAGCTGCTTGGTATTCGTCAGCTCCCTGATCGCAGTCAGGATTTCAAGTTGGCCAGCCATCCGCGCTCCTTACCGTTTCCAGTTGAATGCAAGCCGCGCCTTCCTGACCGCGGCAAGCGGGACGCGTTCGGCATTACCCTTTGCGTCCTCGACAACGACAATCTCATTTCCGGTGTCGCCCTCGACTCCGGCAATACGGACCTCGCGGGCTTTCTGGCCCGCGCCGTCGACATCGATACTGACAACCGCGTCGTGCCCGATGAACCGGCGCCAGTCAGCGGCATGCCTGAGCGGCCGCTCGATACCCGGCGACGACACCTCGAGCACGTACTTCATGCCCAGAACGTTTCCTTCATCGAGCTTTGCCTCGATGGCGCGCGATGCTTTCGCGCAATCATCGACTGTGATCGGAGCACCATCCTCGCGCTCGATTCTAACATCGAGTACGGGCCGGCCCTTCGACCCACCTGACCGAAGCTCAAAAAGCTCCAACCCAAGCGGTGCAAGTTCAGCTATGACAATATCTTGTAGCGCTTCGCTCATCTTCTTTCGAGCTGACTTCACGAAACAAAAAAATGTGGGGGGCATCCCCACATTTTCGTCCGCGGCAATCGTCGCGCGACTCATTCAATCTACTTCACATAACTATAGAGTCAAGGCGACCTGTGTGCTCCCTTGTGGCGCCGGAACTACGGGAAAAGCGTTGCCGGGAGTCGGGTGAGGGAAAACTGCGAGTTGTGTGAGTGCTATCTCGAATACTGGTACCGGTGCGGATTTTCCGGCTCTTCTTTCTTGGGGTAACGACACAACAACGGTCTCGGCTTCCGCTGTTCCGTTGTTAACCCCAAAATAAGGAAGCTGGCAATCCGGGTCCCTACGATCAATCGAGAGAGCACTCCCAAACCTCGCAGTTCCCTCACCCAACTCCCGCCAACGCTTTTCCTGTCGTTCAGACGTCAAAGAATGCCAGCAACGATGACAGCGAGCTGCCGCCCGGAATCACCGGCACGGTGCGAGAAGTAACGATCGTTATCACACTTCGTGCAGTCGGAACTCACTGTCAGGTCCGTAACGCCGGTCTCCCGCGCATGCTCGGCAATAAGGGAACGCAGATCCACGTTGCCCGCCCTGTTCACGGGTTGACCTGTGAGCTGTTCACGCACATCTGCGCTCACTTCGTAGCAGCGACCACAGATCGATGGGCCCAGGTGAACCTTGATCTCGTCCGGCGCAATGCCAAGTCGCGCGAAAGCGTTGAGTCCGGCGTCGATTATTCGCGCGGACGTCCCCTTCCATCCCGAGTGCAGGAGCCCCACGACACCAGAATGGTGGGCCATGAAAATGGGAACGCAGTCGGCAACGGAAATTGTCAGGGCGATCCCCCGCTCGGCTGCGATGTGTCCATCTGCCTCGCCGGTGCGGAGCAGTCCTTCCCAGCCGCCACGGTGGGTAAGTACAGTCGATCCGTGCACCTGCCGCCCGATCACGGTGCGGCGTGACTTGCCGGCGAGGTCATCCTGAAGACGCGTCCATCGCGACATCACTTCCCCTACCGGTGCATCACTCGACAGACTGAAAGTGCCGGCGTCACGGGTCGTCGTGAACGCCCGGATGCCGAATGTTGCGAACCCCTCGACCTCTTCCCTCGGAGTCAGCTCACCGGCAGCGGTCACTTCCGCCGGTCTTCCACGCGCTCGACAGAAGCACCAAGCTCGCGAAGCCGGTGATCGATCCGCTCATAACCGCGCTCGATCTGCCCGACGTTATTGATGATGCTTCGCCCTTCTGCGCAAAGCGCAGCTATGAGTAGCGCCATGCCTGCCCGAATATCCGGCGAGTCGAGCGTTGCTCCGCGGAGACGTGATGGCCCTGCCACGAGCGCGCGGTGCGGGTCACACAGCACAATCTTCGCTCCCATTGCGATGAGCTTATCGACGAAGAAGAGCCGGGATTCGAACATCTTCTCGTGCATCATGATGAGGCCTTCACACTGAGTTGCTGTCACGATGGCAATCGACATCGTGTCAGCGGGGAAGGCCGGCCATGGCTGATCCTCGAGCTTGGGGACGTGGTCGCCCATGTCTGCCTGGATCTTCAGCGTCTGCTTTGCTGGGACGATCAGGTCATCGCCGTCCTCTTCACAGATGATCCCGAGGCGAGCGAATCCCATGCGCGTGGAGCGAAGGTGCTCGATGCCAGCGTCCTTGATCCGGAGCTCGGAATGTGTGACGGCCGCGAGCCCGATGAACGATCCGACTTCAATGTGATCGGGGCCGATCGTGTGCGTGACTTCAGATTTGCCGAGTGGTCTTCCGCCGTGGATCGTGATGCAGTTCGTTCCGACGCCTTCGATGTGACCTCCCAGCGCGGTGAGAAACATCGCCAGGTCCTGGACGTGCGGCTCGCTGGCGGCATTGCGAAGAACCGTCTTGCCCGAAGCTGCGCACGCCGCGACGAGAGCGTTCTCGGTCGCAGTGACGCTTGGCTCGTCAAGAAAGACATCTGCTCCGCGAAACGCCTTGACCGAGAGCTTCAACAGCCCATCCTCGAACGACACGTCGGCACCAAGCTGCTGCAGCGCGAGGAAGTGGGTGTCGAGTCGACGGCGGCCGATTACATCGCCCCCTGGCGGGGGCAGCGTGATCTCACCACAGCGAGCAAGCAGCGGCGCCGCCAGGAGAATCGATGCGCGTATTTTTGCGCAAAGCGCAGGATCGAGATCCTTCGCCGTTATATGCGCGGCTGAAATTCTCAGTGCGTTCGGACCGGTCCACTCGATACTTGCGCCGACAGAGCGTATGAGCTCCATCAGTGTCTCGATGTCGCGTATGTGCGGCACATTTTCGAGGTGAACGACGTTCTCGGATATAAGCGCCGCCGCTACTATCGGCAGGGCCGCATTCTTGTTCCCCGAAGGGCGGATCGTTCCGTGGAGGGTGCGCCCTCCCTCTACGACGTACTGGACTGCTGGCATCGCTCTCATCGTTACCGGGAGTATTCGTCACTGCAACCGCGTCGGCTGGCCGAACTTTGACACGGTTGCGCTAATATATCGCGCATAGCACTCTTTGTACCGTCACACAAACACTCATACGAGGCTGGCCTTACCCTTGCACACAACAGGCGCATGACGGCATGGCTGACGATGGGATCTGACCTGCTGCTTCAGGCAGTCGCGACGCTTCCCGATACTATCATCACGAAGCAGATCCAGCCTGAAGCCACCACCTTTCAGAAGATAACGACCTGGGCGAGTGGTCTGGCCTCGATCGCTCTTCTGGTATTGGCGGTGGCGCTCGTTCCGGCAGCATGGAATTTCCGCAAGAGTTATGCGAAGATGAGCGACATGCTGGATCGCATCTACGGGGATATCAATCCGCTGATGCGACATGCGAGTACCATTGCCGACAACGTCAACTACATCACGACGTCGGTGCGCGTCGATGTTCAGCAGGTGAGCCAGACGATTGCTTCGGCTAATCAGAAGCTCGTCGCATCAGTTGCTGCAGCAGAAGATAGAATCAAGGAGCTCAACGCACTCCTGGCTGTCGTTCAGGAGGAGGCGGAAGGAGCGTTTGTCACAACAGCGTCAACGCTCCGCGGGGTACGCACCGGAATTCATGAAGCTTTCGAAAAGGAGGATGACCTGGATGGCAGATACATTGAAGACGGCACCGAATGGGAGAAGCCGCGCCCGCGCGTCCGTCCGCGAGACGAGTCACGAAGACGAGCGTGAGCAGCAGTTCGACCTTCTGACCGCGGCCCTGCTCGGCGCTGCGGCTGGAGCGGTCATCACCCTGATTTTCCGTACGGGACCGACTGGGCGCCGCCCGATCGCCCCGATGCTCAACGCGACCGGCAAGGGCGCGAAATGGGCCGCACTCGCAGGACTCGAGGGCGCGCGCTGGGCCGGGGATCGCGCTGCACCTGGCGCCCGCTGGGCCGCCGAACACGGTCGTGACGGCGCACGCTGGGCTGGTGAGCGGGCGGCGCGCGGCTACAAGGCCGCTCGTGACCGCGGCGAGGATCTCGCTGATTCGATTCCGGTCGATGACATTGCCGACTCTGTACGCGAATATGTGGAAGGCGCCCGCGAAGCGATCAACGACGTAGTGCGCGCGGAAATGACCGACCTCCGCAAGGCTGTTCGTCGTCAGCGGAAGAGGATCGGTATCTAGTCAGGCCCGGCTGTCCGTAAGACAGCCTCTGATGGGAATCCTGTGCCTGGTGGCGATTGCGCTTGTCGCAATCGCCCTCACGCCGGCCACCGCATACGCGTGGACTCCGGGAACGCACATCTTCCTCGGCGAAGCGATCATGCGCTCGCTGTCGCTGCTCCCCGCAAACATCGCCCAGATCATTGCCGCTTTCCCGTATGATTTTCTTTACGGAAGCATCGCAGCCGATACGAGCATCGCCAAGAAGTACGCGGCTGCCGGACGTCATTGTCATTCCTGGAACGTCGGGCTCGAGATATACCATGAGGCCGAGGCGGAGTCGATGCGGGCATTCGGCCTCGGATATCTCGCGCATCTCGCAGCTGACACCGTCGCTCACAACTACTTCGTTCCGCACCAGCTCGCGATCACGTCAACTACTGCCGCGCTTGGCCACAGCTATTGGGAGAGCCGCATCGATACCCATGTGGGTGAAAGATTCGCACGTCGTGCGCGCGAGATAATTCTGCTCGACCACAGTGCGTCAGACGGCCACCTCGACAGGATCCTCAGCCCCACAATTTTCTCCACGCCAACCAACCGCCGTATTTTCCGCGGAATGGTTTACGTGACTGACACCGAGTCGTGGCAGCGAATTTTCCAGATGGTGTCGGAAAAGAGCAGGTGGGATCTTCCAGCTAACGAAGTCGGGGCCTACATGACGAGGTCGTACGACTATATCGTCGACCTGTTCAACAGGTTCGATTCGTCTGAGCCATTCATGCTGGATCCTTCCGGCCTCCAGGCGCTTCGTGAAGCAAAGCGCGTCAGGCGCGCAGCCCTTCGTGCCGGTGACGAAGCAATCATTGCGGATAAGGCGAGAGCCTACTTCGGAATGCCCAACACGGCTCTCGCATACGCAATGAACCTCGGCGAGCCGATCTATCCCGCGCCCGCGCGCGACATCAACAACTGATTCAGTTTTTTCGGGTCGGCCTTCCCCGCTGACTTCTTCATGACGAAGCCAACCAGTACCCCCTGCAGTTTCTTCTCTCCGGCGAAGTAGCGCCTCGCTTCGTCGGGATGTTCGGCAATCACTTCATCGATCCACCCGGCGAGAGCGCTGTCATCGCCGACCTGCAGCAGCCCCTCCTCCATTGCTACCTGCGGGGCCGGCTTTCCTTTCTCCAGCATGATGGCAAAGATCTTCTTGCCGGCCGCGTGGCTCACGAGGCCATCACGAATCATCTTGATGAGCTGAGCAAGGTCAACCGGCCTCACGCGCAGATCGTCGGGAGATGAACCGGTAGCGTTGAGAGCCGCCTGTACCTCGCCCATCACCCAGTTGGCTGCCGCCTTGGGCTCTCCGCTCTGTCGAGCGACGCCCTCGTAGTACGAAGCGATTCCAGGGTCTGACGTGACCTGGTCTATCTCCTCCGAAGAGATTCCGTACTCTTCAGCAAATCGGGACTTCTTCCCGGCCGGAAGCTCGGGGACTTCCGCCTTGATCGATGCGAGCCACTCGGCATGAAGAACCAGCGGCCCAAGATCTGGTTCAGGGAAGTATCGATAATCATGACTCCCCTCCTTGGTGCGGCTCACTCTTGCCTCGTTGCGCGTCGAATCCCAGAGCAATGTCTGCTGCACTATACGTTCGCCACGCTCCAGCAGCGCACACTGACGCGCGAATTCGAAATCGAGAGCGCGCTCAACTCCTGAGAACGAATTCATGTTTTTCACTTCTGTCTTCGTTCCAAGCTCGGACTGGCCCATCGGCCGCGCGCTCACATTCGCATCGACACGCAGGCTACCCTCTTCCATACTCACGTCGCTGACTGCCAGATACTGCAGGATCTGCTTGAGCGTACGCAGGTAAGCTCCTGCCTCCGCTGCCGACCGCATGTCAGGCTCACTCACGATTTCGATCAGCGGCACTCCCGCCCTGTTGAGATCGATTGCGGTGACCGCGGGGTATTTGTCGTGCAGCGATTTCCCGGCGTCCTCCTCCATGTGAACTCGCGTGACCCCTACCTTCTTTGCGCCCGCCGCTGTGACAATATCGACACTCCCGCCGGTCGCCAGCGGCTGGTCGAATTGCGAGATCTGATAGCCTTTGGGCAGATCCGGATAGAAGTAGTTTTTTCGAGCGAAGATGGACACCGGATGAAGCTTGCAGCCGAGGGCGATTGCGGCGCGCGCGGCAAGCTCGACGGCTTTTTCATTGAGCACCGGGAGCGCACCGGGTAACGCCAGGCAGATCGGACAGGTATTGATATTCGGCGCGCTGCCGAAATCAGTGGAGCATCCGCAAAACGCCTTGCTTCGCGTCTTGAGCTGAACATGCACCTCGAGACCGACGACCATTTCCCATTCCGCCGCACTCACTGGTGTGCCTCCGGACCGAGCGCTGCTTCGAGCGCATAGGCAACGCGGAACATGAGTGCCTCGTTGAAGGGACCAGCGATGATCTGTCCGCCAACTGGAAGCCCGGCAACACGACCAATCGGCATCGACATCGCGGGGACCCCGGCCAGGTTCGCCGTGACTGTAAATATGTCGCTCAGGTACATCTCGTACGGATCCGTGACCGCCCCGATCGAAAACGCCGTACTTGGCGTCGTGGGAGTAAAAAGCGCATGGATGCCGTTGCCGAACACGCTCTGAAAGTCACGCGCAATCAATGCCCTCACGGCTTGTGCTTTCTTGTAGTAAGCATCGTAGTAGCCTGCCGAAAGCACGTAGGTGCCAAGAAGGATTCGCCGGGTAACTTCAGGCCCGAATCCGTCGGACCGCGTCTCCGCGAACATCTCCCTGAGGCTCCCGCTTCGCGCCGCGCGCGCGCCATACCGGACGCCGTCGAACCGCGCCAGGTTCGACGATGCTTCGGCCGGCGCGATGATGTAATACACGGGGATCGCCAGCGGCGAATGTGGCAGCTTCACATCGACGATATCTGCGCCAAGTGACTTCAGCGCCTCGAGTGAGCGCAGGCAGGCATTGCGAATGCCCTCGTCGAGACTCTCCGGGAAATATTCTTCGGGAACACCTATCCGCATCCCTTCGAGTGGCGCAGGTGAAGTTGCCTGCGAGACGAATTGATCGCGATAGGATCCAACAACATTCGATGAGCTCGTCGAGTCCTTTGAATCCTCGCCGGAAATGATTTCCATTGCCAGCGCGGCATCATCGACGTTGCGCGCCATGGTTCCGATCTGATCGAGCGACGACGCAAATGCTACGAGGCCGTAGCGGCTCACCCTGCCGTAAGTCGGCTTCACTCCGACGATACCGCAGAATGACGCTGGCTGGCGAACCGATCCCCCAGTCTCCGATCCCAGTGCAATGGGCGTGATCCCCGCAGCAACCATTGCAGCTGATCCGCCGGAGGATCCACCTGGCACGCGTGTGACGTCGAGCGGATTTCGCGCGGTGCCGTAGGCACTGTTCTCAGTGGATGAGCCCATGGCGAACTCATCCATGTTCGTTTTCGCGGTAACGATTGCGCCCGCTTCCCGCAGTCGCATCACGGCGGTCGCCTCGTACGGGCTCACGTAGCCTGCGAGAATCTTCGACGCGCACGTCGTGGGCAGCTCGAGCGTCGCGATGTTGTCCTTTACGCCAACAGGGACGCCCGCGAGCGCACCACCCTTTCCCGCTTTGGTGAGTCCTTCAGCCAGCGAATCAGCATCGCGCACCGACAGTCTCTCATCGCTCCAGAGGATAGCGTTGAGCGAGTCACTCCCTGCGCGGACTTCCTCGGCTCTCGCGAAGCTTGCTTTTACAATGTCGGACGGTGCGACCCCGCCAGATCCGACCCGGGCGGCGATAGCGGTTGCGGTAAGCGAGGTAAAGTCTGTCGTCTTCATGGCGTTCTTTCACCGCCGTCTTCATGCGATGCCAGCCGCGGCACTATGAACAGGCCGTCGCGCATCGCAGGAGCAAATGACTCGCGGGGCAACGCAAGCTGAAGCGGGCCGCTTGAATCTGACCTTAGCGGTGTGCTGTCGATCGGCGTGGCGACATGCTTCTCGATGTCGGCTGTGTTCACCTTCGCCAACTCGTCCATGTGCCTGAGAATTCCATTGAGCTCGACAACCAGGTGATCGAGGCGCTCGGCATCGACAGCGAGCCGCGCAAGCTCGGCGACGTGGCGAACATCGTCGTGTGTTACTGCCATCAGGGCTGACCTTTCTCGAGAGTGGTGTATGCGAGCTTGATAGTCTTGCGGCCGACATTCGAATCATCGAATTCGATGACTGCCTTTACGTCACGTCCGGTGCCCGAAACTTCTTCGATGCGCCCCGAGCCGAACAGCTTGTGGTGAATACGCTCGCCTTTCGAGTACGCCGGCGCTGACTCCTCGATGACCGGCTTTCCGCCGCGCCAGGCAGGCACCTCGTGCGACCTCCTCGTCGGTCCGCCCCGCCATGCTGTCTGGCCGAACATCGATTCGCGAGACGAATCGCGGGATAGGCTGTCACGGGAGAACATCATGCGCCCGCTTGCTCGAACCTTGATGGTCTTTCGTTCGTCGAGCATTCCCTGCGGAATGTCGGACAGAAAACGCGACCGCAATGACTGCATTACCTGCCCGTTCCGGCGTCGGCTTTCCGCGAAAGACATGTAAAGCTTGCGCTCCGCCCGGGTGATGCCGACGTAGAACAACCTGCGTTCTTCCTCCAGCTTCTCGGGATCTTCCATCGAGTTGAGCGTTGGAAAGAGTCCATCCTCGAGCCCTGTAAGAAAGACGACAGGATATTCCAGGCCCTTCGCGTTGTGAAGAGTCATCAGGCTCACAGCGTCTGCGTTCGGGTCGAGTGCATCCACCTGCGCGATGAGCATCGCGCGCTGGAGGAAATGATCAAGGGGCGTGAGGCCAACTTCGCCCCCGTCGTCGATGACCGTCTCCGTTGCACCGTCGATCAGCGCAGCGACATTTTCGGAACGGTCGCGTGCCGTCTCGGGCGAATCCGCTTGCAGGTAGTCACCGTAGCGAATTGCATCGACTAGCTCGCGCAGGAGCTCATCAACGCTTGACTCAACGGCGCGGCGGCCGAGACCTGCGATCAAGTTGGAGAACTCGCTCAAGCCTGCCTGAGCGGCACCGCGGAGCCCGCTCAGCAGATCCGGTCGCGAGGCAGCTTCCAGCATCGGTACGCCGGCCTGGCGTGCGATTCCCGCGAGCGCCTCGATCGTCGTGTCACCGAGCTTCCGCCGGGGAACTGACACGGCCCGGCGGAACGCTTCATTATCGGATGGATTCGCGATGAGCTTGAGATAGCTCATCAGGTCGCGAATCTCCTTACGATCGTAAAAACGCACACCGCCCACGAGGCGGTACGGCATCGTCGCCTTGCGGAGCGCATCCTCGAGCGGTCGGCTTTGCGCGTTGGTGCGGTACAGGATCGCAAATTCGCGCAGCTCGCGCTGCTCCATTGCCTGTCGCGAGCGTATCTCGTCAATGACCATGTCGCCTTCATCACGCTCGTCGAGCGTCGAATAGAGCGTGACCTGCTCACCGCCGGGCTTGGTCGGACGCAGCGTCTTCCCGCGGCGACCTTCGTTCGCACTGATCGCGACATTTGCGACCTCGAGAATCGAAGGCGTGGAGCGATAGTTCTCTTCGAGCTTTACAACACGCGCGTTGGTGAATTCCTTCTCGAAGTCGAGGATGTTACGGATGTCCGCGCCGCGCCATCCGTAGATCGACTGGTCGTCATCGCCAACGACAGCAACGTTCCCGTGAGCCGAGCCAAGCAGCTTGATGAACTGGAACTGCGCCTTGTTCGTGTCCTGATACTCGTCTACAAGAATGAACTGGAACTTCGAGCGGTATCGCTCGAGTATGTGTTCGTTCTGCCTGAGCACCTGCACCGGCAGCGTCAGCAGATCGTCGAATGTGACTGCATTCGCGGATCTAAGTGCGGGCTCGAGCTCCGCGTAAACGGCGGAAGCGGCGCGTGACAGAGGGTCCAGTGCCACCTGCTGAAATTCGGCTGGCGTGACGAGCGCGTTCTTCGCGTCCGAAATGACGGCGGATATCGACTTTGGCGTCCACTGCTTCGGCGAAACGCCAACGCGGTCCATCACCCGCTTGATGGCGCCAAGCGAATCGTCCTCGTCGTAAATCGTGAAGTTTGCGGTGCGCCCGACAAATTGCGCGCTGCTCCGCAGCATACGCGCTCCGATGGCATGGAACGTCCCGCACCACATTCCCTTGAGATCGGACTCAACAAGCTTTCCGATGCGCTGGCGCATCTCGCCCGCGGCCTTGTTGGTGAACGTGACTGCAAGGATGCGCGATGGATCTACACCATGATGCTGCACGAGGCGTGCAATACGCGTCGTGAGCACGCGCGTTTTTCCTGAGCCGGCCCCTGCAATGATCAGGAGTGGACCTTCATAGTGGAGAACTGCTTCGCGCTGTGCAGGGTTGAGCCGGGCCAGCTGCTCGGCGTCACCGGAAGAGGCGGAAGATCCGGTGGTATCCATCGTTTCAATCATCAACTCAAGATAATATCGAACGTCGCTCCGCGTTCAGAGGGTGTGAGCAGCAATTCGCCGCCGTGATTATCCCTGACAATCCTGCGAGCGAGCGGAAGGCCGATGCCCCAACCGTGCGCCTTTGTGCTGAAGCCCGGCTCGAAGATTCGCTTGCCCAGCTCGCGTGGCACCCCCGGCCCGTCGTCGCTGACGCGCACGCGGACGCGGCCCTCCGGCATCGCGGTCGCCGACATGTCTACCTGCCCATCGCGACCGGCAAGCGCATCGATTGCATTCTTGGTGAGCGACTCTATCGCCCACTCGAGCAGCACTGAGTCGCCGTTGACAGTGAGATTGTCGCCTTCCTTCCGGCATACAATCGTCACCCGTTGCGCGAGAGTCGGTACACGCGCACGGAAATAAGTACCGACTCGCTCGACCAGCTCGCCGAGGTCGACCTTTTCCTTCCGCGGAGGCCTCCCGATTCGCTCGAACCTGTTGGCCACACGCTTCAGCCGCTCGAGGTCGCCGTCCATGTGAGTAAGAGCGCTCTCGGTCATCTCATCGCCGCCTGCGTCACGCAGCAGCTCGATCCAACCGCTCATACTCGAGATTGGAGTGCCGAGCTGGTGTGCGGATTCGCGAGCCATACCTGCCCAGATCTGCTCCCGGTCTGCGCGTCCCCGGGTTCTCAACGCATATGCACCGGCGAGAAGAAACATTCCAATCAGCAGAGACTGCAGCAGTGGGATGATCCGCAATCCCCTCACGAGTGAAGTATTCCCGAAATGAACAGTGCCGGCGTCGCCTTCCGCGATAGGCCGGTTCTGACGGTCGAGCGCACGAATGAACTCGCGCATTTCCGGCGAATCGAGAGGAAGTTCGCGGGGGAGGTTAGCCGTGTCCGTTGGCCTGCCGGATTCGTCGGTGATGACGAGCGGGACGCCCGATTCCCGGATGTGACGCGACAGGTCGAGCAATGCGGTGGTCGCAGCGTCGGCGCTCGGGTCGTTCAGTCCATCGTAGACGCGCGCATGCATGAGGCCAACGCGGGACGCCTCCCGTCGCAGCTCACGAACGATGCCCTGAGTGTATACGACGTACCAGACGAGCAATGCCGCGACGCAGACCGACGCGAATGTAACCGGTGCGAGCCGGCGCACCGATCAGCCGAGCTGGTCGGTGCCCAGATACGGACGCAGTACTTCGGGCACCTCGACAGTGCCGTCCGCATTCTGGTAATGCTCGAGGATCGCTGCAATGACGCGCGGAAACGCTACGCCGGATCCGTTGAGGGTGTGCACGAAACGTGGCTTGCCACCCTCTGCAGGACGGTACCGGATGTTGGCGCGCCTTGCCTGGAAATCGGTGAAGCAGCTGCATGACGAAACCTCCAGCCACGCCTTTGCACCGGGCGCGTAGACCTCCAGGTCGTAGGTCTTGGCGCTTCCGAATCCAGTGTCTCCCGCGGCAAGCAGGGTCACCCGGTACGGAAGACCCAGCAGCTGGAGCACTTTCTCGGCTTGAAGCGTAAGAACCTCGAGCTCCTCGACGGAAGTCTCAGGCAGTGAATAGCGTACGAGCTCGACCTTATCGAATTCGTGAACCCTGATGAGTCCGCGAGTATCCTTGCCATGAGCGCCAGCTTCTTTCCTGAAGCATGGGGTGTACGCCGTCATTGCTTTCGGAAGGTCGGATTCGGCTAGCAGCTCGCCCGCGTGAAGATTTGTAATCGGCACTTCGGCGGTCGGAATCAGAAAGAGTGACTCCCCGGCGATGCCATACATGTCATCCTCGAACTTCGGGAGCTGAGTGGTGCCAGTCATCGACGCACGGTTCGCGAGGATCGGCACCCACACTTCCTCGTAGTGATGCTGAGTCGTGTGAAGATCGAGCATGAAATTCATCAACGCGCGAACCAGTCGTGCTCCCGCACCGCGAAACACAATGAACCCTGAGCCACTGATCTTCGCTCCCCGCTCGAAATCGATGAGCCCGAGGCTCACCCCGACTTCCCAGTGAGGCTTCACGTCATCGCCCTGGCGCGGCGTTCCCCATGACCTGATGTGCCGGTTGTTCTCTTCGCCTCCCGCGGGGACATCTGCAAGAGTGACGTTCGGAATCTCAAGCAGGGCCAACTCGAGATCTCGTTCGAGCTCACCGAGGTCGCTTTCGAGTCTGGCGATTTCTTCGCCGAGCGCTCGTGACTGAACTAGAAGGTCATCCGCGTTTTCACCCGCGCGCTTCCGCTTTGCAACTTCCTGTGTGATCGCGTTTCGCGACGCCTTTCTTTCTTCTACCGCCTGAATCAAAGCCCGGCGATCGATGTCCGCGCCTTGCGCCCGGTCGATGAATGCGGCGAGCGCGTCCAGTTTGCCCCGCCGGCGCATGCCGTCACGAAGCTCTTCGACATGCTCCCGGACCATGCGCAGGTCGTGCATATGTCAGCGCGTCGGGATGCCGGACTCGAAGGACCTGAAGCCGCAGTTGGGGTCGAGCACCGCGGATACTCGCATTGCGCGGCTACTGGTCGCAATCGAGTCGACCACGAGCTTCGTGTAGATGTATGGCGATATGTCGAACTGGCACGCATCGCCCGCACCGTTCCGGACTGACTGCGCGACAACAACTTCACCCGGCGAGACCACGAGAGCGGAGTCGGCATAAACGCCGGATGGCGCGACATCGAGATCGGCGAAGGTGCCTGATACCTTGCGCAGGCCGACGCGACGCGATGAGTTGATCAGCGTCACGACTTTCTGCACGGGATAGATGATGACCTTGCCCTGCGGATCGAGATCAAACGCTACGTCAAAATTGGCGTTCCCGTCGACTCGGACGGTCGACCGCACGTACGTGTTAATGCCGCTCGGGAAGGCAGCCGGAGTTCCTGTCAGCGCAAAGACGTCATAAACGTCCTGTACGGTGGGGAGCTGCGCCTCGAGCAGATTCGGATCGTCGCAGGCAGTGAGTATGGAGGCGCAGGCGACAAGCGCCAGCGCGAGTTTACGAGAGGTCATAACCTGCATTGAAGGAAGTGGAACGACATTGCCGTCCCGGTTTCGATAATACCTTGTAACTCGTAGCAGTTCAAGCGAATACGCTTGACTAGATTTCCAGCGATGCTCAGATTCGCAACACTTTTCACGGGAGCCCGATGCCGACCATTCGCGACCTTACAGTCGCCATAAGAAGACGGCCCGGCATCGAGGCAGTTGTAGTGCTGGGCCGCGATGGTCTTCTGATCGACAGCCAGTCTACCATGGATCTCGACGCTGAGGGTTTGGCAGCACGCGTGCCCGGAATCGTTGCCTCCGCTGACGAGATCGGCCTCACGACCGGAAAGGGCCCGATGCGCATAGCCCTCATCGAGCAGGAGAACGGCTTCGCGATCGTGTCGTCAGTGGGCGACGACGCACTCCTTTGCGTCCTTACGACACCTTCAGCAGACCTCGGCAGCCTGCTGTACGAGGTGCGACGACACCGTGAATCGATAGCACGGCTTTTCTAGGCGGATGATGCAGACAGAAGAGCGGCACATACTCGTCGCCGACGACGAAGCACACATCGGGCGGATCATCAAGATCAAGATGGAACAGGGCCCTTTCCGGGTGACACTTGCATTCGACGGCCAGGAGGCTCTCGAAGTGCTCGAGCAAGGGGAAAAAATAGACCTGGTCGTGCTCGACCTCATGATGCCGAGACTCAGTGGCCTTGACGTTCTTGATCGAATACGATCGAGCGAACAGTGGAAGGACCTGCCCTGCATCATTCTCACCGCCGCGGGCCAGGAAGAATACGAGCGCGGTGCGCGTGAAGGTGGGGCGACGGGATTTCTGACGAAGCCATTCAGCCCCAAGAAACTTTACGCGCAGATAGCACAGCTTACCGGCGTCGAAACCGAAGAACAAAGCGGAGAGGATTGATGAACCGGTGGGTCGTCATTCTCGCAGGTGGAGTTGGATCCCGGTTCTGGCCACTGAGCACACCCAGCCGACCGAAACAGCTCCTTCCTCTGGTCAACGACAAGCCGCTACTCGTCAACACTCTGGAGAGGCTCGCTGAGGTTGCAGCTGCCGACCGCACCCTGATCCTCACGAACGCTTCCCTCGTCGAGCCGATTCACGCCGCGATCCCGTCGATTCCCTTGGAGAACATCGTTGCCGAGCCGAAGCCTGCAGGCACCGCGGCAGCGCTGACATGGGCTGCACGCGAGATTGAGAAGCGAAGCGGGAGCGAGGCTACGATGATCTGCGTGCATGCTGATTGGGCAATCGCAGACAATGCAGGTTTTCGCGCCGCGCTGCTGGCAGCGGAGAGGGTGGCGCTGGAGGATCACGCGCTCGTGACCGTAGGCGTTGTCCCGACACGGCCTGATCCGGGCTTTGGGTACATACAACCCGGTGCGGAAACAACCGGCGATTCGCGCGACGTGATACGGTTCGTGGAAAAGCCCGAGCGTTCACGCGCGGAGTGGATGCTGCACGAGGGATACCTGTGGAACTCCGGGATCTTCGTCTGGCGCGTCGGTGATTTTCTCGATGAAGTGCGGGCGCTGACGCCGGAAGTATCGAATGCGCTGGCGAACGAGGCCGAGCATGGGCTGGCGGCGTTTTTCGATGCTGTCGAGCCGGTTTCTGTTGATACCGGCGTGCTGGAGCGCAGCAGTCGTGTGCGCGTTGTCTCCGGCGACTTTGGCTGGGATGACGTCGGGACCTGGGCTGCTCTCCGGCGCGTGAAGCCGGAGGACGACGGTGGCAACGTTGTGAGCGGTCGCGTTGTTGCACTCGAGGCCAGCGGCAACGTCGTGCATGCCGAAGGAAACGCTGTCGTACTCTATGGCGTGAGCGACCTTGTCGTCGTCACGCGCGGCGGACTGACACTTGTAACGACAGCGGACAAGTCGGCAGAGCTGAAAACGCTCATTGATTCCCTCCCCGGCGACCTGCGTGACCTGACGTGAAGCGGCTTTATCTGTACGACGATTTCAAAGCGCGCAGTTTTGCGCCTTTCGCGTTGACGCGGCCGGTCTCCGAGCTGCGTGCGGGGGTAGAGCTCATCAGGCTTCGGTGGGAGCGGGCCGCGGCAAGCAAGGCGTACGGCTTCATCAGCTCTCGCCACCTCGACGATTTCACTGAATTCGACTCGCCTCCTGCGGCGCACGCCGATGCGACAGCACCGGCTGGTTCGATGCTCGTGAACTCGAGGTTCGTGGTTTCGCTGGACGCGCACATCGATGACACGAGCAGCGCGTTCAGTGCCGACGGGCTCATCTGCGCCGTGAGGCTGCGAAAGTCGACTGATATCAGCGGCCTGCTCGACGGGTCGCAGAATCTGGAGAGCTTTGTACAATCGGATGTGGTACCGGCTCCCCTCGCGGGAAGATGGCTTCGCGAAGTCTGGGACCTCGTCGGCGACCTTCAGATTCAACTGGCGGAGGACATCCCGCTGGTGGGGTCGAGGCTGTCCGGAGCGGCGATCGAGAATGCCACCGTTATAGGCAAGCACAGCATTTACCTCGAGACCGGTGCGCAGATCGAGCCATTTGTCGTGCTCGACGCGTCTGATGGCCCAATACTGATCAGGCGCGGCGCTACTATCGCTTCATTCACACGGATCTTCGGCCCCACTTATATCGGCGAGGACACTCACATCGCCGGCGATTCCATTCGCGGCTGCTCGATTGGAGATGTCTGCAAAGTCCGCGGCGAGATTTCATCGACGATCCTGCTTGGGCATTCGAACAAAGGCCATACCGGCTTTGTGGGCAACAGCTATCTTGGGCGCTGGGTGAACTTTGGCGCAGGTACGACCACCAGCAACCTCAAGAACACCTACGGACCCGTTTCGTTGTGGACACCTGACGGCGTACGCGACACCGGCCTGCAGTTCCTTGGCAGCCTGGTCGGCGATCACGCCAAGCTCGGAATCGGCACGATGCTCACTACTGGATGTGTGATTGGAGCTGGCGCGAACGTTTTCGGCGCGCGTGTTACGCCGAAAGTGGTGCCCCCGTTTGCGTGGGGCGAACAGGAGCCGTGGTCGCGCAACGAATTTCCGCGGTTTTGCGAGGTGACTGAGAGAATGATGGAGCGAAGGCATGTGAGCCTCGCAGCGAAAGCCAAAGCGCAGCTCGAAGCGGCATTCCTTCTAAGCGGGGAATCAGCTTGAAACTCTGCGTGCTTGGCAGTGGCAGCAACGGTAACGCCGTCCTCATGCAGTCAGGACACACCCGCATTCTCATCGACGCGGGCTTCAGTCCGCGCGCGATGGCCAAGCGGCTGCTTTCAGTCGGAGTAAACCCGGGATCGATTGAGGCTGTAGTTGTCACTCACGAACACATCGACCACATGAAGGGGGCACGGGCCGGCGCCAAACGCTGGGGCTGGCAGATTTTCGCCACCGCTGGAACCCAGGCCGCGTGCGTCTCGCTTTCTGAATCGGGGGCGAAGACGCTTGCTGCTAATGTCCCGGTCACGATCGGCGACATCGAGCTCAATCCCGTTGCGATATCACACGATGCCACCGAGCCGGTTGCAGTCATCGCCACTGACGCGACGAACGGAGTCAGAGCTGCAATCGTCTATGATCTCGGGATCATGACTCAAAGCGTACAACGTGCGATCGAGTTCGTCGACATCCTCGTGATCGAGTCGAATCACGATGCGGAGATGCTGAGGAACGGCCCGTATCCGCTGATGCTAAAGCGGCGGATCGCGGGAAACCATGGGCATCTGAGCAATCGCGCGGCGGGCGCTGCGGCAGCGAAATGTGCGCACCGGGGACTGTCACACGTTGTTCTCGCTCATCTGAGTGACACCAACAACACACCGCGAGTCGCTACCGAAAGCATGCGGCGCTCGCTGTCGCAGACAGCATTCACGGGGACGGTCGTCGCAGCGCTCCAGGACACACCGTCGCCAATTGTAGGCGCCACCAAGTCGACGTCGTTCAGCGCCGTCCAGTTGTCACTCGGCCTCTGACGTGCGCGCATCCGTCATCATCACCACGTACAACCAGCCCGAGCAACTCGAAAAGGTGCTGTGGGGCTATGCGGCTCAGACGGGCGCTGACTTCGAAATTATCGTAGCGGATGACGGCTCCGACCCGGCGACAACTGAAGTCATCGACAGGGTCTCGCAAAATGCCGGTCTCGACCTGCTGCACATCTGGCATGAGCACCGCGGCTTCAGGAAAACCGAGATCCTTAATCGTGCAATAGTCGCTTCGAGCGCGCCTTACCTGATTTTTTCCGACGGAGACTGCATTCCGCGCGACGATTTTGTTGCAACGCATGCGCGGCTCGCCCGGAAAGGGGTCTTTCTCTCCGGCGGATATCTCAAACTGCCGCGAGAGGTCAGCGACAGCATCACGGTTGCAGATGTCAGATCGGGCGACGCAACACGGCCGGAGTGGCTCCGGGACCGCGGCTGGCATCCCGGAAAACGCGCGCTTCGATTGTTGCGAGCCAGACCGATTGCATCCTTTCTCGATGTGATCACGCCCACTCGCCGTACGTGGAATGGACACAACTCTTCCGCGTGGAAGGAGGCCGTTATAGCTGCAAACGGCTTCGATCTCGACATGGGTTATGGCGGACTCGATCGCGCGCTCGGCGAGCGACTGGTTAACGCCGGAGTCCGCGGCAAACAGGTTCGCCACCGGACGCCGTGCCTCCATCTATTTCATGAGCGCCCTTACGTCGACCGTGAGCGCTGGAAGCGCAACCACGATATCCGACAGAGGATCAGGCGCAACCATGAGACGAGAGCCGTTCAAGGAATCAGTGAGCTTCCAGTTGACGAGTCGCTTTTCATACGCAGGCCCGGACAGCTGCTGGATCCAGCGAGAGAAAGAGCACTGGCTCGCTGATCGTCAGCCCGGATCCCGTTCGTCCGTGTCGAGCTCACGCCGTATCGCGGCGAAAAGCTCCATGATGTCACCGTCGTTCGTCCGGAATCCAAGCGTGCACATCCGAAGCGAGAATTTCCCGGCAAGCCTCGTGGATGAAATCAGGAAGCGTCCGCCGGCAACCACTCTCCTGTTGATGCGCTCGTTGAGCGCGTCGAGCTCGGCCTCCGACCTGCCAGCGGGGTGCGCACGAAAACATAGAATGCCGAATTGCGCAGGGCACAGTATCTCAAAGTCGCTCGAGCTCCTAACCAGCGATTCCATGAGCCGGGCCCGCGCGACCGCATCCTCAATTGCTTCTGTTATGACGTCGGTGCCAAAATATTTGACTGACGTCCATATCTTCATCGCTCGGGAATACCGGGTGAGCTGCACGCCCCGGTCGGCGAACGTCACCTCCTCTTCTCCAGGCTCGACGTCCTTCAGGTACTCGGGCCATATGCGAAATGCCGAAGTGAGCGTTGCTGCGTCACGGACCATCAGGCAGCCGCACTCGAAAGGAACGAAGAGCCACTTGTGAGGATCGAGGGTGATGCTCTGCGCGCGTTCCATTCCACTCAGCAGCTGCTTGCCTTCAGCTGTCAGTACAGCAAAACCGCCATATGCGGCATCAACGTGAAGCCAGGTGCCCTCGGCCTCGCAGTAGTCGGCAATCGTGTGAAGATCATCGACTGAGCCGGTATTCGTCGTGCCGGCGTTTGCAACTACCATACATGGAGTAAAGCCGGCTTCGCGATCAGTCTGGATCCGATGCGCGAGCTGCTCCGTGTCGAGTCGGAAGAGACCATCGACAGGGACGATGCGGATATTCTCTCGTTTCAGCCCGGCCACCCATGCGGCCCGCGATACCGACGAGTGGGCCTGCGCCGATGCGTAAACGGTGAGTGCGGAAATATCGGCGCCCGCCTCGATTGCCTTGTGCCGTGCCGCAACCGTCGCCGTCAGATTTGCAGCTGACCCACCTGACGTCAGCAAGCCCGTCGAGCCCTCCGGCATTCCGACCCAGCTGCGAATCCATTCGAGCACCACCATCTCGATCTGGTTCGGGCCAGCGGCTACGGGCCACACGCCCGCGTAGAAGTTGTACCCGGTCGCAATCCAGTCGCCGAGGAGCGACGGAAACGTCGGGCAACTCGGCACATAGGCCATGAAGCCGGGATGCGGCTCGCGCGCGTGGTAGGGAAAAACACTTTCGCGAAGCGTCGCGACGATTGAATCAAAATCAGTCGGGCCTGCAGGAGCAGGCGACATCAGCATCGCATTCAGCTGCGAGCGCGGAGCTGAGGCAATGACGGGCTGGTCACGTATCTCCGAGAGGTGACGCGCGACAAGGTCTGCGACCTGATGCCCGAGTCGCTGCATTGTCTCGAAATCGAGATCGAGTGGCGATCGGTTCAGGGCAGCAAGAGACGCCCCCGTAATCGCCTCATCCGCATCCGGCAAGACTATCTGGCGCGAAACGGGATCGAATACTCGCGATTGTCCCACGCAAGTTTGAGCACTCCACCAGATGAAGCCGGGAGCACACTGATGGTAAACTGCTCTACCGGCTGTGACAGAGCCGACTGAGTCATGTCGAGGCGTACAACATCGCGCGCTACGTCGTACTGTGTGCCCCACTGGCCGGTCTGCGAGTTGATGATGAGCTTCGTCCCGGTAGCAGTCGGCAGCGACCACAGTGTGTATTTCCCGGCAGGAATCACCGTCGTGCCGAACATTAGGTCCGCGCTTGTAGAAAATCCGGTGGCAGCGTCAGCCCCCGTGCGCCATGGCTCTCCCCACTTCACGACATTACCCCAGATCTCGCGACCACGCTTCAGCGGGCGACTGTAGGCGATCTCTACCACGGCGGCGCCGACCTGGGCCTTTACAGTATCGCGAGGTGACATGCGCCCGGCGCGACCGCGTGCGGTTTCGAGAGCGGCCCAGCTCTGGACGCGACTGTCAAAATCAATTCCGGACGCACGATGAGTCCGGCTCTTGATTGTCGTAGCACTAGCGTCGAGCGCGGTGATCTTACCTTCTGCATCAACCGTGGCGACCTCGACCCAACCGCCATTGAAGCTGCTGGCGAGCACAACGGTATCCCGGGATCTCCGTATCAACGAGATCGAGGAATTGTCCCCGAAGGCTGATCCCGGCGTCGGCAATTTCAAACTGTCAGCCATACCAGGAGGGTGAAACAGCAGAATCTGCTCGTACAACCCCGCCGCAGCTGGGAACGATGGTATTGCCGGAACGGCCCGTCCAGAGAAGGAACGAGTCCTGGAATTCACAGTGTCGGGGCGTCCTCCGCGCTGCACCTCGATTGTCGCCGTCGAATCGCGGATGAGCGTCACAGCTGAAAATAGGGGAGGCGCGGCCGGGTCTCCACCGGGCCGACGTGTCGACACCGACATGCCCCTGAACCTTCCGCCACTGAGGTCGGCAACGTAGTGAATCACCTGAACCTGCGGATAGCGGGAGAGTATGTCACCTTCGAGCTTGTTGCCGGAGCGAGTGTATCGCTCGATTGCAATGGTGTCGGTGCCCAGCATCGAGACGAATGTGCCGGACACCGTTGGCGTCTGCGCCTCAAGGGTCGCCGCCACGACGAAAAAGCATGCGATCAGATATTTGTTTGCTGACATGACCGGATTCTGAGGGCGTCAAGTGTTCCTGGATGCAGCATAGTGTCGCCATGCACGGCGGGATGCAACTAACGACTCGTGGAGCCTTCTTTCCCGCCCCACAGTGGAATCGCCAACCCGCCCGCGTCCTCGTAGAACCGCACCTGCCCGGGCGCATACATCTTCACAAGCAGAAGTATCTGACCAGTGTGCGTGGAAAAATGCTCGACGACGTGGTAAATCGCGCCGAGTATTGAAGTGTCTCTTCCCTGGATGTTGACGCGGCGAGTCAGGTCCGATTCCGACAGCGTCGAGAGAACCGCATCGGCATCCCTGATGGCGAGCTCGAGAAGGGCCAGTAGCTCATCAGCGCCGGGACCACTCGTAGCTGCGAACTCATCAGAGCGATGACGCTCGTCAGGCGCGCCGCCGATGCCACAGACGACCCACTGCCGGATGTTGCCGGCAAGATGAAGCAGCAGATTCCCGATGCTGTTCGACTCGGGGCCCGGCCGGCGCCAGATCACTTCGGGTGAAAGTGTGGCGACGGCGAGGCGAATTTTTGTCGGATACTCGTACGCGAGGTAGTAGCTGGACCGCTCGAGGAAACTTTTTCCGCTCATGCGGAATAATCTATTCCACGACCGAGATTGTTACCGGCGCGGTGAGATAGATGACTTTTTCCTGGCGGCGCGAGTGAAGTATGCGCAGGAACCAGTTCTCACCTTTCCAACCTCCCCCTTCCTCCATCACCCAGCGTCCGAGCTGCGTGACATCCTCAGGGGCCATTCGCAGGCAGCCGTGCGAGTCAGCCGATCCAAGACTTCCGATGTCACCCGTGCCATGGATGTAGTAGTCAGGCTCCTTGAAAAAGATCTTCACGACCTTCATCGGGTTGGCCGGATCGCCTGGGGCTTTGGCGGTTTTTTTCCTGGCCCACTCTGAATCGGGAGGTCTCCAGGACGGGTTCCAGGTGAGCTTCTTGATCTTGAACGAGCCGCGCGGAGTTGGATAAGGGTCTTTTCCGTCGGCGACGTCGAACATCGTCAGGACGCTATCGCCCTGGTAGACGTAGAGAATCTTGTCCGACAAGTCGGCAACGAGCCGCATCGCGGGCGCCGCTGCCGCACGTGGCGGCGGCCCGGTTCCAGCCGCTGTCATCCCTCCCAGAACAACGAATGCAGCGAATGCCCCGACGATCTTAAGTGATTTATTTGCAAGCTTTTGCATCGCTCGACCTTTCATGTTGTTGATAATGAATACGCACAATTGCAAACGTCGGACCAGATGTTTCTAGCGAACCATCACCGACGGGATCAACTCGTCTTCGAGAATCCGGTGAAGCTCCCGATTGTGCCCACCGTCACGTTCCGTTTCGGAATCACTGGTCATCACCACAACCAATTCGAGGCTCGGGACGACGAAAATGAACTGCCCTCCATAGCCCCATGCATAATGAATGTCGTGGCCGTGTGCGCTTCGCTTCCACCATCCGTACCCGTAACGGTTTCCGTTGAACGGCGACACAGTGCGAGCCACATTGGAACTCGTCACCCACGTCCCGTAGTTACCGAAACTGGTCGGTTGAAGACCCGATCGCATGGATAGAAGCTGGCCAACCGTAATCGACCTTTTCACTGAATCGAGACCGCGTGTCTCAGCAGGCAGCAGTTCGCCGATTGTCTGGTCAACGCTCCGGATCTTGCCCTGCGCAATAGCGATTCCGGTCAGCGCGGAAATAATACTCCTCGACGCGCTCTTGATATTCGTACGGCGATCGGGCCCCGCGCTCCCGTAGTACTTCTCCCCGATTGTGCTGTCCTTCCACTGGATCACGAGCGACCGCAATCGTGGCAGCTGCGATGCCCGAACAAAGGCGCGATTCAGGGCTGCCGAATCTACAGTTGTACGAGTCGGCGATTCGGCAACGCGCTTGGATTCCGGGCGCGCATCGGCCCCTGAACAAGCAGCAACGAATGCAGGTATTAACGCGACATTCGCCCAGCGGAGATGGAGCATCGTGATTGATACCCGAGCGGAAGAAAAAAGAGCTGCCCCCGGAAGGACAGCTCTTTTAATGCGAACAGCGAATAGCGAGCAGCTAATAGCTGCCCTTTAGTACATTCCGCCCATTCCGCCCGGCGGGCCACCCTGGCCACCACCGCCGTTCTTGTCTTCCTTCTTCTCGACGATCAATGCTTCGGTCGTGAGCAGAAGTCCGGCGATCGACGCGGCGTTCTGAAGTGCGGTACGCGTAACCTTTGTCGGGTCGATGACACCGGCCTCGACGAGATTTTCGTACTCATCGGTCAGAGCGTTGTAGCCGTAGTTCGACTCCTTCGAGTTGCGAACCTTCTCGACGACGATGGAAGCTTCTCCGCCGGCGTTCTGAACGATCATGCGAATCGGCTCTTCGATCGCGCGGCTGATGATGCCGACGCCGATCTGCTCGTCAGAATCTTCCAGCTTGAGGCTCTTGAGAGCCTTCTGTGCGCGAACGAGTGCAACTCCACCGCCGGGGACAATTCCCTCTTCCACCGCGGCGCGCGTTGCATGCAGCGCGTCCTCGACGCGAGCCTTCTTCTCCTTCATCTCGCTCTCGGTCGCAGCGCCGACATTGATGACCGCAACACCGCCTGCAATCTTCGCGAGGCGCTCCTGCAGCTTCTCCTTGTCGTAATCCGAGGTCGTCTTCTCGATCGCTGCCTTGATCTCCTTGATACGACCCTGAATCTTGTCATCGTCTCCGCCGCCATCGATGAGCGTCGTGTTGTCCTTGTCGACAACGATACGCTTCGCACGGCCGAGGTCGGTGACGACCGCGTTCTCGAGCTTGAAGCCGACTTCTTCGCTGATGACCTGACCATTCGTCAGGACTGCGACGTCCTGCAGCATCGCCTTGCGGCGATCGCCGAAACCAGGCGCCTTCACAGCGGCAACGCGAAGCGTTCCACGCAGCTTGTTGACGACCAGCGTCGCAAGGGCCTCACCTTCGATGTCCTCTGCAATGATGAGCAGTGGCTTGCCGAGCTGAGCGACCTTCTCGAGGATCGGCAGAAGATCCTTCATCGACGAGATCTTCTTGTCGTGAATCAGGATCATCGCGTCTTCCAGGACTACTTCCATCTTCTCAGGATCGGTGACGAAGTACGGCGAGAGATAACCGCGGTCGAACTGCATTCCCTCGACCGTCTCGAGCGTCGTCTCGAGGCCCTTCGCCTCTTCGACCGTAATGACGCCATCCTTGCCGACCTTCTCCATCGCCTCGGCGATCAGATCGCCGATTTCCTTGGCGTTGTTGGCGGAGATTGCGCCGACCTGGGCGATCTCCTTCTTGCCCTGCGTCACGACGCTCATGTTCTTGAGCTCTTCGACGACTGCAGAGACTGCCTTGTCGATGCCGCGCTTGAGCGCCATCGGGTTCACGCCTGCCGTTACGTTCTTGAGGCCTTCTCGGAAAATGGCCTGGGCAAGAACTGTCGCAGTCGTGGTGCCGTCGCCGGCGAGGTCAGAAGTCTTCGTTGCAACTTCCTTCACCATCTGCGCGCCCATGTTCTCGAGGGGATCCGAAAGCTCGATCTCCTTGGCCACGGTTACGCCGTCCTTGGTGACGGTCGGTGCACCGAACTTCTTGTCGATGACGACGTTCCTTCCCTTCGGTCCGAGGGTGACCTTCACCGCTTCGGCCAGCTGGTCGACACCGCGCTTCAGTGCAGCGCGCGCGTCAACGTTAAAATGGAGTTCCTTGGCTGCCATGGATCAGTATTCCTGTCGTTACGGTTAGCTGACGACCGCGAGCACATCGGCTTCGCGGAGTATCAGAAGCTGCTCATTGTCGATCGTGACTTCGGTGCCGCTGTACTTTCCGTACAGAACCTTGTCGCCGACCTTGAGCTCCATGGGAACGCGCTTGTCCTTCTCATAGCGTCCCGGGCCGACGGCGAGAACTTCGCCCTGCATCGGCTTTTCCTTGGCGGTGTCGGGGATAAAGAGTCCACCGCGCATCTGCTCGGTTTCCTCGAGGGCACGGACGACTACGCGGTCCGCGAGGGGTGATACGCTGCTGCTGGTCTTTGTTGCCATATTGTGCATCCCTCCTGCTGAGAATGGCTGAAAAAAGAAGCCGTTAGCACTCCCGCATGGAGAGTGCTAACGGCTTCAAGCTATCCGGTAGGAGCCGCCAATTCAACCCATCAAGTCGCTCGAGTTGCGGAGAGAAGCTCGTATCCGAGCCTGACCCCCTTGAGGGTGAGAAACGGGTCAACTTCGTCAAACGAGTCGCACCAGGGACGCAAGGTTTCGGCAAGTCCGCCCGTTGCGATCACCAGCGGCGACGCTACTCCCCACTCCGCCTTGATCCGACTCACTAATCCGTTGATGGAGTCCGCCGCACCATAGAGTACGCCTGACCTGATGCACTCATCAGTACGCGTCCCGATAACGCGCTGCGGGGGTACAATCTCAGTCGCCGACAGCTGCGACGT
>JANPKW010000043.1:0-18339 GCA_031426255.1 Gemmatimonadaceae bacterium | reverse complement strand
CCGGGGCAAGTTTCTTATGCCTGGTTTGGCCGAGATGCACGCGCATGTTCAGGGGCCGCAGGCGCAGAACTCCGAAGAGCTTAACCGCGACATCATGTTCCTCTACATCGCCAATGGAATCACGACAATTCGCGCGATGCTCGGCGCACCAAATCAGTTGGTCCTCCGCGATCAGTTGAATCGCGGTGAGGTGCTTGGCCCCACTATGTACGTGGCGGCTCCGTCGCTGAACGGAAACACTGCACCTGATGCACAGGCGGCAGAACGACTCGTGCGTGCGCACAAGGAAGCGGGCTACGATCTGCTCAAGATCCATCCTGGAATGAATCGCGCCGCGTACGATGCAATGGTGCAGACGTCTCGCGCAGTCGGTATCACGTGGGGCGGTCACGTGTCAGCGCAGATCGGTGTTGAGCACATTCTCGACACGAAGCAGTCGACCATCGATCACATCGATGGTTATGTCGAAGCCGCGGTATCGGATGAGCTGAAGCGAGCGATTGCTTCCGGGACGCAGGTGCCGGCAGCACAAGCATGGCGCTCCGTTACTGACGAGCGCATGCGTGCGCTCGCTCGGCGCACGAAGGAAGCTGGAACGTGGAATGTTCCTACCATGTTCCTGTGGGAGAGCTTCTATGGTCCCGGTACACCAGAGGAATGGTCGACGCGCGAAGAGCTGAAGTACGCGCCGAAACAGTGGGTCACCAACTGGGGAAATCAGAGGCGACAGCGGATGCAGCAGGATATTCAGGCCGGCATAGCTCCGGCCGATGCTGCACTATTTCTTTCTTTGCGAAGGAAGATGCTCAAATTCCTCGCCGACGAGGGTGCTCCGCTCCTTATGGGGACGGATTCTCCGCAGATGTTCAACGTTCCCGGGTTTGCGCTGCACCGTGAGCTGGGTGTTGCTGTGCGCGCCGGGCTCACGCCGTGGCAGGTGCTCGAGTCAGGATCGAAAAACGTCGGCCTATACGTAGCGCAGGACCTGAAGCAGGACGGTCGTTTCGGAACTGTCACTGTCGGAAGCAGGGCTGATCTGGTTCTCCTCGATGCGAACCCGCTTCAGAATGTGGCAAATTTGTCGAGGCGCTCGGGCGTTATGGTAAAGGGTCGGTGGGTTCCGCGCGTGGAGATCGACAGGGGATTGGCCGCCCTGGCAGCCAAATACGCTCAATAAGAGAGGCTCATGTACGAATTGAAGCTGGATCTTCTTCAGACACTGACGCTTGCCGCAGTCGTCTACTTCGCAGGGATCCAGCTCAAGCGACGCATCGGATGGATAGACCGCCTCAACATCCCTGCACCTGTTGTGAGCGGGCTGTTGTTCACCGCCATTACGATGCTAGCACGCGACCGGTGGTTCAACATCGTCCTCGATACCACGGCCCAGCCGGTACTGAGCGTAGCCTTCTTCACGTCAATCGGAATGGGCGCCAGCCTCGCATTGCTGAAACGCGGAGGATTGCAGGTAGCATTGTTCCTCGCTTTTGCTACCGCGTTTTGTTTCGTTCAGAACTTCATTGGCATCGGCATCGCGCGGGCATTCGGAGAAAATCCCTTGCTCGGCGTAATGGCCGGCTCGGTCACACTGGTCGGCGGTCCTGCAACCGGAATGGCGTTCGCGCCGGTTTTCGAGAGTGCCGGGCTAGCGGGAGCGGGGGCGCTCGCGCTCGCAGCCGCAACTATGGGCATCGTAATGGGAGGCCTCACCGGCAGTCCCGCCGGAACGTTCCTGATCAAGCGGCGCAATTTGAGATCTTCGGTGACGTCGAAGGCCGAGTTGAAGGCCGAGCTCGAGACTCCTGAGCCCGCTCTCATTGTGGAGGTGGAACAGGAAGACACCCCTCTCGTCACGAACATGGTCGTACTCGCCTTGGCGATGGGACTGGGAAGCATCGTCAGCAAAGGCATCGGATCACTCGGAGTGACATTGCCTGCCTACATCGGTGCGATGCTCGTGGCTTCGTTGCTCCGCAACATCGACGATGTGACCAATGCATTCAGGATCGACCAGCGCGCGATGGAATTCATGGGCAACCTGGCGCTGAACGTATTCCTGACCGTTGCGCTGATGGACTTGAAGCTCTGGACGCTCGCGGACGTCGCATTACCGCTGATCGTGATACTGCTTGTCCAGGTGGTGGTGGTCGTGATAGCGGCGATCACGATTTCATTCTTCCTGATGGGCCGAGACTACGACTCGGCGGTAATGTCCAGCGGGTTCATCGGGTTCGTTCTCGGAACGACCGCAAACGCCGTCGCTAACATGCGATCGCTAGTGGCCCGTTTCGGACCGGCGCCTCGCGCCTTTCTGGTAGTGCCGCTCGTTGGCGCGTTCTTCATTGATTTTACAAACGCCATCATCATCACGTTTTTTGTGAACCTGCTGCGCTGAGCTTGCGAACCTTCGGCGCCACCGCCGTGCCGAGCAGTTCGATTGATCGCAGCATTGCAATGTGATCACCGGAGGCGGCGCTCATCTGGAAACTGAAGCGTGAAACATCGCCCAGTTCCTTGCTCGTCTCGATGATCTTGGCCGCAACCCTCGCGGGATCACCGACGAGGAACGCACCCCCAGGTTCACAGAGTGCATCGAAATGCCGTCGCGACACGTCCATGCGCCCACGTTCCTTTCCAAGCTCCGTAAACATGTAGGCCCACCCAGGGTACAGCGCATCGCGCGCTTCGCGATCGCTGTCGGCGACGAATCCCATGGCGTGAACGCCTACTCGCAGCGAGTCCAGCGCATGGCCGGCACGGGTGCCGGCCTCACGGTACATATCTATTAGTGGTCGAAAGCGACGGAACGAGCCACCGATGATGGCGATCATTAAAGGAAGTCCAAGGACACCTGCGCGCACGAACGATTCTGGAGTTCCTCCGACGCCCAGCCAGATGGGAAGTCGCTGCTGAGCTGGACGAGGAAAGACACTCTGGCCTGTCAGCGCCGGACGAAAGCGTCCGCTCCAATGCACTGGATTTTCGACGTTCAGAGTAAGAAGCAACTCCAGCTTCTCGAGGAAGAGGGCATCGTAGTTCCTGATGTCAAACCCGAACAGCGGGAACGCATCAATGAAGGATCCACGCCCTGCGATGATCTCGGCGCGACCCTGCGATATGAGATCAAGCGTCGCGAACTCCTCGAATACGCGCACGGGGTCCGCAGCACTGAGCACGGTGACCGCGCTGTGCAGGCGGATCGTTTTCGTACGCGCCGCACCCGCTGCGAGAATAACCGCCGGAGCGGAGTCAATGAATTCTGTGCGGTGGTGCTCGCCGACGCCAAAAGCATCCAATCCGACACGATCGGCGACAACCATTTCTTCGAGCAGGTTCTCCATGCGCTCCGCCGGTGAAGGCATGCGTCCCGTCCGCGGGTCAGGCATGAGAGCGGCGAAGCTGTCGACTCCTAGTTCGATGCTCACGCGAACCGCTCCTATGCGGCGATAGCGGACATGTTTGCTCGTGCCCAGCGCGCGAAGTCTGTCGGGATTCGTCCCGCAACGGTCCGGGCAAGCGCGATTTGCTCCTCTGAAGCCGACCCGAGGTAGGTATGCTGCTCGAAGTAGGCGAACATCTCGGCGAGCTCGTTTGCACCGGGAAAGAACGTGCTGAAGACATCGGCCGGGACTTGATTGAACGTGTAGCGATGTCCAAGTCCGTTGAGCGTCGAGACGATATCGCCGAAACTCAGGAGATTTCCGACGAGAGGGAGGTATTGCCCTGATCCAGCGAGTGTCGGCTGTGCCAATGCGCCCACGACAATGTCGCCGAGCTCGGTGATGTCGCCCATGTGAATGACACGCGCATCAGCATCTATTGGCAGGGTCCATCCCATCGAACCGTCCTGCTGCTTTTGCGGGGCGAGATGGCTCGTGAGGTTCTGGTAGAAAAACGGCGCCACGACGAAGGTGTGGTGCGGAAATCCCGCAACCCTGACCATTGCATCAATTTTGGCCTTGTCGGTGAAATGCAGGACATGTTGTTTGCCGCCGCTGATGGCCTCAACATTGGGAAGCGTCGACCAGATGAAGTGCTGCACTCCCGCAGCCTTCGCTGCCTCGATCACCGCCTGCGCTTGGGCGGTCTCGTTCGCGCCTGGCTCCCAGAAGTTCGTGACGACGAACACTCCATACGCGCCTTTGAGGGCGACGGAAAGTGTCTCTGGCCGGGTCATATCCGCTTCAACCACCTCGTCGGCGAGTCCTGCATGGCTTTCCGGATTTCTGGTCAGGGCCCGGACCTGAAACGCTCCGCTCGCTTTGAGCGCGCGAACGACGCTACCTCCCTGGTGTCCCGTAGCGCCTATGACGGCAATCAGTTTTCGAATGTCCTTTGACATGTGTTTTATCCTTTCTTGAGGTGGTTCGCGATTGACGCGTCGGTCCTGGCTTGAACCGCTGTGCCAACCCGCTTGAGCATTGACGCGAGCTCCCGCAGCTCGCTCTTCGTCAACTCACTCATCGCATCGTCCATGGCTTCGCCGTGGCGCGCAAAAGCTTTCTCGATCAAAGCCGTTCCTGCGGGCGTTAACCGTACTACGCGCGACCGGCGATCCTCCGCATCGAACTCGCGAACCACGAAGCCCTGCTGTTCACTCCTATCCACCGCGGAGGTGATTGCACCGCTTGTGAGTCCCACACGTCGCCCGATGTCGTTCACCTTCTGGGGGCCCTTGTGCAACAACATTTCAAGAATCACAAAGTCCGTGAGTCCAATGTTGAGCGCAGCGAAACTGTTTTCTGCGTGTCTCATCAAGGCGCGATGCGCCTTCATGAGAACGAGCCACGCATGAACACCGGGTGATTCGGATGGGGCAGGTTTGCGGGCTTTGGACATGGTAGAAGGAGGGGGTCGCCGGTTGGCGTACGGTTGGCACCAGTGATACGACAGCATGAAATAACTTAACATCAAGATACTTGATGTCAAGGTAATATATGCTGCGAATGCTCCGCCTGAGGTGGGTTTCTCAGTGTCGGTGGTTGTCGGTGGGTTGCTGGGGTGCGCCGCTGTGGCTGGGCGCTGTAATGGGCCGCTGTAATGGGCCGGTGTAACGGGCCGCTGTAGGGTGCCCGCGCTCTGCGTCTCTGGGCGCCCCTTCTCTGCGCCCTCCGCTAGCCTGCCTGCATTTAGGCGGCCCTCTGCGTCCTCTTGTAATGGCCAGGGGCAGAATCGAACTGCCGACACGCGGATTTTCAGTCCGCTGCTCTACCAACTGAGCTACCTGGCCCTGCAACCGCGCCCACTGGTGGCGCGGTTCGCAATGTAATTCCCACTTTCTAACGCGGGTACCCCTCGGCCCGACTCCTGCTATTACGCCGCCCCGGGCATAGGCCCTCGATAATTCATACTGGAGATCACATGAGCAAACTCCTGCGCGGCCTTGCCGCCGGATACGGCGCACGGAAACTGACCGGCGGCTGCGGCTGCACCGGCATCATCGTCTTCATTCTTCTCTGGTGGCTACTCGGAAATTTCGGAATCTTCCAGTAATATTCCGCACGCAGTTGTCGCCTGACTCACCCCGCGCTTACTCCATTCCGAAACTGATGCTCACCATCCCCTCTCTGTACCTCTGTGTTGGCGGCCCCGACGGCCGCCACTCTGCGTCCTCTTTTTAAATGGAGTGGGTAACTGACCCCAATGCGTGGGTAGCCTTCCTTACGCTTACGGCGCTCGAGATAGTACTAGGCGTCGACAACGTCGTCTTTATCTCGATTCTCGCAGGCAAGCTCCCCGAGGCCCAGCGCGCCAAGGCGCGAAAGCTCGGGCTTGGGCTGGCGATGTTCGTAAGAATCCTGCTGCTGCTCTCGATCTCATGGGTAATCGGACTGACAGAGCCACTCTTCAACGTGCTCAGCCAGGAGATTTCAGGACGTGATCTGATTCTTCTATTAGGAGGTCTCTTCCTGCTCGCCAAGAGCACGCACGAGATGCATGGTCAGCTCGAGGGCGAAGAGGGCCATGGATCGACGCGCGTCGCAGCTTCTTTCGGAGCGGTGATCTTCCAGATCCTCCTGCTGGATATCGTCTTCTCACTCGACTCCGTCATCACTGCTGTCGGCATGGCAGACGACATCGGCGTGATGATCTCCGCCGTCGTGATTGCGGTTGGATTCATGATGGTGTTCGCCGGGAAAATCAGCAGCTTCGTCGACAAGCATCCGACGGTTAAGATGCTTGCGCTCAGTTTCCTGCTTTTGATCGGAATGAGCTTGATCGCCGAAAGCTTCGACCTTCACATCCCGAAGGGCTATATCTACTTCGCGATGGCGTTCTCGCTCTTCGTCGAAGTGATCAACATGAAGCTGAGAAAGCGGTCGAAGGATCCGGTGCATCTGCATTCGTCATACAAGGCAGATGCGCCACCCGAGCCGCCGAAAAAACCCTAACGCGCCCCGTGAGTGGCGGTAATCACCGACTTGATGCCGCCACGCAGATTGAAATCACCAACAACCCGCATCCACTTCGGCTTCGCCGCCTCGGCGAGGTCGTCGAGGATGCGGTTCACCGCCCTCTCGTAGAAGATGCCATCGTTCCTGAAGCTCCATAGATAGAGCTTCAGGCTCTTGAGCTCGAGACACACTTCTGCAGGAACGTAGGTGATTCGTATGATCCCGAAATCCGGCGCCCCGCCTTTCAGTAGAGCAAGCTCCTCGGCGTCGCTCTCTATGCCGCCTAGAGGGCAGAGCGACGTGAACTCGTTGCAGTCCATGTGGATTTCGTAGTCGCGATCAGGATACGGATTCGCGAACGTCTCGAGCAGGTCAGGTCGTGGCATCCCTCAAATTAGCCCCGTTCCGTCCTGCCTTCGAGTTGGGCCCTACTGGTCTTCCTTGCGCAGCTTCCTGGAGACCTCGTCGAGGATCGCTTGCTCTTCGCTCGTAAGACTTTCAATGCCGTGCTTCGAGATCTTGTCGAGGACCATGTCGAGCCGCTCAGCTGTCTCGCGCGTTTCACTCCCTGGACGCGGGATGACTGCGGTTCGGACAGATCGCGCGGCGACGGCATTGCTTTTCGCCACCACCTCGTCGATGCCATCGCCACGCTCCGATCTGTCGCGGTTACGTGGCACCCTGCGCGGAACCGCACGGAAATCTTCGGGCTCATCAGGTACCGGTGATACCCAGCGTCTGAAATTGTCGAGGCCGCCGAATGCCGATACGCGGAGATAGATCCACCCGAACGCCAGACCGCCAAGATGAGCAAACCAGCCGATGCCAGATCCGCCCTTTGCCGATGTGATGCCCATTGCGAGGTTGATCAGCGCGAGCCACACGACGAGCCAGCGCGTCTTCATTGGAAGAACTCCGAAGACGTAAACCTCTTCGTCAGGCCATCTGAGTGCGTAAGCAAGCAGCACTCCCATCACCGCTGCTGAAGCTCCGACGAGTCCTGCATTGCCGGTCGACAGAAGGTGCGCTATCGCGCCGCCAATGCCGCACCAGAGGTAGAAGTAGGTGAAGCTGCGCGCGCCCCAGATGTGCTCTATGCGCGGCCCGAACATCCACAGCGACAACATGTTGAAGCCGATGTGCCACAGGCCGCCGTGCACGAACATGTAGGTAACGATGGTCCACCACTCGGCAGGAAACCTGGTGGGATCGAGGCCGAGTATTCCAAATACGCTGTTGCCGCCAAACAGGGTGACCTGCAGGAAAAACACGCCGACGTTCGCCGCCATCAGCCATTGCACCGCTGGCGTCATTCTCGGATGCTGAATTGCCTCTTCGTACGTGTCTGACATGTTTGGCCTGCTGAGTTCTTGCCGTTACTTCGCCGCGGCTTGTGTGACGATTTCCTCGCAAAGCTCCGCAAATGACATTCCTGCTGCCGCTGCCCCCTGTGGAATGAGACTGAGCTCAGTCATTCCAGGCAACGTGTTCGCCTCCAGACAATAGAATCCACCCGCGGTTCCTGCTCCATCATCGGAAGATGTCAGCCGAAAATCAATCCGCGCATAGCCACCAAGCTTGAGCGCTCTGAATGCTGCAACGGCCTGCTGTTGAACAATCAGCGTCTGCTCTGCTGATAAATCCGCCGGAAACTCTTCAGTCGCCATTCCCGCTGTGTACTTGCATTCGTAATCGTAGATCTCGTGCACCGGCTTGATCTCGCCAACCGGCAACGCGCGATCCCCAAGAATTCCAACGGTCAGCTCGCGCCCCGGAATGAACTGCTCGATCATCACCTCGTCGTCATACCGAAATGCTTCGGTGATTGCAGCCTCCAGCTGGTCACCCTTCTTTACGACCGTGAGTCCAACCGTGGATCCCTGCTTCGACGGCTTTACGACTACCGGAAGTCCGAAAGCACCTTCGACTTCTTCCAGCGTTGCCGGCGCCATCATCCAGTCAGCTGTTTGTACACCTGCAACGCGGAAGAGTTTTTTCGATAGATCCTTGTCCATGGCAAGCGCACTGGAGAGGTGTCCACTCCCCGTGTATTTCACCTTTGCCATGTCGAGAAGAGCCTGGATCGTCCCGTCCTCTCCCATGCCTCCGTGCAGTGCAAGGAAAACGACGTCGGCACCTGCAATCTCCGGCCTCGTCTCGAGTGACGTGAGGAACGCGCCACCGGTGGCCTGAGCGAGTGCGTCGAGTGATGGTGGCTCCGTTCCGACCGCACTCGTCGCAAGGGTACGCTGCTCTTCCTCGCTCAGCGGCCCACGCGATGGGTCGAAGGCAATTACATCGTGGCCGTTCGACCTGAGCGCCAGCACGATCCGGATTCCGGAAGCGAGCGACACGTTTCGCTCGGATGAAGAGCCCCCCATCAGCACCGTGATCTTCAACTTCCCTGCTCCTTATCTGCTCATCATGTAATGCAGCATGTCCGAGCGCGTCACGATTCCTAGGATCCTGTCATCGCTGCGTACGAGCACTGCGGGGTTCGATTTGGACAACAGCTTTACCACGCTCTCGACCGGCTGATCGCCTGCGACCAGCGGGAATGGTGAATCCATTACTTCGCTCACCGTCGCGTCCAGCAGCTTCGGATTCTCCAGGCTCTTCTGCGAAAGCGACCAGTCACTGACTGATCCTACACAATCGATACCATCGAGGACCGGGAGCTGCGAGATGTCGTGAAGCGTCATCAGGCCAAGAGCCTGTCGGACCGGCGCTCCTGGCGACGTGCTGACGACGGACGGTGTATCGCTTTCTTTCCTGCCCAGTACGTCCATGACCGTGACGCGGGTGGTGTCGAGCATCTGATTCTCCCGCATCCACTCGTCGCTGTAGAGCTTCGACAGGTAGCGCTCGCCCGTATCACAAAGCACCGTCACCACGAACGCATTCGGATCGTCGACCTGTTTTGCTACCCGGAGCGCGACATGCGCGATCAGACCCGAAGAGCCTCCGACGAACAAGCCTTCTTCCCGAGTGAGTCGTCGCGCCATGGCAAATGCAACCTTGTCGGACACCGACTCGAACTCATCGATCACGCTCATGTCGAGCGTGCCGGGAATCTTGTCCTGCCCTATCCCCTCGATCTTATACGGAACGCCTTCCTTGATTTCCTTGCCGTCGGTGCGCCAGTAGTCGGCGAGAATCGATCCCACCGGATCGCCGGCGATGATGCGTATGGCCGGATTCTTCTCCTTCAGGTAGCGCCCGACTCCGGTGATCGTGCCCCCAGTTCCGGCAGCTGACACGAAGTGGGTGATCCGGCCTTCCGTCTGCTCCCAAAGCTCGGGCCCGGTTATGTCGTAATGAGCTTGGGGATTTGCATCATTATAGAACTGGTCGGCGAGGATCGCATTTGGTGTTTCCTTGGCGATCCGCTTTGCCATCATCACGTAACTGTCGGGATGGTCGGGCGGCACTGCCGTTGGTGTGATGATAACCTCAGCGCCGAAAGCCTTGAGCAATCTGACTTTTTCCTGCGACATTTTGTCAGGCATCGTGAAGATGCACTTGTAGCCTCGTAACGCTGCGGCAATCGCGAGAGCAGCGCCGGTGTTGCCGCTCGTCCCTTCCACGATCGTTCCGCCGGGTTTGAGCTTTCCCTCTCGCTCAGCCTTTTCGATGATCGGAATTGCGATCCGGTCCTTGACCGATCCGCCGGGATTGAAAAACTCCGCCTTTCCATAGACGGGTGTTCGAATCCCTTTCGTTACAGCATTCAGCCTGATGAGTGGCGTCCACGAAATGGTTTCGAGAACGTTTTCGTACGGACGCCGGTTGCGGTCCGGAGGCGCCACTACTGTCCTGCGCCAGGTGTCGAGACGTCGGACTTTTTGCCGAGTACGCTGTCGCCTGGAAGTGGCGGTGCGTCGGGGTGGCGGAAGTAGACGGGGAACAGGATCGACACAGGCACAGCCTGTCCGCGCGTTTTCGCCGGGATGAATCTCAGCTCGCTCGATCCTCTGACCGCTGCCGAATCCATGGACCCGTGCCCCGAAGTCTCCGCAACGTTAGTCGATTCAGGCACGATCTGGCCCTGCTGATCGATGAAGACCCGAAGCGTGACGTTGGCCTGAACCTTTCGCGAGTAGAGCGAAGGTGGATACCTGAATGGAAGCTCCTTGTTGAGCATAACCGGCAGCTCATCGGGGCGCGGCCCAATTTCCGTGAATTTTCCAGCGGTGCCGTCATCGCCCGAACAGGCTCCAGCGGTTGCGGCGAGCAGCAAGACAGCTGCTGCTTTCGTCATGCGGACTTTCATGAGCATCGGGGTAATCTAGCCCTGCTTCGCGCGGGTCACGAGGCGATTGAGGTGGGTGAGCGCCTCGAGTGGAGTCATCGAATCGGGGCTCATGCCAGCGATCTCCTCTACCAGTGGGTGATGCGCAGCAAAGAGCCCCAGTTGTGAAAGCCGGCCTGTCACATCGCCTCCCTTTCCTTTCAATCGAGATGTTGCAGCAGTGCTTGAACTCTCCTCGGGCCTCTGCTTTTCCTTCTCGTAGTTATTGAGTATCTGCCGTGCCCGTAACAGCACCGCTGGCGGCAAACCGGCGAGCCGGCCTACCTCGATTCCATACGACCGATCCGCCCCTCCGGCAACTACGCGGTGCATGAACAGCACCTGGTCATCCGTTTCACGCACCTCGACACTATAGTTGCGAACCGCTACTAATTCGTCGGCCAGTTGCGTGAGCTCATGATAGTGCGTCGCGAACACCGTTTTGCACCCGATCACGTCATGCAGGTGCTCACTGACAGACCACGCGATTGAAACGCCATCGTACGTCGAAGTGCCGCGCCCGATCTCATCGAGTAGTACGAGACTGCGTGCGGTCGCAACGTGAAGAATCGCGCTCGTCTCCGACATCTCCACCATGAACGTCGACTGTCCCCGTACCAGGTTGTCGCTCGCGCCGACCCGGGTGAAAAGCCTGTCGACAATTCCGACATTCGCGCTCGTCGCCGGTACGAAGCTGCCAACCTGCGCCATCAGTACGATGAGCCCGATCTGTCGCAAATACGTTGATTTGCCTGACATGTTCGGGCCGGTGAGTATCACCAGGCGAGCATCTTCCGGCAGGTTCACGTCGTTAGGGATGAACTTCTCCCGTGCCATCATTCGCTCGACAACGGGGTGCCTGCCACCCCTGATCTCCAGAGCGAACCCGTCGCTTATAGACGGTCGCACGTAACCCTCGCGCTCAGCTACTTCCGCGAGAGTCGAGAGAACGTCGAGTTCCGCTGTCACCTGCGCGATGCACTGAAGCCGCCTGATCTGGGCGCCTATTCGTTTCCGCAGAAGATCGAATATCTCCCGCTCTTTCTCCTCGATTCGTTCAGCGGCGTTGAGAACCTTCTCCTCGTGCTCTTTCAGCGCCGGGGTGACATATCGCTCGGCGCCCGTAAGTGTCTGTCGCCGTTGGTAATCAGCCGGAACCAGATGAGAGTTGGTGTTCGTGACTTCGATGAAATACCCGAAGACACGATTGTAACCGACCTTGAGCGAGTTGATTCCTGTGCGCGTCCGCTCATCCATCTGGATTCGCGCAATGGCGTCCTTTCCACCGTCCCGCAACGACCGCCATTCATCTAGAGCCGCGTCCACACCCTCGCGAATGCAGCTTTCCTCACCCATCGCGATCGGCGGACGGTCCACTATCACATCGATGATCGCTGCCGCGAGATCGGCGCACCCGTCCCAGCGTTGCATCAGTACCGCAAGCGGCCCTGCATCGAAGCCCTGATCGCCGTTCAGCTCCTCCAGCGCGTCATGAACTGAAGGAAGACGCGAAATTGAATCACCTAGTGCACGTAGATCACGTGGAGTTCCACGACCGGCGGCCGCCTTACTCGCTAACCGCTCGATGTCGCGCACGCCATCGAGCGCCTCGCGCAACGACTGCCTCCCTACCGGGTCGCCTAAGAAAAGCGCCACTGCATCGAGCCGTGCCTCTATCAGATCTTTGGCAGTGAGTGGCGTCAGCATCCATCGCCTGAGCAGTCGTGACCCCATCGGAGTGAGTGTCCGATCAAGCACCGACAACAGGGTTCCACTCGCGTCGCCCCCGCGCAACGATTCGACGAGCTCGAGGTTTCGGCGAGTCATTTCGTCGAGGGGCATGGTACCCCCCGGGCGCTCGATGACCGGGCGGGCGAGGTGTGGCATCCCCGACGGCTGGAGCTCGTGCATGTAGCGCATCAGTGCGCCCGCAGCGGAAACCGCCGCTGCATCATGCTCTGTGATTCCGAGGCCTTCGATTGACGCAATTCCAAAGTGCCGGGCGAGATCGGTGGCTGCGAGATCAGCATCGAACTCCCAGGCTTCGCGCTCCGTCACCAGCGCACCTTCGTCACGACTGTCCTGCACGACCTTGATCGGAGGGCTCATGCTGCGCGCGACGAGTATCTCCCTGGGTGCCAGTCGCGACAGTGCGGCGTCGATGTCTGCCAACTGTGCAACGATCAACCTGAACTCCCCGGTCGAGAGATCCGCTGCAGCTATTCCTGCCACGTCACCTGAGGGAAAAACGGCACACAGAAAGTTGTTTCGCGCCCTGTCGAGAAGATCATCGGCGAACGCTGCACCGGGGGTAATCGTCTCAACTACTTCTCGCCTGACAATTCCCTTCGCGTGTTTTGGGTCTTCCGTCTGCTCACAGATCGAAACCCTGTAACCCTGCTGAACGAGCCTCCGCAGATATTCAGCAGCAGCCTTGACCGGAATACCGGCAAGCGGAACTTCCGCAGCTCCGCCGTTATTTCGTGAGGTCAGGGTGAGGCCCAGGGCGCGCGACGCTGTCTCGGCGTCCTCGTAGAACATCTCGTAGAAATCACCCATCCGGAAAAAAAGAATCGCGTTCTGATGGCGACTCTTTATTTCCCGGTACTGCTGCATCAACGGAGTTGATGTTGCGCGACTCACGTAGTGCTACCGGGTGTCGGCTTGTACCACGAATCCTTCGATCTTCTTTGCCTTGAGCGAGCGTTGTACTGCGCTTGCCTGCCCCTGCGACGTATAACGTCCGATTCTCACGCGGAATGGAGCAGCTTCGCCATCGACGCGCGCCTCATATCCATTTGTCTTGAGGCGCGACACCATCGCGTCTGCCTGTGACCTCAGGTTGTACGCAGCAACCTGAACCGACCAGCCCCGGCCTGTCTCTGGTGATGACGCTGGGGTTGGGACTGGCGCTGGCGGGGTCACACGCGTCGGCGTGCTGGAAGCAGGAGGTACTCTCACCGGGACACGTGCGACCGTATCTCTCGTAACGGGTGGCGCACTTGGAGGCGCCGCCGCAATGGGCTGCGAGATTGGTTGCGTGACGGGCTGCGTAATTGGAGCAGCGAGTACCTGCACGCTGTCAGCAATTGTCGTCGAACCCGCTGCAGGTGCAGGCGCCGCCAGGACAATGCCTGCGCACCTCTGATTCAGATACGTAATCTGATTGCGCAGCTCGGCATCGCCCTCATTCGTGCGTGACAACGCATCAGCCGTCGCAGCGCATCCGCCCTGCATGTCATTCTTGTCGAACAACGCGCGAGCCATCCAATATCCCGCGCGCGGACGCGCCGCGCTTTGCGGGTGCTCAGCCACTAGCCGGTTGAGATGTCGTAGCGCACCGTCGTAGTTGGCGCGCGCGATCTCCAGCTGCGCCAATCGGATCAGCGCATCCTCTACCCTCGGGGATAGCGGATAATCCACGACAACGCGACGATAATCCATTTCTGCATCTGCCGCAGTTGACGCAAGCACCGCGCGCCAATAGACCGCCTCAGCGTAGTCGTTCGATCCCGGTGCCGCTATCGCGAGCATCGAGTCGACCAGTGCACGGCCAGTTGCAGCATCTCCGTCGTTCACCAGGGTCTGCGCTCTCACGTAGACGGGATGAACCGCGGGAACCTGCGCAAAGGCAGCGGTCGGACAGAATACAAGCGCTGCTACATATAGAAATCTTCTTACCATCTTCCAACTCCTGCTGTTATGCCGCGATGCTTTCTTCATTATCGACACACATCGAAAGAACGAGTGTCGCCATTATTTGCTCTTCCGAGGAAAACTTCGTCTCCTTGAGAGCGATGTCTGCTTCCAGTAGCGCGTTCAGAGACCGGTCCAGTGAGTCAGCGCTCCATCGACTCACCGCCTGCGCCCATGCTGCTGCCGCTGAACCCCAGGTCCGGCCCGTGAATGTTGAGCCAGCCGTCTTCAGGAATCCGAAGTACTCGCTCTGAAGCCTGCCCTGCGACAGCCCTTCATCAATTCTCGCTTTCCCCCACGCAATTGCAATCGTCTGTGTCGCCAGAGCCATCACGAGCTGAACCCCGGAAGTTTTGGGCTGATTCAAAACATGAGGCAGTAGCTCCAGTGCGCGGGCTGCGTTTCGTACGGCAACCTGGTCGAGCAGATCAGCCATTGTCTCACCGCGCCTGACACCGACCACAGCCACGACATCCGATTCTTCGATATCCCTCTCGTTTGCGTAACTCGCAAGCTTCTCGAGCTCTGACACCAGTTGATGAAGATCGGTCCCCACTGCGCTCTGCAGTAGCTCAGTGGCCTGCGGCGTAATCTTCATCTTCAGCTGCGTCGTCACGTAATGCCCGATCCATTTCGGAATACGATCCGTGCTGAGATATCCGAACTCGAGCGGTGTCGTGCTGGCTGCAAGATCCTTATCTGTCTTGGCTCCTGAAGCCTCAACAAGAAGGACCATTACATCAGGTGACGGCTTTCGCAGGTACGCGTCGAGAACCTTTCTCGCATCCTTCTTCAGCGTACTCGCATCACGGATCACTATCACGCGCCTGTCCGCAAGCATGGGAAGCGCGGACAGCGCTGCATCGAGCGACTTCGCATCGAACTCCGACCCGCGCTTCACTTCCATGTTGAAGTCCCTCATTGCCGGCTCGATGGCCTCGGCGATAAGTCGCTTCATCGCATCTTCCTTCTGGAAATCGTCCTCGCCGCAAACGTAATACGCTCCATCGAACGACCCTCGCTTCAGGGCGTCGTGGAGCGTTTTCAGTGCGGTGTCAGCGGCCATGGCTCAAATATACCCGGCCTTCTGAAAACGACGCCGGGCGCCGCTCAGCGCTTGAGGCTCGCCATCTCCAGTGATGCGAAGTGGACCGGCGACTGGTCGGCGAGTAACGCGGCGGTCCAGATCGGGAGTCCGGATGGAAGGGCAGCTACCATCTCGGGAGCAGGCGAAGTCATGGTCGCCGGAATCAGATCAGGTGTCAGTGCGGTTGCCACTACTGGCGGGAAAACGATGTCGCGGGGGGAGTCCACTTTTCGGAGCGACATTCCGATATACCCTAGCATTACCACGCTCGTGATTGCCAGGGTTGCGGCAAGGCGGAGGGACCGTCCTGACTGCGCGGCCTCGCGATCTGCAAGCTTCACTTCCTTCAGCCGGCTCTCGAGCTTCGCGTTGAAGTTCTCCGACGGATGGATCAGAGGAAGACTCCGGAAAACCATCAGCGATCGACGAACGTTCGCATCATGCTTTGCGCAGCTCTCACACTCTGATAAATGCACCTGCATTCCGACTAGCTCGATGCCGGGCAGAATGTCGTCTACGAGAGCGAAATGATTATCCCGAAACTCCTTACAGTCCATTCACCAAAACGATTAGAGGGTTCGGTTACCAGTACCCACCACGACCATACTGGTTCCCGAACCCTCTAATCAAACACGCCGTCACCCCTTAATCCATATAGGGCGCAACGATCTCCGCGAACGAGTTGCGTGCCCTGTTCAACCGCGATTTCACCGTTCCCAGATTGCAGTCGGTAATCTCCGCAATCTCTTCGTACGACTTGCCTTCCAGCTCTCTCAGGATGAACACGTTCCGATGATGCTCGGGGAGCTTGGCAACCGACTCCTCGACCAGCTCCCGGAGATGCCGCTTCCGGTACATGTCATCTGGCCGTGACGTCGTATCCTCGAACTGAACGGGACGGTCATCTTCCTGCCAGTTCTTTTGCACTGCCTGGAAGAGAACGAGCGGGTTCCTCGAGCGATTCCGCAGCTCATTCTTCGCCAAGTTGGACGCAATGGTATACGCCCACGTGGAGAACTTCTTGGAACGATCGAACCTGTGCAGATGTCGGTACACGCGAATGAATACCTCCTGCACGAGGTCCTCCGCTTTCTCCCGGTCGCCAATGGTGCGATAGACGAAGTTGAGGAGCCGAGTCTGATAACGCTCGACGAGCTCTGAAAAAGCTCTCTCTTCTCCACCCAGGAACGCTGTAACGACGGCTGAATCATCCATCGCCTTGAGCTGTTCCCTGACGTTCGCTCCCTTCGGCTGAATTGCCTGCTTACGAGCGATGCTTGCCATTTGCTGCTACCCCCAAAGAATGAGAATCCGACGAGGAAAGGACTAAGTGCGCCTCCTGGTTGAGATCCTTGTCACCACACTGGATATTGCAGGGGCCATGCCTGACTAAGGCAGTAGCTAAACCGTTGCTATCCAATGATTTGACACAGAAAGGGTGCCGGGGGTTGTCCTGTGGTGACCCACCAAAGTGTCACCATATCCGGACATCTCTCTCATGGGGGTTAGAACCCCCTAAGGGCGATTTACCCTTACGCCTTTATTCGGCGGGCCGACAGCAGAATGCCAATCATGGACTTTCCGTCCACGATTTCACCCGAGGAAACCCGATCGACAGCCACGGAAAGGGGGGTGGGGTGTAGCTCCAGTATCTCGTCTGACTCGAGCGCCTGATCGCCCGCTGTCAGCCCTGTCGCCATGAAGATGTGAATCCTCTCATCGGTGAACCCTGGAGTTGTATAGAACGAGGTGAGCGGCTCGATTCTCTCCGCGGAATATCCGGTCTCCTCCTTGAGCTCTCTCAACGCGCACGCTTCAGGACTTTCTCCGGAATCGAGCCGGCCTGCAGGTATTTCATATAGGTAGCCCTCTGAGGCATACCTGTACTGCCGGATCAGGAGGATTCTCGGATCGCCAACGGACGGCTCGTCGAGAAACGGGACGATCGCGCTGGCACCGGGATGCCGGACCATCTCGAGCTCTCCAACGGTTCCATTGGGAAACCTCACGGTGTCGACGTCGAGCGAGATTACACGACCCGAATAGGCACGTCGTGAATCGAGCTTGCTCAAGCGTCGGCAACCTCTCGAACTTCCAGCTGGCCGAGACCGAGAGCTTCGATTGGTGCCTTGATGATTTCCGGATTTCCTACGACGACAACCTGAAGCTCGTCGGCCTTGACATGATTACGTGCGGCACTGAGCACGCTCGCGGTCGTGACACCGGCAATCATGGCTCTGTATGTATCGTAGTACGTCTCAGGAAGACCGTACGTGACGAGGGTTGCCAGTGCTGAAGCAATTGATGCGGTCGTCTCGTACCTGATCGGGAAAACCCCGGCGAGATAGCTCGTCGCGAGTGTCAGCTCATCCTGGCTGATTTCTTCGCTCTGCATTCGCGTGATTTCCTTTAGCGTTTCCTGAATCGCCTCACCTGTTACCTCACTCTGCACTGCGGTCGAGATCACGAACGGTCCAGCCTGCCGGCGCCAGTCGTAGTACGATGATGCGCCGTAGGTATAACCGTGAGCTTCACGCAGGTTGAGATTGATGCGGGAGGAAAAAAGTCCGCCAAGCACCGCATTCATCACCACTATATCGAAGTAATCTGGATGAGAGCGTGAGAGTCCCACGTGACCGATGCGAAGCTCCGACTGTGCTGCGTCCGGCTTTGATACGATTTCAACACTCCGCGTCTTTCTTGCAGGCTTGTCGGCCACACGCGAACCTGTCGCTCGGCTTCCCTTCCATGTGCCGAACGCAGCTTCGGCGATCCCCACTCCTTCATCAATACTGATATCACCTGCAATGAGCAGGGTCGCCCGGCCCGGTACGAAGTTGCGAGTATAAAAATCAGCGACGTCCTGACGC
>JANPKW010000042.1:0-9550 GCA_031426255.1 Gemmatimonadaceae bacterium | reverse complement strand
GGCAAAACACGCTGGGCCATTTTATCCGGCTCTATGTCGTCGCCCGTCAGCTCCATTCCGAGGAATCCGAACTGATGCGCTCCGGCGGCGACGATCTCCGACACCTCGTGGATATCATCGGTGCGGTGCAACTGCGTTATGAGATCCATCGCCATTATCTGGTCGCTGATCACCCTGCGCGCCCGGCGCGGGGCCGACATCAGAACCTCGCCGGCGATAGTGAGCTCGTGGTAAGCGAGCACGTTCGTCCCGTAGATGAGCATGACCGCGACGCCGATGATGCCGAGGATCGCGATCGATGCCGCAACAAACGGCGCGGTGAGGGCAATCAACAGTCCGAAGCCGGCCATTCCCGCTGCCAGTGCCCACAGTATCACCGCGGTGCGCTTTGGCGACAGGCCGAGCGCCAGGAGGCGATGGTGGATGTGTCGCGCATCTGCACCCGAGAGCGGGACGTGGCGCAGCCAGCGGCGAAGGATAGCAAGCGTTGCGTCCATCAGCGGTACGGACACTGCAAGAATGGGAATGATGGCAAGCACCGCACCTGATTCATTCTGCGAAGCGCGTACGGTCAAAACCGCGAGCAGGAACCCGATCGCAAGGCTTCCTGAATCTCCCAGGAAAATTTTTCCCTTCGGAAAGTTGTACGGTAGAAATCCAAGCAATCCGCCGGCGAGTGCGACAGTTGGGATAAGGACGAAGTAGTTGCCGAGTGCGAGGGCGACTACGACGATTGTCGCGCATGCGACGATTGCTACGCCGCCCGCGAGGCCGTTCAATCCGTCAATGAAATTGTAAGCGTTGGTGAGGCCGACGATCCACAGGAATATCAGCGGGATCTCGAGCATGCCGACCGGCACACCGACACCATAACCAAGCGCAATCGATGAGATGCGGAAACCGAAGTAGTAGACGATTGCTGCGGCAAGAACCTGTGCCGCCGATTTTGCCGCGGGCGACAATCCTCTCAGGTCGTCAACAAGTCCGGTGAGAAAAAGAAGTCCGGATCCCAGGAACACTCCGGTGAGCAGCCGGATCTGCGCATCGCCGGGCGGTCCGTCGGGGACAAAAAGCGGCGCGGTTCGCACGAACAGAAGCGATGCAACGGCCGCGGCAACGAGGTATACCGCAACACCGCCCAGACGCGGGACGGGCACGAGATGCATCCGGCGCTCTTCACCGGGTGAATCGAAGAGGCTGAACGCCCTCGCACTGCGCGTGACGATCGGAGTGAGCGCCAGCGCAAGACCAATGGCAAGCGCCAAGGCTGATCCGAGCCAGAAGATGATACTCACGGCTGGGCTGGCGTATGGGGAGTTAATGACAACATGCAGCCGATGATGTTACAAGGGGCGGAGCGTTAACGCAAACAGGTGTGTAACGGTATTATAACGCCGACCCGTTTCCCATGCTCGACTGCGCCGGTGTCACCCCCGCTCCCGCGCGTCGCAACTTCCCCGCGAGAGCTTCCTCGAGCCGTGCCGTGATCACGATTTCCTCGCCAACGTGCTTCTGCTCCAGCACCTCAGCCTCGCGATGAATTTCCGCGAGCAGCTTGCCATCCGACAATGGAAGCCTGATCTCCGACACGGGTGTCCGGAGACGTGCATGTGCCAGCAGCGAGCGTCTGAGAGGATCAAGTCCCTCATCGGTCACGGCGGACACAAATACCGAGCCCGGTACGAGGTTCTGGATCCTCGTCTCGAGCGACAGCAGCTCCTCCTCCGGAATGCGATCGATCTTGTTGAACACGTAAAGAACGGGCGTGTCATTCGCACCGATCTCTCCAAGAACCTGATTGACGACAGTTCTCTGCTCTTCCCATGTCGGGTGACTCGCATCGATGACATGCAGCAGCAGATCGGACTCCGCCACTTCCTCGAGTGTCGCGCGGAACGATGCGACCAGGTCGTGCGGCAGCTTTCGTATAAAACCGACGGTGTCCGTCAGCAACACCGAAGTATTCTCGGCGAGATGGATATCGCGCGTCAGCGGGTCGAGTGTAGCAAAGAGCCGATCCTCGACGAAAATTGATGACGAGCCCGAGAGCGAACGCAGTATGGAAGACTTGCCAGCGTTCGTATACCCGACGAGCGATGCGCGAAACTGGCCTTTGCGGCCCGTGCGTCGCACTTCGCGGGACTTCTGCACATCAGTAAGGCGAGTCTTCAACAGACGAATCCGGTTGTTGATCAATCGCCTGTCAGTTTCGAGCTGCGTTTCACCAGGACCGCGCACGCCGATGCCACCGCGGAATTTCTCGAGGTGACTCCACATGCGCTGCAGTCGCGGCAGCATGTACTCGAGCTGCGCAAGTTCGACCTGCATCTTCGCCTCTGACGACCGCGCGCGCGTAGCGAAGATGTCGAGGATCAGCTCAGCCCGGTCCATTACTCTCTTGCCGGTTGCATCCTCGATGTTCTTGCCCTGCGCCGGCGAAAGCTCATCGTCGAAAACAATGAGCGTAGCCTCGGTCTCGGCCAGCCGGAGCGCCAACTCCTCGATCTTGCCTTTCCCGAGGTAGGTGGCGGGGTTCGGCTTGTCGATCTGCTGAGTGAGCTGACCAACAACAACGCCACCTGCCGTATCGACAAGTTCAGCAAGCTCGTCGAGATGTTCGCTCATTACCTGCGAGCGCGACGCTGACGTTCCCCCGCCGGCGACGAGCGAATCAGATGGCGTACCGCTGCGGCCGAGGGGCCGCTTACGCTGCGCCCCGACGAGAAATGCTCGCTCAGTCGGGGGCGTCAGCTCAATCAGTTCTCGTGACGTGTGTTACCTGCTCTGTGATGTTCCACCGAAGCCGGAGAACCGGCCACGCTGATCGTAGGGTCGAGTGAAGCTGCCAATTGGCGTGTCGACTGTGAAGTCGCCTATTACACGGTAGTTGATCGTGCCCGTGGAGAGAAGCTGTCGGCCTGCCGAGCCGAGTCCGGCATAGGTGAAATTGACTGGGATCGTTACGTATGTGGAGTCGTTATCGCTGACGCGAAAAGCCTGGTTTAGCGCTCCAGTCCCAAGCTCCCTGTCCTCAACCATGACGCGATATGTGAGCCGGCTCGCGTTGAGATCGAACCGGTTCGGGTTGAAGACGCTCAGGACCACATCGACGGATCCCCCGCTGAGTCCAAGCCCGCGAATCTTTGCGTCGTTGAAGTGCACGACGGGCTCACGGAACGATCCGAGTCCGAGCGTCGCGCAGCCAGCGAGTGCCGTTACCGCAAAAGCGGCGAATATTGTTTTTCTATTCAGCATTTTCATTCTCCTGTTTGAGAGACTGCCACCACTGGAGCCTCTTTTTTATCTCTTTTTCGAAGCCGTACGGTCCAGGCTCATAGAAAACCGTGCCACGAAGCTTGTCAGGCAGATACTCTTGCGGGATGTATGCCTCGGGGACGGAATGCGCATACTGGTACCCCTCGTGGTACCCCAGTTCCTTCATGAGGCGGGTCGGGGCGTTACGGATGTGCATCGGCACGGGCTCGGCCGGGGTTGCGCGGGCCGCCTCCATGGCCGCATTGAGGGCCATGTAGGCGGAATTCGACTTGGGCGCGGTCGCGAGGTAGATCAGCATCTCGGACAGCGGGAGGTATCCCTCCGGGGGCCCAAGCATGTGGTAGGCATCGCGGGCCGCAACAGCGAACTGCAGTGCGTTAGGATCGGACAATCCAACGTCTTCCGCAGCCATCGCGATCGAACGCCGGAAGATGGTCATCGGGTCCTCGCCGCCCTCGATCATGCGGGCCGCCCAGTAAAGGGCGCCATTCGGATCGCTCCCCCTCAATGACTTGTGCAGGGCGGAGAGCATGTTGAAGTGCGTCTCGCCACTCTTGTCGTGCTGAGCAAACCGCTTCTGCATCGCATCGCGAGCGAGCTGGACCGTGATGCGACCTCCCTTCCCCGCATGAACCGCCGCCGCTTCGATCACTGACAGTGCGCGCCTGGCATCGCCGTCAGATTCGATGACTATCAGCTCGATTGCGTCTTCGTCCGCCTCGAGGTTTTCATCCCCAAGCCCCGCAGCGGGATCTCTGAGCGCGCGATTGACGAGGACTCTCAGGTCTTCAGCGGAGATCGGCTCGAGGACGAACACGCGCATTCTCGACAGCAGTGCGCTGTTCATCTCGAATGACGGATTCTCGGTCGTCGCACCGATCAGTACTATCGTGCCACTTTCGACGTGTGGAAGAAACGCGTCCTGCTGAGCCTTGTTGAATCGATGAATCTCGTCGACGAAAAGAATTGTCTGTCGTCCGAGCTCCAGGCGCTCCTCCGACTCCCCGATGATTTCCCGGATGCGCGGAACGCCTTCGGTTACCGCCGAGAATGGAACGAACTCGCGATCAGTGTAGCGCGCGATGAGTCTGCCAATCGTTGTCTTGCCGGATCCTGGTGGTCCCCAGAAAACCATAGAGCTGATAGCGCCTTTTTCCATCGAATCGCGAAGCGGCTTGCCAGGCCCGATCAGATGCTGCTGCCCCACTACCTCATCGAGCGAGCGCGGTCGCATGCGGGCAGCCAGCGGCTGCGCCGATACCGGCGGGGTGAAGAGGGAATTTTCGCGTGTGTTCCTGAACTTTTTCGGCATTTCTCCATAAGAACATCAACAGCGTGAAAAGCCTTTAAGGTTGTTGTCCGCAGTTAAGCGAAAACAGATATCAGATTTCGAGCCAGAAAGTACAACCCGCATCCTGCGAAGAATGAGCCCTGCACTCGCCAGTCCCTTTTCGCCTGAAACTCAGGAATGAGATTCGACCCCGCGACGTAGATGCTCACGCCCGCAGCAAGCGCCAACCCGTATTGCCCCAGTCCCGCTGAGAGATCGGTAAGTAACGCCCCGAGGAGTGTCGCAACGCCAAGTGAAGCGCCCGCAACCATCGCCTTTCGACGCGATGCACCCGAGGCGAGGAAGATGCTCGATATCGCAAGACCTTCCGGGAACTTGTGGAGCAGGATCGCGATGAAGACAATGAAGCCAAGCGACGGTCGCACACTGAAGCCACTCGCGATTGCCACACCATCGACGAACGTGTGAAGCAGCATCCCAGCGAGCGCAGAGATGCCGACACCCCTGCTCACCTCATGCACTTCCTCGCCGAAATGGAAGTGCGGCACGAGAGTGTGCTGGGTGAAATGCACCAGCAGAAAGCCGAGCAGTATCAGTCCGCCAGCGGCGGCACCGTGCTGGTCCAGCGCTTCGGGGGCGAGATCGAGCAGGGCCACCGAAATCATGAACCCTGCCGAAAGCGCAATCATCTTTTCGAGTGCCGGCACACTCCAGCGCGATCGCGAAACGACAGCCGCCGCGCCAGCGACGTTCGCAAGCGCAGCGATCAGAGTGTAGAAAAATGGCGACCGCATCACAGCGCGACGCTCGGTGACTTCACTCCTGAGTCAGAGCCAGTCGGTCGGCAGTAGACGCTATTGCAGCGGAAAGCGTCGGCGCGGGCGCACGGTCCCACGCTTGAGACCTCCACGACCTGTCGGCAAGCGCAGCACGCTCCTCGAGCCCCTTGCCCTGCAGGAGGTACAGCCACTTGTCAGTGCGCGCATAAATGAAGAGCTCGAGCTGCGGTGTAAGAGTCAGCTGGTCGTCAGATGTGTACAGCGAGAACTCGACGCCCCCGTACGTCGCGAGAGGAACCTTCAGCCGCGCGATCGCATCGCGAACATCTGGGAGCGCTATCGATTCACCCTGCCATGATGCTTCCGACCGCAGGTCAGAGATTACGCAGTCAATCGCCGGACCAAGCTGGTCGCTCAACGCATGAAACAGGTCGACGACCCGCTCGGCGTTCGCCCCGATGAAGGCCTCGTAATATTCGCCTGGTTTCTCGAACGTGAAGCCGTCCATTCCCGAACGGAATTTGCGCCACACGGTGATCTCAGGATTTCTGCCGCGAAAAAGCATTTTGTGTGGAGTCTGTGTTCAGTGCCCTGCTTCATCGCGCGCCCGGCTGGCCATCGCCAGCAGCGCATCACGCGTGTTTGAGGCAGGGTCAGTTATAACCGTTTCGAGCAGCATTCGTAACATTCGGCCCGTACCCGGCCCAATGATGCCGATACCCGCCAGGTCACTTCCGTCGACAGCGAGGTCAGCAACCTCGACCGGATCCCGGTACGCGATACGAATCGCGCGCCGGTAAGCTGAGTGCACGACCTCAGCTGGCGGCGCCCCCAGTCCCGTACGTCGTTCTGCAGCCCACCGCGCGCCGGCCAGCCTCAGCACTGAGGCAAGACGCGTGCGACCCGTCATCGCGGCCCACCTGCGAAGGACCGAATCAGGGGGGCCGGACGGGGTCATCATCGCAAAACGCATCTCGCCTGACATTGCAGTCCAGTGAGAGATGATCCCTGCAATCCAGGCCGCGTCGGAGTTGGAGAATCTCAGCGCCTTGAGCGTCTGGAGAACCGATGTCGTTCCGGCGCCCGCGAACAACGCGATCATTCGCAGAATGCGCCGGTTGACCTTCGCGGTGGGATACCCGGACGCATTGGCCCCTGCAACGGGGGCAGCGAGCGGCATGGCGATGTTGTCGATTGCAGCAAGGTCAACGGGCGTAACCTGATGCAGTGACGGAATCAGCGTCGCAAACGCGCCGCTCGACTGCCACATGGAAAACGCGACGCTCGGGCAACGCACCTGTTCCATCGTCTTCTCGATCTCCTGCTTTACACGTTCCGCCGACAGGCGGCCCATGTGAGCAGAGCTTCCCAGTATCGCATTCCAGGTGGCAGGCTCAATTGCAAAATCGAAGCGTGCTGCGAACCTCAAAGCCCGAAGCGCGCGGAGGCGATCCTCGCGCATACGCTCTTCCGGGTCACCGACCGACCTGACAATTCCGTTGGCTAGATCTTCACGGCCGTTGAACGGGTCGCGTACCTGCTTGCCGGTGGGATCGCACGCAATCGCATTGATCGTATAGTCGCGGCGGGCAAGATCTTCATCAAGAGTTGCACCGAATTCGACAACAGCATGGCGGCCGTCGGTCTTTACGTCTCGACGAAACGTCGTCACCTCGTGCATGACGCCTGCTTCATCGAGCACCCCCACAGTACCGAACGCGATGCCCACCGGAACGGTCTTTCGCGGAAACAGTCGCTGGACTTGCTCAGGGTGCGCAGCAGTCGCCAGATCCCAGTCGAGATGGGGATGTCCGAGCAGGGCGTCCCGTACCGCCCCTCCGACACACCACGTCTCGAAACCGGCCTTTTCCAGGGTCTTCGCAATTCGCAGCACTGCGCGTGGCGGAGCGAGGTTCTGTATCAATTTTCCCTGAACATGTCGCGTATGGCGTTCATCGACATTCTCGCGCCAAGGGCAAGCATGAGATCTATACGAGCCTGTTGCGCGCGGCGGTATCCACCGAAGATTACGCCGAGCTCGGCCAGCCGTCGGCCGCCGCCCGCGTATCCATAGGTATGCCCGACTCTACCGCCTTGAGTGCGCGAGGTCAGGACAACCGGCTTCCCATCCGCGATCCAGCGGCTTATCGGCGGCACCAGATCGGGCGGCACGTTACCGCGCCCCATTGCGGCGATGACGACACCGCGCGCGAGTTCGCGAGATGCATCGAGAAGTCGCGCGTCAGAACCGGCAGCGACGAAAATGATATCTACTGGAGTTGCCAGCTCGACCGGGTCGACGATCGGTGGCATCGGCGGCATCTCGCGATGCACAATCAGCTCTCCTTCATCGAGCACACCAAGCGGACCAAACCCGGGGCTCTCGAATGCATCGAGAAGATGCGTATTCGTCTTCGTCGCATCGAGCGCAGCGAAGATCTGACCGCTGATGACGACCATCGCGCCGAACCCGCGTGTCTCCGAGCTCGCCGCGACGCGGACCGACTCCAGAAGATTCGCCGGACCATCCCAGCCCAGGTCACTCACTGTGCGCATCGCGCCAGTGAAAACGATTGGCTTCTCTGCCGGAAGCGATCGGGCGACGAGGTACGCACTTTCCTCGAGCGTGTCAGTGCCGTGAGCAATGACGATACCTTTTACTTCGGGGCGTGCGAGATGTTCACGGATTCGATTGCGCAGGGACCACATTCGCTCGACGGTCATGTGCGGACCGGGGTAGCTGCCCCACTCCTCAGTCTCGACGCCGGTTATCTCATTGATGCCGCGCGTAGCGGCGAGAATTTCGTCAGCGTTCAGTGAGGGGACAGCGCCTTTGCCATCGCGGTCATTGCGCATCGCAATGGTTCCGCCCGTGAATAGAATGACGATCACGCTTGCCCACCACGACTGGATACCGCTCCGAGCCGCTGGACAGCGCGCGCCGCCACGCCTTCTATCGCGTCGGGCTCGTCGGCCGCTGCCTCCATTGCGTACGTAATCAGCGCATCGGCCACCAGCAGGTCCTCGGCCCCCTTCCTGCCGTCATGCAGAGTTGCGAGTAGCCTGGCAGCTTCTTCGACGAGCAGCTCGGCAAGAGCCTGGCTGTCGGCGCAGGAACGGTCGCCGACGACGGTGGCGAGACGGTCAGAAAGCACCGCCGGAGGCGCCGGCTCGCGTGAACTAATCCACCTGCCTGCGTCGATCACGCGTTCCGGTGCAATTGTGTCAGTCAGCCTTCGCTGCCGATGTCAGCTGGGCCTGGACGACACCCGCAACCGCAGCCAGCGCATCGGGAAGCCTGCTGGCATCGGGAATTCCTGCCTGCGCCATGTGCGACTTGCCGCCACCCCGCCCACCGGCGACTGCGGCAACGTCTCTGATAATGTTATCGGCGCGAAGTCCACGCACACGAAGGTCGTCAGTGACCATCGCGATCAGGGAGTTCTTGCCGTCACCGAAAGAAGCGGAGAGAACCGCTACTCCGCTTTCCATCTTTTCACGAAGCACGTCGCCGAGGCCCTGGAGCGATTTCATGTCCATTGCAGGTACGGCAGCTGCGATTACGCGTACACCATCGACTGTTACAGCGCGGTCGATGAGAGGCTGAACTCCACTCGAGCCGCCGCCGCGAATCGCTTCATCAAGTTTTTTCTCGAGTGCGCGACGTTCGTCAACGATACTCTGAAGCCGTTTGACGATTCCGCCGGGCGACGACCGCAGAATGTCCGCGACGTCAGCTAACGTTCTCTTCCGTGCATTGATCGCCTCGTATGCGCGCGGACCCGTGACCGCCTCGATGCGGCGCACGCCCGCTGCGACACCAGTTTCGCTCGCCACCTGGAACAGCGCGATCTCCGAGGTATTGCGCACATGCGTGCCGCCACAAAGCTCGACGGACAATCCGGGGATGGTGACGACTCGCACTACGTCGCCGTACTTCTCACCGAACAGAGCCATCGCACCGCCAGCGACGGCTTCGTCGTAGGGGCGCTCGCTGATATCTAGCGGAACGGCCGCGAGCACGCCGCGATTGACGATGTCCTCGACCTCCTGTATCTGTGGATCAGTCATCGGGCCATGATGCATGAAGTCGAAACGAAGCCGGTCCGGAGCGACCAGCGAGCCAGCCTGATGCACGTGCTCACCCAACACGTCACGTAACGCTGCGTGGAGGAGATGTGTCGCGGTATGGTTGCGCTCGGTA
>JANPKW010000041.1:0-38562 GCA_031426255.1 Gemmatimonadaceae bacterium | reverse complement strand
ATCCAAAGACCGATGTCCTGCCATTGGACGAGGGGGCAGGCACGCTAAACCTATCCCGGCCCCACAAACTGAACAACGCCGGCGATACAGCCGGACGTCAAACCAGCGTGCTGATTCGCTCTGGCTGGAAAACGTCGATCGAGGTTCTGGTAGTCGTAACCTGCTCACGATGTTCCGGCGGGACCTTCGCATAAAGCGGTGGCGAATCGAGAATTCCGAAGATCGTGGAGCCGGATCCGGTCATTTGCGCGAACATGGCGCGAGACTCACGGAGCCGCTGCAGGTATTCCCGGAGCTCGGGATGACGCTCAGCGACAGGTGCCTCGAAGTCGTTGCGAGCGAAGCGGCTCAGCGACGCCCAGGTCGATAACGCGATTGGATCGAGCACAATCGACTCGCCGGCATTCTCGCTCGTCTCGGTACGATTGCGATCGCGATACTCGTCAAGCCACCGGTACGCATCGGCGCTCGACACCTGAAACGCCGGGGACATGAGAAGCACGTCCTGGCGGGACATCGGCGGCAAGGAGAGCATTCGTTCGCCCCGGCCCCATGCAAGAGCCATCACTGATTCGCTGGCGAGGAACGGCACATCCGAGCCAAGCTTCGCCGCAAGCCTGAGCAAACCGTGTGCGCCAATTCGTTTTGGCGACATTGCGTTGAGCGCACGCAGTACGGCCCCCGCGTCGGCGCTGCCTCCGCCAAGCCCGGCACCGACAGGAATCTTCTTGACGAGTTCGATGCGGAAACCCGCAGGCCAGGCCGCATGCTCCATGTATGCGTTCGCCGCCCGCCATGCGAGGTTTGATTCGACCGGACCCGCATCATGGCCGGATACATCAAGCGATTTTTCACCCGCGGTAAGCTCTATGGTGATGTCGTCCGCGAGATCGATGCGATGAAAGATCGTCTCGATCGAATGAAAGCCCGAATCCTCCCTGGCGAGAACGCGCAGGTGAAGGTTCAGCTTCGCTTGTGCCGCGATCCGTGCCGTGCCCTCGGTCACCCGGTTTTCCCGCGAGCGGTGTCGATCTCCCGCAAGTGCAATCCGAGCTTAGCGAAATACCAGAGACCCATCACCGTGATCGGAATGAAGGTGAGTATGTGGTAGCCAATCGCCAGACTCGTCGCCTGCGTCGCGCCGACTCCGTAGATCGCAAGTCCAACAACCGTGATCTTCTCGAAGAAACCGAAAAATCCGGGCGCGGACGGAAGCGCAACGCCCACAGCGATCAGGGTCTGCAGAAACAACGCGGCGGAAAACGGAAGGTGGATTCCCACTGCTTTGAATCCCACCCAGAACCCGAGCGCGTTGACCAGCCAATGCAGGAGCGCCCATGCGAGAACCGCGAGAAACCGTCCCGGACTTCTGAGAACGCTCAGCCCTTCGCTGAATCGAGTGAGCACCGCCTTACCGCGGTCTTCCAGCGCAGGCGAAATCCGGCGCGCGAATATCTCGTAGAGGCGAATGATCTGCTCGGGGAAAAACACGAGCGCATACAGAACGCCGAACAACAGTATCACGAAGACCACAAACCCCTGCGCGAGGTTGCCGATCGACTGCCCCGCTATCTGTGCATCTCGAGGGAACGCGGGGTCAAAGAACGCTGCGACTGCGAGCAGCAGGAGCACCAGCATGTCGAAGAGTCTGTCAACGGCAAGCGATGCGATGGATGTCGATAGCGGAATCTTCGTCTGGTGCGTCAGAGCATAAGCGCGCGCGATTTCACCTGCGCGCGCAGGAAGGACGTTGTTGGCCATCATACCGATAGCGGTCGCTTTCCATAACGCGCTGAATGGTTGATTCGGTGCGACCGGCTCGAGAATAGTCTGCCACCGCCTCGCGCGAAGCGGAAATATTGTCGTCGCCAGAACTGTCGAAAGCAGGAATAGCCACCCGTTCGACTGTCGCAGCTCCGACCACACCACCGCGAGCGATACATCGCGCAATGTCCACCAGAGCAGCACCGCGCTGAGCGCGATGCCGATGACTCCCCGCAGATTCAGTTTCAACTTTTATTCGGTCGATGCAAGTGCGATGAGATCGAGCAGCTCGCCGACAGCGTCATCATCGGCGCGTCTTCCACTGGCGATGACCTCATTGCGAAGTTCGCGCGCTCTGTCGAGCGCCGCGCGCCCTTTGTACAAGAGCGTGTCGATCGGAACAGGAGGCGGCAGCGGTGCGGGGGTCTTTCTTCTTCCTTCGCCGGATACTGCGCCAAGCTGCGCGATGCTCGTGTTGATGAGCGCATGAAGTTCCTGTCCACGTGCGGGCGTATACCTCGGACGTCCTGCAGCGGTGGCGAATCCCGCACGTACGACGTGAGGACCGGGATCGTCGAAGAAAAGCGCGGAAATCGGCGGAAGCTCGTCAGTCATTCAATCAAATCTCGGCTGAACGCCGCGCCGCGTCCATTGCGCGGCGAATTTCCCTCACGGCTTCCTCGAGGCCCACGAAAATTGCGCGGCTGACTATCGAGTGCCCGATGTTGAGCTCCTCGATCTCCTCGATAGCTGCAACCGGCGCCACGTTGTCGACAGTAAGACCATGGCCTGCATGCACAGCGATTCCCATCCTCGCTCCCTCGCGTGCCGCAGATCTCAACGCGTCGAGAGGGAGTGGCTGCTCTGGATGGTGTGCGTATACACCGGTGTGCAGCTCCACCGCGTCGGCGCCGAGCTGTCTGGAGAGCGCAACGGCTTCGATCGTCGGGTCGATGAAGAGACTGACGCGGATCCCGGCATCCCGAAGGCGATTGATCGCGCGGGAAACCCGCTCTGTGTCACCAGCGATGTCGAGCCCGCCTTCAGTGGTGACTTCCTCGCGTCGTTCAGGAACAAGAGTTACCTGGGGAGGGCGTAAGCTCAGCGCAATTTCGATCATTTCGTCAGCGCAGGCCGCCTCCAGATTGAAATAAGTAGTCACCGAAGTTGCGAGTGCTTCGACGTCCGCGTCCTGTACGTGGCGACGGTCCTCACGCAGGTGCGCAGTAATTCCATCAGCCCCCGCGGCCTCGCAGATTGCAGCGGCATCGACGGGGCTCGGCTCATGACCGCGCCTTGCCTGTCTCAGCGTTGCTACATGGTCTATGTTCACATACAGGCGCTGATATCTTGCTGCCATTTTCACCGCCTTGTAGGTTGGCACCAACTTTTGTGGAGTACCGCGTGAAAAAGATTCTCATCGCTCTCTTGCTGTTCACTGCGTGCTCGCGTGCTGCGACCACAACAACAACCAGCACCGGCCCCGTTGGCACAAGCCCCGCTCCTCTGCCTGCGCCATCGACTGTCAACCCGAACGTCACAGGCGCCTCGTCTCCTCGCGGCGCTGTGGAAGCGTTCCTGACTGCCGTCCGCGCGCAGGATATTCAGGCGATGTCCGTCATTTTCGGAACGAACCGTGGCCCGGCGCGTGACAATATGGACCGCGACGAGCTCGAGAAACGCCTCGTGATTCTTCAGTGCTACTTCAATCACGACAAATTTCGCATTCTTCGCGACTTGCCGGGAGACGCCGGACACCGAATCGTAGTCGCCGAAGTGACGCGCGGGAGCAATGTCCGAACGCCGAGTTTTTATACGATCGCGGGGCCGGGCGGACGGTTCTATGTCGACAATATGGAGATAGCTGCCGTACGAGACTTCTGTCGAAGTTGAGTGCGGACTGCGGACCTATTACGGAAGGCGGAGTGAGGACTGAGCTGATTTCTGACTGCGGACGTATTTCGGGATGCGGAGTACGCACGAACTGCAGTCCGACTTCCGCAATCCGCAGTACGTCCGCAGGCCGCCATCAGCTCAGTCCTTACTCCGCATTCCGCAATACGTCTGCAGTCAGAAATAACTCAGTCCGTACTCCGCGATCCGTAATCGGTTAGCTCGATGAGTATTCCGCCCGTTGACTTGGGATGCAGGAATGCGATGCGCGTCCCTTCAGCGCCTATGCGTGGCGTCTCGTCGATCAGTCTCAGTCCAGCGGCCCGGCAGCGCTCGAGCATTCCGTCGAGGTCGTCAACCGCGAAGCAGATGTGATGAATGCCGGGCCCGCGCCTGGCGACAAACCGGGCGATTGGTGTCTCCGGTCCATCTGGTTCCAGGAGCTCCACAAGGCTCTCACCGGCCGCGAAGGCCTTGATAACCGCTCCATCAGAATCGGACACCTCGACCTCTTCCAATCCGAGTATCTCACGGAAGAACGCGAGCTCCGGAGCAATCGACTCGAGGGCGATTCCAACGTGCGCGATTCTGGTGCCTTTCAGGGCTCTTTCTTGCATTAGATTTCAGTTCGGAAAGGGAATCAATATTAATCGTGCGATCATGCCGGGGTATCCTGGCGAAGAGGGAGCTCAATGTCGAATGCGGTCAATGTGACTGACAGCGATTTCGAGGCAGAAATCGAAAAGCACGAGGGTCTGGCCGTGGTTGATTTCTGGGCCACGTGGTGCGGCCCCTGTCGGACGATCGCCCCGGTGCTTGATCAGCTTTCGATCGAATATGCCGGTAGAGCAAAGGTCGCCAAGCTCGACGTCGACACGAACATTCGAACACCGTCGCGTTTTCAGGTTCGCTCGATTCCCGCAATTCTGTTCTTCAAGGACGGAAAGCTCGTCGACCAGGTCATTGGCGCGGTGCCGAAGTCAGAGCTGGAATCCAAGTTCAAGCTGCACGCCGCCTGACGCTGCTGGTCACAGACAAGGCGTAGCAATATCGCCCCGGTAGAGCACGTGACAAAGTCCGGCTCGCCGGGGTCCCTATTCATAGTCAGCACTCCCATCGGCAACATGGGAGACATGTCATACCGTGCGGTCGACGTGCTTGGTGCGGTATCACTTGTTGTCGCCGAGGATACGCGGCATTCGCGCAGGCTGCTGGATCACTACCACATCACGACGCGCAGCTCGCCCTATCACGAGCACAACGAAGCGCGCGAAACTCCTCGGCTGGTCCAGCGCCTCCTTGACGGCGAATCTGTCGCCCTGATCACGGATGCCGGCACCCCGCTTCTCTCTGATCCGGGCGCGCGCCTCGTCTCCGCTTCGATCGCTGCAGGTATCGTCGTGGTTCCGGTACCAGGCGCGTCAGCGCTGCTCGCTGCCCTCGTCGCCTCAGGAATCGCCGGCGATCAGTTTACGTTTTTCGGCTTTCTGCCAAGGCGTGGAAAAGAGCGGCTTCAAAAACTCGCTGAGATCATGAAGCTCGAGCATTCCGGCATCATCTACGAATCGCCAATGAGGACCGCGGCCACACTCAAGGAGCTTTCCGATGCGGGGGCGGGGAGCAGGCAGGCCGTAGTAGCGCGAGAGCTGACAAAGAAGTTCGAGGAGTTTGCTCGTGGTACCGTGGGCGAGCTTGCTACCCAGTTCGCTGAGCGTGTCGTGAAAGGTGAGATAGTGATCCTCATCGCGGCGGCCGCGCAGGAAAGACTTTCTGAGGATACGCTCCGCGATGCAGCCCAGGCGATGAAGGCAGACGGCTCCAGCGCGCGTGAGATTGTAGAGCGCCTGACCAGCGAGATGGGCGCGGGGAAAAATCTCGCGTACCGTCTCGCGCACGAGGAATGATCGATTTTCCCGCAGTAGCCGGGGATACCGCGCAGCTCGATCCCGAAAGTGTAGCGGACGACCTTGGTCCTTCGGGCCCTGTTGCGCGAGCGATGCGTCAATATGAGGACCGGCCCGCGCAACGCGACATGGCGCGCACGATTGCCTCGCTTTACAACGACACTGGCGTGGGACTCATCGAGGCTGGCACCGGAGTTGGTAAATCCCTCGGCTACCTCCTGCCGGCTTTGCGATGGTCAGCCCGGACCGGCGAGCGAACCGTTGTTTCGACGAACACGATAAATCTGCAGGAACAGCTCGTAAGAAAAGATCTGCCTTTTCTTGCAGCTGCTCTCGAGGGCGAACAGGAAGTGAAGTTTGCCCTGTTGAAGGGCTGGCGTAACTACCTGTGTCTGTTGCGACTGGAGCAGGCGAAACTGATCGGGCCCTCGCTTCTCGACGACAACAGCGCCGGCTTTGAGATGATTGCCGACTGGTCGCGCAATACCACGGATGGGTCTGTCAGCGATCTGCCTCATCCGCCGGCATCCGAGGTATGGGACGAAGTCGCCGCAGAACCTGATCTATGCACGCGCTCGTCGTGCCCGCACTTCGAGCGATGTTTTCTTTTCAAGGCGAGAAGGGAAGCGGCGCTGGCGAATGTCGTTGTCGTCAATCATCACCTTCTGATGTCGGACATTGCGGTGCGCCGGATCGCAAAGAACTGGGACGACGCTGCCGTTATCCCCCCGTATACGAGACTGGTGATAGATGAAGGGCATCACCTGGAGGATGCGGCAGCAGCCCACCTGGGTGCCAGCGCCACACGACGCGGATTGCAGCGAATGCTGTCGCGACTGGCACGCACGCAGTCGTCCCGAAAGGGTGGACGCGGGTTGCTCGCGGCCCTCGAGGAGCGGCTGCGGATCAATCGCGACGAAATGTTCAACGCTGCCAGTCTCGACATGTTGCACGAGCGCGTGCTGCCGGCAGTCGACGCCGCGCGTGACAAGGGCGGTATCGTCTTCGACCTGCTGGACACTTTTCTCAAACAGAGTGGCCAGCCCGTCGTTCGGCTGACTGACGAGTTCGAGTCGCATCCGATCTGGCGCGCGGGGCTCGGCACTGCCTTGGAGGATCTGATCCGGGAGACTGCGCTACTGACTGACAGCATCGGTCTGATACGAGAAAGACTCGAGGCGGAGACAGTGCGGGACGAGGCGTTGTCTGCGCTGGTAAGTGAGCTGCGCGGGGCAGGCCGACGTCTCGAAGGAATTGCCGAAGCGCTTTACGGTGCGCTCGTCCCGGGGGCAGATGCGCACCAGCGTGTTCGATGGATTGAAGCACGCGGCAAGGATTCAAACGTGGGCGTTACATGGGTGCCGCTCGATCTCGCGCCAATTCTGCGCGACGATCTCTTTGACCGGCTGCGCACCACAATCGTCACGAGCGCGACGCTCTCGACAAATGCGCGATTCGATTTTCTTGCGAGCCGGCTGGGAATCGACCAGCTCGGAATTCCGCCCGTCACCGAGTCGTTCCCGTCGCCTTTCGATTTCGAGAACCAGGCTATACTTGCGGTGCCGACAGACACGCCAGCTCCGAATGTAGATCCAGCTGGACACTTCCGCGCCGTGATCAGGATGCTGGTCGAGTTCACAGAGGCCTCCGACGGCGGAATCTTCGCGTTGTTTACCAGTCACCGCGATGTGCGCCAGGCCGCGATCGAGCTGCGCGGCCTCGGGATGGGGGCCGACCGGCCGATTCTTGTGCACGGAGAGGACTCGCGAGACAGCCTGCTGACGCGATTTCGCGAATCTGAGCGAGCCGTGCTGATCGGAACTTCGTCGTACTGGGAGGGAGTCGATGTTGCAGGCCATGCGCTGCGTGGGTTGCTCATCGCGAAGCTTCCGTTCCGCGTGCCGAGCGAGCCTCTGACGGCCGCTCACTGCGAGGCGATCCAGGAGCGGGGTGGTGACGCGTTTGGTGAGTACATGGTTCCACATGCGGCGCTGCGGCTGAAGCAGGGCTTTGGGCGCCTGATCAGGTCAAGAACTGACCGGGGCGCGATCATCATTGCCGATCCGCGAGTTGTAACCAAGTCGTATGGCAAGACATTGCTCGACGCTTTGCCGCCAGCGCGCCGGATTCTTGTAAATTGGGATGACACAGCCCGGCAACTCATAAGGTTCTACGCAGTGTCTCAATGAGGTGACTCCCCTTGTCAGATTTGCAATTCGACGATCCGCTTACAGGCGGAGCAAACATTCCTGAGTTCGGGCGCCACCGTCTCGACAAACCCGGCAAGATCGTTTGTATTGGCCGCAACTATCGCGAGCATGCGAAGGAACTGGGGAACGAAGTACCGACGGAGCCGCTGTTTTTTCTCAAGCCTTCCACCAGCATCATTGCTGAAGGCGAAGCGATCATCCTGCCGCCGCAGTCGGCGCGTGTCGAGTTCGAGGGTGAGGTCGGTATCGTAATCGGCGCGAGACTCACAAAGGCAAGCGAGGCAGACGCGCTTCGCGCTATTCGTGGAGTTGTGGCGCTCAACGATGTCACAGCGCGCGATCTGCAGCGATCCGACAGCCAGTGGACGCGGGCCAAGGGATTCGATTCGTTCTGCCCAATCGGCAACATGGCGGCGCCGCCGCAGGACCTTTCGTCGCTCACCGTAGTGACGCGCGTAAACGGCGAAGAGCGGCAGCGCGCATCAGTGACAGAAATGGTGTTCTCGATTCCCATGCTGATGTCTTACGTGTCCCAAGTCATGACACTCGAGCCCGGCGACATTTTCGCAACTGGCACGCCGGCAGGGGTCGCGCCGCTCGCCGATGGCGACATCGTCGAAGTTGAGATCGAAGGCCTGAGCAAGGTCAGCAACCCGGTCAGGAGCGCAAGCTGATGCCACGTCCGGCGACGCGAATGGGGGAGCTTCCCGAGTACGCGCTCGGGAAATACCCGGAGAAAAAGCGTCAGCTCATTGCGCGCGGCGTCGATGTCATCGACCTCGGCGCAGGCGATGCCGATCTCGCGCCGCCGGGAGTGGCCGTGAAAAGATTAGCGGAGGCGGCGCGCAATCCTGCGATGAGCCGCTATGGTTTCGGTCTCGGTCTCGTCGAGTACCGCGAAGCGATCGCGCGCTTCATGAAACGGCGGTTCGATCTGGAGTTTGATCCGTTCTCGGAGATTGTACCGCTCATTGGCTCGAAAGAAGGCATATCACACCTCGCGCTCGCATATGTGGAGGAAGGGGATGTCGCGATCATTCCCGAGCCGGGCTACCTCGCGTACACGGGCGGATCGCAGCTCGCGCATGGTGAGCCCTACCGCTACGCGTTGCGGCCTGAAAATGATTTTCTCGTCAACCTCGATGAGGTTCCTGCCGACATCCTGCGCCGAGCGAAGGTGCTCTATCTCAATTATCCGAACAACCCGACGGCCAGCGTTGCGCCACGCGATTATCTGGCAACAGTGATAAAGCGCTGCAGGGAACTCGACATCCTGCTGGTGTATGACAATGCGTACTCGGAGATGGCATTCGACGGCTACACACCTCCGAGCATTTTTGAGATAGAAGGCGCGCGGGATGTTGCCATCGAGTTTCACTCGATGTCGAAGACATACAACATGACCGGATGGCGCTGCGGTTGGGCTATCGGCGCAAGGGATCTCGTCGCACCGCTTGCCCGCGTAAAACTGTTTGTTGATACCGGAGCCTTCATGGCCGTTCAGGCTGCATCGGCTGCTGCGCTCGATGCTTCTGAGGAATTCGTTCCGCAGAACATTGCGGTATTCAGGGAAAGGCGCGACGCTGCAGTGGGGGCCTTTCGCGAGAATGGATTCGACTGTGAGTCACCGAAAGCGACGATGTATCTGTGGATCCCGCTTCCCGAACACATCACGAGCGCGGAGTTCGCTGATTTTCTGATGGAGGAAGAGGGTGTGATAGTTCTGCCAGGATCATCGTTTGGCCAGGGTGGGGAAGGCTTCTTCCGTGTCTCGTTCATCACGTCGCCGGAGCGACTGCGCGAAGCTGCGCGTCGAGCGGGACGGGTGTTGACGCGCCTGAGCGTCGGCGCCTGAGTATCGTCTCGAGTCACGATTAAATGCAGACGCTGCGCGGATCGCGTACTCCGGTCGAGGTCAAAGGGTCACGACGGCCCTCCAGGCCGCTCGCGATCTCCATCGCGATCCACGTCGTGTTCGCGTTAGCCGTTGCGCCGCTTCTCATTTCGCCCTCGACGATGTCGCGCATTTTTGGTCGCTCGTCGTCGAAGGAAGTCACTCCGCAGCGGATCGGCTTCCTGCGTCTTCCGCAAGCGAATGGGCCTGCCGTCGCCGGCAGGAGTGGCGGGGACAACAGGCCTGTTTCAGAGAATCCACCCGTCAGGGTTGTCGCTCCCACAGAAGTGCCGACAAGCATCGCGCCGCCGGCAGCAACAACAGAGACGCCAGGATTCGTAGAGCAGGGAAGCGGTCCTCTTGTCGGCACGGGCGGACCAGCGCGAGGTATTCGACCGATTTACACCGGGCCCAGGGTTTGGGCTCCCACCGGCGACATTGTTTACGCGCCGAAAAGCGCGAAAGAAAAACTGGACAGTGCGATTGTATCCATCATCGCGCCGTTCAACGACTCTCTGGCCGTTGCGTCAGGCCAGCGAAAGCCGGGTGACTGGACGTTCGAGAAAGGCGGGCGAAAGTACGGTATCGACCCGCAGTACATTCGGCTCGGTAAAATCTCGATTCCTACCGCCGTGCTCGCTCTACTTCCGATCAATCAGCAGGCGAATCCGACGACCTACGATCGCAACAAGATGCAGAACCAGCTCCGCGCCGACATTTTCTGGAACGCGCAACGCGGAATGAACGAGGCCGACTTCAAGAAAGCCGTGAAAAGCATTCGTGAGCGGAAGGAACGCGAACGCGCTGCGAAGTCAGATGGGAAAGCGGCGCCGGACGAGGAATCTGCCTCGCCCTCAGGGGCTCAGCGCTAGCGACGCGACAGATCAGCGGTCATCGCTTCCATCGTCACAAAAGGACGGAAGACACCGCAGACAACTCCAAGAATCCCGAAATCGTCGCCTTGTTTCACTTCAATCTCGCGCTCAGCGGGATTTGCAGGGGTCAGCACGATCGTGCCGTTGTTGGTGGTGAGGGTTTTGACCGTTGCCTCTTCACCAAGCCGGGCGGCGACGATGTCGTTCTCTTTCGGCTTGGCCGTCGGATTCACCATCACGAAGTCGCCATCTGAGATTGCGCGACCGATCATGCTGTCGCCCTTCACTCTGAGGAAGTAGACCTCGTCGGCCGGAACAAACCGACGGTCCATGGTAATGTACCCTTCCCGATTCTCCGGAAGTAATGACGGCTCACCAGCGTGGATCTTTCCATAGTATGGGACAGGCGTGGTCTTCGATCCGCCGGTGAATCCAAGCAGGCGCACACCGCGGGATCTGGCAGGGTCCCGCTCGATATAGCCCTTACGGGCAAGCGACTGCAGAAGATCGGATACGGTCTTCGTCGACTTGATCTGAAACTGCTTTCCGATATCACGAATGCTCGGCTGATACGTATGCTCGGCAGTGAAGTCGAGCAGGTAGTTATAGACCGAACCCTCGAGGGAGGTCAGCGTCTCGGGCATTAATACTCCACCGGGGATCAGGACGGCATTGGGCCGCCCCTGTTTGTGACGTTAATGTGTGGGCCATTTGCGAACGCGTCAACACAAATGATGGCTAGCTCGGCTTTCCCAGACTATCCACTGCTGCACGAATGCGTCGCAGGGAAAGCGCCCGGCCCTGCATTACGAGCACTTCGAATATGCCGGGGCTCACGGACAGGCCAGTGAGTGCCACTCGCAATGGCTGAAAGATCTTTCCCGCAGCGATTCCTTTCGTCTCAGCCAAGGCGCGCAGGGCAGATTCGAGAGCTTCCGGATTCCAGTCAGGTGCACCTTGAAGGGATTCCGCAGTTGCCCCGAGGATGTCGCGGGTAGCGTCCGGGTCTTTCCAGCTTTTTGCAGTGGCTTCGGGATCGTACTCTATGGTTTCCAGAAAATACGGACCGGCCTGCCTGACGATGTCATCGATGGTTCTGGCGCGAACGCGAAGCAGGTCGAGCAGAGACATGTACCACTCATGCCTCGAAGCCATGTCGGATTCGGTGGTCAGTCCGGCAGCGAGCACCGCTGGCGTCACGATCGGTTCGAGTACGGTGAGCGGAATCAACGAGAGATGCTGGCCATTCATCCACTCGAGTTTCTTCGGATCGAAGATGGCTGCCTTTCTCTGGAGCCCGTCGGGGGAGAACAGGGAAACCATATCCTCGAGCGTCATCACCTCGCGGTCGCCACCAGGCGACCATCCGAGGAGAGCGAGGAAGTTCAGCATCGCGCCAGGGAGCAGGCCCAGGTGCTGGTAGTCTCCCACCGCGGTGGCACCGTGGCGCTTGCTTAGCTTCTTGCCATCCATGCCATGGATCATTGGCAGGTGCGCGAAGACCGGCAGCTCCTTGCCGAGCGCGCGATAAAGCAGGATCTGCTTTGGCGTGTTGGAGATGTGGTCGTCACCGCGCATGACCACAGTGATGTCCATTGCGATATCGTCAGACACGACAGCGAGATTGTAGATCGGCGTTCCGTTCGACCTCAGGATCACGAAATCCTCGAGATCCTTGTTGGGGAAAGTGATCGACTCGTGCACGAGGTCGTTCCACTCCGTCGACCCGTCGGGAATGCGGAAGCGAATAACGCTCGGCTCCCCGGACGCAACGCGCCTCGCGATTTCCTCCTGCGGAAGCCTGTCGCATCGCCTGTCGTACTTGAAGCTTTCCTTCCGGGCCTCGGCATCCTTTCGACGCTGGTCGAGTTCCTCGGACGTGCAGAAGCAACGGTAGGCCGTTCCCCCATCGAGCATGATTTGTACATCACGCTGATGTCGCTCGAGGTTCGCGCCCTGATATACGACTTCTTCATCCCACAGCAATCCGAGCCACTCCATTCCGTCGAAGATGGCGCGGGTACTCTCGTCAGTGCTGCGGGCCTTGTCCGTGTCTTCGATGCGGAGCAGGAAGTCGCCGTTGTATCGCTTCGCGTAGAGCCAGTTGAACAGTGCGGTGCGTGCGCCGCCGACGTGGAGATACCCCGTGGGCGATGGCGCGAAACGAAGTCGGGGGCGGCGGGTTGGTTCGGTCATATGAGTATCGCGAGCTGCGAGAAATGCAGGTAGAAAAAACGGGTCCGCCTGGTTGAGCGGACCCGCGTAAAAAACGGAGAGAGAGGGATTCGAACCCTCGATACGCGTTTCCACGTATGCCGGTTTAGCAAACCGGTGCCTTCAGCCTCTCGGCCATCCCTCCCGGAGGTCACGCAAGCTATTGAAACAGCAGAACTTGTTCAACCCCGGCGCCCTGCGGAAAGGGCTGACTCCACAGGGCTTCACGCTTCACTGAGCGGGTGTCATGCAGGCATCGCAAGGCCAAGGTTGGCGAGGAAATCAATCGTTCCGGGCGGGCCGGTTAGTTCCAGGGAAAGGAGCCCGCGTCCCGCCGGCACTTCAACGCGAAATGTCAGGAAAGCGCAGCACCTGCGTTCCCTGTCTACCGTTTGAAGTATAGCCTCGAGGTTCTCCGACGTTGCAGCAAACCAAAGCAACAAGCCTGCATCCTGCCATTCTCCTCGCTCAGCGCGAGCGCACAACCCAGGCAGGAGTTCGCAGAAGCACGGCCAACGCAAACGCTTGCGGTTCCGGCAGTGCACGGATCGAGACAACGGCGAGTAGCGCGTAGAGAATATTAGCCAGCCGGGCGAAGTGCGCGGTCGGTTGTCGGCAAGGCTCAACCCCGATGTGCGCAAGATTAAGGGCTCCAATCAGCAGGAGGCCCAGACCGGCACCAAGGAACCAAACAGCGTGAGGTCACGCCTTTTCACATGATCCCCTGTAGCGAATGATTGCGTGGATCGAAGGTCATACCTATATAGGGTTGCATCGCGTTCTTCGTCCCCCCAAAAGCGGTCACCACATACCTACCGAGAGCCAGCAGCTACCTCCTGCAGTTACTGCAGCCCTCGAACGTCTCAAGTTGGGGCTGCCCAACTGGCACGTGCGGTCGGGTCTGCCGCCTGATGCGCGTGCTGTAGTCGCTGAGCTTTGCAGTGCGGCGCGGAAGGAAGGATGGTCTCCCGAACAACTAGTCGTTGCGGTCAAGAATGCGTGCTACACATCGGATGAGATTGTGAAACTGAATACGACCTCCGAGCGTGACGCGCTTCTGTCGAAAGTCGTTACGGCGTGCATCAAGGAATTCTTCAAGGGTGAAAAGCTCACCCCTTAGTAGCGTACGACGCTCGGATCTACTTCCTCGCTCCAGCGCAGGATTCCCCCGCTGAGATTACCAACGCGCCCGAATCCGCGTTTCGCGAGGTCTTCGGCGGCCTTCAGACTTCGAACTCCGGACTTGCAGTAAATAACGACTGAGCGCGCCCGGTCGATGGAGTCAGCTGCCTCACCCAGAGTTCCAAGCGGAATGAGACGCGCTCCGGGAATCCGTGCAATGTCGTACTCCCATTGCTCGCGGACATCGATCAGCTGAATGTCATCGCCGCGGGCCATCATTTCGGAGAGTTCACGCGGCGCTACATCGCGAATGCCGGCGTCCGACTGCTGTACCGTTGCGTTCACACCACAAAATGCTTCGTAGTCGATGAGCTCCCTGATTTCCCGAGTACCGCACGCCGGGCACTCAGGATCGCGGCGGATCCTGATCGTCCTGAATTCCATGGTAAGTGCGTCTATCAGTAGCAGCCTTCCAGCAAGCGAAACCCCCGCACCAACGATCAGTTTGATCGTCTCGGTCGCCTGAATCGTTCCGATCAGGCCTGGCAACACTCCAAGCACACCCCCCTCGGCGCATGAGGGGACGAGCCCTGGCGGGGGCGGCTCGCGGAAGAGGCATCGATAACATGGGCCATCCCGAGTTGCAAACACGGATGCCTGCCCTTCGAACCGGAGAACACTTCCAAACGCGTTGGGTTTGTCGAGAAGGACGCAGGTGTCGTTGACGAGGTACCGCGTCGGAAAGTTGTCGGTGCCGTCGACGATGACATCGAAATCCTTCGCGATTCCCAGAGCGTTGTGCGAGGTAAGCGCTGTATCGAACTGCTCGACGTGAACGTGCGGGTTCAGCTCGCGGATGCGATCTGACGCCGAGTCGAGTTTGGGACGGCCGATGTCACTCGTGCCGTGAATTATCTGTCGTTGCAGATTTGTGATATCGACCACATCGAAGTCTACGAGGCCGATCGTGCCTACCCCTGCCGCCGCGAGGTAGAGCCCCGCGGGAGAGCCGAGTCCACCCGCGCCGACGAGGAGGATTCGTGCGTCCTTGAGGCGCCGCTGTCCTGTAGTTCCAACCTGCTCGAGCACGAGGTGCCGGCCGTAACGGCGCAGCTCGTCGCCAGTCAGCTCCGGCAGCAGATTTTCAGGGCGGGGTCCAATCAACTCAACGTAACCGGCGAGCTCTTGCGTGAAGTGTTTCGTACGCAACATCGGGGGGCTCGCCCCCGGCAGGCCAGTCGTTCACCTTGTCGGCGAAGTCAGGGCGGGGACGCGTGTTGACGAACGTTGCGACGTCGAACGCTTGCTGCGGCGTCAGGGAACCGGGACGGTCTCGCGGCATCACCTTGTGAATGAAACGCGCCGCGGTGTTGATACGAGCCATTCCTGCGCCAACGTTGTATGAGCGCGGCCCCCACAACGGAGGTCCACCAACGGTTCCATTGCCATCGGGTCCGTGGCAGGCGATGCAGTTGCTTTCGAAGACAACTCGCCCACGGGTCGAATCTCCCTTGAGCGGATCGAGCGCCGGTACACCCTGGCCATCCATTTCGACACCAACAGGGAATCCTTTCGAGAGGAACGAAAGGTAGGCAACCATGTCACGCATATCAGCTCCGTCCCAGGCGAGAGCGCGGCCGTTCATGCTTCTCTCGAAGCAGTCATTGATCCGATCCTCGAGGCGGTCGACGCGGGCGCTGCGCGCGCGGAACTGCGGGAATCGAGCGTACGAGCCTACGAGAGGCATTGCGTCGCGGTCAGTGCCATCATTCGTGTGACAGTTCGCGCAGGTGAGCGATGCACGGACATTGTTCGGCAGGCTGTCATTAGTACTGTGGATCAGCGCGCGTCCGCGGCGTACCGATGCCAGGACTGTGCTGTCCTTGATCTCACTCTCGAGCGGGATCCGGAAAGGGGCTTTCTTCGGTGCCGAGGCAACGGTTGATGCTGGTACCTGCTTCTGCGCGAGATCAGGTGCTTGCTGTTCGCATGCTGCTGCAATCGTGAAGATGCCAATCAGCGAGAGTGTGAGCCTTTTCATGCTTGAAGTATATGAAAGGGTCGCGCTATTTGCCCGCTGAGAAGATCTGCAGGGCGGTGACATTGCTCCAGTGGAGCATCACCTCGTTCCCGTCAACGATCCGGATGCGCCGAACTTCATCGGGCCGCTCCTCGAGTAGCGCAACCAGCTCAGGAACCGGATCAGCGCCCACTTGAAGTGTCTGCCCGCCCTTGAGATAGATCTTCGCCCCGGTGATCTGCTTAGCCATCTGTCGTTATCTCCAAAAAAGAAACGCCCCCGGCAGCGTTTGCCGGGCGTTGTCGAGCGGAGGGCCTGGGATTCGAACCCAGAAGTCCTTACGGACGCCAGTTTTCAAGACTCTGCCACGTGTTTGCGACCAGTCTGAATTCCCTTCCGTTGCGCTCGCGCTTTTCTCTAAAACGCCCAGAATAGACAATAGCCGACGCGCGCGAGTTTGCGAACCTTTACGGGCATTTGTCGACAAATCTGTCGACAGGCGAAAGGGATTTACCCTCTGAAATGTGTGGCGAAAAGCCGCGAATGCTACAGTTCGGCAGTTAGTTGAAGCACTCCGAACGCTGTGCACACCAGCGTTCTCCCCGAACGCTTTTCGGAGTGGAAACAGTGCCAGCCGCCAACTTCGCAACCCTACAGCTCTCAGTTGAGAATCAACCCGCGCTCTCGCGACTCAAAGAGTTCGGTGCTGAATCTCAACGTACTGCGCGCAGCACGGAAACCGATGCATTACGCATTGGCTCCCGATTAAGGTTGTGCAGTCATGAACGAAGAAGACCGCGCGCGCGCTGAAGAACGGATTCGACAGCGTCTCGCAAAAGTTTGCAGTCATCTGCCACCCGATTCATTTGAGCAGCTGGTAGAGAAGGTCGCGACTCACGAGCAACAAGGCAGGCAATTGGTGCCCAGCTGGCCCTCAGACCTCGGCGATAACTCCCGCAGCTAGGTCCGCGACTTGGTGGCGATGACGTATTTCAATGCCGTGCGGGTTACGTCGTCGACAAGTTTCTGAAAATCTTCATTGGTCCAATGCGCACATACATTCTTGAGCCGAGTTGCTACGTCGCTGCGCAATGCGGCCTCGACATTTTCCGCGCTAGTCCCGGCTGGGACACCGAAAGGGGGCGTTATCATGGGCGCCTATATGACCACGGGCCGGCAAGTTTGCAATACCTCTCACTTCACGGACTGTACCGGCGCAACCGCAGCCTTAGTCGGTTCATTTCGGCTAAAGCCCGGCGTTAAGGCCAGCTTCTCGATCAGTCGCCGCCCCCGCCACAGCCGGATGAACAGCCAGACCCTCCGCCTCCATCACTGCTGTCACCCCCGTGACCGGAGTCAATCGTATCGCCCCAGTTGTTCCCGCTTCCGCCTCCCGAAAAACCGCCGCCGCCACCGAACTCTTGCATCGAACCGGACGAGCCGCCGCCATCGCCACTATCGCCCTCGAATAGCACGAACAGGGGCGCGTTGCCTCCGGAATCTGCTGTGCCGTCGCCACGGGTTCGTCTCGTCGGCCTTGGCATGTCGATTCTGGAGCCATCAACCACGAATTTCGGCGTTCCCCAAATGTCGGCGGGCGGCATCACATTGAACTCATCGTGGTAAAATTTCAGCGTGGCCGCGTACTGAGTGTGGAATGCCTCGGTCTGTTCGTCGGTCGGCACGAGCTCAGGGTTGTGATCGAACTCCCGCTCGAGCACATCGCGGCAAAATTCCCGGTACGCCCGACTGAAGAGGAGATGCTCGTGCCACACCTGGTCAATGACCTTGGGGGGCGTGACGATAAAATCGCTCACCACGCCGAGGTAAACGAACTTTCGGTATTCTTCGATGGCACGGAGGGCAAAGGGATGTGTCCAACCCAGCTTTCTCGAAAGCTTGCTGGCGAAGGCCTGGGTCGACGCTTCCGGCCCACCGAAGATCGCTCGGACATGATCCTTGAGCTGAGAAGGCACAAGCGCATCGAAGTGGTAATCTTTAAGCCGCAGCCAAAGTTGTTTTTTCATGGGGCAAACCTGCTTATCCGCCCGTGGTCACGACAAGTGTGAGCGGGAGAGAAACTCGGCATCAATCTCCAAGGAGCCGTAGTAGGTCGTCGATTGAGATAGGTATTTCTCGCGGCCGTTTCGGGGTACCTCTTTACGGAGGGCCTGGGATTCGAACCCAGAAGTCCTTACGGACGCCAGTTTTCAAGACTGGTGCAATAGCCATTCTGCCAACCCTCCTTCGTACCGACTGCACACGCAAGCTATTTGGAGGCGGGCACATCCTCAACCGCTCAGCCGATTTCGGACTGCGGAGTGCGGACTGAGTTGATGGCGGGCTGCGGACGTATTGCGGGTCGCGGACTGCGGACTGAGCCGATGTCGGCCTGAGCAGTACGCAGTGCCTTGAGTCCGCAATCCGCACTTCGCAGTACGTGCGCAGTACGCACTGCCTTGAGTCCGCGGTCCGCAGTTCGCAGTCGGCAGTCCGCAGTCCGCAGTCCGCAGTACGTCCGCAGTACGTCCGCAGTCCGCAATGTCCTTCTTCCCTGCTGGTCAAAGAGGGGATAAGTTCGCCGCGCCTTCCCAAGGGACTCATGACAAGCAAGCTGCACATTCTCGCCGCGGTCCTGCTCACCAGCCTCGCGTGCGCCTCAGCGAATGGAACGATGTCCACTCCGGCTCCCAATAATCTGTCGAAACAGGAACAGCAGGACGGATGGAAGCTGCTCTTCGACGGGAAAACAACGAACGGATGGCGCAACTATCGCCAGACCACGATCAATCCTGGCTGGTCCGTCGTCGATGGTGCCCTGACACTGACCGCCCGGGATGCCGGCGACATCATCACTGACGAGCAGTACACAAACTTCGATCTTGCACTCGACTGGCGCGTTGGTGAAGGCGGCAACAGCGGCGTATTCTACCGCGCTACGCAGGAAGGGACTTACATCTGGCAGAGCGCGCCAGAAATGCAGGTGCTGGACGATGAACGCCACGCAGACGGAAAATCTCCGCTTACTTCGGCGGGATCGAACTTCGCGCTTTACGAAGCGCCACGCGGTGCAGTAAAACCCGCTGGCCAATGGAATTCAGCGCGGGTCCTCGTGAATGGCGATCACGTCGAGCACTGGCTCAATGGAACAAAGCTGCTCGAATACGAGCTCAGCGGGGCTGAATGGTCCGCGCGTGTTGCGAAAAGCAAGTTCAGCACAATGCCACTCTACGGAAAAGCGAAAACAGGCTACATCGGGCTTCAGGATCACGGTGACCGGGTAGAGTTCCGCAACATCAGGATCAAGGTCCTCCCATGAGCGTGAGGATGCGGCTCTCGATAATGATGTTTCTCCAGTATTTCGTCTGGGGATCATGGTACGTCACAATGGGGACGTACCTCGGGACGACGCTGAAGTTCGACGGCACCGAGATCGGACTCGCATATGGGACGACGGCGATCGCTGCAATGGTGTCGCCGTTTTTTGTCGGGATGATAGCCGACCGGTTCTTCCCGACGCAAAGGATCATCGCGCTGCTGCACATCGGTGGTGCTGCCGTTCTCTACATTGTCTCGACTGCTACAACGTTCGGAAGGTTCTATCCACTGCTGATTCTTTACGCGCTGTTCTACATGCCGACCCTCGCCCTCACGAACTCGATCTCGTTCGCCAACATGCGCGACTCGGCCAAGGAGTTCCCTCGTATCCGCGTGCTGGGTACGATCGGCTGGATCATCGCCGGAATCACTGTCGGGAGACTTGGGCTCGAAGCAACGGCGACACCGATGAAAATCGCAGCGGCAGCATCGGTCTTGCTTGGCATCTTCTCGCTGATGTTGCCACACACGCCGCCACAGGCAGCGGGGAAGCCGTTGAGCATCCGCGACGTGCTCGGGCTCGACGCACTTGCGCTGCTGCGCGACAGGTCGTTCAGCACCTTCGTTGTCGGGTCGTTTGTTCTCTGCATTCCGCTGCAGTTCTACTACGCGTTCACGAATCTTTTCCTGAATGAAGTCGGGCTTCCTGAGCCGGCGACAAAGATGACGCTCGGGCAGATGTCCGAGATTGGCTTCATGCTGCTGCTCCCGCTGGCGCTGGCGAGGATGGGAGTGAGGCGCATCATGCTCATTGGCATGGCCGCGTGGTCGCTTCGATACCTGATGTTCGCGATGGGCGACACAGGATCGATGGTCTGGATGTTATACGGCGGGATCCTGCTCCATGGCATTTGCTACGATTTCTTCTTTGTGACAGGGCAGATATATGTCGATCAGCAGGCCGGCGACCGGATTCGCGCTGCCGCGCAGGGGTTGATCGCATTCGTGACACTCGGTGTCGGGCTCTACATCGGCTCGTGGGCGTCGGGGAAAGTCGTTGATGCGTACGCCATCACCGGCCCGGGTGGACTGATCACCCACGACTGGAAGTCAATCTGGATGGTTCCGTCGATCGGCGCCGCGGTCATTCTCCTGATCTTCGCGCTGCTCTTCAGGCCCCCACCCATTGTGAATACGGCGCCTCCAACAGGAAGCTAGAGAAGCTCGCCGGAATTGATTGCCTCGCCTTCGGCGAAACGGGTTGGCCGCAGTGTCGAGACGTCGATCGCAGGCTCGTTGCCGCAGATCATGTCCGCTGCGACCGCCCCCAGTGCGGGCGAGTGCATGACGCCGTGGCCCGAGGATCCATTAACGAGAAACAGGTTCTCACATCCGGGCGCAAAGCCGACGATTGCATGATGGTCCGGTGACATCTCATAGAGGCCGGCATAACACTGCTCGCGATCGAGCTTCACACCCGCAAGCGAAGGGATTCTTGCCTGCTTCATCTCGTCGACTGTCGCGAGCCACGCCTCGTCAACTGTTAACGTGTCACCCGCGACTTCATTTGTTGGCCAGCAGAGCAGGGCACGACCCTCTCTCGACCGTACGTGAAATCCCGTATCGAGAAAGATCGTCATCGGCATGTTTGCCGGGATTGCGTCTGTGGGAACTGTGACCGCTGCCTGACGGCGAAGCGGCGTAACGGGCAAGTCGAGGCCGCCCAAGGCTGCGATCCGCGCTGCCCACGGTCCCGCGGCGTTGACGACGTTGTCAACTTCGATCACCCCGGTCGACGTGCGAATTGCCCTGATTCTCCCACCGTCACGCTCGAACCCGAGGCATGACGAACCCCATCTCTCGGTCACGCCAAGCCTTCGACCGGCCTCGAGGTATCCGCGAAGAATCTCGAGCGGCCTGATGTACCCATCACTCTGGCAGAACGTTCCGCCAGTGATGCCTTCGCGCAGGACGGCCGGATTCAAGTCCGCGACATCATCTGCCCCGAGCATGATGGCCTCGGTCAACCCATGCTCGATCTGCACGGTCTGGGCGGAGCGTAGAGCGGCTAGATGCCTGTCGCTATGGGCAATCCAGAGGTAACCGACCGGGTCATACCCTGAGCTTACACCCGTTTCCCGCTGGAATTCGATCAGCCGCTCACGCGAGTAGAGCGAGAGCTTCACATTTACCGGCGTGGAGAACTGGGCGCGAAACCCGCCAGTCGCCCGCCCGGTGCTGCCGTTGCCCGGGCCGCGCGAAGCATCGACAATAACGACGTCGCGCATTCCGTTGAGCGCCAGGTGATACGCCACGCTCGCGCCGATAACCCCGCCACCGATCACCGCAATAGAAGCCCTGTTTTTCATGTAGCTGAGCGCGCTTTCACCCGCGTGGCTTCCATTTTCCAAGCGCGACATCGGGCACGAAGGCGTCCAGCCCGCGCGGCGGAAAATCAAGCGTCCTGCCTTTTTGAGCGCTCATGTACGCTGCCATGAGAATCTGCATCACTTCGACGCCGTCATCGAACGTGAGCATGGGCTTCTCGCCGCGTAGAAACGCGCGAACGAAGTGGCGATTCTCGGCCTCGTACCCGTACGCTGCTGCTTCCTCGGCGATGACCGGCATCAACCCCATTTCCGCATTCTGCTTTTCGACGAGGTCTTCACCGGCCTTGCCTTTTACCTCGCGGCTGAAGAAGAGCTTGAGCCCGCTGTCCAGCGTATTCCACGACATCGAATACTCAGGTCCAAGCAGCTCGGCAGACAAACGCAGGCCGGCACCAACAAAACTCCAGGACGTTGTCACCTCGCCGATGAGTGTTTCCCCATCGCTCGACTCGTACTCGATAGTAGCGCGCGCAAAATCCTCGGCCGGCTGCGTGCGATAGTCGACATCCTTGCCCATGGCCTTCGACAACCGCTTTGCGTACTCGGGGCGGCTCCATTTCAGTGAGGCGATGTGGGCGCTGATGCGTGCGGGCTTGATGGAAGACCGCGGCTCGCCTGGTCGAGTCAGCAGGTGACGGACTACTTCGACGGAGTGGCACATCATGTCGTTGAGCACACCTCCACCTTGCAGCGTGCCCTGCCAGAACCACGGCATGTGCGGCCCGCTGTGCTCTTCTGCCGCGCGTGCAAGATATGGCCTGCCAGTCAACGCCGCGCCACGCGCCCAGATGAGCTCCTTGCCGCGAGTTATCTCGGGAGAGAAGAGCTGATTTTCCAGGTATCCCGTGTTTAGCCCAACGCTTGCTGCAAGGCGCGCAACCTTTCGTGCCTCGGCCACGTTGCGTGCGAGCGGTTTTTCGCATGCGAGTCCACGCAGCGTCGCCCCATCTCTGATTGCTGCCACTATGTCTTCGATGTTCTCGATTCGCGCCTGATTCGGTCCGCAAAGCCAGATCGCGTCGATCGCCGGATCGGCGACCATTTCCGCGATCGACTTGTATGCGCGGGCGTCACCGATCTCGAGATCCCGCGCCAACTGCGCCGCGGACTGAGCCCGTTTAACGTTGGGGCTCCAAACGCCGAGTACGTCTGCATCGCGCACCCCGGTAAACGACTGCATGTGGAAGCGGGCGTTGAACCCGCTGCCAATAAATCCTATCCCGAGCCGCTCACTGCTCATTCAACAGGGATCCTCGTCTTCATCAAGTCGTGTGAGACTCCGAGCTTCGCCATGGCCTCGGGCGGACATCCCTTCCAGTCGGGATTGAACACGTTGCCGACAAACTTCACGTCCTTGTAGCCCATCTCGCTCGAAAAGAAGCCTGACGCCGTGAGGTCGCGGAAGCGGTTGAAGAACGCCACTCCATGCGCCAGTTCCGGTTTTGCTTTTTTCGGCCATGCAATGTCGTCGAGCACCTGTCTTCGCTGAGCGTCTGTCGCGGCAATGAAAGTTTTTCCGAATCGCTCGGAGCATTCCAGGTCGAGCCACGCAAGTCCGCCACGCATCGCGACGCGCGTATTCTCCGACGCTTCCTTGTCGGCCATGAGCCAGTCCATGTACTCTGGCACTTTAGCATCGGTCGCGCTGCCTGATCGCGCATCGCGAGGGATGACATAGTCCACGAGCGCTCGTACTGTCTGCCATTCAGCCGGCCTGAAGAACGCCGGCGCGAAAGCGACACTCGCAGATTCGAAGACCCGGGCCGCGCGAGCGATCTGTGGCGTTGAAAAGTCCCAAGCGGCTGCAAACGGTAGAAGAGCGAGAGCCTTGAGCGCATCGCGTCGATCCATCGCGTTTCGTGACTCGGTTTCGTCGCTCATATCGCCCTCTGCTTCATGAGCTGAGTGATGTGATCCGACGTCCGCCAGGCGAGCGCCATGATCGTCCAGGTCGGATTTTTGTCAGCCTGCGAAACGAATGGCGCGCCATCGGCTATAAAGAGATTTTTTACTTCGTGCGCCTGACAGTTTCCGTTCACGACTGACGTCGCCGGATCAGTTCCCATTCGCGCGCCGCCGAGCTCGTGGATGATCTGTCCCCCAGCCGCGATCCCATAACCCGATTCTTTTGTTGGCATCTGGCTGAATACCTGTCCGCCCATTTCCGCGATGATCGAGCGAAACGTCTCCTGCATGTGTTTCGCCTGATTGTTTTCAGCGTCGGCCCACTTCCAGTGAAAGCGAAGTACCGGAATCCCAAAGCGGTCGACAACTGACGGGTCTATCTCGCAATAGCTGTTGTCGTTCGGGATCATCTCGCCGCGGCCGTCGAGCGTGATGGTTGCACCGTAGTAGCGGCGATAATCTTCCTTCAGCTTGGCGCCATAGCCGCCGCCCGGAGGATAGTTGTGAATGCCCCCCATGAATCCGGCTCCGGGCTGCCGCGCCCCTCCGCCGACCTCGATGTGATATCCGCGGGGAAAATCGAGTTTCTTGTTGTTGAGCCACCACGGCATGTAGACGTGCATGCCGCCCGCACCGTCTTCGTTATGCCCCGCGTGATTCTCCATCGCCGGTATGTATCCGGATACGGAAGCCCCGGTCGTGTCAGTGATGTATTTGCCGACGGTGCCACTTGCGTTGGCAACTCCGTTCGGAAACTTCGCGTTCTTTGAGTTGAGCAGGAGCCGGGCGGTTTCCAATGCGCTGGCGGCGAGGACAACTACCCGCGCGTTTACCCGCGTATCGGCCATCGTATTTTTGTCGACGTAAGCAACGCCCGTCGCGAGTCCGTCCGGCCCGATGATTACTTCGCGCACCATCGCGTTGGTGACGAGCGTCAGCTTACCCGTCTTGAGCGCCGGCTCGATGAGCACGTCAGGGCTCGAGAAGTTTGACTTCGTCGCACAACCGCGCCCGCATTGGCCGCAATAGTGACATGCCTGGCGGCCATTCAGCGGTTTCGTGATTACTGAGCGGCGCGCAGGAATGCATGTGATGTTGAGCTTGTCGCTCGCCTTCTTCACGAGGAGCTCGTAGCAACGGGGCGCGGGCGGCGGCTGAAACAAACCGTCCGGCTCATTTCGAATTCCTTCACGGCTACCATAAATACCTATCAACTGATCGACACGGTCGTAGTAGGGGGCGACATCGTCGTACGTGATAGGCCAGTCATCGCCGAGTCCGTCAAGGCTCTTCCGTCGAAAATCGTCGGGGCCGAATCGAAGGGATATACGCCCCCAGTGATTCGTCCGCCCGCCGAGCATGCGTGCACGCCACCAGAGGAACCTTGTCCCTGGCGCCATCGTGTAAGGCTCACCATCGATCTCCCAGCCGCCCTCACAACCGTCGAACTCCCCGAATGGCTTCAGCCGGGTGGAGCCGCCGCGACGCGGTGACGCCCAGTTGGGGAACATCATCTTCGAGTCGCGGGATGCGTACCACTTTTCACCCGCCTCTAGGAGCAGAACGTTGGCGCCGGCCTTGGTGAGTACATGCGCCGCCATACCGCCGCCGGCGCCCGAGCCGACGATGCAGACGTCGAAAGTCTTGTTTGTAGCTGAATGCGTCTGGTTGGTCATCAGGCTCTCAGGGTTCTCAGATATTTGTGGCTGTTGCGTATGCTTGCCATCGGGTCCGCCGGCTCATCGTGCTCGACGAAGAAGTGAATTGCTCCCGCCTTCTTTGCCGCAGTCAGCAGCCGCTTCCAGTTGATGGTTCCCGCGCCAACATCTACCATCGCCTTTCTTGGAGGCGGTCCCATGTCCTTGAGATGAAGCATGTGGAAGCGGCCAGGGTACCTTGCGAACCAGTCGAGAGGGTTTTGACCCGCTGTCCTCATCCAGAAAACGTCGGCTTCAATTGCAAGGTTTTCCGCAGGGCACTCGCGTATGAGGATGTCCATGCCGCACTCTCCGCCGGCGAGTCGTGCGAACTCGTAGGCGTTGTTATGGAATGCGAAATGAACCTTGTCCCCGCGCGCCATCAAGCCCGCATCATTGAACATTGCGGCCACCGATTTGTACCCATCGGCAGTTCTGTACTTCGCATCAATCCACGAACAGGTCAGATACTTCTGCCCGAGAGTCAGCGCGTCTTCAATGGCTACCTCGAAGATCGGGCCGAGCTGGTCCATCGATATGTGCGCGGACGGCGACACGAGTCCGTTGTCATCGAGCATCCTGCGTACGACTGAGCTCGGATGACCGTGATACCCTGCGAACTCGATTTCCCTGTAACCCGCCTTGGCGGCTGCCGCGAGGGTGCCGGCAAGGTTTTTCTGCGCGAGGGTGCGCAGCGTGTAGAGCTGAAGTCCCGGAGATGCAACAAGCTGCCTACCCTGCGCGTTCGCCCTCGCTGAAGGCAAACCGACGAGGCCGGCAACGCCCGTCAGAACGAAGTCGCGGCGTCTCAATGGCGGAACTGTCGCTTGCCTGTGAACACCATGGCAATATCGTGCTCGTCAGCGGCAGCTATCACTTCTTCATCGCGCACAGATCCCCCGGGTTGAACAATTGCGCGAATCCCCGCTTCGGCGGCCTGATCCACGCCGTCGCGAAACGGGAAGAATGCATCCGAGCCGAGTACCGAGCCTCGTGTGTCGTGGCCGGCAACACCGGCCTTGTGAACGGAGAGGAATGCGGCGTCCACTCGCGACATCTGTCCTGCGCCAATACCAATCGTTGCTCCGTCGCGCGCAAGCAGAATCGCGTTCGACTTGACGCTGCCGACAGCGCGCCACGCAAAGTTCAGGTCAACCCGCTCTTCTTCGCTTGGTTGTCTCTTGGTGACCACTGTCCAGCCCGCGTCCGCAGCGGCAGGGCGTGCGCGCTCCTGCACCAGGAAACCGCCCCGCACGCGCTTGTAGTCGAGCGCAGTGTCAGTCCAGCCCGCGCGACCTTGCAGCACACGGAGATTCTTTTTCCGCCCAAGAATCTCGAGCGCTGCTTCGTCGAACGAAGGAGCGACGACGCACTCGACAAACAAACTCGATACTGCTTCCGCTGTTTCCGCATCCACCGGAACCGTGAACGAGATGATGGACCCAAAGGCTGATACCGGATCACAGGCAAGGGCTTTCCTGTACGCTTCCAGTGCGGTGGCTCCGGTCGCGAGGCCGCAGGGAGTCGTGTGCTTCACAATCGCGCAGCACGTCTCTGCCTGGAATGCGTCGGTTGCGAGCAGCGCGCCCTCGAGATCGAGAAGGTTGTTGAACGAGAGCTCCTTGCCACCCTTCTGCACGAGCTCGGAGATTCCCTGACCGGCACGCTCGACGTAGAAAGCGGCCCGCTGATCAGGATTCTCGCCGTAGCGAAGGGTCTGCGCGCGGTCCATGGTGAGAATCGTACGGTCAGGAAATTCCTCGGCCCGTTCACAGGCGAACCATTTCGAGATAGCTCCGTCGTACGCCGCGGTGTGGGCATATACTTTTTCGGCTAAAAGTCTTCGCAGCTCGACGTCGTCGTCGTTTGCCTGAAGCGTCGCGAGCACGCGGCCGTAATCCATTGGATCGACGACCACCGTTACCGACTCGAAGTTCTTGGCGGCTGATCTGAGCATCGACGGCCCGCCAATGTCTATGTTCTCGATCACCTCGTCAGGCTTTACACCGGGTCGCGAGGCAGTCGCCTGAAAGGGATAGAGATTGACAGCAACGAGATCGATTGGTGCGATGTCGTGCGCTCTCGCGACTTCCATGTGCGCGGGGTCTGAGCGCCGTGCCAGCAGACCGCCGTGAATCGATGGATGGAGTGTCTTTACACGCCCGTCCATTATTTCCGGAAAACCGGTAACATCACTGACATCGCGCGCCTGTAGTCCTGCGGCGCGGAGTGTCTTCGCAGTGCCGCCCGTTGAAATCAGGTCCCAGCCGAGGGCGCTGAGCCCCTGGGCAAATTCGACGAGGCCGGTTTTGTCAGAAACAGAAAGTAATGCGAGAGGCATTCAGAAATCTGCAAAAAAATTGCTGTCGTTGAGCGAGGCGACGAGGTCGACGACTCGTGGATACACGATATGCTCGACCCTTAGCACCCTGGCCGCGAGTGATTCCGGTGTGTCGGATTCCTCCACCGGGATGCGCCACTCAGCGATCCGCGGCCCATGGTCGAACTCATCGTCAACGAAATGTGCTGTGACTCCGGTAGTCCGGGTGCCCGACGCGATCACGGCTGCATGGACACGCGCGCCGTACATCCCGGCGCCACCAAATTCGGGAAGCAGCCCCGGATGGACGTTCACGATTCGCCTGGGGTATTTCCTCGTGACTGCTGGCGGGATACGCCTGAGGTAACCGGCGAGCACGACCAGCTGTACGTCGTACCTTTGCAGGAGTTCAATGAGCGCTGTGCCGTCATCGTTTGCGTTGAATACTTCTGCGGGGATCGACGACGCCCTGGCTCGATCAAGGGCCCCGGCGCCCGGACGATTGGATGCAACCAGAACGACTTTCGTCGAGCTGAGCTCGCCGCGTGCTGCGGTAAAATCGAGGATCGCCTGAAGATTCGTACCGCCACCAGATGCCAGAACTCCTACGCGAGCTGCCATTCGCGATTCTACGTTGGTCACGCGGCGTCAGTAAGAGGGTATTCGGCGGACCATGGTGATTGCGGCGGTCGAATCAGTTCGTGCACAGGTACTGGTCGACAACCAATGCGAGTGTAGCAGCTACACTCGCCACCTCCTCGGCATACTCAACGTCTTCATGCGGCGTTTCAACCGAGGGAACCAGGACCGCGTATCCGCCAAGCGCCATTCCAGGCTCTATGTCCCGGCGGCGATCACCTGCATATACAGCGCGCGCAAGATCGATCGATGAGTTGTCCCGCGCCGCGTCCTGAAAAAGTTTTAGTCCGGGTTTCCTGCAAGGGCATCCATCGCCCGGGGCGTGAGGACAGTAGTAGGAGGCATCGATGCGGGCGCCGCGCTCGATGAGCAGCTCGTCGATCCGTCGCGATACAGCATCGTGCTCCGCAACGGTAAACAAGCCTCGGCCAATGCCCGACTGATTGGTAATGACGATCACGGGCACCAGCGCGGCGTTGATTCGCGCAATGGCATCTGCGGCGCCTTCTTTCAACCTGACTTTGGCTGGATCCGACAGGTAATGCGCGTCGTCGATAATTGTGCCGTCGCGATCGAGGAACACCGCGGTCGGAAGTGCGTTCACTCGAGACGGCGCGGAGTGACCGGGGCCGGCGCAGCGGGAGGAGTCACGACTGGCGTCGTCGCAGCAGGGCGCTCGGGCACCATGACGGTCCGATCGCTCGAGCGCCGCACCCCTGTAAGATTCACAGCATCGGTGACGCGGACACGGTATTCGGTCCGCGGTGAAAGGCGTCGCCCGAGCTTCAGGATCAACGTCCTCGTAGGAGAAGGACGCGAAGGGACACGGCCTGCTGTGATCGTAGTATCCAGCGGCGGTGGGCTGAGCGACACAATCGGAACCGCGATCGAATCTGCCGCTGCGACGCGGATGCTTGCAGTGGTCAACGGGGGCGACACTGCAAGCGGATTGTCGAAGCCCAACTCGAGGGTGACTGAATCACGCAGCGTCACAGTCATCAGGCGTGAACCAGTTGAATCGCGTACGAACGTGAGCAATTCCGTGGTCGCCGAATCCGCAAGTGTGATCCGTGCGGAATCCCATGCTTCGCGGGGATCGAGTGCCCGATTGATATTTGCGTCGGCGATTGCTCGTACAGTGTACTGGCCTGCGGCGAGACTGCCGATCACGAACGCGCCAGCCGAATCCGTCGTAGTGACATAAATGAGGGTCGTATCGGTTACCGGCCGTGCTTCGACCAGGGCGCGCGCAAGTACGCGTCGTTCGACCCAGTCGAAAACGGTACCGGAAATCTTTCCCGAGGGAATCGTCTGTCCCGTCGAGAAAACCAGCACGGCGCCCGTGTTGCGCACGTTGCCACGCAGGTCGCTCAGGCCAGGCAGCAGTGTGATGGTATACGCGGTGTTCGCTTTCCATCCGCGGCGCGGCCGGATTGCGATCTCGTCTCTGCTCCAATCGACGTTCGGCTCACCCTCACGAGGCGAGATCAGGAAAAGTGCATTCAGCGACGCGGCGCCCGAGGGACGCTCTGACACTACTTCATCGAACCTGAAAACGACGTTGCGCGGGGTGACGCCGGTGCGACCGCTGTCGGGGGCTAAGCCGAGGATTTGGGGTGCCGCAGTATCGACAGGGCCGCCAGGTGGCGATCCCGGTGACGCGCAAGCTCCAAGTGCGACCATGCCCAGCCCGACTGCAAACCGCTTCATGTTCCGCAAAGCGACGCCACCTTTTCTGCCAGCTGTGCCTTTCTCGCTGTCCACTCAGTCTGCTTTGCCCGCTCAGCTTCGACAACATTTGCTGGCGCTCTATCGGTGAAGCCCGGATTCGAGAGTCGTTTCACCAGTGCCTCGAGCTGTGCACTCAGTTTCTCCAACTCGGTTCGGGCCTTCCTGCATTCCTTCTCGAGATCTACGACTCCCTCGAGAGAAACGTGAATTCGCGATCCACTCGATAGAAGGATAGTCGCGCCGTTCATCGTACTGCCGTCGTTGTCGATCAGGTCGGTGCGGGCGGAACGGGCAAGGAACGCAGTTTCTTCCTGGAATACAGTCGCATCCCGGGAAGCAAATCCCCCGGCTCCGACAGTGTCGAGTGACGCTTGTACGCGCTGGCCCGGCGGTATGGCGTAGTCCGATCGCAGCTGCCTGATGCCCACTATCGCTTCCCGCACGATCTCGAACTCCGACTCCGGGGTAAAACGCTCATCCCGTACGGGCCACGCTGCGCGCGCGATAAAATCGCCCCGGTCTTCTGTCGCGATGGGAATGCGGCGCCACAATATGTCCGTGATGAACGGAACTACCGGCTGCAACAGACGCAACGCGGCATCGAATGAATGCGCCAGAACTGCGCGCGCTACTTCGCCGTCGGCGCCCCCGACCGCAAGCCGGGACTTGGTCGACTCCAGGTACCAGTCGGCAAGCTCGTTCCAGACGAACCGGCGCGCAGACTCCGTGTACTCGCTGAGGCGAAGCCCGCGGTACAGCTCAGACTCCTTCCACGCGCCGTTTTCCGGACGCGCGGGACCGAGCGCTGCATCACACTCGGAGATAGCATTGTTGAGAGATGCAAGGATCCACCGGTCGGCGCGACGAAGCCGGGCCGGATCGATCGCATCGAGCGGCTGGACCGCATCGGTTCCGACATTGGTCAGAAGAAAACGCCCGATGTTCCAGAGCTTCGTCACGAAGTTGCGGCCAGGTGCAAACGACTTCTCGAGGTCGTTCGGGTCCAGCATTACATCGGCGCCCATGCCGAGACCTGCTGTCACGGTGTAGCGCAGGGCGTCGGTTCCGAAAGCAGCGCGAACATCGAGCGGATCGATGCCGTTACCAAGTGACTTCGACATTTTCACGTGCTTCATGTCGCGCACTGTGCCGTGCAGGTACACTGTGTGAAACGGGGTTTCGCCCATGAACGCATACCCGCCCATGATCATGCGCGCGACCCAGAAGAACAGAATCTCGGGTGCGGTGACGAGGTCGTCAGTAGGGTAGAACGCTTCGAGGTCTTTCGTGCTCTTGTCAGGCCAACCCAGCGTCGAAAACGGCCACAGCCATGAAGAGAACCACGTGTCGAGCACGTCCTCATCCTGGCGCACACTGCCACCGCATTTTGGACATGCGGCTGGATCCTCGCGCGCGACGGTTACTTCGGAGCACGCATCGCAATACCACACCGGTATGCGATGGCCCCACCACAACTGCCGCGAGATGTTCCAGTCGCGAATATTCTCGAGCCAGTTCACGTAAACCGCTTCCCAGCGTTCCGGCAGAATTCGAATCTGCCGCTTGTGAACCGCGGCAAGCGCCGGTTCGGCCAACGGTTTCATCTTCACGAACCATTGGTCCGAGAGGCGGGGCTCGACGACCGTATCGCACCGGTAGCAGTGTCTCACTGCGTGCGTGTGTGAATCGATTCTCACGAGCACGCCGGAATCGCGCAGCATCTCCACGACTCGCGCGCGCGCTTCGACACGGTCGAGCCCGATGAGATGATCCGGTACGCGCGAGCCTGCGTCAGCTCCGTTCACCATCGTTGCTTCGGGCGAGAGCACGACCGGCATCGAGAGATTGTGTCGCGATCCCATATCAAAGTCGTTGGCATCGTGCGCAGGCGTAATCTTCACGGCGCCGGTGCCAAACGCGGGATCGACTCCGATCTCATCAGCTATGACCGGGATCTGGACGTCGGCGATCGGCAGCGTGAGCGTACGGCCGATCAGCTCCCTGTAACGTTCGTCGTCGGGGTGCACCGCGACGGCAACGTCGGCCAGCATTGTCTCGGGGCGTGTCGTCGCGATCGTTATTCCGCGCGATGGGTCATCGGCCAGCGGATACCGCAGGTGATAGAGGCTGCCCGTTTCCTCGTTGTGTTCGGCTTCCTCGTCGCTCAGGGATGTCAGACAACGCGGACACCAGTGAATCACGCGATGGCCGCGATAGATGAGACCACGTTCATGCAGCTGCACGAACGCTTCGCGCACCGCGAGGGACAGCTCGGGCGAGAGCGTATATGCAGTGCGCGACCAGTCACAGGAGGCGCCGATTGCGCGAAGCTGATCGAGGATCGTCCCGCCGGTTTCCGCTACGAACCGGGATGTTCTCTCAATGAACGCTTCGCGGCCGAGGTCGAACCGTGTTTTCCCCTCGGTTCCGAGCTGTTTCTCGATGACGTTCTGCGTAGCGATGCCCGCGTGATCAGTGCCCGGCAGCCACAGTGCCTCGTCGCCGCACATGCGGCGCCACCTTACGATCACGTCCTGCACCGTATTGTTGAGGCCGTGCCCCATGTGCAGAACCGCCGTCACATTGGGCGGCGGCATCACGATTACGAAGGGGTCGCGGTCGCCCCCGGCACGTTTTGCGCGCGCCGGATCAGCGGTGAACAACCCTGCATCGAGCCACTCCTTATATAGAGTTGCTTCCGCGGATTGATGATCGAAGAGGGTCGGGAGGTCTGCGGCAGTGTCTGTCATGCTTGCCGCAAATTAAGGCGTGACGGGCCCCGATGGAGAGGGGGGCGGACAGTAGCCCTAACTACACGGGGAACGGAGGTTTTGAAGTGCCAGGAGTTATTGAAGCGATCCTGGCACGGCAAGCTACGTCGCCGATTCAGACGTCTCGAACTTTGTTTGGAAATGCGGGACTACGTTCAAGCATGGCCAATCGCAGGCACGCGCACCTGTAGTTCCAACTAGATAAGCTCCAAATTGAGCTAATCGCCTATCGCGACGTCAGTCGGCGCATTCATCGGATCTGCGACGTGATCGGCCTTTGGAACGCCCGTCGGTGCGATCGGTGAACCGTCAGCACGGCCGCCACGCGCTGCCTTCGCCTTCTTCCGCCGCTCAGCCTTCAGATCAGCCTCTTCCTCCGGATCGATATACACCTCCGAAAGTACCGCATCTTCGAGCTCGGGCCTGGGGTCTTCATGCCTGTCGATTTCCGCCGAGGTTCCCTGGCGTCTGCGTCCTGTGCCCACGCTTTGACCCTCCCACTGCCCTTCGGTAAGTGACGGGTCGCCGTCCTCGTAGCGGTCGGCCAGCTCGTCCATGAGATCTTCATCCTCGCGTACGGCGAGGCGGTTGACTACGGTATCCACACCAATCACGCCACGCGCAACCACAACCGCCTGCTGCGATTCGTCGTCAGCGTTTACCCAGCCAGTCAGCTCGACGATGCCTTCGTCGATCGCGCCGATATCGATCGCACGTTCGGAAAGGATCGGGTCGTTTCGGAACGCTTCGAGCACGCGTTCCTCGAGCTCCTCGGTCGCGTCCAGCGGCTCGTCGTCGCCATCGTCACCGTAGCCGTCGTCAAACTCTTCCTCATCGTACTCGTGATCGTGCGCCTGCGCGCCCAGCTGCCCATCGGAATCATCGTCGGCACCGTTGCGCGCGCTTCCCATCCTGTCGCGGATTTTCGCGGTGATTCCCGAAATCCCGCCGTACTGCTGGGCGACAACGACGCCGGCAGCAAACCCGGCAAGGGCGCCGAGCGCAACATAAAGCGCGCTAGCGGCATTCGATTCTTCATCGCGATATCTGAATGGCGACATATGTTGAGACCTGTGGCGTAGGGTATCGTGTAAGGATAGCTTACCGAAGCAAGTTAAAGGCCATCTGCGGCACTGGAAATCCGATGTCTGAAATGTTGACACTTACGCTCCCCGACGGTGCAGTTCGCGAGGTCGCGGAGGGCACTTTGCCGCGCGATGTGGTTGGCTCGATCGGCCAGCGGCTCCTGAAAGATGCACTGGCCGTCGAGGTAAACGGCGAGGTGCAGGACCTCATCACGCCGCTGAGAACGGGTGGCGCCTTCCGCGTTCTGACAGCGAAGGATGCAAAAGCTCTCGATGTGCTACGGCACTCCGGGGCTCACATTCTTGCAACGGCGGTCCGTCGGCTGCGCCCCGATGCAAAAATCGGCTTCGGCCCATCGATCGAAGACGGCTTCTATTATGACTTCGAAGTCGAGGAGCCGTTCACGCCTGACGACCTCGAGAAGTTCGAAGCCGAGATGCGGAAGGTCATCAGCGAAAAATTCCCATTCGTTCGTGCCGAGGTCGACCAGACTGAAGCGCGTCAGAAATTCGCTGACGATCCGCTCAAGCTCGAGCGCCTGGGCGAGTTCAGTGAGTCGGAGATCATCTCGACATACACTGATGGTCCGTTCATCGACCTCTGCCGCGGCCCCCACGTACCGGACACGTCGTACCTCAGGCACTTCAAGCTTCTGCACACGGCGGGGGCTTATTGGCGCGGTGACGAAAAGCGGCAGATGCTCCAGCGAATCTACGCTACGGCGTGGTTCAGCAAGGATGATCTGGACGCGTATCTCCACCGCCTGGAAGAGGCAAAGCGGCGCGATCATCGGCTTCTCGGTCAACAGCTCGACTTGTATTCCACAGACCAGCGTGTAGGTCCCGGACTCATTCTCTGGCATCCGCGCGGTGCGATCATCAGGAACGAGATCGAGGTCTACGAGCGTGACCTGATTCTGCGCCACGGGTACGATCTGGTATACACGCCGCACATCGTCAGCGAAAAACTTTTCCAGATCTCGGGTCACCTCGAGAACTTTCGCGAGAACATGTTCGGCGCGATGGAAGTCGAGGGGGCCGCGTATAGGCCAAAGCCGATGAATTGTCCCGGGCACATCTGCATCTTTCAGTCGAAGTCCCGGTCGTATCGCGATCTGCCGATTCGATATGCGGAGTTCGGCACGGTGTATCGCTACGAGCGAAGCGGCGTGCTTCACGGAATGCTGCGGGTGCGCGGATTCACGCAGGATGATGCGCACGTCTTCTGTACGGCGGATCAGGTGCCTGCCGAAATAGGGCGCTTGCTCGACCTCGTCGACGAAATGCTCACGACGTTCGGTTATCCGTACTCGATCGAGCTTTCAACGATGCCCGAGAAAGCGCTCGGTTCTGTGGACGTGTGGCGCAATGCAGAGGAAACTCTTGCGAGTGTCATGCGCGAGCGCGGTCAGGAGTTTACGATCGACGAGGGCGGCGGTGCCTTTTACGGACCCAAGCTCGACTTCAAGCTCATCGACGCAATCGGCAGAAAGTGGCAGGGGCCGACCGTGCAGCTGGACTTCAATCTCCCAGAGCGGTTCGAGCTCGAGTACACCGGTTCCGACAACACGCCGCATCGTCCGACGATGTTGCATCGTGTTCTGGTCGGTTCCATGGAGCGATTCGTCGGCGGGCTCATCGAGCATTATGCCGGCGCGTTCCCGGTGTGGCTTGCGCCCGAGCAGGTGCGTGTCATTCCGATCTCCGATGATGCCGCGGATGCTGTGCGTTCGCTCACCGACAAGCTCGCGAAGGCGGGCGCGCGTGTTCATCTCGACGACAGAAGCGAGACGTTGAACTACAGGATTCGCGAAGCAGAGACACTCAAGATCCCTTACATGGCGATTGTCGGTAAACGGGAAGCTGAGAGCGATTCGCTCGCGCTGCGTCTGCGTGGGGCGGGTAAGAAGCAGGATGTCATTCCGGTAGCGGAGTTCATCAGCAGGGTAGAGCAGCAGATTGCGACCCGTTCGTTGACCCTGTAGCTCGCCCGACGGGCGGGAGGTCGGTTGTTCATCGGTCATTTCGCGGTCGGTTTCGCCGGTAAGAAGCTCGCCCCGCGCGCATCGCTGCCGGCGCTCATGTTTGCGGGGCTGTTTGCGGATGTTCTCTGGCCGGTGCTGGTCGGTATCGGCGCCGAGCATGTGCGAATAGCGCCCGGCAATACTGTCTACACGCCCCTCGAGTTCGTGAGTTATCCGTGGTCGCACAGTCTTCTCATGCTCGTGATATGGGGCGGGCTGCTTGGCGCATTTTTCAGAAAGCGCATCGACGGCGGCAGGATCTGGGCGGTCATCGGCACGCTCGTGGTCAGTCACTGGTTCCTCGACTGGATAACCCACGCGCCTGACATGCCGATTTATCCGGGTGGACCGAAGTACGGGTTAGCCCTGTGGAACAACGTGACCGCGACGATGATCATCGAGATCGTGATGTTCGTCGGCGGGGTGGCCATGTATGTCAGTGCAACAAAAGCAAAGGATGCAATCGGGCGATGGGCATTGTGGGCGCTTGTCGCATTTCTTCTCGCGTTTTTCGTCTTCGACTCGTTCGATCCATCTGCGCCGCCGTCAGTTGGCGTCATCTGGGTGTCGGCGCTAATCGCAACTGCTGTAATCCTTCTATGGACCGCATGGATCGACAGGCACCGATCATTGGCGTGAATAGCTCCGTTGTGAATTCCAGCATGCTGGAAGTACGCTGGGAAAGGAGTTTTTGAAGGATCAGGAGTTTTACAAAGGTTATAGTGCCTGGCACTTCAAAAACTTCTTTTCCCCCCCCGTACCTCCGGCATCTTGGCGTTTAAGCGGCCTTCCAACGCCGCCAATCCCGCTAGCAGTTTATTTTTCTGAGTCTATCCAACGGCCAGAAAGAAAATGAACGATAAATCCCGCACCCCAGTCATCGTTTCTGCCGCGAGAACGCCAATTGGCAGATTCCTCGGCGGCCTTTCCTCGCTCTCGGCTCCCGAGCTCGGCGCAATCGCCATCCGCGAAGCGGTAAAGCGCGCCGGGGTCGAGCATGCTGACATCGAGGAGGTGATTATGGGCCAGGTGCTTCAAGGTGGCTCAGGCCAGGCGCCCGCCCGGCAGGCGGCACTCAAGGCGGGCATTCCGGCCACGGTGTCTGCGCTCACTATCAACAAGGTCTGCGGCTCCGGACTCAAGGCCGTGATGCTTGCGGCCCAGGCGATCAAGGCGGGCGACAAACAGGTAGTCGTGGCCGGGGGGCAGGAGTCCATGTCGAACGCGCCATACTACATCTATGGTATGCGCAACGGGACGAAGCTGGGCGACCAGAAGATTGTCGACGGCATGATTAAGGATGGGCTCTGGTGCGCATCGTGTGACGTGCACATGGGCGGTCACGCCGAGCATACGGCGCGCAAGACGAGCGCGACGCGGGAGGATCAGGACAAGTTTTCGGCGGAGTCGCACTCGAAGGCGATTTCTGCAATCGAGGGCGGGCGGTTCAAGGCCGAGATCGTACCCGTCGAGATAGCTGGCAAGAAGGGAAACACCGTTGTCGACACTGACGAAAGCCCGCGCAAGGATACGACGGCAGAAACGCTCACAAAGCTCAAGCCAGCGTTCCCGGGGAAGGGCGACAACGCTGATCTCTCTGTTACTGCGGGAAATGCGTCATCGCTGAACGATGGCGGAGCAGCAGTGGTAGTCGTTTCGGAGGAATATGCTGAGAAACACTCACTCGAGATTCTGGGCCGCATCACCGGTTACGCAACGGGCGGAACTGAGCCGCAGGAGCTGTTTTTCGCGCCGATCTTCGCCGTTCGCAACCTCATGAAACAAGCCGGCACGACGATCAGCGACTACGACCTCATTGAAGCGAACGAAGCATTTGCATCGCAGGCGCTTGCTGATGGAGCGGGACTTGGATGGGATTGGAGTCGCGTCAATGTAAATGGCGGCGCGATTGCGCTCGGTCATCCGATTGGAGCGAGTGGCGCTCGCGTGCTCACGACCCTGTTGTATGCGATGAAGGATCGAGGTGCCCGCACCGGACTTGCGACGCTGTGCCTAGGTGGCGGTGATGCCGTGGCGCTGAGTGTCGAGCGCACTGGCTGAACCTCGTTGAACGCGGCGAGTCTCCTCTTCTCCACGGGGCGCCGGCTGCGCGCCCCGTGGCGCATCATACTCTTTGTTGTCATCAGCGCAGCGACATTGGTGCTTGCCGGCCTGCTCGAAGGCGGAATCGATGAAATCGTTGCCGCACGCGGCTACACGCCTCTCGTATCGGAATGGGCTGTCTCCCTGGGTTTCATTGCCTCTACTGCGGTGATGCTTCGCTGGGTGGACAATGAATCGTGGAGCTACGTTGGCCTGGATCGACGTTCGGCCGCGATCGGGAAGCTGACCTCCGGCTCTGCCCTTGGCCTGATCCCGATCGCGATCCCTTCAATCCTTCTGTTGCTTGCTGGCCAACTCGATGCAGTCCCGTCAGAGCCCGGCAGCTGGTGGGCGGCTGCCGCAATCAGTTTTGCAAACCTTTTTCCTGCAGCGTTCGGGGAAGAATTGCTTCTGCGTGGATACGTCTTTGCGGTTCTGAGGGAAGCGATCGGCTCCAAGTGGACTCTGATCGCGACCAGCATAGTTTTCGGGCTGCTGCACGTGCAGAATCCGGGATCCGACGCGCAATCGATTCTGATCGTGATGCTCGCCGGGTTCTTTCTGGGCGCGGTATTCCTTGCAACTGGAAGTCTATGGGCCGCAACGATGGCGCATTTTGCGTGGAACTGGTTCATGGCGGCGGGCCTGCACACGCCAGTGAGCGGGCTTCCGGTTGCGACGCC